>CANIZL010000010.1 GCA_947471985.1 Verrucomicrobiota bacterium | reverse complement strand
TCAGTCCCCAAGCTGACTTAACGGAATTTGTACCACCGACCGCTCACCCAAAGAAGCAACCGTGGGGATCCTTGAGGATGATGGCGATGGCCTCGGCCAGGGAGCCGGTTTGGGGGTGAGGCGGATAACTGTGCCTTTTCCCATCCGCCCGCTTCCAGAACAGGCGCCAGACCTTCGTGGTGCGAACAAACCGGATCTTGGCGAGATACTCCTCGACCTGCTCGCTGGGGCGATCGTACACGGGGCGGACCAGGAACAGCTCGATGGCCTGATCGGTAAACCGCTGTCCCTCGCGGATTCTGTGACGCTGTTGCAACGCCGGACGGCGCAGGGACCAAAATTTGTCCTCTATCACCTGGAGGTGCTCGGCGATTTCGGACTCGGTGAAGGCCATGGCGTGCAGAGGAGATTGTAGCCGGTTGAAACTTCGGTGGCGAGGGCGGAGGGAGGGACCGCGGCATGGGTGGGGGAGGGGCAGCGAGCCGGATTGAGGCGGCACTTGGGATTCGAATGATGAGTTTGGTTCAGCGCCGGTCCGTTTTCCGATGGCTTGGTTTATGCGCAGACAATTCGGGGTCGCGATCCGTCAGCGACTTCGCAGCCATGCTTCGGCTTGTTGCCGGAGTTGGTGGCGCTCGGTGGGGGTCAGGCTCGCGGGGTCGAAGCGGAGGCGGTAGTGCAGGGCTAGCAGCGTGGAGAGTTCTCCCACCATTTCCGGGGCCGCGGGTGTATTGCCTGGGCGGTGCACGCGAGGGAGCCAGTCGCGGAGGGTTTCGCCGGGGGCGCGTTCGCCGGCGGTTCGCTCCAGCGCGCACACGATGGCGTAAAATTCCGAATCCAGTCCGGGCCAAGTTGGCGTTGTCGTCGGGGCGGTTCGGGCGGCAGAGCGGCGGCCGCCGTTGGCGCGCAGCCATTGGATTAATAGTCCGACCAGGAGCAGTCCGGCGATCAGCAGGATGCCGGTGCGGCCGCCGGCTCCCCAGAGGCGAAGGCGTCCCCATTCAAAGACCAGGCGCGACCAGCCGTCAGTCACCGATTCCCACGCGGACCGGCGTTGGTTTTCGGCTTCATTCCAGGATGCGGGTGTGTTGTCGATCTCACACCAGCGGCCGTCGATGAAGGCCAGGGTCCAGGCATGGGCGTGACGATCCCGCACGAGGGTCCAGAGGCCGTCCGCCACGGGCGGCGGTACGGCCCAGCCCACGACGTACCGCGCCGGAATGCCCGCTTGCCGCAACAGGAGCGTGGTTGCGGTGGCGAAGTATTCGCAGTGTCCGGAGTGCGTGCGAAGCAGGAACGCCTCGAGCGTGGAGCGGGTGGTGGTAGCGACGGCGGCGCGGGATTGATAGAGCGAATAGGCGAAGTTCCCGCTGAAGTAGCGTCCCAGCAGCGCGAGCTTTTGCGCGGGGGCGAGCGGGGCGGTGAGTCCAAGTTCGTTGGCCACTTGCGACAGCACGGGCAGTTCCGCATCGGGCACGGACAAATCCTTGGGCGTGGGCGGCGCATGCAGGGTGGGCGTGCGTCCATAAAACACCGGCACGGCGCCGAACTTCCAATCGGTGGCGCGGAGCACGCCGAGGGCGTTGGATTCCAATCCGGTGGCGTGGACTTCCTCCAGTCGTCGCAGTCCGAAGGGTTGGGGCACGATCGACCGCGATCCGGGTGGCAACCAAAGATGAAAGAACGCTTCGCGACTCGCGGCGCTCGCAAAGGTGTACGTGCCGTCAGCCTCCCCGCCGGAGACCGGCGTAAACGTGGGCCCGGCTTCGTTCTTCCAAACCGTGCCGCGATACGTGTCGTGCACCGTCTCCCAGAGAAGCGTGGGTAACACGGCCCCGGGCGGCGTTTGCAGGCGGAACGCGATGCGTCCCGAGTTCTTGCGCCGGCCCACCATGCCGAGGGTGGTGTGGCTTTCCGCGGCCCCGGGTTGGCGCTCGAACCAACGATTCAGCCAGTTGGATTCGACTTCGGTCAGCCAGGCTTCCACCGGACGCAGCCCGGCGTGCAGCACGGCGGCCAGGCCGACGGCCGTGAGGTAAGTCCCGGCCCACGCCCACGCGGGAAAGGAGCGGCTGCGACGCGTCCACAGGGCCCAACCCACGAGCACGACCAATGCGCCCAGCCGAACGGGCGTCGGCTCCCCCGCGCAGGCGCCCACCACCGTTACGGCAAAGTAGGGCCACGAAATATTCCAGTGATCCTCCGTTTCTCCGGAGTTGTTCCAGCGATCGCGTCGCAGCCGCAGATACCACGAGAAGGTGCTGACGGGCAGCGGTCCCATTCGTCCCCAGGTTTGCGCGAGAATCATGGGGGCGACCCACAGCGGCAGGAACAGTAACGCCTGACGCAGGGTTTCGGTGGCCCGATTCCCGGTGAGCGTGGGCGGCGTGCCAGTACTCATCCAGGCGCCAAGGCCGAGTCCTTGGTCGTCGGACGCCACCAGATAGAGTCCGTGCAACAACAACATCCCGACGCAGAGATTCCACAATCGATCCAACGCGGCGGTCCCAAGATCCCAACGAACCCGGCGCCAGCGACTGAGTTCCAGCGCGAGCGCAAGCGGTGCGGCCAGCCACGCGGTGTGGGCGGACGAAGCCCAGACCAGCAACGCAGCGGCGAGGAGGAAGGGGGGAGTTTTCATGCGCGGGAATGGGAGGTTATTCGGGCGAGGTCCTCACGGATCCGTCCGGCGGTGAGGACATGAAAACCGGCGGAGGCGATCCGGGGCCCCGGCTCCGGCGGCCGTCTTTGTGATCGGGGCACGATAACCAAAACGTGGAGTTGGACGCCCCGGGCGATCAGCTGTTCCACGAGTTCCCGACGCTCCTCGTCCCAGCCGATTAGCACACACACGGCGCCGGTTACTTCGTGCGCGTGTTCGAGCACGCGGTGGTGCAAGGTCTCGAACTTCAACGCCGTGGCCCGGGGCACGGCCGCCAGTACCTCGAGCAATTGGCTGACGGGCGCGAGGCCACGCCCGGCGGTGACCCGGTACGCGCGATCGCCGGTGAACAGCAGATCGAGCAGCACATCGGCGGACCGCGTTTGCGCCGCGAAGGAGGCCGCGACACTGACGGCTTCTTCGAAAACCTCCTCGTTGTCCGGACCGGTGAAGGTGTCGAGCACCAGCGCGTGTCGGGAGAAGAATTCATCCTGGTACTCCTTGGTCACCGGCGTGCCCGCCCGGGCCCAGCTGCGCCAGTGGATCCTACGGAGCGGATCCCCGGGGCGGTATTCGCGCAGCGCCAGGAACTCCTCGGATTCGCCCACGCGCGAGGCCAGGGCCACGCCGCCCGGTTGGTACTTGGGGGTGCCCGACAGATGCAGCTCGGGCACCGGATATCGCCGTGGCAGGACCACCAGCGTTTGCGGCGCGGGCACCCGCACGGGCGAGCGAAAGAGTCCCAACGGATCCGTCCGGGCAATACCCACCGCGGCGAAGTGCAGCAGTCCACGACGACGCGGCACCCATTCCAAATGGGTGGTGAGGACTTCGCCGGGATTCAGCGGGGGCAACGCCACGGGTTCCACGCGGCCGCGGCGGAGAACGGATGTGAAACGGCCCGATTGACCGCGGGAGGTCGGACGAAGTCGGGCGATAAAGGCCGCATACTCCAGCGGCTCGTCGGCCAGTTCCTCGAGCACTTCCAAACCCGCCAGTCGCCGCTCCGTGCAGTTTTCGATCCGGACCGGGTACCGGAGTCGCTCTCCCACCGAGGCGACTCGCGGCAAACGTCGTTCGACGCGGAAGCGTCCGCGAAAGAACGGACTGAAGCCCGCGGCGAGGACCAGCAGGATCAGGCCCAGCAACAAGGTTCGTGGACCCGCGGCGCGATCGAGGTCGGTCCCCAGAAACGTGGCGAGCACCAGGACCGCTACTACCAATCGGCCCGCCGGCGTCAGTCGCCGGGCCACCCAACGGGTCAGCCGGGGCGTCCATTGATAGGACCGGTACAGGCAACGCATCATGGCGTGGGTGGGTTGAAAGGGGAATGCGGATGCCGGCGAGGTCGCGCGGATGCTCAACCGGGGACTTTGACGGTTTGAAGGAGTTGCTCCACGACCGTTGCGCCGGTGAGGCCTCCGAACTTGGCCTGGGCTTCGACGGCCAAGCGGTGAGCGATCACTCCGACGGCGAGTTCCTGAATATGCTCAGGAGCGACAAAGGACGAGCCCTCCAACAACGCCAGCGCCTGGGCGGCTTTCATCAAGGCCAGCGAGGCCCGGGGGCTGGCGCCGAGTTGTACGCCGGGCGCGACGCGGGTCGCGCCGCAGAGATCCACCAGATAGCGTTGGAGTTCGGGGCTGATGCGCACGCAGGCGGCTTCGCGGCGGGCGGCCAGGACATCCGCGACCGTGGCGCAGGGCGTCAGGTGTTGGAGCGGATGCGTGTGTTGTTGGGCCTGCAGGAGTGCCACCTCCTCCGCTGCGTCGAGGTAGCCGAGCCGCAGTTGCAGGGCGAAGCGATCCATTTGCGCCTCGGGCAGCGGGTAGGTGCCGCGGAACTCCACCGGGTTTTGGGTCGCCACGACGAAGAATAATTCCGGCAGCGGCCGGGCGACGCCTTCCACACTCACTTGAGCCTCAGCCATGGCCTCCAGCAGCGCCGATTGGGTGCGCGGCGAGGCTCGATTGATTTCGTCCGCCAGCAGAATCTCCGCGAACACCGGACCGGGTTGAAACTGAAACTCCTGTTCGCGCGGTCGGTAGATGGAGACGCCGAGGATGTCGGACGGCAGCAAATCGGGGGTGAATTGCAATCGACGGAACTCGGCTTCGAGGGAGCGGGCGAGGCCCTTGGCCAACGTGGTTTTACCGGTGCCGGGATTATCCTCAAGAAGAACATGGCCACCGCTGGCAAACGCGGCGAGCAGATGGCGTAGCGGTTGTTCGCGGCCCCGGACGACCTGGCGGAGATTGCCCAGCAGTGCGGTGAGGGTTTCCTTTCCGGGACGGGGAGTTTTCATGGTCCGGCGGTGTGTTGCGGATTGGACCACGGCGGCGGCGGCCGCTCACGAAATCGATGCGGGATTCAGAGGGTGCTCATGACCCATCTCGCTGGACGGAAATCTGGCGAACTCAGCCCGCCGGCGTGCAGGGCAGGCCGCTACTTTTCCGCGAGGCAGTAGAGATATTTTTCGCCGCGGAGAAACAGCTCCCGTCCCGCCACGGCTGCGGAAGCGCTGAACGTGTCGTCCAGGCGGTTGACCGCGAGCACCGCGTTGGACGCGTCGTGGCGCAACACCACCGTCACGCCGTCGCGGGCCGTGACATAGATGCGTCCCGCAGCGCCCACCGGGGAGGCAAAGATGAAATCGCGAATCGCTTCCAATCGCAACGGTTCCCCGCGGGGTTCGCCGGTCGCGGGATCCAGCCGGGACAGCACGTTTTGATTGTGCCGCACAAAATACAGCGTGTGGTCGTAGAGCAGCGGCGAAGAGACATAGGGCGTGAGCCGGTTCAGCCGCCAGGCCACGCGATCCGTGGTCGTGATATCACCGTGCGCCCCGTCCAAGCGGATGGCCAGCATTGCCTGCCGGACATAGCTGTTGCCGGCGATTACCAGTCCGTCGTGATACACCGGCGACGACACCACATTGTCCGACAGCCCGCCGCATTCCCACAGCAAGGCACCATCGGACAAATTGTAGCCGCGGATGCGCTGGGTGGCGCTGATCACGATCTGGGTTCGGCCCTGATGCTCCACGACCAGGGGCGTGGACCAGGAGGTCTTTTCATCCCGCGCCACTTTCCAGCGCTGGCGGCCGGTCAATTTGTCGAAGGCATAGAGGAACGATTCGCCCTGGTGATCCCAATTCACAATCAGGGTGTCGCCGTGGAGCACGGGCGAACTGCCTTCCCCGTGAGCGTGCAAGGTCTGCATTCGACCCAGCTGGGTTTCCCAGAGCACGGTGCCGGCGGTGTCGAGGCAATACAATCCGCGCGAACCGAAGAGCGCGTAGATGCGGGCGCCATCGGTGACGGGTGAATGTGAGGCCGGGCTTCCGGTGGTGTGACCGCCTTCATGGGGCCATTCTTCCCTAACGACCTTTTGCCAAACGGTCTGGCCGGTCGCTCGATTCAGTGCGGCCACACTGTAGCGAAAGCGATGGGTGACCGGTACGCTGTCGTGCACGCCCGGCGCTTGATCCAGCACCGCCGGCAGCGCTGCGCCAAACGGCGCGGCCATCAGCACATACACCCGGTCCCCAAAAACAATCGGCGAAGAATGGCCGTGTCCGGGGAGTTCGACCTTCCAACGCACGTTGGAGGATTCGCTCCACTGCGTGGGTGGATTGGCGGTGGTGGAGACTCCGTTCGCCGACGGCCCCCGCCATTGCGCCCAGTTCGTGAGGACCCCCGGGCTGGGTGGCAGGACAGGTTCCCCGGCCAACAGGGCGGTCGATGCCAGCAGCCACGCCAGCAGAGAGCGACCGCTGGGGATTTTTCCGGTGAACGCTTTGGGTGTTGCCATGGCGGGGATCAGTGGATCGATGGTTGCTGGGCAAGTCTGCCGATGCGCCGGGCTCCTGGCAAAGGACAGACGAACGCGGCCGAAGGATCTCCCCTGGCCGGAGGTCGTGCTCGGGGTGGTCCGAATTTGGCAACTGGGTTCTCCGGTGCCGGGCCATCCGGGTGAGGAAATCCATCCTTGATGCACTATGAGATTTTTCGGGGATGCTACGGATTAGATTTCAACCCGCGGGAATCTCGCCGGTCCTCACGCCGCCGGGAGCGCTCCGCGGAGCGAATCGGCGAGGTCCTGGCACAGGGCGGCGATGGGCCCGGCCACCGCTGATCCGGCTCGGTGACGGGGGGAAAGCGCGCGGAATCCAGACCCGGAAGTCGTGGGGAGGCCCGTGGCGGCGGCGGTGCTTTCTTTCTCAATTTCTCGCGTGACAAATCCGGCTGGCCGGTGGTATTGATACCCTTTCCGGCCCCGCCGTGCGCGGGGCCTTTGCCTTGGGGACGAGACTCCGGGGCGTGTTTGCCGTCATGAAGCATCTGCTAAGTCTGGAAAAGTTAACGGGCACCGAAATGCGCGCGATCTTGAATCGCGTCGCCGAGTTCAAGGCGCACCGCACCTCCCACACCCGCCCGCTCTCCGGGCAGACCTGGGGGCTGATCTTTTCCAAATCGTCCACGCGCACCCGGGTCAGCTTTGAGGTCGGCATCCGGGAGCTCGGCGGGGACGCACTGTTCCTGAGTGCCACGGATATCCAGCTCGGCCGGGGCGAACCGATCCGCGACACGGCCCGTGTGCTCGGTCGCATGCTGCACGGCGCGGTCATTCGCACCTTTGCCCAGCATGATGTGGAGGAGTTCGCCACGTATAGCGGCATCCCCACGGTCAACGCGCTGACCGACGACGAACATCCCTGCCAGATCCTGACGGACATCTTCACCTTTGAGGAACGCCGGCGGGAATCGATCGCCGGCAAGGTCGTGACCTTCATTGGCGATGGCGCGTGCAATGTGCCGGCCTCGTGGATCTTTGCCGCCGCGCGTTTGGGATTTGAACTGCGCATTGCGGCGCCGAAGAAGTATTGGCCGGCTCCCGCGGTGCTGCGCCGTGCCGGCGCCGGAGACGCGGCGGATTGGGATCAACACGCGCGTACGTCCATCACCGAGCGCATGCCCATCGGCGCGGGAATGCTTGAATTGATCGAGGACGTGAAGCTGGCTTCCCGCCGGGCTGATCTTCTCTACACCGACGTCTGGGTTTCCATGGGCAAGGAAGCCGAGAAGGCCGCCCGCCTGCAGGACCTCACCGGTTATCAGATCAATCAGGGACTCATCGATCTGGCCCGGCCGGAAGTTCTGGTGATGCACTGTCTGCCGGCGTATCGCGGACTGGAGATCGACGAGCCCACGCTCGAAGCCCACGCGGACACGATTTTTGCCGAGGCCGAGAACCGGCTCCACGTGCAGAAGGCGATCATCGCCTGGATGCTGGCGTAGGCCTGCTGTCGACGGCGGCAACTGCCGGTGGTTAACTCACGGTCGTTATTTTCCGAGGCAGAAGGTACTGAAGATCCGATCCAACAGATCTTCCGTGCTGGTGGCGCCGACGACTTCGCCCACGGCCGTTACGGCCAGACGCAGATCGGCGGCGATGCATTCCAGCGTGACCTGCGCCTGCCACGCCTGATCGGCCCGTTGCAACGCGGCGCGGGCGCGGGTTAGCGCGTCCTGATGACGGGCGTTGATGGCTACTTCCAGAGCCTCCGAGCCGACACCGCCCCGCCAAACGGCCGCCTTCAACGCATCCTTCAGCGCTTCCACGCCGGCTCCCGTGGTACACGCCACTTCCACCACGGTCGTGGTGCCCACCGCATCCGCGGGCAGCACGAGGCGACGGGGTAGATCGGACTTGTTGAGTACCAGCAAGCGGGGCCGGGCGGCGAACTCCGTCAATCGGGCTGCGTCCTCCGGGTGCAGGACTTCGCTGGCATCGAGCACGTGGAGCAAGAGTTCCGCCCGGTCCGCGGCGGCGCGGCTTCGGCGGATGCCTTCCACCTCCAACGCATCCGCGGCGTCGCGGAGTCCCGCGGTGTCGACAAACACCACCGGCAGACCCCGCACATTGGCGGTCTCCTCGATGGTATCGCGGGTGGTGCCCGCCACGGGCGATACGATGGCCCGGTCATGGCCCAGCAGCACGTTCAGCAGCGAGGATTTCCCGGCATTCGGACGACCGATGATGGCCGCCCGCAGGCCGCGGCGCAGCAACTGCCCTTCCGGCGCGGTGCGCAGGAGTTCGTCGAGCAACTCCAGCGAAACGTGAATGCGGCGGCGCAACGCGGCGCCGGTGTCGGGAGCGATGTCCTCGTCGGGAAAATCGAGATGCGCCTCCACGTGCGCGAGCAGGTTCATCAAACCGTCGCGGAGCGTGCGGATGCGGGCGCTGAGTCGACCGGCCAATTGTTGACGGGCGACCCCCAGGGCGAGTTCGGTGCGGGCGTGGATGAGATCCGCCACGGCCTCGGCCTGGGCGAGATCAATGCGCCCATTGAGAAACGCCCGCTGGGTGAATTCCCCGGGCTCGGCGGCCCGCGCCCCCGCGCCCAGCAGGGCTTCCAGCACCAGACGGGTGATCAACACACCGCCGTGACAGGATATCTCCACCGTATCCTCGCCGGTGAAACTTCGCGGTCCCCGGAAAACGGAAATCAGGACATCATCCAAAACCCGCCCGGCCCATTCCACGTGCCCGTAGTGCACGGTATGGCTGGGAGCGGCCGAAGGTTTTCGGTGGAGCGGGCCGGCCGGCCGGAAGCAGGCGTCCACGATGGTGAACGCGGCGGGGCCGGAGACGCGCAGCACGGCGAGGCCGCCTTCACCCAACGGGGTGGCCAGCGCGGCAATGGTGTCCGAAACGGGATGCACAGCGGCGGGGTGTGAGGCGTTTTGGGGGCACTTAATCGCGCACACCTTCCAGCCAGAGCCGGGCCTTTTGGAAACTCCCGCGCTGGAGGAAATGTCGCAGTTGGGGATCCACGTCGGGCGTCACTTCGCGGGTCAAGGCTTCCACGCGGGCGAGGGCGGGGCGCAGAGCGGGATTGGGCGCCGGCGGACGGCCTTCAGCGATGGCGGCCTCCAAGGCTGCAAGGGCCTCCCAGACGGAATCTTCAAACGGTGTGCGAGCGACCATGATGGTTCTTAGCCGGATTCCGGCCCGGTTCCAAACCTCGCGTTTCCGGGTACCCGCAGTCCCAGACCGCGAATGGGATTCGAAACGGACGGTTTCCGAGGTCTACATTGACCGGCGTGAGACGGATTGCTGCCATTACGAGTCGGATCAAGACCGTCGCCAAATACTGGCGCTGGGTTCTGCTGTTGCTCGTGGTCGCCCCGGAGGTCCAGGCACACCGATCCAGTGACGCCTGGCTGCAGCTCACGGTGACCAATCGTAGTGTCACCCTGCAGCTGGATCTGGCCCTGAAGGATCTGGAGGGCGTCCTCGGTTTGGATACGAGTGATGACGGGAAACTGACCTGGGCCGATCTCCGGCGACGCGAGCCCGATCTCAACGACTACGTCACCCGCCGGCTCACGCTGACCAATGCCAGCGAACGGCTGATTCTGGTGCCGGAACCCTTGCGGCTCGTGAATCACGAAGAAGTCGTGTGCGCCTCCCTGCTGTTCACGACGGAGGCCGTGGCGCCGTTGACCCAACTGACGCTGACCTATCGCTGTCTTTTCGATTTGGACCCGCAGCACCGGGCGCTGATCAACGTCCAGTGGTCGGGGGCGCGGGTGGCCGACGTGACCGCGCCGGGAACGGATCAGCTCCTCGCGGCGGAAAGCTTCACGGGGCTGCTGTCACCGGCGTCGCCCAGTGTGAACCTGGTCGCCCCCAGCGGAAGATCGGGCGGCGGATCCGAAGCCAGCCGCGGCTTGGCGCAGTTTTTCGTCGAAGGCGTCCACCATATCTGGTCGGGGTACGATCACCTGTTGTTTCTGGCGGCCTTGCTGCTGCCCGCGGTGTTGCGACGGAGCGGGGCCGATTGGCAGCCCGTCGAGCGCTTTCGGGACGCCTGGATGGTGGTGCTGAAGGTGGTGACGGCATTTACCCTCGCCCATTCGCTCACCCTTGCGCTGGCCGCATTGGGGTTGGCGCGGCCGCCCTCGCGGCTGATTGAAAGCGCCATCGCCGCGAGCGTGGTTTATGCGGCGGTGCGCAATCTGTGGCCGGCCCGACCGGGCCCGATGGACGCGCCCACGCGGCCCCCGACGACGCGCCGGGTCATTACGATTCCGTTCGCGTTTGGTTTGATCCATGGCTTCGGTTTCGCCAATGCCCTCGGCGAACTGGGTCTCACGGGGACGGCCTTGGCCGCCCCGTTGGTGGGGTTCAATTTGGGGGTGGAGACCGGCCAGCTCGCCGCGGTGGCGGTTTTCCTCCCGGCTGCCTTCGCGCTACGGCGAACCTCGTTCTACCGGCGCGGGGTGCTGCCAGTCGGCTCCGGCCTGATTGCGGTGACCGCGACCGCCTGGCTGGTGGACCGGGCGTTTGAGCTCCGGTTCATGCCCTTTTAACGGGCGCGTTCCCGCAGCAGTTGGTAGCGCTGCAACTCGTCGGGAAAGAGCTGGGTGGCATCGACCTTGGCCAGCACGACCGCAGCCTCCCGGCGTCGCCCCAACTCCACCAGGGCCTCACCGCGGACCAACTGGTAACGGGTGAGCGTCGGCAATCCGGCGCTTTGCAAGGTGGATTCGTCCATGCCCTGCAGCGTTCGCTGCACGTTCTCCCATTGACCCAGCAGCGCCTGCGTCCGGGCCAGAGCGACGATCTGAGCCGGATCTTCCGGCAGGGTCTGGCGCAAGGTTTGGGCGAGCTTCAGGGCCTCGCTCGTGTTGGTCCGATTCAAGAGCAAGGCGTCCAGGTATTGCTGTTGCGCGCGGGAACTTGTGGGGGACGTTTGATACTCGCGTCGCGCGGAATCCAACAGCCAACTCTCCGAACGCGCGTCACGGGCAGCCCGCAGCACGCGCGGCCAAAACCCCGCCACGTTCGCATTTTCAGCTTGGATGGTCTGAGTGATTCGTTCCGCCCGCTCCACGTAACCCATCTGTCGCATCGTATTGGCACACTCCAGGGCGAGCACCGGAACGTTCCGGAGACCCGGGTCGGCCGCCGCTTCCGCAAAGGCTTCATCCGCGCGGACCGTGTGCCCCAAACGATGTTCGGCGACCCCGAGATAGTAACTGGCAATTCCGATCTGTTGTTCCTCATCCCAATCCACCAGTCGGAGATTGGCGGCGAAACGGATCAGGATTTCCGGTGGGGATGCGCGCACCATCAGGCGTCCAACCTCCCGCCACAGCACGGGTTCGGTCCGAAATTGCTCCAGGGCACTCTCTCCGTAGCGGATGGCTTTGGGGGTGAGACCGATGCGATCCAGTTCCCGCACCACCTGAATGGCTTCATGGGCGGTGCGGGCGGGGAGATCGAAGGCCAGGGCGCTGCTGGCGGCCTCCTCGGTGCGGCCCAAGTGCGAGAGCAGCTGCCATCGGCGCACGGAATCCCGGGGACGCAGGGCATGGGCGGCCTCCAGAACGGCCCAAGCCTGATTGAATCGCGGCTCATCGCTCAAATACGCCGCCGCCACCAGTTGTGCATGCCCCGCGAGCCGGGCCTGAGCCGCATTGGTAGTCGCACTCTCCAAGCGGGCCCAGCCGGCGGAGGACGGGGTGCCGCCCATGATCAGCTCCACCGCGGCCTTTTGCAGGGTAAACACGGGATCGGACAAACCGGGATCCGCGTCCGCCACCCGCCGGAACGCGGGGAAATCGTCCAGTTCAAAAAGGGCTCCCGCGAGGGTGGCTCGACCGGCCGGCGACAATTCCGCCAACGGTCGACGTCCCAGCGTTTTCACGGTATACTCCTCCCACTCCACCGCGTGGGCGACGGCGGCGGTCAATTCAAGGTCCGCCTGGTTGGTGCCGGTCAGCCGCAGCAGCAGGCTGGACTGCCGGACCTGCTGCCGGGTGGAATCAGGATCCTGATCCGTCGTCCCACGTTGCACGCAAAGGGCGAGAAAACGGCGTTTGCTGGGGACTGTCGCAGGATTCGCCATCATGGCTCGTCGCCAGTTCTCCAGCGCCTGCGGAAGGTCGCCGCGCGCCTCCGCGGCCTCCGCGGAACGGATGGCCAACCGTTCCCGGAGCAGGCCGACGCCACTCACCCGGAAGATGGGAAAAAAGCCGGCCGGACTCACCCGCCAGACGCGGGGCAGCATCACCAGGCTGGCAAAGGCGGCGACCAGCAGCACGGACACCAGGAACACGAATTTGCGATCCGTCTTCAACAGCTCACGCCACGTCAATCGATCCCGGGAGAGCAGCATGAAATTCTCCCCGGTCGACCGACGTTTGCGCACCCGTTTGCGTCCACTCTTGGACGAGCGATCCGGGCCGATGCCTGGCGATTCGGAACTCATAGCAATCCGCTGATTGACGCCGTTCAATCGGGCGGCGGCAAGGGACGATCGTGGTCGATTTTATGGGTTCGCGGGGTGCGGTCCCGGAGCGAGCTGGCGGTCGATGAACGCATAAGCGGCCTGCCGGATTTCCGGGGGAAACCGATGGGGCGAGTCCGGATGAACCACGACCAGCCGCGACGCTCCATTGGGTCGGGTGAATCGGGCCTGCACGGCTTCGGTCACCCGGTCCACGCTGCGCCAGCGGAAGTTCTCGTCGCGCAGCGGTGCATTGACCCACACCGCCCGCGGCGCAATCGCCGTTAACACTTCGGGGAAATCAAAGGGCAGTTGATCCAGCCGGCCGGCGTAGGCCGCCAGCCGCGGCATATAGCGGGTCTGGCACCAGCCCCGTTCAGGCTGCCAGACCGAGGGGTTGCCATCGTAGTAATCCCGGAAGGAATCAAAGCCGCAACTGGTCACCACCACCCGGAGGCGGTCGTCGAAGGCGGCGGTGAACAAGCCGTTGTGACCGCCCAGTGAATGGCCGATGGCGGCGAAGCCGTTGGTCCGGACAAACGGCAGCGTGGCCAGCAGGTCGAGCCCACGCATGTTGTTCCAAACCGCCTTCAACGTGCCGCTTTCCCACCCCAGGGCGCGCAGGTTGGGTTGATACTCGGCCAGCAGCGTGTAGGGCGGAGCCAGGACGACGTAGCCGCGTCGCACCAACTCGACGCCGTATTCGTCGTCCGGCGAGTTGCCCAGGCCCACCACCACCTTTTGCCCGGCCGCGTGGGTTTGATGCAGGGCCAGCACCGCGGGAAAACGTCGCTGGGCCGTGCCCAACGCGGCTTTCGGAATCAGGAGGTAGGCGGGCACGCGATCTCCGGGCTCACTCTGGTACGACAATTTTTGCCGGACGTACGTGCCCTCATCGGTTTCGGATTCCCTCCGCACCTCCAAGGGACACCGGCGCTCCGGACCCGGCAGGCGGCCCATCACGGATTCCATGGCGGACAGGGCGCGGGCCCGCTCGGGATCCGGGGGTGCCGCCGTCGGGTGGAGGGGCGCCCGGCAGCCACTGGCCGCCAGGACCAACGTGAAGAGCAGGCAGGGGAGACGGAGCCTTCGGAACGACACGCCGCGAGTCTTCGTGGAATCGGCGGGTTGCTCAACCGGGAATTGCGGATGCCCGGGTAGTTCCCGGAATGAAAAATCGGCCGTCACCCCGGAGGGCGACGGCCGATGGTCGGGCACTGAGGCGCCCGGGGTCGACTACTTGCGCAGGCGGAAGTACTGCGCGGCGGAACCGGTGGGCAGCTTGGCCGGCGAGGCGGCGCCAGCGACGTCTTCGTAAGTTCCGTTCACCGTGGAGGCGGCCTGGAGCACGCCGGCGCCCGTCCAACTGACGGCGATGTTGTTGCCGTTCCGCACGATGGTCAGCGGAACCGACACACTCGGGGCCACCGTCGCGGCGGCGTAGTGCGCCTGGATCTGGGCCTCGGTCAAGGCTTGCGAGTAGAGCGCGACTTCATCGATGGCTCCGGCGAAGAGCCGGCCGATGCCGTCACCGCGACTGCCGATGGCCCAATCTGTTTCCAGAGCGGCGGCCATGCCGGTCGTATCGGGAGTGGTTCCCAGCAGCACGCCGTTCCGGTACAACGACCACTTCGTGCCGTCGTAGGTTCCGGTCAGATGCGTCCACGTGGAGCCATTCAAATCCGCCGCCGGGGCGGGCGCTTTGACGCTGCGCACGACCAGATCCTCGCCCACCAGCGAGACCGTTCCGAACTCATACGCGGTGCCGTCGACAATCCGCAGGAAGAGGTCGTCCTCGTCACCCAGCGAAGGCACGCGGGCCAGCACGTTCGCGACGGTGCCTTGGGCGGCGTCCGGCCGGATCCAGGCTTCCGCGGAGAACTTTTTGGCCAGGGTCGGACCCGAGGGGTTGCCGAGACTCACGAAGCTGTTCTGCGCGTCGAAGGCGAGCGCATGATTGTCGGTCTCGAGGCCCGGGAACGCCGTGCCACTGGGACCATTGGCGGTCGCCCGGGGGAACACCACGGCGCCATTGCGAGACGCTCCGGCGGTGCCGGAATTGGCCACGGGATTGAAGGCTGGCTCGTCAAAGCGCAGGAACTCCACGGGCTTGTCGGCGAGGACTTCCGCTTCGTAGGGCAGTGTGCGCAGGCTGTTGGTCCCGTTTTGGTAGTGGCCCAGGACCCGCTCCGCACTCAGGACGTCAGCGTAGACGGCGACTTCATCGACGCGGCCCGTGAAGGCGTTCTCACCGGGCTGGGTGTTGTTGTAGGAACCGATGCCCAATCCAGCCGGACCGCGTACGGCCTGGGCTGGATCGTGGTCGTCCGTGTTGGCGGCATAACCGCCGGTGCCTTGCGCGACCTGCTCGCCATTCACGTAGAGGGTGGCGGTGGTGCCGTCCCACGTGGTGACGACGTGATTCCAGGTGCCCGCTTTGCCGGCATCCGGGTTGCTCGCCTGACCGGTGATGTTGACGCCGGTGGCGCTACCTACACCACTGTAGGTCCGGAAGTTCCAACCCGTGGTGGGAGAGCGTTGGAAGTAGACCCAGCCCTGGCGATCCGCACCGGAGTACGAATAGCGGTTCATCAACGGGGCCGGTCCGGGGGCATCGGTCACCTCTTGGGCGACGTAGAACCAGGATTCCACGGTAAAGGGCAGGCTGCCCTCGGGATTCAGCTTGGCCGACCACGGCACCACGGTGGTGGTGCCGCCACCGGTCCCTTTTGACCGGTAGGCATTGGCGCCATCGAGGCCGTCCGCGACCGCACCGGCAGCCGGATGCAGGACGCCGACGCCATTCAAACCGTTACCGGAAGGACCGGCGCTGCCGATGTTGATGGCCTGGTCATTGGTCGGAGAGGACTCGTCGAACCGCAGATACGCGACCGGCGCGAGGGACTTGATGAGTGCGTCGTATGCGGTGGTGCGATTGGCATTGGTGCCGTTTTGGTAATGCGACAGGACTTCCGCATCGCTCAACCGCTTCGCGTAGAGGGCGACTTCGTCCACCTTGCCGTGGAACGGATTGCTGCCGGGCTCGGTGTTGTTGTAGGAGCCGACGCTGATGCCGGCGGCGCCCCGAACGGCTTCCTCCACCGGATGGTCATCCGTGTTGGCCACGTACCCGCCGGTGGCCTCCGCGACCTTCTCGCCGTTGACGTACAGGCGGGCGGTGGTGGTGGGGCCATCCCAGGTCGCCACGAGGTGACTCCAGGTACCGGCGGTACCGGCTCCGGGGGTTGAGGCCTGGCCCGTGATGTTGATGCCGGTGCTGCTGCCCGTCCCGATGTACGTGCGAAAGTTCCAACCGGTGGTGAGCGAGCGCTGGAAGAAGACCCAGCCCTGGCGGTTTACCCCCGAGTAGGAGTACCGGTTCATCAAGGGCGCGGGTCCGGGGGAATCGGTGACCTCGACGCTGGTGTTCACCCACGACTCGATGGTGAACGAGGTGTTGGCGGGCGGATTGAGGGCGGCCTGGAACGGGATGATGGCCCGGCCGCCGGTGCCGTCGAAATAACCACCCGGATTGCCGTTGCCGGCGAGGGCGCCGCTGACGGAATAGACATTGAGATTCGTGGCATTGCCGGCCGCGCCGAGACTGCCCGAGTTCAGGTTCACGACGCCCTTGGGAGCGTCTTCAAAGCGGTAGTAGGCCGCGGGTGCATCCTGGAGCACTGCGGTGGGATAAGCCGCCGCGTGGGTGGCGGCCAGCGGTGCGAGCACACCGACGCCGGGAAGGGCGAGAATGGCCAGGGAAACCGGCCGGGAGTGAGAGAATTTCTTCATAACAAGTTTAGCTACCGCCCCGTACCTCCAACGTGACCGATGGGCCGGGGCCGAACCTCGAATGTCCCGCATCGGGCCGGACCTGACAACGCCGGATTTCGCAACTATTCGGTGACTGAACCCGTCGGCTGGGGGGCCCCGGAGGGGCGAAAGGGAGGGCGCGGACCGCCCGATTCCCGCTGTTCAGTTCCAAATTCATCCTCTCTCTTCCGCGAGTGTCTTTCAGTCTGAGTTCGCTTAATCCGCAACAGCGGGACGCGGTGGTGACCCACCGCGGACCCGTGCTCATTCTGGCGGGTGCCGGTACCGGCAAGACCCGCACCCTCACCTGTCGCATCGCCCACATGCTTCAGAAAGGCATCGCCCCCGGCCAGGTTTTGGCGGTGACCTTCACCAACAAGGCGGCGAAGGAGATGTCCCAGCGCGTCACGGAAATGATCCCGAAGGCGCCCCGGGGGGAGAATGGCGAGAAGCCCGAACGTCCCACCCTCTGCACCTTCCACAGCCTTTGCGTCCGCATCCTGCGCCAGCATATCGAATTGCTCGGCTACAAGCGCAACTTCGTCATTTACGACGAAGGCGATCAGCTGGCGGCGATGAAGAAGATTCTGTCCGGGATCTCGGCCAAGGGTGAAAAGACCGACGCCTCGGCGGTGCTGTCGGTCCTGAGCAAGTTCAAGAACAGCGGGCCCAACTCCGCCAATTTTGCCGATCCAAGTGTCCGCGCCCTCGCGGAACACGTGGCCAAGAAATACGAATCCGCCCTGCATGCGTGCAATGCCGTGGATTTCGACGACCTGATCCTGCTCACGCTGCGGCTCTTCCGGGAACATCCCAGCGCCCTGGCTGCGTGCCGCGAACGCTGGCCCTACGTCATGGTCGATGAGTATCAGGACACCAATGGCAGCCAGTTTGCCTTGGTGCAGCACCTGACCGCGGAGTCCCGCAACCTCTGCGTCGTCGGTGATGACGACCAATCCATCTACGGCTGGCGCGGCGCGGAGATCGCCAACATCCTCGACCTGGAAAAACACTATCCCGAGGTCAAGGTCATCAAGCTCGAGCAGAATTACCGCTCCACCAACGTCATCCTCAAGGCGGCCAACGCGGTCATTAAAAACAATCCCCGTCGCCGCGGGAAAAACCTGTGGTCGGACAAGCCCGCCGGGGACCGGATCGTGCTGACCTGTTTCGAGACGGACGAGAAAGAGGCGGAGACGGTGGCGGACGACATCGAGTATGACCGGATTGCGAAACGGATCGGTTGGGGCCAGCAGGCGGTGCTTTTTCGCACGAATCTGCAATCCCGACCCATTGAAACCGCCCTGCGCAAGAAGCGCATTCGCTATCACTTGATCGGCGGGCAGAGCTTTTTCGACCGGCGCGAGATCAAGGATTTCTTCGCGTTTCTCAAGACCTTCGTGAATCCGCACGACGACATCGGACTGCTGCGCATCGCGAACATTCCGGCCCGGGGTCTCAGCGATGTGACGATGGAGCGGTTGTTGACGGCGAGCAGTGAACGCAAGGCGAGCGTCTTCACCGTGATGAAACACACGGATGTGCTGGAGTCCTTTCAGACCCGCACGCGGGACGCCATCACCAGCTTCGGTACCTGGGTGGAGAAGACCCGACAGCCGCTGTTGGGTGAGGAACCCATTTCGCTCGGGAATTGGGCTTCGGCGTGGCTCGAGGAAATCGGGTTCTTTGAAGAGCTGCGCCGCATGGACAAGGATCTGGAGACGGCGGAGGGCCGGGTGCGCAACATCAAGGAGATCCTGGGCGATCTCGACGGGCCACGCCCGGAGGGGGAGAATCCGAAGTCCAAGTCCACGCCGCCAGCCAACACGCCGCGGGCCCGGGTTTCGCTGGACGACATCCTCAAGACTCCCGGACCGGCCACACCGCCGCCGCCGGTGGTATACGTGCCGCGCTACAAGGGGCGACCGATGGACCGTCTCGACGACTATCTGGCGGCGGTGACGCTGAATGCCGAGCGGGAGGAGGACAAGGAGAGTCAGGGCGATGAGGTGACGCTGATCACCATGCATGCGGCGAAGGGTCTGGAATTTCCGCACGTGCACATTGTGGGGGTGGAGGACGGCCTGCTGCCGCACAGCCGGAGCAAGGTGGAAGGGACCCTGGATGAAGAGCGGCGACTCTTCTACGTGGGCATCACCCGCGCGCAGGAGACGCTGCGGATTTCCCACTGCACCGCGCGCCGCCGCTATGGTCAACTTCTGCCCTGCCATCCGTCGCAGTTCCTCGGCGAATTGCCCGAGGATTGCGTGCAGCACGCGGAGGAAGGGGAATCCGCCGTGGTGGAGACCGGGAAGGGCGATGATTTCTTCGCCGCCATGCGGGCGGCGCTGGAGGAATAGTCCGGGCGCGTCGCGTCTGGCCCGTGGCACCGGCCCGGCGGAACGCGTCGGCAAACAAAGGGCTGCCCGCTGCCCGCCCTTCCGTTAACGTGGAACGGTGCAGGTTGATCGCATCGGATTTCTGTCGGCCGTGGGGCTCTACGGGCTGGCCACGGTTTTTGCCACGATCATGTGGCAACGCGGCTTCCGCCGGGATAATCGGGCGCTGTACACCCTCATCTTCGCCGGTCTGATGGCGCATACGTGGTCGATGTTCCAGCGCGGCTTCCGTCTCAATGCGTGCCCGATTAACAATCTTTATGAGGCCACCGTTTTCCTGCTGTGGACCGCCGGTGCGGCGTATCTGGTGTTGGGCTTGTTCAGTCGTTTGCGCTTCGTGGGTGCCTTGGTGGCCCCGTTGCTCTTCTCCGTGGGCGTCTTCGCGCTGATGCCGGCGTTGGATCCGCCGCGTGGACCGCGACCGTACTTCAATTTGAACCAGGCGTGGCAGAGCATTCACGCGGCCTTCATTCTCCTCGCGTACGGAGCCTTTGGGTTGGGCGCCCTCGCCGGCACGATGTATCTCGCCCAAGCCAGGGACCTCAAGCGACACAAGGCGCGGGCGGCCATGTCCCTGCTCCCGCCCATTGCCCGGTTGGAGGCCGCCGTCACCATTCTGCTCGGCGGCGGCTTCGTGCTGTTATCCGGTGGGCTGATCACCGGAACGCGCTATTTGAAGCTGGCCACCGGATCGTATCTCAGCGTCGACCCGTTCGTGCTCTATTCCGCCGGGACGTGGCTGGTGTACGGCGTGATCCTGCTGGCGCGCTGGCGGGCCGGTCAACGGGGACGTCGCCTGGCCTGGTTGGCCACGGGGAGCTTCGGGTTTCTGCTACTCACCTTTTGGGGGGTGTATCAACTGTCCGCTCTGCATTCCCCCGCACGGCGAGGTGGGGCGACGCCTACAGCGACACTCAACCCCTACTGAGATGGGCTTGGTCGTCGTCGGACTCAATCATCGATCCGCACCCGTGCAGGTGCGGGAACGCTTCGCGTACCCGGAGGCAGCCCTCGCCCCAACCCTGATCCGCCTGCGGCAAGGGCAGTGTCCGGACGAACCCCTCGAAGCCACACTTCTGTCCACCTGCAATCGCACGGAGCTTTATGCCGCTGGTTCGGGGGATGTGCGGGTCCTGGCGGCCACGCTGCGCGAGTTTTTACTTACTGATCGCCAGGTCAGCGCGGCGGACGTGGAATTCTATCAATACACGGATGCGGTGGCCGCCGAACACTTGTTTCGGGTGGCGGCTGGTTTGGACTCGCTGGTTCTGGGTGAGACCGAGATTCTGGGGCAATTGAAGCTGGCGTATGACCGCGCCCTGGCGGGGGGCTTCACCGGGAAGGTGCTGAACCGCGCTTTTCAGCGGGCCTTCAACGCGGCCAAAAAGATCCGCACCGAAACCAACATCCAGCGGGGCAATACCAGCGTCGCCAGCGTGGCCGTGGAATTGGCGGAGCGGATCTTTGATCGCCTCGATCAGCGGGACGTTCTGGTCCTCGGCGCGGGGGATACCAGTGAGAAAACCGCCCGCGCCCTGATGAGTCGCGGGGCCCGCAATGTGCTGGTTTCCAACCGCACTTACGAACGCGCCCAGGCGCTCGCCGCGGAACTGGGCGGAAGGGCCATTCCCTTCGATGCCTGGGAGAGCGAATTCGCCCGCATTGATATCGTCATCAGCGCCACCGGCGCGTCGCACATCATCCTGACCCGCGACCGTCTCGTACAGCTCCACCGACGCCGCGCGGCGCGACCGCTGCTGTTGATCGATCTGGCCGTCCCGCGTGACATCGATTCCGACTGCGAACAGATCGACGATGTCTTCCTCTACAACGTGGATCATCTGCAGTCCGTGGCGGATGAGGCGACGCGGCTGCGGCAGGTGGAACGGGATCGCTGCGAGCAGATCATCCGGGCGCAGGTCCGCGATTTGATGCAGGTTCCGGGATTTCCGGGAGGAGAATTATCCGCACCCCGACCGGCGCGTTAGGCGTCTTGGATGCCGGGGGATTTCCCGGACTTGCTTCCGGTCCGGCGTGCCGGACGCTGGGTGGATGTCCGAGACGAACATTGGCTTCCGCTCGCGACGTGGTCCGGTTCCGCCGGCTGCGCCCCCCGTGACGGATGATGCCCGTTTGATGACGGGGGGTGTCCGCCTGGATCTGGCGGTCTCGGGAATGACGTGCGGCCACTGTGCTCAAACCGTGACGGCAGCTCTCCAGGCGGTGCCCGGTGTTCGCTCGGTGAACGTCTCCCAGCAAGCTGGATCCGCCCAGGTGCTGGTCGAAAGCGGTTTGGCATTGGACCCCGCCCGATTGCTGGCGGCGGTATCGGCGGCCGGCTATGCCGCGCAGCTGCGGACGCCAAATGCCCCCGGCACAACCCCCGCCGGCGGCAACCCGTGGCAATATCCCCTCTGGTTTGGCGCGGTGATCATGGCTGGCCTATGGCTCGGAGATTGGGGATTGGGGCTGTCCCACCGCCCGTGGTATCCGTGGGTCGCTTTCGGTCTCGCCCTGCCGGTGCAGGTCTGGCTCGGCGGCGGTTTTTTTCGTGGGGCCTGGCGACAGCTCAAAGCGGGGAAGGCCAACATGGACACCCTGGTGTCGTTGGGGTCCGCGGCGGCGTTTGGTTACAGCACGACCGAGCTGTTCCGGACCGGGGGTGGGCATTTGTTTTTCACCGAAGCCGTCACCATTCTCACCTTCATTTCGTTCGGCCACTGGCTGGAGGCGCGGCTCACCGCCCGAGCGGGCAATGCGGTGAAGGAATTGTTGCAGCTCGCACCTTCGCAGGCCCGGCGGGTGCGGTCCCCGGACCCGGGCTCGACGCACGAGAGCTTCGAGGACGTGCCGGTGGCCAACCTGCGCATCGGCGATCTGCTGGAACTGGCACCGGGCGATCGCGTCGCCGTGGACGCCGAAGTGGTGGCCGGACAATCCGCCGTCACCGAGGCGATGCTGACCGGGGAACCTTTGCCGGTGGAGAAAACGATCGGCTCGCGCCTCTATGCCGGGACCCTGAATCAGAGCGGCCGATTACGGGCCCGGGTTCTGGCGTTGGGCGAGGCTACCGCCCTGGCGGGGATCGTGGCCGCCGTGCAAAGGGCCCAGTCGAGCCGGGCCCGGATTCAGCGCCTGGCCGACCGGGTTGCCTCCATCTTTGTTCCGGTGGTGGTGCTGATTGCCCTGCTGGCTGCGGCCTGGTGGGGCTTTACGCCGGAGTCGGCCCGGAGCGTCCACCAGCAGCTGAGCGGCTGGCTCTGGCGCTCGCACGTGCCGGCCGGCGACGTGGCGGCGGCGTTCTATGTTTTTTGCGCCGTATTGATCGTGGCCTGTCCGTGTGCGCTGGGTTTGGCGACGCCTATGGCGCTGCTGGCCGGGGTCAATGTCGCGGCCCGGCGGGGCATTCTGATTCGTGATGCGATCGCTCTGGAAGCCGCCGGACAGATCGACACGGTGGCGTTTGATAAAACGGGCACCCTGACGCTGGGGCGTCCGACGGTGGTCACCTTCCGTACCATCGAAACGGAGTCGGTGCCGGTGGTGCCCTGGCGGGATCTGGCGTCGGCGATCAGCCGGCCTTCGCGACATCCCTTCAGTCGGGCGTTGGTAAACCCCGAAGTGCCGGCTTTGCCCTTGACCGATTGGCGGGAGGAACGTGCTGCGGGGGTGGCCGGGATGGTGACCACGGAAGCCGGTCCGGTCTGGGTGCAGTTGGGTTCGTCGGACTGGCTGCTGGCGGATGGAATGGCGACACCGGAGGACTGGGCGGCACTGTCGGCGGGTGTGCCCGCGGGGTCATCGTTGATCGGACTCACGGTCGAAGGCCGGTTGGTGGGTGTTTTCGCCCTCGCGGATCCCTTGCGACCCGATGCTGAGGCGCTGCTTTTGCGCCTGGCCCGGCAGGTGGGGCTGAATCGCGGGACTGGCCCGGCCCGAGCGCCGTCCCTGTTGGTGTTGTCCGGGGATCGACAGACAGCGGTGGATGCGGTCCTGCACGATTTGCAAACCGCGCTGGCGGCGCGCGGCGTTCAATTGGAGGCCCGTGGCCAGCTACGGCCGGCGGCCAAGGCGGAACTGCTCGCGGAATTGCAGGCGGCGGGTCGCCACGTCGCTTTTGTGGGTGACGGGCTGAATGACGGTCCCGCCCTGGCGCAGGCGGATTTGGGACTCGCTGTGGCCGGCGCGGCGGACGTGGCCCGGGAGGCGGCGGATGTGGTGCTGTTGCGGGCCGATCTGGGCGCCGTGGTGGAGGCACTGGGGATTGCCCGGGCCACGCGACGAACCCTGCGACAGAATCTTTGGTGGGCGTTTGCGTATAACGTCGCCGCGGTGCCTTTGGCCGCGCTGGGATTGCTGCATCCGGTGATCTGCGCCCTGGCGATGGGACTGAGCGATGTATTGGTCGTGGGCAACGCACTTCGCTTGAAGCGCTGGCGCGAGTCCGCTGGATGAGTAATCTCGCCCTGCATGAAAGCCCTGGTCCTCCACGGAGTAAACGAATTGGTCTATGACGATGTTCCCCGCCCCCACGCCGGGCCGGGCGAAGTGGTCGTCCATCTGCGGGCGGCGGCATTGAATCATCGGGATCTGTGGATAAAGACGGGGCAATATGCGGGCCTGCGGTTTCCCGTGATTCCCGGATCGGATGGCGCCGGGGTGGTGGCGGACGTGGGCCCCGGGGTGGATTCATCGTGGTTGGATCGCGAGGTGATCATCAATCCGGCCTTTGATTGGGGCCATGATCCGCGCGGCCAGGAGCCGCGATTCACGATTTTGGGACTGCCCAAGGATGGTACGTTTGCGGAGTATGTGCATGTGCCGGTGAGCCAGTTGGCTCCGAAGCCGCCGCATCTTTCATGGTCCGAAGCTGCGGCGCTGCCGCTGGCCGGACTGACGGCGTTCCGGGCGGTCTTCAGCCGGGCGCACCTCAAGCCGCACGAGAAGATCCTGATTACGGGCATTGGGGCCGGGACGGCTTTGTTTGCGCTGCAGTTTGCGGTGGCGGCTGGCGGCATTCCGTGCGTGACCTCCAGCAGCGAGGATAAGCTGCGGCGGGCGCATGATCTCGGAGCCAAGGCGGGCGCGCTCTACACCCGGACCGCCTGGGTGAAGGAATTTGGCGAGCACCATGGTCCTTTTGACGTGATCGTGGATAGCGCCGGTGGGCCCGGTTTCAGCGACCTGCTGGATCTGGCGGCCACTGGCGGTCGGGTCGTGTTTTTCGGGGCGACGCGGGGCAATCCCGATGAGTTGCCCATGCGGAAGATTTTCTGGCGGCAACTCAGCCTGTTTGGCACCACGATGGGCAGTCCCACGGATTTCCAAATGATGATCGCGTACTGCGCCCGTCACGCCATCCATCCGGTGGTCAGCGATGAGTTTGAGCTCAAGGACGGGCTGGCGGCCCTGGCCCACATGGAGCGGGGCGGGCAGTTCGGAAAAATCGTGCTGCGGATTTCCTAGGTCCCGGCGCGGTTGGTTCGGCCGGCCGGTGGTTAGGCCGTTGCGCGGACGATCTCGATGCCGGTCGGCCAGGTATCCTGGGGCTCAAACCCCAGCAGTTCCCGGGCTTCCGTCAGGTCCAGCCGGGCCGTGTGGAAGGGACGGCTCGAAGCGTTCACCAGCGCATGGCGCACTGCGGCCGGGGCCTCGATGCAGCAGGCGAAAAAGCGACCGGCATCGCCGGGACTAAAATAGACGTCCCGGGCCCAGTCAGCGCCGGCGATTTCATCCGCCTGCTCCGGAGTGCGGGGACACCATCCGAGTCGGGCCACGATCACACTGATGTTGTGGGCCACGGTGAAACTGTACCCGATGGATTCCATGAACATCTTGGTCGCGGCGTACCAGGAACGCGGGGAGACAGGTTGATCCACGCGGACCGGGTGCGGACCACTGTGTTGCTGCCACCAATTCACCTGTCCACTGCTGGCCAGAACGATGCGACGGACTCCGGCCAGACGGGCGGATTCCATCACGTGGTAAAATCCGGTCAGATTGTTGGGCAGGAGTTCGGTGAGAAAATCCGCGTCATCCGGCGTGGCCGCCAGATGGATCAATGAATCGACCCCGGACATCGCCTGATCCACGGCGGCGCGATCGGTGACACTGCCGAGCACCGTCCGGGGAAGATCGGGGCTGGGTACGCGATCAAAGCCGCGTACGGGGTGTCCGCGGCGCAGCAACTCGGCGACCACGGCGCGGCCGATCCGGCCCGACGAGCCGGTGACGAGGACAAGCGGCGAATGCATGTCGCCGAGCGTAGCGGGCGACCGCCGTCGGGCACCGGGAAGTTTGGGTAAACCACCGGAATGGAGCGGGTATTCGGCCCGAATCAGGTACCAGGTTCCCTATTTCGGTGCTCCCGGGCGTGGGGCGGTTGGGTTCGCTCATCCTGAGCATGCTTTGTTCAGGGCTGGGTCGGTGATGAGATCCCCCGTGGCCAACCCGGGAACCGGGATTGGCGCTCGACCTACGGCGAGGCGTGGGCCGATATGGTTTCGAACCATTTTCGATTTCGCTCAAATCGACCACACATTGTGGCGCATGGCTGGTTTTGATTTCGACGCGGCGGTGGTGGGTGGAGGGAGCGCCGGGTATGCGGCGGCGCGGACGTTGGCGGCGGGCGGCGCGAAGGTGGCGGTGATCGACGGCGCCCGGGAGTTGGGCGGTCTGTGTATCCTGCGCGGCTGTATGCCGACGAAGGCCTTGCTGCAGGCGGCCGAATTGCGGCACGCATTCACGGCGGCGCGCGATTGGGGTATTACCATCGAAGGCGAACCGGACTTCAAGGGGGTACCCACTCCGGCCAGCGTTCACATCAATCTCAAGCGCCTCATGGCGCGGAAAAATCACCTGATCCAGGAGTTCGCGAAGTATCGGCAGCAGCATCTCGCCGATGGACGCTTCACCGTCATTCGGGCACACGCCAAGTTCTTCAATCCGCACACGGTCGTGCTGAGCACCGGTCAGACCCTCTCGGCGGCCCATTTCGTTATCGCCACTGGTTCCCAGATTGCCCCCCCGCCCTTTCGAGCCCTGGCCGGACGCCACATCCTGGACAGCGACACGTCGCTATCCCTGACCTCGCTTCCGGAGGATCTGGCCGTATTGGGGGGGGGCGCGGTGGCGTGCGAATTTGCCCAAATCTTTGCCCGATTGGGGGTCCCGGTCTCGCTGGTTCAACGCAGCGCCCAGTTGCTGCGACACTTCGACGCGGATGTCGCGGAGGAATTATCCAAGGCGTTCGTCCGGGAAGGCATAAAGGTTTACAAACCCGCAAAAATTGAGCATCTGGGCCCCTTGATGGGTCGGTTTGAGATCCGCCTGCGCATCGGTGACGAAGTGCGTCTGCGGGACATCTACCTGAAGCAGATCTTCAACGGACTCGGACGTTTGCCCGCCACGGACCACCTCGATCTACCGCGGGCCGGCGTGGAGCTCCTGCCGTCCGGTCACATCCGTACCGATCTCCATCAACGCACGTCCGTCCCGAACATCTTTGCGGCCGGGGATTGTGCCGGGCCGCACGAGATTGTGCATGTGGCCATCCAGCAGGGTGAAACGGCGGCCCGGGCGATTCTGCAGACGGCCGGAGCCCGCCCGATGGATTACCGGCTGTTGATCAGCGTGGTCTTTACGGATCCGCAGGTGGCGATGGTGGGGTTGACCGAAAAAGCGGCGGCCAGCCAGGGGGTCCCTTATCGCGTGGCAACCTACCCGTTCAATGATCATGGAAAATCGATGATCCTGGGCGCCGTGGAAGGATTTGTGAAGCTCCTGGTGGCTCCTGGAACCGGCGAGATCCTGGGAGCGGCTGCCGTGGGGCCTCAGGCGGGTGAATTGATCCACGAAATCGTGGTGGCGATGGCCAAACGCATGACGGCGGCCGAATTGGCAGCCATTCCGCATTACCACCCAACCTTGGCGGAGATCTGGACCTACCCCGCCGAGGAGTTGGCCGAAAAGATTGCGGTGGAGTCGGTCGGCTAACCCCTGCGGAGCCTCCATTTTCACTTAAGTGTTTTAGGATCAATGATTCACCCGTTTTCAATGGCGACGAAACAGCCCTG
Source organism: Verrucomicrobiota bacterium (assembly GCA_947471985.1). Lineage (GTDB taxonomy): Bacteria > Verrucomicrobiota > Verrucomicrobiia > Limisphaerales > UBA9464 > CANIZL01. The sequence continues at coordinate 63,694 of CANIZL010000010.1, read as the reverse complement.
CAGGAACCGGATTGGCGGAGGGTCCCGTCGCCTGTCATTCTGCCGCGAAGAACGGTTGGTTCGCTCCGTAAAATTAGAGGTAATTGATTGATTTTAAGATGTTTATAGGCACATCAACCTCCGTGAATAACTCCCTGCGATCCGCTGAATAGCGGACCCTCCCAGCATCGTCCATGAACCCGACATTGAGACATGACTATCCGTCGGCTGACGATGTGCAGTTGGTGGGTTGGGCCAAAAGCGGAGACGCGGATGCCTTCGAGCAATTGGTTCATCGTCATCGCGACAAGATTTACGCCCGCGCCATGATCATGATGCGGAATGAAGAAGAGGCGATGGATCTCTCCCAAGAAGCTTGGGTGAAGGGCTGGCAGCGCCTGCATCAGTTTCAGGGCGACAGCTCGTTCGCCACGTGGATGACCCGGATTGTCATCAATGTCTGTCTGGATGAATTGCGGAAGAAGAAGCGGATGCGGGCCGAGTCCATTGAGGAGATGGATGAGGAGTCCGGCGGGGTGGAGCGGCAGATGCCGGTGCAGTTAATCAATCCCACGGAGGGATTGGAGCACACGGAATTGCGGAAGCGGATCGACGAGGCGCTCGCCAAACTGAGCGATGCGCACCGGACGGTGTTGATGTTGCACGAATTTGAAGGCTTGGAATACAAGGACGTGGCCAAGCGGGTGGGGATTTCCATCGGGACGGTGATGTCCCGGCTATTTTATGCGCGTCGCCGGTTGGCGACGTTGCTGCAGGGTTTGAAGCGGGAGCGCACACAATGAAGACCAACGAACAATATCTGGAGCTGCAAGCGTACGCAGATGGTCAGCTGGACCAACTGGAAGGCCTGCCACCCGGACGCCGGGCCGAGCTCGAGCGGATGATGGCGGATGACGCCGAGGCCCGGGGACTGGTGGAAGGGGTGCGGTCCCTCAGCCAGCTGGTCCGGGCCAACGAACCGGTGCACACGGTGCCGGCTTCCCGGGAGTTTTACTGGTCCCAAATCCAGCGGAAGATCGAGAGCGCTGAACGAGCCGGGACCCGGGCTCAGACACCGGCTTCGCCGCGCGGTTTCTGGCTGCGCTGGTGGTTGCCTGTGCTGGGTGCCTCGGCCGTGGCGGTGACCTCCTTCCTGGTGTCCGTTGGAGGTCTGCCGATAACCCGGGCGTTTGGTGAAACGGCGGTTTCGGACCGGGGCTCGGATTCCTCCGGTGCCGTCGTTTTCCGTTCAGAGTCTGAAGGGGTTACCATTTGCTGGCTCGACTGAATCCACCCCGCCTCCCGTTGCGCTCACGCGCTTCGCGGGTGGGCGGTTCAAGTCTGCGTTTTATCACTTGCTCATGAAATCCACAATTGCCCGGCTGTTGGTGGCTGGGTTGTTCGCTTGGTCCATCGGTCTGCTGGCTTTGGGTGCGGCGCCGGCGACCGAACTGAAACTGCGTTCCCAGCTGGTCTGGGGCACCGATGGTTCGAAACCTGACGGCAAGGATTTGGTGGAACTCGACGCCAAGCTGAAGGACAAGCTCAAGGCGCTGCGGTGGAAGAACTATTGGGTGATCAAATCGGAGGACACCCGCGTCGTCGGCAAGGAGCCCCGCAAGGCCATGCTCGACAAGTGCGCCGTGGAACTGAGTGACGTGGGCAATGGCCATCTGGAGGTGAAGCTTTACAGCGTTGGGGCGGACGGAAAATTGAAGCTGCTGCGCACGGTCACCGAACCCATCGAGAAGCTCGTAAAGGGCGGGACGTTGATCATCGGCGGCGACAGCAAGGATACCTGGGATGACGCCTGGATGGTGATCATCACCATGAGTCACTAAAGCCTGCGCCGGGGCGGATTGCGCCGTCGGTTCCGGTTCGTTTTGACACTCCCGCCATGCCGGAACTTCCCGAGGTAGAGATCCTCGTTCGGCACTTGCGCCCGGCTCTGCACAGCCGCGTTATCCGGGATCTGAAGGTTTACCGCCCCAAGGTGGTGCGCCCCGAAACACCGGACGCCTTGCGGGCGGTACTTCAGGGGAAGGTTTTTCGGGAGGTGCGTCGTCGCGCCAAGTACCTGATTTTCGATCTCGAAACCCCCACCCGCGGAAAGGACTCCCTGCTTGGGGTGACCTTGATCGGGCATCTGGGGATGACCGGGCGGATGTTTGTTCAATCCAAAGGCCAACCCCTGCCTAAACACACCGCTGTGACCTTGGATCTGGGTGATGAGGTTTTCGTGTTTGAGGACACCCGATATTTTGGACGCTTAAATCTCGATGCCGCGGCGTTGAGCCAGCTTGGGCCGGAGCCCTTGGACGACACTTTTACGCCCGACGCGCTGCGGGCGGGGCTGGGAACCTCCCGGCAAGCCATCAAGATCAAGCTGCTGGATCAAACGGTCGTCGCGGGCGTGGGCAACATCTATGCCAGCGAGGCCCTGTTCCGGGCGGGAATCAATCCCCGCCGGGGCGCTCAACGGCTCAAACCTGCCGACCTGACGCGGCTGGTGGCTTCGATTCGCGAGGTGCTGTTGGAAGCGATCCAGTTTGGCTCCACGATTCCCTTGGAGTTCAGTTCCACTGGACGAAAGGACGGCCTCTTTTACTACGGCCAATCCGCCGGGGGTGGTGAATTCTACGTCGAACGCCTGCGGGTTTACGATCGGGCCGACCAGCCGTGTCTTCAGTGTGGAAGCCCGATCCAGCGCTTGGTTCAGGCCGCACGCAGCACGTTTTGGTGTCGCCATTGCCAGACCGCTTGAGTGCTGACGGAGGCACCGGTCGCCGGGTCCCTCGGAACTGGATCTATGACCGGCGCTTGCCTCAGCGGCCGTGGCCGCCTACTTCACTCCATGGCAGATTCCGCCTTCTCCTCCTCTGACATTGACGCCGAGTTTTACAAGCCGGCGGAAGCGTTCTTTCGGACCCACCATGGAACGGCCCTGACGTACGACGACGTCACCTTGGCGACATTGCATTCCGAGGTGCTGCCGCGGGACACCCAGTTGGACACCCGGCTGGCTGAGGGTTTGGAACTTCACCTCCCCTTGATCTCGGCGGATATGGACACCGTCACGGAATCGCGCATGGCGATCGCGATGGCCCTGAACGGCGGCCTGGGGTTGATTCACTACAACATGTCGGAGCGCGATCAATTGCGCGAGGTGACGCGGGTCAAGAACCACGTCCACGGCCTGATCCAGGAACCCATCAAGGTGGCACCCGGTCAGCTCATTGGTGAGATCCTCGAAATGATCGAGACCCGCCGGTTTGCGTTCAGCACTTTTCCGGTGGTCGACGAGCAAAACCGGTTGCTCGGTTTGTTGCCCGGGCACGTCGTCAAGCCGCGCTATGCCCGGCGAAAGGTGGCGGAGGCTTTGCAGGCGCGGGGCGAGGTGAAGACGCTTACCGTGCGGGAATTGGGCAACAACCCGATCGCCGCGGCCGACCGGTTCTTTACCAACAATCCGGGCATTCACAAACTCCTCGTCGTCGATGAGCAGGATCGTCTGCACGGACTGTTCACCCTCAGCGACATCGAGCGGATCAGTCACGAGCGGGCCGCTCAGGTGAAGCCGGCCCGGGACGCCCATTTCCGGCTGATTTGCGGGGCGGCGATCTCCACCACACGGAAGGGCGACGGCACGCTGGATCGCGAACGGATTCTCAATCACCTCCAGGCGCTGGTGGAACGGGGTTTGGATGTGGTCGCAGTGTCCACCGCCCACGGTCATACCTCCGGAGTCGGTGAGACAGTGCGGCTGATCCGTGACGCTTTTCCCAAGCTGCCCATCATCGCCGGCAATGTCACCAGCGCGGCGGGCGTGGAGTTCCTGGCCCAATGCGGTGCGAATACGGTAAAGGTGGGACAGGGACCCGGCTCCATTTGCACCACCCGCGTGGTTGCGGGCGTGGGGATCCCGCAATTGACAGCGCTTTATGTCGCCTCGCGGGCGGCGACGAAGTCCGGCGTTACCATTCTCGCCGACGGCGGCATCACCAAGTCGGGCGATGTGGTCAAGGCGTTGACGCTGGCCCACGCCGTCATCTGCGGGGGCCTCTTCGCGGGATGTCCCGAGGCGCCGGGGCAGATCTTGGAGATCAATGGCAAGGTCTACAAACAGTACCGGGGCATGGGCAGCCTGGCGGCCATGAAGGCGGGCTCGGCTGCACGTTACGGACATTCCACCGATCAGACCCGCAAGGTGGCGGCCGAGGGTGTGGAGGCCTTGAAGGAAGTGGCGGGTCCACTGGATCAGGTGATCACCCAATTGGTGGGTGGATTACAAAGTGGCATGGGTTATCTCGGGGCACCGGACCTGACCAAACTCCGCGCCAAGGCCCGCTACATTCGCGTCAGCCACGCCGGCCAACGTGAGGCGTCGCCGCACGACGTCGTCGAGGTGAAAACCGCCAACTAGGCGGCGGATTTCCCGCGGGGCTGGTCGTTGTCCCAACGCCCGGACGGCGTTGGGAGGCGTGCCGTGCCGTTCGCCACTCGCACTTGGGGTGCAGCCAGATACCGCTGAAATTTTTCGTATCCGTCCCCGACAGCCACGGCGTCGTCGTCCCGGCTGTTCTTCATGGGCGGCAGCTATTCCGGGGAGCGGGTGTCTCTCTGGGTAGGCTGCGCGGATCCCCGCAGAGATCTGGCGGAAATTGGATGCCGCCTCCGTCGGTGACGTCACACCGCTGCGGGAAGACTCAATCGGTCCGATGAATGTCGTTCACCACGTCGGCCGTCTCACCTGCGCCCGTCGTCGAATCACTTCGCGGGGACAATCGCCTCACCAGCGGTGGTTTGTTGGCAATTGGGCGTGAGCCCCCAAACCCAGCGTGGTCCGAGGATTTGGTTGGGGACAGAGACGCACTTGGGGGTGGGGCTTCGCTGGACGATTCGATAAAGCCCGTTCCCGGGCACCGGTTCAAACGCGCTATTTTTCTCGCGGAGTGCTGGCTCGCGCCCGACGCCGGCGGCTTTTGGTCTTCGCCGTACAATTGCCCACAATTTTTATACGCTTTGTCCCAACAATCGGAGCCGTGGCCATAAGAATTCTGAACGGGACCGACCTTTTGCCGGTCTCTTAAAAAGTTAAAGAATTGGGCAGGAAACCCGGGAAGAATGGCTGGGCATTTGCTCTCTCATTAACAACCGAACGGCCTATGAAAGCAACAGTACCCGAAACCAGTCCCATCCATGGCGGCCCGGTGCCCGTGGTCACCGCCAAAGCAGTCTCCCCCTTCAAACCCCGGATCCGTTCCAGCTTTCGGTCGCGCCACGCGGCGGCTGCCGGGACTTCTCCACGCGAGTCCGCCACGGGACATCGTCGCCGCATCCCCGGCTCGGCCCCCGGCCCGGTTTTCTCGGTGCCCCGGCAGGATGTCGTCGCTCCGCCGCCACCGATCTCGGCCGCCTCGGGCAGTCTCTCGCGTGACGGCGACATGAACCTCCGGCTCTACCTCCGCGAAATCAGTGAGACGCCCCTGCTCACGATTCAGGATGAGATCGTACTTTCCAAATTGATCCGCAAAGGGGACAACGCCGCGCGGGAGCGGATGATCAAGTCCAACCTGCGTCTCGTCGTCAAGATTGCCCACGATTACGACGGCATGGGTCTGCCCCTTCTGGATATGATCAACGAGGGCAACATGGGACTGATGCGGGCGGTCGAACGGTTCGACCCGCGCAAGGGAGCGAAGCTCTCAACCTACGCGGCGTGGTGGATCAAGCAGTCCATCAAGCGGGCGATCGCCAATCAGGGGAAGACCATTCGGGTTCCGGTGCACCTGGTGGATCGCATCGCCAAGATGCGCCGCGTTTCCCTGAAGTTGCTCGAGGAACTGGGGCGGGAACCCACCGACAAGGAACTCGCCGACGCCATGGGCATGACACGGCGGCGGGTCACCGAGCTCTGGGCCGCCAGTCACCGCCCGGCGTCCCTCGATGCCCCCATGGGGGAGGACGACGACACCACGTTTGCCGAGCGGGTGCGGGATGAAAATATGCTGACGGCCGACAACGACGTCATTCAACAACAGACCCACCAGATGCTGCTGGAATTCGTCACCCATTTGGAGAAGCGGGAGGAGACCATCATACGCTATCGGTTTGGTCTCGATGGCGGTCCCGAGCGGACCCTGGAGGAAGTGGGGGTCCGCTTCGGAGTTACCCGCGAGCGCATTCGTCAGATTCAGAACGTGGCGCTGGCCAAGCTGCGCAAATGGATTGAACGCCGGGAAGCGGAAAGCTCCCCCACCTCGGATGGGCTGGCCGGGCTGCCAATGGCCGCCTGATCACGGGTGGCCGGGAAGCGGAAGACGCTCCCGGTTCGCTCGTTGACCATTATTGGTTGGATCGATATCCACCCAATTATTAGCAATTAACCACCGGGTCGGACGCCGTGCTAGTGCTCACGGTGTCATGAATACATCCGCAAGCACTCCGCGAATCCCGCTGACGCTCAAGCTCGCCTACACGGCATTTCTCGCCGTCCTCGTGCCGGTTTATTGGCTCAAGTACGGGCCCACTAATTTTCTCTATTTCTGCGATCTCGCTTTGTTTCTGACCCTGGCGGGCATTTGGACGGAGAATCGTCTGTTGATCTCGATGCCGGCGGTGGGAATCCTGATTCCCCAGGTCCTGTGGTGCGTGGACTTCGTCGTCCAGGCCACCGGTCACAAATTCACCGGAATGACCGCCTACATGTTCAACACGGAGCGCCCGATCTTCCTGCGGGGCCTCTCCTTCTTTCATGGGTGGCTGCCGTTCCTCTTGGTGTTCTTGGTGAGCCGACTGGGTTACGACCGCCGCGCTTTGCCGGCCTGGACCGGCCTCGCCTGGACGGTCTGCCTGATCAGTTACTTTTTCCTCCCCGGCCCCAGCGTCGCCAACGCCGCGGGGGCGGCGCCGTGCAACGTCAATTATGTGTGGGGCCTGGACGATTCCGCGGCCCAGTCCTGTGTCCCGTCCGGCGTCTATCTAGCGGGCTGGATGCTGGCTTTGCTGTCGGTCCTGTACATTCCCACCCATTTCGCCCTCCGGAAGCTGTTCCCGCAGGAGCGGATGGCCTGATCCGGCCGGCGGTGCGGCCGAGGCACCCCGCGCAATCATCCGCCTCTTTTTCCTTTCTACCGGCCGCGCTCACGACACTGTTCGCAGCCATGTCCGCCGCGTACCGGCAATTGCTCGATGCCACGATCGCGCATCTGGAACACCTGGATGCGCAGGGCGTGCGTTCCGTCCCGGTCCTGCCCGCCACCCTGGCGGCCTTGACCAAGCGATCCGCACCTGCCGCGTCAGTACCGGCCCGGGCTATCGCCCCGGTGAGCAGTCCGGCGTCCCCACGGCCGGTGGCGCCCGCACCGACTCCCGGGGCTGAGCGTCGCCTCGTTTCACCCCGCTCCGCCGAGCCCGAATCCTTTGCCGCCGCTTTTGAGGGCGACGCCGCTGATTTCGCAGCACGCCCCGCCGTGGTGCCGATTCCAACGGTCAATCCTCTGGCGGACAAGCCCCTTCCGCCCCGCTTGGACCCGGCGTCCAAGGTCCTCGCTTTTGCGGCGCTTCAGCAGCGGGTGCTCGCCTGCCAGCAATGCAGCCATTTGGTGGCGGCCCGTCACTCCGTGGTCTTTGGGGTGGGCGATCCGGATGCCCGCATCTTGTTCATCGGCGAAGCGCCCGGAGCCGATGAAGATCTCGCCGGCGAACCGTTCGTCGGCCGGGCCGGGGAATTGTTGACCAAAATCATTGGGGCCATGGGCCTGGGCCGTGAGTCCGTTTATATCGCGAACATCCTCAAGTGCCGCCCCGACATGCCCGGAGGCGCCCCGGGTAACCGTAAACCCCGGCCCGACGAAATGGCCACGTGCAACCCGTGGCTTCACGAACAGATCGATTTGATCCAGCCCGAGGTCCTGGTGGCTCTCGGATCGACTGCCGTGGAAGGTCTGCTTGGTGGAACGGTCGGCATCACCCGGCTGCGGGGAAAATGGCAGAGCTACCGGGGCATTCCGCTGATGCCCACCTACCATCCGGCCTATCTGCTGCGCAATCAGGTGATCTCGGAAAAGCGCAAAGTTTGGGAGGATATGCTGGAGGTGATGGAAAAGATCGGGTTGCCCATCAGCGCCCGGCAGCGCGGTTATTTCTTGAACCCCTAAACCTCGCCGGGTGGGACCGTGGTGGCCGGGCGGTTCGACCATTAGGGGCTGCCCAGCGCCTGCCAAAGCGCCATAAGCGTCCAAAGTCCGATCATTCCCAGGCACGCGGCGACCTTGCCCACGGTGCCGGCTAGAAATCCCAAGGTGGCACCAAATCCCGCCTTGCCCGCCTCCTTCCACGCCTTGCCCGTCGCCATTTCCAGCAGCGTGGCACCAAGAAACGGACCGATGATCAATCCGAACGGCAGCCACAACAGACCCAGCATCGTGCCGAGCGCCGCTCCCACCATCCCTCGCCACGTTGCCCCCATCTTCCGGGCGCCGTAGGCCGTCGCCAGGGCGTCGATCGCGAGCGTCAACACCGTCACCAAACCCAGCAGGCCAACAATCCACCAGGAGACACTGCGATCGCCCAGCCAGAGCTTGTGCCCGAGGGCGGCGAGGAATATCAATGGCGTTCCGGGTAGTGCCGGCAGCACGGCACCAATCAAACCCAGCATCATCACCAGCAGAGCCAGGACGAATCCGGTGATCTCGGTGACATTCATCGTACGGGAGCCTATGGCACGGAAGGCCACGGGCAATCCGGTGGAATCCGGATGGCCGTTTCAACCCAGTCTTTCCAGCTGATGAGTCGGTTAGGGAACCACGGTCGCTTGAATCCGGTAGAGCCGCACGGCGTGTTCGGCGATGGGTGTGGGATCCTCCACGGTGACCGCCCGCTCTGCTCCCGCCCCGGCGGGAATGTCGGAGAGCCGTTTCCAACCGGCGGCGGGGTCGTCTTGAAATTGAACCAAGTAACTGTGCCCCGGTTGTGCGGTGAAGCGCAGGGTGAAACCCGGGCCGTTGGGGCGATCCACCGCCAGCGCCAGCTTGCTGTTGGGGTTTTGCGGATCCGTGCCCGCCAGGTATTCCTGCCGGTTGCTGAACCCGTCCCCATCCGCATCGGCGTCCGCATCGACGGCCAGGCCGGGATTGAGGCCGTTGAGCACTTCCCAAGTGTCATCGAGGCCGTCGTGATCGTCATCCAGCGGTGCGCGCCGATTCGCCCCCGCGGGCGTGGGTGTACCCGGAAAGCGCAGGATCCGCGACGCGCCGTCCGGATACCGGCCTTCCGAGACTCCGTCGGTTTGAACGAGATAGTCCACCGCATCGATCACTCGCCCCTGATTCAGCAGTCGGAGACTTTCCCCGAGTCCGTCGAGCTTGAACGCCAGATGCTCCGCCCCGCTGTCGGTATTGCCATCGGCGCGCAGGCGCAGGAAGCCCCCCGGTGCGATAAAATTCAAGGGGGTCAAGGGCGTCCGGGTCAGCCCGGACAGCGACAGATCATCCGTCAGCACCCAGCCACCGACATCAACCGGATCGAGTGCCGGGTTATACAATTCGACGAAATCATCGGCGCCGTTCAGGGCGCCCGTCAGCCATTCGTTGAAGCGTACCGCGGTCCCATCCGCCAATTGCGCCGGGGCCGCGTTGGTGGTGCCGGGCGTCGCGATGGATTGCAGCTGCCACTCGCCGTCCGTACGACCGACACTTCGACCCGGCAGCTGGGCCCCGTACTCCAGGCGATCCAGAACCTGGCCCCGCGGATCCAGCAGCGTCACCACTGCGCCGGTCGCCGGCAAGGCCACCGCCTTGACCACCCGGCCGCCCGCCACCACGAGATCACCTACGCCGAAGCCGACCGAGGTGGCTCCGTGTCCGGGGTCGACCCGGAGGTTATAGCCACCGAGATCAATCTCTCCGGTGGTGCGATTTTCGAGTTCGATCCAATGTCCGCGGGTGATATTGGAGATCGTGCTTCCCGCCATGAATTCCGTGAAGCGCAGTCGGCTGCCCAATTCCGCCAGGTAGTTGCTGGCACCGAGGGATTCCGAAAAGGGCAGTGGGCGAAACGGGCCGGTGGCGTCCGGAATTCGGCCATAGGTGACGCCCTCCAGTTGTTTGGGGTAGGTGACCCGGTTGAGCTCATTCCCTTCGGCATCGTAGAAAATCAGCCGATCACCGGCCGCCGGAAGTTTCAGGCCCAGATGACCCGGACCCGGATTTCCATCCGCCCGCAGAACGATGAAGCCGGCCGCCGGTACAAAGGTGGGCGGCAGGATCCGCGCCAGGGAATTGCTGGTGGCCAGATAACACCCGGTGAGGCTGGCGGGCAGCGACGAGGCATTGTGGAATTCCACCAGATCATCGCCGGTCAGCGGATTCGCGAGGAATTCATTCAATGAAAGCGCCGTCATGGGCGCCAGCTCCACCACCACATTCGCCAAGCCCCGGGTCGGCTGGGTGAGAGTCCAGCTGTCGCCGGCGTCCCCCGGATGACCGAGGGTGAATCCGGTCAGCATCGATCCATACGTGACCAGATCGACCGCCTGCCCAGTGGCGTCGTAGAGTCCGAGGGTTTCCCCGTCCCGATTGAGGGTAAACGCGGCATGAAGGCCGGCGCGGTTGGTGCGTCCGTCCGCGTCGATGGTCATAAATCCCCCGGCAGCCAGTTTGGTTTGGGGCGGAAAAATCAGGGCGGGCACTCCCGAGAAATCCGTCAGCGACCAACCACCCAGATCCACCCCGTTGGTTCCGGTATTGTGCACCTCCAGCCAGTCCCCGGTGACGGCAGCATTGATCTCATTGATCCGCACGCTGGGTCGGGCCGTCGGATCGTCCGGGGTCCCCGGGGAGCCACCCAGGCGGACACTGGAGCGCCAACCCGCTGGATCGCTCCCCTCGGCCGCCGGATTCAGCCGTTCCAAGGTTGCATTCAAGCCGGCGGCTGTGACGGGCCACGGTGGGCGGTTATTATACTCGACGCTTTCCACGACTTCCCCCCGCGGATCCAACAACGCCACGCGTTCGCCGCCGTTGGCCAGGGAGCCCTCGTACCAACCGAAGACCTTCACGCCGGGGTAGCGGGTGGCAAACAGCGCCGCCTGCCCCGCTGTATTCGCGACGACCAGGCGGGCCCCGGCACCCAACAACGGGGACTGGGTCGGGAACCGATAGTTGATCCCTTGGAAGGAATAGCCGCTAAGATCGATCGGCACCGGCCCGGTGTTCTGGAGTTCGATGAACTCATAAGCATCCCCGCCGGGCGGATGGTAATTCAATTCGCTGAAATGAACCGGGACACCCAATTGGGCCACCTCAAAGGTGATATCCAGGACCGCGGACCAGTTGGTGCCGCTCAAGGATCGGGCTAGAACCCGCGTGGGCTCCGTCACCACCAACGGTGCGGCATAGGCCTGGGCACGGGCGCTGACCGTGCTGAGGAAGGGCACCCGGGGGTCCGTACCGTCCGTGGTCACCCAGATGTCGCCCGTGCGGTTGGTCAAGGTGAGGGCAAAGCCTCGCGGTACCCGGCCACCAAATCGATTGGGGGTTGGGGCATTGCTGGAGGCATAGAAGCCCGCCTTGATAAACATGTTGGTCAGATAGCGATGCCGGCTGTTGATCCAGGTGCCGATGACATTGTCGAAACCGGTGATGGAGGGCGCGATGCCGGCCTTCATGGCTTCGTAACGAACCCGCAGTCGATTGGTGCTCAGCGGTGCGTCGGGCAGCGAGAACGCCCGATGGATGCGATCGGCAAAGAGCAGTCGGAATTCCGGCGACTTCTTCAGGGCATTGAAAATCTGCTGGTAATCGGTGGTGCCCCAGGGAGGCGACAGCGTCGAGAGTTGATTGGCAATCGTGTCGCGGGACACCTGTCCGCCGAAGGAGAATTCCGCGTCCCACGGATAGAACCGAAATTTGCCCCCGGGAATGCGCGGTCGTGCGGCCCGGGTATTGTTGTGCGGCCAGTCGTCGTTGTCCGACCAGATCGGCGGCAGGAGATAATCGACGAAATTCTGGAGATCCATCTGGTTGGCGACGTTGAGATAGTTGGTGCGCACCGTGAGATCCTTACGGACATCCGTGCGCAGTTTGTTCCACGCCAGCGAGTCGCCATCGATCAGCAGATTATTGGCCCCGACGACATCCCAGGACGCCGATTGCCCCTCGTATTGTTGCAGGAAATCGCTCTCCACCCGTTCGCAGGGATTGTAGATGCCCTTGTAAACACCGTTCAGAAACAGATGAAGAAAGGTGCCCCGGCAGGCGGTGATTCCCATGTCGAGAGTCGTGGCCCGGACGAACTCATCGCGCATCAGGGGATTCACTGGATCGTTCATCCCGGCCCGCAGATGCAGGGCATCGAAGATGCGGACGGTGGTTCCCGGGAAGATGGGATAATCCAGGTGGCCGGGACCGTATTCGCCGCGGAAATAGAGCCGGTAACTATATTTACCCTCCGGCGGATTGGCACTGCGATAATTATAGAGGCCCCGGATATAATCACCGCCCGCCACGCGCACACCGCAATCCAGTTGAAATCCGCCGTTGTCCTCCGGCCGGATCAACTCCGCGGACACCGGCCGCTCCCACGCCTTGCCGTGTTTGTCCGTGTTGCGGGGTGAGGACTCCATGATCCCGGTGCGGCCATATAGATTGTTGGTGCCCGTGACGAGGGAAAGACTGGGAATCAGGCGGCGGCTGGCCGGGATGTTGAAAAGGTAGGTGTGGGTGCGGATCAGCGAAGGGAGGAGAGTGTTGGAGCTGGTGCCCGCCGCGGGCCCAAAGGCGGCGGCCCGGATTACCCGCGTCGAATTGATGGGCAGGGGACTGGTATAGGTGACGCCATTAGTCACACTCGGTGGACTTCCGTTCGTGGTGTACCGGATGACCGCCCCCGGAGTAACCGTCGCCAGGGAAAGATTGAACGGCAGATTATAGAAACCCCGCTCCACACTGAAGTGCACTTCGTCGACCTTTCCGGTGATGGTGCTGACTCCATTGGCCGTCCCCGGCGTGCCTTTGGCGAAGTATCGCCAGACCGCGGTGGCCCCGGTCCCGGAGCCTTCCCGTCCATAACTATAATCCGGATATTGCTCGGGAAAGGCCACGGAGTCGACCAGCGTGCGGGGAAGTTCCGGTCCATACAGGCGCAGCGTGTCCCCCGTGGCGTTCAATTTGAAATCCGTGTGCAGTCGCCGTCCGCCCGAGACATCGGTCCGGTCCTTCGCCGAGCACCACAAATAGATCCGTTGCCCCGCGGGCAGGATCAGGGAGGGCATGGTCCAGGATTCCTCGCTCGCCCCGCTGACGCCCAACGCCCATCCCGCGAGATTCACGCTCTGGCTGCCACGGTTGTGTAATTCCAGCCAGTCCTCCACATCACCGTCCTCGTCCCGCAGACTGCCGTCGTTCTCCGCCAGCAGTTCGCTGATGACGACGTCCGGTGCCGGGCGGGTGGGCTCGACGAAGTAGTTCCAACCCACGGCATGAAAGGGCAGCGGCGTCTCTTCGTCGGATTCGATGCCGTGATCCGTCGCCCAGGTGACATCCACGGAACCGGCCGGGGCATCGGGAAACCGAAAGCGATAGGGTCCGGCGCCCACGCCGGTGACCGTGAGGGCGGGAACACCATTGAGCCGCAGCGCCCGGGCTGCGACATTGCGAACTGGTAGGGCGAATCGGACTTCCACCTCGGAGAGACGGCGCAACGTCACTCCGGCGGAAGGCAGGCGACCCACCAAACGGGGGCCGGCGGGATCGGTAAGTTGATAGGACCACGCCGCACCCGGTGCCGTCTGGGCGAAACGATTGGGCGGAACGGCGGTGTCGTAGATCTGGTGCAGCGGCCCCCACGTGACATCCACCGGGCCAAACGCGGGTTGGCTGAAGGTGAAGGTATAGGCGGCGCCGGTGCCCGAGACACTCTGGGCCGGGGAGCCGTTGAGCAGGAATTGGGACGCTGCGACGCCCACCACCGGACGATCAAACGTCACGGTGATCGTCGTCAGGGAGTTGATGAAGCCCGGGGCGGGGGTCTGGCTGATGACGACAGGACCAACGCTTCCGACGTCCTGGGGAAGGCCCCGGCTACCGGACAGAAGCAACAGGAGTAGCCCGGTACGGGCCACGAGGGCAGCGATCGCGCGCATAGGAATGAACCCCTATGGGCGCGATCTGAGGGCGAGTCAAAGCTCAACTCAACCCCGGCGGGTCCGCTCGACGAATTTCGCGGTGCGATCCATGGCGATCTGGATCTGCTCAAACGCGGTGGCAAAGCACATGCGGAGAAAGCCTTCGCCGCTCGGACCAAACGCGCCACCCGGTACGGCGGCCACCTTCTCCTCCTGAAGGAGCCGGACCGCAAAATCCTTGGAGCCCAGGCCGGTGCCGCGGATGTCGGGGAAAGCGTAGAAGGAACCGCGGGGCAGATGGCATTTCAAGCCCATCTGATTCAAGGCGCCGACGATATAATTCCGCCGACGCTTGTATTCCTCACGCATCTGTTCCGCCGCACGATCACCGCGGGCGAGCGCCTCGATGGCCGCCTCCTGGGCAATGATGCTGGCGCACATGATGGCATATTGATGCACCTTCATCATCGCCTCGATCAGATCCGCCGGCCCGCACGCGTAGCCGATGCGGAAACCGGTCATGGCGAAAGCCTTGGAAAATCCGTGCAGAAAGATCGTCCGTTCCAGCATTCCCGGCAGGCTGGCGATGGAGACGTGCTCGCCTTCAAAGGTGAGTTCCGAATAGATTTCGTCGGTCAGCACCAGCAGATCGTGGCGCCGGACCACGGCGGCGATCTCCAGCAACTGTTCGCGCGTCATGGTGCCGCCGGTGGGATTGGTGGGGAACGAAAGCATCAGGACCTTCGAGCGGGGCGTGATGACCGCCTCGATGGCCTTGGCCGTGACGCTGAATCCGTCCTCCGGGCGACAGGCCACCGGTACGGGCTTGGCGTGTGCGAGCACCACGCTGGGGGCGTAGCTGACATAGCACGGCTCGTGGTAGATGACTTCGTCGCCCGGATTCAACACGGCGCGCAACGCCAGATCCAGCGCCTCGCTGACCCCGACGGTGACGAGCACCTGGGATTGCGGGGAATACTGGAGACCAAATTTCCGTTGGACGTAATCGGCGATGCCCTCGCGCAGTTTGAGCAGACCCATGTTGGCCGTGTACTGCGTGCGACCCCGCTCGAGGGCGTAGATGGCGGCTTCGCGGATGTGCCACGGGGTGGCGAAGTCCGGCTCGCCCACGCCGAGGGAAATGGCGTCGGGCATGCGTTGGACGACGTCGAAGAAGTCACGGATGCCGGAACGCGGAATGCCGGCGACGTGCTCCGCGACGAAATTGCGGACGGACACGGACGATGGGGTGGACTCGGGACGGGACATAATGACAGGATACGGAATGGTGGAGTAAAGCGGAAAAAACGGCGCCACGGAACCCCGAAATGCAACGCAAAGGCTGCCAGGGGAACGGGAACCGGAAAAAACGGCGGGGTGCCTGGGAGACTCAGGCTCCGACCGTCAGACCGGCGGCGCCGCAAGCTCGAGCACCGGCCGCGGCCGGAGTGGCAGCGGTGGCGGCGAAGGCAGTGACGGTGAACGCCAGGTTCATGCTGGATTTACGGAAGCGGGCCGAGGGCAGCAGGTCAAGCGCAGTATTTCGGCCCCCGGGGACGGGGTTCATCGGACCGGCGCAAGTCTCGTTTCCCAAGCGCTGCTGCACCTTCGCTGTTCAAACCGATACTTCCGGCTACCTTTTCCCCCACGATGCAACGTACGAATGATCTCCGCGTTGTCAGTAACCGCCCGCTGCTCGCTCCCCGCGAGTTGAAGGCCGCACTGCCGATGTCGGAACCCGCCAATGCCACGGTT
Source organism: Verrucomicrobiota bacterium (assembly GCA_947471985.1). Classification (GTDB taxonomy): domain Bacteria; phylum Verrucomicrobiota; class Verrucomicrobiia; order Limisphaerales; family UBA9464; genus CANIZL01. Next base: position 47,835 of record CANIZL010000010.1, on the reverse strand, counting down.
GTCGCCGGCCGCGACGCCGTCCGCGCCATCCTGCGTCGGCGGGATCCCCGCCTGCTGGTGGTGGTCGGGCCCTGCTCCATCCACGATCCCAACGCCGCCATGGAGTACGCACGCCGCCTCGTCGCCCTGCAACCGGCGGTGGCCGACCAGTTCCTGCTGGTCATGCGCGTCTACTTCGAAAAGCCCCGCACCACCATCGGTTGGAAGGGTCTGATCAACGATCCGCACATGGATGGTTCCTATGATGTCGATACCGGCTTGCGCGTGGGTCGGCGCCTCTTGCTCGCGGTCAACGAACTCGGCATGCCGGCCGCGACGGAATTCCTCGACCCGGTGGTTCCGCAGTACCTCGCGGAACTCGTCACCTGGGCCGCCATCGGCGCCCGCACGACCGAAAGCCAGACGCACCGCGAGATGGCCAGCGGCCTCTCCATGCCCGTCGGCTTCAAGAACGGGACGGACGGATCGCTGCAGATCGCGTTCGATGCGATGATGTCGGCCCGGCATCCCCACCATTTCCTCGGGATCAATGAGACCGGCAATGTTTCCGTCGTGCAAACGGCGGGTAACGAGGACGGGCATGTGGTCCTGCGCGGGGGCCGGGCCCGGACCAATTACGACGCCGCGTCGATTGCCGAGGCGGGCGAGCAGCTGCGCAAGGCGGGATTGCCGGACGGATTGATGGTGGATTGTTCCCATGCCAACTCCGGCAAACAGCACGCCAAACAGGAGGAGGTCTGGTTGAACTTGATCGCCCAGCGGGCCGAAGGGTGTCAGCCGATGATCGGTGTCATGCTCGAAAGCCATTTGTTTGAGGGCAGTCAGCCTTTGAAGCCGGCCGCCGAACTCCGTTACGGGGTCAGTATCACCGATGCCTGCCTGGGCTGGGAGGTGACGGAACGGATGTTGCGCCGCGGGGCGGAAATCCTGCGGCAGCATGGCGCTCCCGCACCGGTGGCGACGTCCGCCGCGTAAGGCTTCCGACCCGGTCGCTCGAACGGGTCCGCGAACATGGCCGCCACGCCCTTGAACCAGCCGCAACTCCTCGCGCTCGGCGTCGGCGCGTTGATCTTGGTTTTCGGGGTGCTGTGGGTCGCGTGGAAGATCGGTAAATGGGTCATCCAGACGGCCGTCGGCCTGCTCGTGTTGGCCGGAATCGCCGCGGCGCTCTGGTGGCTCTTTGCCGGCCACTGAGCGGACGGGCGCCCCGCTGCAGTGCAGCGGGGGAACTGCGTGGATGGGCGGCCGAACGGACTGGAAGAGGAAATTTAACCTCGCTTTTGAGTCGCCCCGCCGGCGGCTTCGTGGCACAAACGGGCGGTATGTCTCCCTCGCTACGTTTCCCCGGGACTCCTCACGGCCGGGGCATCGTCGTCCGCGCTTTGGGCGCTGCCATCCTGGCCGCGACCACCCTGCTCGCCCAGCCGGCGCCCACGCAGTCCTTTGATCTGGGTGCCGGACAGAAGTTGGAGGTGCGTTGGGTGCGCGTCGGGAGTTTCACTCAGGGATCGCCCCTGACCGAGGCGGATCGTAGCGACGACGAGTATCCCCGCACCGTCACTCTCACGAAGGATTTCTATCTGGGCACCATCGAGGTCACCGTGGGCCAATTCACCCGGTTTGTCGCCGCCACGAATTACCGGACAGAATCCGAGAAGGGTGCGAGCGGCGGCTTTGGTTGGGACGGCACCCAGTTGGTGCAGCGACGGGAATTCAACTGGCGGCATCCGGGCTTTCCCCAAACCGACGAACATCCGGTGACCGGTGTCACGTACGAGGATGCCCTGGCTTTCTGTCGTTGGATGCAACAGCGGACCGGGCAGGCTTTTGATCTGCCGACGGAGGCGCAATGGGAATACGCGGCGCGGGCGGGAGAAGACACCGTTTGGCCGGGCGGTATGGCCGCCGACGCGGTGGCCTGGTCCAAGGGGAACAGCTCCCGGGGAACCCAACCGGTGGCCCAAAAGGCGGCCAATCGCTGGGGCTTCCACGATCTCGGCGGGAACGTTGCCGAGTGGTGCCGCGATTGGTATGGACCGTACGCCCCGGCCGGGACTACGGCATTCGTCGATCCGTGGCTGTCCAGTGCTCCGGTGGGCGACAAACCCCGGCGCGTCCTGCGGGGTGGTTCCTGGCTCCGGGATGCGAAACACGCCCGCGTGGCCGCGCGGTACCGCAACGATCCGAAGAGCCGGAATGCGGACAATGGGTTCCGGGTGTCCCTGCCGGTGTCCTCGCCGGCCGGTGCTGGCGCGCCCAAACCCGTGGAGGCGCCCGTGGCAACTCCCCCGGTACCAGCGCTCCCAGCAGCGGCCTCCCCGGCGCTCGTCCGCCCCGTCCGGATTCCCGCTCCCGTGCCGGCACCCGCCGTTGCCAGCGCGGGTCCCCCCGCACTCAGCGGGATTTTCGGCCTAATCTGTCCCTTGGGCTGTGTCGGGATCGTGGGCGGTCTGGTATATTGGGTGGTTCAGAAATTCAAGCGCCCCCCAACGAGTTCCCCCCGGGACACGTTCAGCCAGATCCAACAGTCGGCGACCACTACGTGGATTCCGTCCCGGGTGTTGGCCCCCGAAGCCATTGGAACGGAGATTTTGAGCGATGGCTTTCGCATGCTGCTGACCGGTGTTGCCGTGGGTGAGTTGGTGCGGTTTACCACGCGGGTGGGGGAACAGTTTTTCACCGATACCGTGGCTTATGAACCGGGGGCCAACGGCCACTTCGTTTACACCGGCGCCCGCCCCGCGGGGGTGTCGATTTTGGGAATCGCTGCCGGCAGCGAACAGGTGTTGCCCGGACAGACCACCCTTCACGAGGCCGGCCCCGGTGGAATGGTCACCCCGGAAATCTTGGGTTCACGGGGCATCGGCGTGAACCTGTCCACTCCGTCCAGTTCCAGCGAGCGCCGCCGGCGGAATCCCTCGGCTTACGAATAGCGGACTCCGGCGTCGGCCCCGAGGCGACGCTTTCGTCGTCGAACCCTTGGAAGCCGCCAAGATCTTCGTTCATACTGGTTCCCTCATGGGTGCTCAATGGAAACAGGCCGGACGCGAAGCCGCTGCCCACAAAAAGGGCCAGGTGGTGGGAAAATTGGTCCGCGAAATCATGGTCGCTGCCAAACTGGGCGGCGCGGAACCGGACTCCAACCCTCGACTGGCCGTGGCCGTCGAGAAGGCCCGCAAGGCCAGTGTGACCCGCGACACGATCGAGCGGGCCGTCAAGAAAGGCAGTGGCCAACTCGACGAGGCCATGACCATCGAGCTGGTCACTTACGAGGGCTTCGCGCCCCACAAGGTGCCGGTGATCGTGGAATGCCAGACCGACAATCGCAATCGTACCGCGCCCGACATGCGGCATCTGTTTGGCAAGGGCGGCGCGCTCGGACAGCCCGGTTCGATGGGCTTTTTCTTTGATCGTTGGGGTGTGGTGGAAGCCACGCACCCGGACAAGAAGCGGGATTCCGAAGGGGACGCGATCGAGGCCGGAGCGCAAAATGTTGAACCCCTCGAGGGCGAAACCGAAGAGGGTGTCGGGGCGCGGTTTCTGACCGAGATGAAGGACCTGAGCACCGTCAGTAAATGGCTGAAGGGCGCGGGCTGGAACGTGACCGCGAGTGAAATGCGCTGGGTGGCCAAGAATCCCACCCATCTCGAAGGCGCCGCGCGCACCGAGGTTCTGGATTTTCTCCACTCCCTCGACGATCACGACGACGTCAGCCACGTCTACGCTGGCCTCGCCTAAGCGCATCGCCCGTTCGGGGAGGCAGCGGCACCGGCCGACCCTCTTATTTTTCCGCCGCCAAGCCACTTGATCCATGAAGGCTCGTTCGCCGTTGCTGGTTATTTTTCTCACGGTCTTCATTGATCTGATCGGGTTCGGCATCTGCCTGCCGCTGCTTCCGAAGTATGCCGCGCGCTATGGTGCGGAAGGGTGGCGGATCGGTGCGGTGATGGGCTCGTATTCGCTGATGCAGCTGCTCTTCGCTCCGTGGTGGGGGGCGCTGTCGGATCGGATCGGTCGCCGTCCGGTGCTGCTGGTCAGCACGGCCGGGGCGGTCGGCTCCTATCTCCTGTTCGCTCTTTCGGCCCGTTTTGAGGGTTCCTTGGGGCTGGCCATCCTGTTGGGCTCACGCCTGTTTGCGGGGATTTGTGGCGCCAATCTCAGTGTGGCGTCGGCGGCCATCGCGGACGTCACCACTCCGGAAAAGCGCTCGCGGGGCATGGGGTTGATCGGCATGGCCTTTGGATTGGGGTTCGTTTTTGGACCCGTGATCGGTGGCCTCGCCTTCAAACACCTCGGGTTGGCCGGCCCCGGCATGGTGGCGGCGGGGCTCTGTCTTTTTAATCTGATTCTGGCCTACCAGATCCTGCCGGAGACCCGCAAGGCCCAGGCGGCCACCGAAGCCCCCCGCCGCGCCCGCTGGGATTTGATTCAACGCACCCTGGCGCGACCGGTGGTGGGATTTCTGGTCGGACTGTATTTCGTCGCCACACTGAGTTTCTGTTGTTTCGAAAGCGTTCTGCCGCTGTTGTTGAACGATCTTTTCCACTTCGACGAGGAACACATCTCCTACCTGTTTGCCTACTGCGGTCTGACGGGTGCCTTGATTCAAGGCGCGGCGGTGCGGCCGTTGGTAAAGTATTTCGGGGACGAGAATCTGGTCTGGATCAGCCTCTTCATCGCCGCCGTGGCCCTGATTTCGCTGCCCTTTTCGCGGCAATTGGGACTCATGCTGGGATCGCTGGCGTTGTTCTCCGGCGGATCCGGTCTGAACCGGCCGCCCACCATGGGGCTGGTTTCCCGGCACAGCCCCGCGGACGAGCAGGGTGCCACCATGGGCGTGGTGCAGAATGCGGGCACGCTGGCGCGTATCGTCGGTCCGGTGATTGCGACTTCCTTGTATCACTGGCGGCTGACGGCTCCGTTCATCTTCTGCGCGATCATGGCGGCCGTCGCGGGCGGGGCAGCAATGATCCGGCTGAAACGCCCGGCCGTGGCCCCTCTTCCCACCTGATTTCATGGACCTTTCCCCCGTCGATCTCACGCCCTTCCCCACGGAACTCGCGATCAAGTGGTCGGATGGCTCGGAGAATTTCGTCAGCTACGAAACTCTGCGGCGATTCTGCCCCTGTGCGGCGTGCATGGGGGAAAAGGACATCTTCGGGACGACCTACAAGCCGCCGACCCGCCCGTATACCGCGCAGTCCTTTCAATTGGTGCGCTGGGTGGCGGTGGGCGGTTACGCCCTCCAGCCCCAATGGGCCGACGGCCATAACTCCGGTCTCTACACCTGGCCCTGGTTGCGTCAGGTGGCGACGGCGGTCTAAGCGGGCGGCGGCCCCGGCCGCGCTTACGTTTGCCTGAGGGTGGGGCCCACGCCTCTCTTACCGCGAAATCGGGAAACAAAATCACCGATTCAGGGTCCTATCCGTGCAGACAACACAATTGGTGTCACCATCCGAGCAACATTGATCATGAAGCGACGCGTTCCTTCCCTGCCCACTCTCCGCCGCACCGGCCTCTGGTCCGCCATCCTTTTGACCGCGCTGTCGGTTGGGGCGGCGATTCCACCCGCTCCCAAGTTGCTTCCGAAGGATACGCTGGCCGTGGTCACCGTGCCGGATTGGACGGCGAGCACCACCCAGACCGCCGGCAGTACGGTCGGCAAGCTTTGGGCGGATCCGGCGATCAAGCCGTTTCGGGATCACTTTGCGGCGCAGTTCCAGGAAAAGATCCTGGGCCGCTTCGAAAAGGATCTCGGGGTCAAGGCCGCCGATTATCTGCCGTTGCTGCAAGGGCAGCTGACTTTGGCCGTGATCGCCGACGGCTGGGACGGTACCGATAAGACCAAGGAACCCCATGTGGTCCTGATTCTGGACGCCAAGGACAAGGCGCCGGAACTCAAGGCGCGCCTGGAGGAGGTTCGCAAGAAGCTCACTGAGGCCGGGCGGAATCCGAAGACGGAGAAAATTCGCGATGTGGATTTCACCACGGTGGTGATCGAGCCCAAGGCGCCAACTCCGGCGAAGCCCGGTGACAAGAAGGAGGACGAAGATGACGATGAGGCGGCCTCGGCCAAGCCGACGAAGCAGACCTACGTTTTCGGTCAGGTGGAGTCGGCCCTATTGATCGCCAATTCCGCGGTGCCGTTGGAGAAGCTGGTGGCGCGGATTGCCGGGGGCACGATCCCGATCCTGGGCGACGAAGCGGCCTTTGCCAGCAGTGAACCGCGCCTGCGCGACGCGCAGATGTACGGCTGGGTGCACTGGACGCCCTTGAGCACCGGATTGACCAAGGCCCTGTCGGACAATGAAATGTTCGAGAACGCCGGCACCGATGCCCAGGGCGCCTTCAAGGCCATCGGCCTCAGCGGTCTGCGGACCATAACGTTTTCCGCCCGGACGGAAGCCGAAGGCACCCGGGGCGAGTTTAGCCTGAACATTCCCGAGGCGGAGCGCCGGGGGCTGTTCAAGATGCTCAGCTTTGCCCCCAAGGATTCCGCCCCGACGCCTTTTGTTCCGGCGGACGTGACGCAGTTCCTCCGCGTGCGCATTGATTGGCGCAAATTTGTCGGCACCCTGGAGGAATCCCTGCAGGCGTTGTCACCCCAAATGGGCGGAATGTTCAACATGGTCGTCGGTGCCGCCGGCAAGGACAAGGATCCCAATTTCGATCTGCGGAAATCCCTGTTTAACAATCTGGGTGACGACCTGATCATGTACCAGCGCCCCGCCACGGGAACCAAGGTGGAGGACCTGCAGAATGCCCCGACGTTGACTCTGTTGTCGTCCCCGGGCACGGAGGATTTGATCGGTGGCATCAAGGCGCTGACGGGTCTCGCGCCCGGGGGTGCGGCCGGCAAGGAACGGGAAGTGGCCGGGAAAAAGATCCAGAGCCTGCCCCTGCCGATGCCGGGCAAACCCGACTCCAAACTGGAATACGTCGGCAGCGGTGGCTATGTCGCCTTTAGTCGGCAACCGGCCATGGTGGAGGAGTACATCCGCAGCGCCGAAGGTTCCGGGAAATCGCTCAAGGGGAATACCGAATTGACCGCGGCGGCGGAAAAGGTCGGGGGACTGGGCACGGGTCTGTTTGTTTTCGAAAATCAGCGCGAAACCATGCGCAGTACCTGGGGCATGTTGCGCAACGACGGCTTGGCGAAATCCGGCATGGGACAGGGCGATTTCGCCAGCCTCTTCGATTTCAAGCTGCTGCCGGAATTCGACACCGTGCGGAAATACTTCGGCATCTCCGTCAGTGCCGGTCTGGTGGATGCCCAGGGCATGCACTTCCGCACCTTCTCGCCCACCCCGAAGTAGGCATCGGTCATCGGCGTCTCCCCTGCCCACACGCGCAGCGGCGTGGGCGGGGTGCCCGGCAGCTGCTCCGGCCGCGCCGAGGTTTGATAAGTGAACTCCTTATCCACCCTGGGTCACCGTCGCAGGGAGGATCTGGGTGGATTTTGGTGGGATGGCCTTCGGCTGGCGTTTATCGATCAAAAGATGACGGGTCTGAACCACGGATTCTCGCGATGGCTTCATGGGAAGCTTGGCCCGCTGCTGGGCTGGGTATTGCTTATGGGCCGGGCCGACGCGCAGGGCACCGATGAATTTGAGCGGCCGCCGATCGAGTATTCGGCGGCCAATCCGCACGACGCCGTGGCCGATCTGGTGGGCCGTTTGGCGGCCGGCACCGCGAAATATCCCGCCACCACCGATCGCGAACGGGTCCAGTGGTTGCTGCGGGAATTTCAGGTTTCCGAAGCCAGCCAGATCCTCGTGTTCTCGCAGACCAGCTTTCAAAACGACCGCATCCGTCCGGAGCATCCCCGGGCCTTGTATTTTAACGACGATATCTACGTGGGCTGGGTGCCCGGCGGCCTGGCCGAGTTGTCGCCCATCGATCCCCAATTGGGGCCCACGTTTTATGCGTTCGATCCCCGGATTGCCGAGACGGCCAAAATATCCCATGCCGACCGTTTCCGGCGGGATTCCGATTGTCTCCGGTGCCACGGGACCTTTGTGCGGGATATCCCGTCGGTGTTCGCCCGGTCGGTGATTGTCGATTCCGAGGGCCGGCCCACCGGCACACTGGGCGGGCGCCTGGTGGATTTCACCACACCCTTTGCCGATCGCTGGGGAGGTTGGTATGTGACGGGTCTTCATGGGGACGCGCGCCACCGGGGCAACATCGTTCCCGCGGACGGCCGCGATGTATCCGCGGAGGAGCGTCTCCGGGGCGCCAACGTCACCAATCTGACCTCGATGGTGGACCTGACCGGCTACCTGGCTCCGGGCAGCGACATCGTGGCGCTGCTGGTTTTTGAGCACCAGTTGGCGGTGCACAATGCGATCACCCGCGCCGGACATCATGTCCGCCGCATGCTGCACTATCAGCAGGGCGTGCAGCGCGGGTTGGGCGAGAAGGTGACGTCCGAGCCGGTTTACGACAGCACCCGGCGCGCGGTGGCTTCGACGGCCCAGGATCTCCTCGATGTACTGCTGTTGCAGGAAGAAGCCCCGCTGCCCGCCGGCGGGGTGCAGGGAAATGGTGCGTTTCGTCGTTCCTACGAAGCCGCGGGCCCGAAAAGTCGTCAGGGACTCAGTCTCCGCCAGCTGGATCTGCAGACTCAGTTGTATCGCTATCGCTGCAGTCCCCTGATCTACAGCCGCTCTTTCGCCGCCCTCCCCCCGCCGTTGAAGGAAGCCTTTTACCGGCGCCTCAAAGGGATCCTCTGCTCGTTGGAGGATGATGCACGTTACACCTACCTGCGCCCGGCCGAACGGCGGATGATCCGGGAAATCCTTCGCGAAACCCTGCCGGAGTACGCGGCGATTGATGCCTAGGCTGGCTTCGTGTTGGGCGCGGTGACTTTCCTTTCGGAAGAATCTGGGTTTGTCGTGGCCCTTGCGATACGCTCCCACCGATGGATCTAATGGCGTTGGGTTGGGATGCAGGGTGGGCGGAGGCGTTTGCCGGACACGCCGCCCGCGGATATAGCGCCGCCCGCGTGGTGAACGAAGACAAGCACGCCTACATCGTCGTCGCCGAAACCGGCGAACAACCCGCGAGCATTGCCGGCAAGCTGCACCACACGAAACGCTCCAATGCCGACCTCCCGAAGGTGGGGGATTGGGTCGCGGTCAAACCTCAACTCGGTGAAGCCAAGGCGATCATTCATGCGGTTCTGCCCCGACGCACCCGGGTGGTCCGGCAAAGCACCGGCCGCGCGGCGGAATCCCAGTTGGTCGCCGCCAACGTGGACGTGGTCTTCATCGTCCAGGCCCTGGATCAAACCTTCAACTGCCGCCGTCTTGAACGTTTTCTCGTGATGGTGCACGAGGGGGGGGCGCGGCCGGTGGTGGTGCTGAACAAGTGCGATCTCCGGGACGCGGTGCGGGCCCGCACCGTGGAGGCCCTCCGCACGGCAGGCGAATCCGAAGTGGTCGTCACCAGCGCCCGGACCGGCAAGGGCCTCGGGGAACTGCGGGCGCTCCTGGTGCCGCGCCAGACCGTGTGCTTCCTCGGCACCAGCGGCGTGGGCAAGAGCAGTCTCGTCAACCGTCTGTACGGGGAGGCCGTGCAGGGCACCGTGCCCGTGCGCGAAGACGATTCCAAGGGCCGCCATACCACGAGTCGCCGTGAAATTCTCCCGCTGCCGAATGGCACGCTGGTGGTCGACACCCCCGGCATGCGGGAGTTTCATCTGTGGCTCGCCGACACCGGCCTGGATGACTCGTTTCCCGAACTTCGGCAATTCGCCAGCCGCTGCCGGTTTCGCGACTGCACGCACGGAGCCGAGCCGGGCTGCGCCGTAAAAGAGGCGGTGGAAGCGGGAAAGCTGCCCAAGGATCGCTACGAGAGTTACCGCAAACTCCAAGCCGAATTGGATTCCACCGCCCAGCGCCAACGCGAGCACGACTACGCCCAGAACCGGCATCGCACCAAGGCCGGCACCAAGGTGTATCTCAAAGCCGGGCGGGAGCAGCCCACGGAGTAACCAGATTCCTTCGTTGGGTTCAGTCGGGAATGACCGCCTGAGGCGATGCCACCGGTCGCCGAAGGCCGGTCTTTCAAGCCGGACCCGATCGGGCAAAGCAAACGCCCTGAGCCTGCAGTGTGGCGCCGGTGATTACGAGCGCCGAGGGTCCCTGGTGGGCGCTCCCACCCGCGGCCACGCCCGCCACCGCCGCTGCACACTCCCACGCGCCCGTGGCCGCCAGGCCATCCCCGAGCACGGCCGTTGCCCGCAATTCAGGGAATCGAGCCGTGGGAAAGGCGAGCTGCAGTTGATCGCGGACCTTTCCGGCAGCACTCCGGCGGGTCGTGGCGCGAACATAAGGAACGGGGTCACTGAGACCCTGGAGTTCCACGGGTCCCGGCGCCCGGCGCAGGACCAGCGCCCCGGCGCCCTCGCCCAACGTGGACGCCCGATCAAACAACCGCGCCGCCACCGCCACCGACCAATCCCACTCCTCCGCCCCCACCACGACACACGCTTCCAGGTTGCCGTCCGCCAGCCAGTCCGCGGCCACGGACAGACCCTGAAGAAAACCCGATTGATCGCTGACCAGCGTATGATTCGGGGCCCGACTGCCGAGTACGGCGGCAAGGTGGGAGGCCGGGGCATTGAAGACCGTCTCCGGAAACAGCAGCGGACTGGCCTGTGCCGGATTCACCAGCACTTCCTCAAAAAAGCGCCGCGAATAAATGACGCTGCCACCAAACACATTGAACACGACTCCCAACCGTGCGCGCTCGATCGGTCCCGCCGGCCCCGCCTCCGCCTGCGCCAACGCTTCCAGAACGGCCCCCACGGTGAACTGGCTGATGAGGCTGGATCGACGCAACCGCGCCTGCGCCATCCAGGCCGGCCGGGGTGTCGGAGTGGGCACGCGACGGCCGGGCAACATCGCGCCATTCGGCCCCGCCGTCGGAGTCGTCGTCAGGGCGACGCCCGCGTTTAGCGCGTCGACGAGCGATCCGCATCCCCACCCGGCGGGTGAAACCGCGCCCCATCCGTGCACGTAGACCCGGTTCATGTCGGCCACCTCCGCAATACCAGGCTGGCGTTGGCCCCGCCGAAGCCAAAGGAGTTGGTCAACGCGTATTCGAAGTCAGCGTCGGTCGGCGCCTGCACGATCGGGAAACGGCAGACCGGATCGACCTCGCCCAATTCCAATTCCGGCGGCAGCCAAGCGCCACCCAGCGCCATCAGACAAATCACCGTCTCCACCGCCCCCGCCGCACCGAGCAGATGCCCGATGCCCGCCTTGGTGGAACTTACCGGGATGCGGTCGGCAAGTTCCCCGGCCCACCGATTAATCGCCAGTGCTTCCGCCCCGTCATTGAGCGGTGTTCCGGTGCCGTGGGCGTTCAAGTAGCCAATGTCTGCCGGTTGGATGCCCGCCTGTCGGCATGCCGCGTTCATCGTCAGCAGGGCCGCGTCTCCCTGCGGATGCGGCTGGGTCAGATGATGTACGTCCGTGGCGGCGCCGTACCCTACGATCTCCCCCAGGAGGGTGGCCCCGCGAGCCTGGGCGGACTCCAGTGATTCCAAGGTCATAACGGCGGCGCCTTCGCCCAGCGCCAATCCGTCCCGCTTTGCGGCAAACGGACGGCAGGAGGTCAGGGAGAGCGCCTGCAGCGAATCAAAACCGGCGAACACGAGTTCGCTGAGCGCATCGTACCCGCCCGCCAGCACCCGTTGGGACCGGCCGCTGCGAATGAGTTCGCAGGCGTGTCCCACGGCATTCGCGCCGGAAGCGCAAGCGTTGGCGATGAAGGTGGCGGACCCCGAGAAATCGAGGGCGTGCATGAGATCCCGGGCCTGTTGGGGCGCCTGATACTGCCCGATGCGCGTGGCCTGCCCGCGACGCGATGCGCCCGCGCGAATCGTGCGCCGGAAGAAGTCCTCGCCCTGCCCCATCCCGGCCGAAGTGGTTCCGAGCACCAACGGCAGGTGTGAGCGCCAGCCCCCGCCGTCGTCGTGGTGCCAACCCGCCTGCTGCCAGGCTTCCACGGCCGCCAGCAACAGGAGTCGGGCCGCACGATCCAGGCGCTGTTCCTGTCGGGTCCCCAAGCCGGTCGCGGGTAGGGTGGTCGGCAGAACAACTTCGCCCGCCTGTTGGGTTCGCTGGCGGGCGGCGGAAAAAACCGAAACCGGCCCGATGGCGCGACGGCCGGTCCGGAATCCTTCGGCGTTGACGGTCCAGCCCACGCCGAGGGGCGTGACGATGCCCGCTCCGGTGATGACCACCCGGGGCGCACACACCGGCGAAGGCGGGCGGGGAAACAACATAAATTCGCGAAGACCGGCCGGACGCTAAACCGAGTTGGAGCGGATCAAACGACAAACACGCGCTTCGGATCAGCCCGTCACCCGCCGGTTCAACGCCGTGGCAGGCGCACGGTGAAAACCGTGCCTTCACCCGGAACGCTGCTGACCGACACCGTCCCACCGTGCGCCTCCACGATCGCTTTGACGATCGCCAGTCCCAATCCAGTTCGCCCCGCCCCGGTCGTGCGGGCGGCATCGACCCGGAAAAAGCGTTCAAAAACCCGTTCGCAATCCGCCGGCGCCATGCCGACACCGGTATCTTGCACCCGCAGCATCGCCGACTCCTGGTCGGTCCCAGTGGTGACCCGGATCTCGCCGCCGCTCCGGTTGTACTGCACCGCGTTGGTGAGGAGGTTGGTAATGACCTGGCCCAGACGGCTGGCATCGCCTTCGCACCGGGCGGTCGACAGGTCCGTGCCGAGCTTCAAACCCCGGTCCGCCGCGAGCGGTTGGATGAGCTCCAAACTTTCCTCTGCCACCTGCGCAAGATTGAGCGGGGCGCGCTTCAGTGGCTCCTGTCCGGCATCAAACCGGGCCAGCTCCAGCAGGGATTCCATCAGCCGTCGCATGCGCTGAGCCGTTCGCTGACAGGCTTCGAGTAAGTCCCGGTATTCCGTCGCCGTGCGTTCGCGGGCGAGAGTGGTTTGAATCTGCGATAACAGCACGGTCACCGGCGTGCGAAGTTCATGGGACGCGTCGGCTGTGAAACGGGCTTGCTGGGCAAAAGAGGTTTCCAGGCGCGCAAACGTGGAATTCAAAACCCCCGCGAGTTCTCCCAGTTCATCCTCCGTCTCCGCGATGGGAATTCGTTGGGAAAGATCCCCGACCGCGATCTTGGTGGCGGTCGAGGAGATCTGGGCGATGGGCCGCAGCGCCCGATTCAAAAGCCATCCGCCACCCGCCACCCCCAGCGCCAGGATGGCGCCGCCGGCCAGCAATAAAGGCCACGCGAAACGCCGCAGTCCCGCCATTTGCGGCGCAATGTCCAATCCGACCAGGACGCACTCTCCCGGACGCGTGTACTCGAAGAGCTCGCGGCGGGTGCCGATCATACGGATCGTGTTCGTCGCCGCCGCCGGATCCGGCCGCGTGAGACCGGGAGGTGCGGCGGCGGAACGGGCGAGCTCCGTGCCGTCGCGAACCCAAAGAGCATAGTAGTAGGCATTCCGGTCACTCCCTTCGAACAAACCCACATCCCGTCCGCCCAATCGGAAATCCCGCGGTGGCGGCGGAGGGAACTCCCCCCGGTCGCGTGGTCGCGATCCCTCCCCGTCCGTCGAACCCCGGAGTGGCGGCAGCCCCCGCGGCGGCGGACCGTCTTCGCGGGCCCGACGCAGCGAGGCCAGGATCGCGGATCGCCGTTCGCTCAGGTCCGCATCGATGCGCCGCAGTTCGTTGGCCCGCACCAATTCCCAGGCGGTGATCCCGAAGCCCGCCAGCACCAGCACCAGAATCAATCCGTGCCAGATCTGCAGGCGCCAACGGATGGAGGCGAAGCCTTTCATTCGAGGCAATAGCCATGTCCCCGCCGGGTCGTGATGAAATCCGCCCCCAGCTTCTTCCGGACGTTGGATACATGCACGTCCAGCAGGTTGGAAAAGGTGTCGTCGTCCTCGTTGAACAGGTGCTCGTACAACGTGGTTCGGGTCACCACCGCACCCCGATGCAGCGCCAGAAATTCCACCAGGGCATACTCGCGCGCCGTGAGGACCAGCGCCTGGCCGTCGCGCAACACCCGGCGGGCGGCGGTATCGATCGTCACGGGGCCGATCTCGATCAGGTTGCTGGTCTGTCCCGCCGCCCGTCGGATCAAGGCCCGGACCCGGGCCAGCAGCTCACCCAGATCGAAGGGTTTGACCACGTAATCGTCGGCGCCGGCATCCAAACCACGAACCCGATCACGACTGGCATCCCGGGCGGTCAACAAAAGCACGGGCGTCTTGCGCGTCCGACGCAACCGGCGTAACAGCTCCCAGCCATCCAGGCGGGGCAGCATGACGTCGAGAACGATGGCGTCGTAGTCCCAGTTCTCGGCCTTGCTGAGACCGGCCTCACCGTCGTCGGCGGCATCCACAGCATACCCCTCCTCGCGCAAAGCCTTCGTCAGGCTGGCGAGAAGATCCGGTTCGTCTTCCACCACCAAAAGTCTCATAGGTTTTCCGGTCCGGGATACCCCCCGGGACCATGAACCCATCCGTGGCTCCGGGGGGAACCTCCGGTACCCTCGCTCAGCTCACCTTAAGCCGGCATTAAGAAGACTCAGAAGGTTATTCCGACCGTGGACTGAATCTGGAGCTGATTCTTCTCCACCAAGCCGGCCGGGCGCGCTTCATATTCATCAAAGACGTTGAGACTCAGGGTGACCCGTTTCAGCAGCGGATAGCTCATGCTGAGATCGAAGCGGGCGCGGAAATCGCCGACGTCCTGCACGTTGGGTGTGATCTGCAGGCGTTGGGTAATGCTGAGCTTTTCCGAGGCCTTCCACGTGAGATTTTCGCCCACGCGAATGGAAAACGTGTCGTGATCCGGCAGGAAAGGCAGGAAGCGGGAGCCATTGAGGTAGGTCAGATGCTGGTACTGACCACCCATTTCGGTGTTCAGCTTCAGGCGCGGGCGATCAATCAACTTGTATCCCAATCCGGCGCCCTCCTCGAAGCGCAGATTGTAACGCCGGATCTCATCGAAGCCAGCGCCCGTTTGATGGTACAAGTAAATCTTCCGCAGCTTGCCCAGATCGAAGTCGGTCTTCCACGACCCTTCCAGCGAATTCGCGGTTTGCACGGATCCACTGGGTGTGGCCACCGAAACCGGTGATTCCGCGATGCCGTAAGCCGACCGCAGGCTGATGTTGTTGCGGAATCGATCGTAGGCGTGGGTCAGGTTCGCGTTGGCATAGAAGGTCTGGCGATCGGCGGTACCGAATCCGAGGTCCATGCCGAGCTGGACGTTCCCGTGCCAGTTGGTCATCAGCGGGCGGACCCATCCGGGGATCAACCAGGCCAGCGCCGGGGCGTTCGTGAGGCCCACCACGATCGGAGTGGATGATTTCGCCGCAGTGTTCGTCGCAGATGCTGGGGCGGGCGCCGCCGTGGGGAGCGGTTTGGCGGCCACTGCGGCCACGGCAGGTGCAGCGGGTGCGGCAGGGCTCGCGGCGGGCTTCGCGGCCGTCGGATCCTCGCGGTGATCGATCTCCGCCAGGGGCACCTTGATCCGTCCCAGCTGGGACGATTTCAAAACGAGACGTTCCGAATTTTCCGCGACGATCTCCCCCGTTAGGCGATCGCCGCTTTTCAAATGCAGAATCCACGGGGAGCCGTGGGCCACGGCCAACACGGCCATCCACCCGGCGAGGCCCCGGCCACCGGCACCCAACCACCGTCGCATCCAGCCGCTCAACTGACCGCCCTCAAGGCTTTTTCGCCGAAGGCTTGGGAGTCTTGGCAGCCTTGGGAGCCTTCTTGGGGAGGTCTTCAGGATCCGGCTTGCGTTCGAGCTTCGGTTTGTCATCGGGAGTGAACGGCGCCACTTCCTCGATCTTGCCGGCGGGGGCCGCTGGAAAGTCATCGACCGAAGGACGACGTGCGCCACCGATGACGGCGATTTTCCCGGTATCATTCACACGCAATTGCGGGCGGCGATCGGTGATGACGTAGGTCTGCCGTACTTCCAGCGCGCCGTCCGGACCGAAGACATGATAGCCATACTCGGTCCGGCCAAACTGATGGAGCACGTGCCAGCGGCTTTCAGAGTCGAGAAATTCCTGCGGCTGCGTGTAGCTCACGGTCCGGCCCAGGCGGGTCACTTTATAGGTCGTCGCTTCGCGTTCGTCACAGCACCGCACGTAGAGCAGGACCTCGCGGAGATAATTGACCTGGTGCAGGATGAATTTGCGTCGTTCGGGGCCATCGGGGGCGTTGAATCCGTAGGCTTGTTCCGCCACCCGATTGCCGCGGACGATTTCGAAGGTGGCGGCCGGGCTGGTGATTTCCTCGCCGCCGGGAAGTTGCGCCACGGCGTAAACGCGGTAGCGGCCGGGCTGATCCAGTTTGAAGTGCGGCTCCAGATCAAAGCGCAGGCTGCCGCGTTCGACCGGTTGCAAGGGGAAGGCGCCGGATTCCTCCACTTCGCTCAGTTTGTTGACCACCACGCCCGAGCGATCTTCCACGTGAAACCGCAGCCAGCCGGGTTCCTTTCCGAGAGTGATGGGGCTGCCGGAAAAATTGCTGAACCGGGCCACGGTATCCAGGCGCTCACCCGCCAGGAACTGGGTTTGCGGCACCTCAATCTTGAGCTCCACCTGTGCCTGCACGCTGTGCAGTCCCACCCAGGCCCACGCCAACAAAGCCCACCCGGAATTACGAATCATCGCGTCTACGGTAGAGACATCGCCCCAGCGGGCAAGCTGCAGTCCGAGCGGCGCCCGCCGACGATGAAACGGACGGGGTCGAACCTTCGCCCAGACCCGGGTCCAAGGCTGCGTTGTCGGTTCACGTTGGGAATCAGTCATGTTCTTCTGCATTCGGCGGTTTCGCATCGGTCACGGCCCGACCGGCTGACGACCGCCAGCTCCGTCGGGAACTCCAACCAAGGGCGGCCAGGGCGGCTCCTGACAGATAGAGGCAACCCGGCGCCAGTCCGGCATCGAGGGGAATCCGGCCGCCCGACGGTACCGGTTGCAGCTCACCAAAAATTCGATCACCCGCGCCGGGAAACGCGGCCGTTGCCTGGGTCCGTCCCTCGGGACCCACCAGTTGCGAGATGCCCGAACTCGCGACGCGAAACAGGGGCAGTTGGTACTCCGCCGCCCGGAGCACGGCCATCCGCGCGTTCAGCCGATGTTCCGCGTCACCCCACTGTTCGACGTCCATCGTTGGAACAATCAGCGCTTGGGCGCCCATCCGGACCAATCGATCCATCACCTGCCGGTAACTGACGTCGTAACAGATCGCAATGCCGAGGCGGCCCCAGGGCGAGTCCCATAGCCGCTGTTCCGGTGCCGGTTCGCCATCCTTGAAGAACTGAATGGGGCGCGACTTGGCCTGGGAAAAAACCACTTCGCCGTTCGTACTCACCACGAAGGCCGTGTTGTAATAGCTCTCCGCCGCGCCGCCCGAGCCCAGACTTAGTTGCCGGGGCCGACCCTTGTCGTCCGCCGGGCTGGCGGAGTCGATGGGTTGCTTGCCGCCGGCGACCAACCATTTGCCATGCTTGCGACACCATTGCCGGACGTTGGCGGGGATCGGTCCGTCGAAGGTGTATTCACTGAGCACGATGAGCTGCACCTGCGGGCGTTCCCGGATCAGAGCGTCGAGTGCCGCCACGACCTCCGGGACCCCGGGGAACTCCAACTGGACTCCGCCGACCGTTACGCGTTCGCCGCCCCGGGGACTCGGACCGGCGGGGAGGCGGGGTAGCAATCCGACACAGAATACGGTGAGCAGGAGGACGCCGCCCCGTCGCAATTGGGGGTGTTTGCCGGTCATCGGCCAGCCGAGTCCGACGGCGACAAACGCCATGAAGACCGCCCCGGCACCGTAAACGCCCAGGGTTCGCAGCCAGTGGGCCTGGTCCGCCCCGAGCAGGCTCCCCGCGGTCAGCCATGAAAACCGCAGCCACCAGACTTCACTGCGAAAATATTCGATACCACACCACAGGATGGGCGCGAGGACCACCGCCCAGCGTCCCCCCCAACGGGTTTCCACCTGCTGCAGCGCGAGCAGAAAGACGGCGTGAAAGAGTGCCAGGATGCACCAGAGCGGAATCGCCGCCGCACTGAAAATCGTCCACAAAAAGGTCGTCGCCGGAACAAACACGCCGAGACCGACGACCAGCCCCAGGTAGAATGCGTGCCGTGCCGTGGCGAGCCGCCGGAGTTCAAACAGACATCCCAAATAGCCGAGGACCAACCACCAGACCGGGGACAGATGAAACGCGAGATGGAAGGCGCCGACCGCGCCAACCATCCACGGCAGGGCGGCCCGCACGGAACTGATTTCCCGGCGGCCCGGAGTTTGAACATCGGTCTTCATCATTTGCCTTTGGGTGACTCCCGGCTCCGGACCAGGCCGGGCCGGGACTCATCGCCGTCGCTTCCGCCCCGAACGTTCGCCGGTCCGACTGCGCCCTATTTCCGCCGCAAACGGGCGGCGAAGGCCCCGTCCACGCCGTCGCGCCAGGGCAGCACTTCCTGGCTGGCCTCCCATTCGAAGGCGGACTCGCGACTTAAAAACTCGGACACCTGTGCCGCGTTCTCCTCACGCTCGAGACTGCACGTGGAATAGACCAGCACGCCGCCCGGCCGCACCCGTCGACTCACGGCGTGGAGAATTTCGGCCTGCTCCCGCCGCAGACGCTCGAGCACGTCCGGCTGCAGACGCCAGCGGGCTTCGACCCGTCGCCGGAACACCCCGGTATTGGAACACGGGGCATCGATCAGGATCCGGTCGAACAGCGCCGTCTCCGCTTCACCCGCCGGATCGGGGTTCGCCGAAACGGCTTTCACTACGACACACGTCACTCCGAGCCGGGCCACATTCTCCTCGACCAACCGCAAGCGGTCCGGGCTGACGTCCTCGGCTTGGATCCGGCCGCGGTTTTGCAGACGACTGGCGATGAGCGTGGTTTTGCCCCCGGGCGCGGCGCAGGCATCCAGGATGGATTCCCCGGGCTGGGGATCGAGCAGGGTCACGGCGAGGAGGGTGCTGGGATCCTGCACGTAGAATTCGCCCCGCTGGAAGCTGCCCAGGGATGCCAGCGACGGGTGCTCCTGCAATTCAAAGAGCTGCTCGGGTCCCGACCAGGGAAATTCCCGCGCCGTCGCCCGCACCCCTTCGGCCTCCCAGACGCGGGCCAGGGCCGCGGCGTCGGTCCGCAGCCGGTTGACCCGGGCGAAGGTTGGAGGCGGCAGATTGTTAAGTTCCAACAGCCGGGCCAAATCGGGGGGAGTCAGGATTTCGCGCCAACGGTCGACCAACCACGCCGGATGCGAGGTGGCGGTGGCCGGATCCGTGGCGGCCAGATCGGCAAGCGCCTGACGGGTGGCCGGCAGGTCCCGCACGGTCCCGCGGAGCACGGCGTTCAGAAATCCGGTTTGGGCCGACAAGCCGCCGGCCCGGGCCAGCTCCACCGTTTCGTGTACGGCGGCGTGCGCGGGAATCCGGTCCAGGTAGAGCAGTTGGTAGAGTCCGAGGTGCAGGAGGATGCGGATCTCCGGGCGTTGCCGACGCCCGTCGGTACGCCGCTGCACCAGCCAGTCGAGCGTCGCCCGGCGTCGCAAAACGCCGAATACCAGCTCCTGCGCCAGCCGCCGATCATCGGGCGGCAGGGCACGAAAATCCGCATCTGCCTCCAGCCGATGCTCCAGGAAGTCCCCGGGGACTTCCAAGCGGCGCAACGCATGATAGGCGATTATTCTTGGTCTAGTCGCTCCCATCCGGCCATTGTGTCAGCCAGAAACGGAAACGTCACTTGCTACCGCCTACTTTTGCCATGAGAGACGAACTCGAAAAACTGGTCGCCGCCGGAAAGATTCAGAAACAGCATATCGAACCGCTGCTTGCGCTCGTGCAAGCGGGCTTTTGCCAGCACAAGAGCTGGGGTTTCGGCCGGATTACCGCCCTCGATGCCGCCCTCGGCCGCCTGAATATCGATTTCATCACCAAGGCGGGGCACACCATGGATCTGGTGTTTTCGGCGGAAAGCCTGAAGGCGATCACGCCCGATCACATCCTGGTGCGCAAGCACACGGACCTGGCCGGATTGAAGCAGGAGGCCGCGCTCCATCACCTGGCGGTGGTGAAAACCGTCCTCCGTTCCATGGGTGGCAAGGCCAGCGCCGACCAGATCATGAACGCCTTGGTCCCCGACGTCATTGGTTCCGACTGGAAGAAGTGGTGGGAAGTGGCGCGTTCGGAAATGAAGCGCGACGGACACTTCACGGTGCCCGCCAAGAAGACCGATGCGATTCTGTTCACCGAGGCCGAGGTCGGCATCGGCGATCGATTGGGCAGTGATTTCAAGACCGCCCGGGGCTTGAAGAACAAGCTGACGGTCGTGGCCGAGATGCTGAAGAGCGTCGATGACATCCGCGACAAGCAGATGCTGAACGAGGTGCTGGCCACCTTGAACCACGATATCCGGTCGCATCTGCACACCCAGACGGCTCTGGCTCTGGAAGCGATTTTCCTGCGCGATGACCTCCGGTCTGCCGCCAGCCTCCCGGAGGCGGCCCCGGATGAGCTCCTGGCCAAGGATGTCTGGTCCCTCAACCCGCGCCTCGTGGAGTTCTTCACCGAGCTCGCCACCCCCAAGCATCGTCGGGCGCTGGAATCCTTCCGCGATCACAACCCCGAGTGGTCGTCGCTGGTGGTCCTGATGCTCAATCTGGTACCCGCCAAACTCGCCGGGGAATGTGCCCGCATCCTGCTCGTGGACAAGAAGGGTCCCTTGCTCAAGGAAACCCTCGCCAAGCTCATCAGTCAGCACGGCGCCGCCAGCGAACTGCTCCTCTGGCTTGGCAAGGAACGGGGCGATCACTTCGCGGACATCCTCGGACCCGAAGTCTTCCGGGCGATGCTCAGCGCCATGGAACGGGACGCGTTCAACGAACGCAAGACCACCCGCCTCCACGATTTCATCCTGGAAGATCAGGAATTGCTCCCGGAACTGATCGGCTCCGCCGACGTGGAAGTCGTTCGCGATCTCACCCGGAATCTCCAGTTGTCGCCCGTGTTTGACGACATGGACAAGCGGTCGCTCCTGGCGCGCATTGTTCGGGTCTATCCGCAGGTGCAGAGCATGATCACCGGCGGCGACAAGAAGGAGGATCACACGATTCTGGTCAGCTGGCCGAGCCTCGAGCGCCGCAAGTCCGAGTACCAGAAGCTCGTGGAGAAGGACATCCCGGCCAACGTCAAGGACATCGCCCTGGCCCGGAGTTACGGGGACTTGCGCGAGAATCACGAGTACAAGTCCGCCAAGGAGACCCAGAAAGTCCTGAACCGCCGCAAGGGTGAAATCGAACGTGAATTGAGCCGCGCTCGGGGCACGGATTTCGTCAATCCCCGCACCGACGTCGTCAGCCCGGGCACCAAGGTCACCGTCACGGACATGACCGCCGGCCGGACGGATGTGTACACGCTCGTGGGTGCCTGGGACGGCGATCCCGACAACAGTCGGCTCAGCTATATGTCGCCCTTGGCACAATCGCTGATGTACAAGCCGGTCGGCACGGAGGTTCAATTCGGCGGCGACGAGCCGTCGCGGCGCCGGCTGCGCATCGACCAGATCGAGCCGGCCAATCTGACCGTTTGATTCGCCCGGGCCCGGGATTGAACCCAAGGGTTCTTCCCGGGTCGGAGTTCCGGATGAAAGCGATGGCTGACCCTGGATTAGAACGCCGGACCCGCACTTCAGGCGTTGCGCCCTCGCCGCAATCGTCATCTCATGAGTGCTGAACTCCGCCTTTCCCCCGCAGCGGTCGCCAATTTACCCACCCATGTGGCGGTCATCATGGACGGCAATGGACGCTGGGCGAAACAGCGGGGCCTGCCCCGGGTGGAAGGGCACCGACAGGGTGTGGAGTCCGTCCGGGCGATTCTCCGGGCCTGCGGTGAGGTCGGCATCAAATATCTGACGCTCTACGCTTTTTCCGTCGAGAATTGGAATCGGCCCAAGGATGAGGTCGATACCTTGATGAAGTACCTTCAGCGGTTCCTGAAGAACGAGATCGGGGAGCTGAACAAGAACAACGTTCGGTTGGAGGCCATCGGCCAGATCTGGCGCCTGCCGGAGGCGGTGCAGCAGCAGTTGAAGAAAACCCAGGCAGCGACCGCCCGAAACAACGGCCTGACCCTGGTTCTGGCCCTGAGCTATGGCGGACGGACGGAGTTGATCGAGGCGACGCGACAGTTGGCCGACAAGGTCAAGGCGGGCAGTCTCGATCCGGCCGAGATCAACGAGCGGGTGTTTCACGAACATCTCTACACCCGGCACTATCCCGACCCCGACCTGATGATCCGCACCAGCGGGGAAATGCGCATCAGCAATTTTCTGCTCTGGCAGTTGAGCTACGCCGAGTTTGTCATTACCCCGACCCTTTGGCCGGAGTTCCGCAAGGCGCATCTGTTCGAGGCCCTTGAGGAGTATGCCCGCCGACATCGGCGTTTCGGCGGTTTGTAGGGTCTCCCGGCACGAAATTGCCGTTGCCGGACTTGGGACGGGAACCGAAGGTGCGGCTTGTCTTCCGGCGCTCTGCCGGTATTCGTCGCAATCACGAGCAGTAATTTGTTCACGCTATGTCCCACCCTTGGAAATTCTTCCGCGCCGGCGGCTTCGATCAGGTCAAAATCGAGACCGGGGCCGATCTTGCCAACCTCGACCAGCTCGATCAAAAGCTCTGGACGGCGCTCGCGTGTCCGACCACGGGCATTGAGTTCGACAAACGCACAGCGGAGTTGATCGACACCGACAAGGACGGCCGGATTCGCGCCCCCGAATTGATCGCCGCGGCCAAGTTTGCCACCGGCGCCCTGAAAAACCCGGACGTCCTAATCGCGGAGTCCGACACCCTGGCGTTCGATGCCATCGCCGATCCCGCCATCGCGGCTTCCGCTCGGCAGATCGCTCAGTTCCTCGGACGCAAGGACGCCAAGGGCCTGTCCGTGGCGGATGTCAGTGACGCGAATAAGATTTTCGCCAACACCACCTTCAATGGCGATGGCGTAATCATTGCGGAATCCTGCTCCGACGACGCGCTGAAGGCTGCCTTTGCGGATATCAGCAGCGTCGTGGGGACCGTGCCGGATCGTTCAGGCAAACCGGGTCTCCATCAGGCGAAAGTGGACGGCTTCTTCGCGGACGCGAAGGCCTTCAGTGAGTGGCAGGCCAAGGCCGAAGCGGATCCGAAGGGCATTCTGCCGCTCGGCGCCGATACTGCCGCGGCGGTCGCGGCGGTCGCCGCCATCAAGAGCAAGGTCGACGACTTCTTCGGTCGCTGCCGTCTGGCGGCCTTCGACGCCCGCTCGGCGGCGCTGCTCAATCGCAAGGAAGAGGACTACGCCGCGATCGCCGGTAAGGAGCTGTCCCTCAACGCCAGCGAAGTGGCCAACTTCCCCCTGGCCCAGATCGCCCCGGGCCGGTCGCTGCCCCTCCAGGGTGCCCTCAATCCGGCCCACGCGGGCGCGGTGGGAACCCTGGTGAGCGCGGCGATCACGCCGCTGCTCGGGGTGAAGGCGGAACTTTCCGAAGCCGATTGGGCGGCGGTTCAGGGCAAACTGGCTCTCTATAGCGCCTGGGTCGCCGGTAAGAGCGGCGCGACCACGGAAAAACTCGGCCTCGCCCGGGTGCGGGATCTGCTCGGCGGATCCAGCCAGAAGAAGCTGGCGGAACTGATCGTCGCCGACCAGGCCAAGGAGGCGGAAGCCAATGGCATTGCCGCCGTGGAGAAACTGGTCCGCCTCAATCGCGACCTCCATCGCCTCACCATCAATTTCGTCAACTTCAAGGACTTCTACGACGGCGGCGCCCCGGCGATCTTCCAAGCCGGCACGCTGTTCCTCGATCAGCGTTCCTGCGGGCTGTGTCTCTCGGTGGAGGACGCCGGCCGCCATGCCCTGATGGCGGGTCTGGCCGGCACCTATCTGGCCTACGTCGAGTGCGTGCGGCGCGGCACTGGGGAGAAACTCCAGATCGTTGCAGCGTTTACCGATGGCGATAGCGACAACCTCATCGTCGGTCGTAACGGCCTTTTCTATGATCGCAGTGGCAAGGATTACGACGCCACGATCACCAAGATCATTGAGAATCCGATCAGCATCCGTCAGGCGTTCTGGTCGCCGTACAAGAAGTTTGTCCGGATGATCGAAGAGGCGATTGCGAAGCGGGCGGCGGCTGCCGATGGCGCTGCCACGGAGAAACTCGCCAGTGCCGCAGTGGCGGTGGCCAACGCCGAGAAGGCCAAGGCGGCGGAACCCAAGAAGATGGATGTGGGGACGGTGGCCGCCTTGGGGGTCGCCTTCGGCGCCATCGGCGGATTCTTCACCGCCGTTGCGACCGGTCTGGCCCATGTCGCCGGCGCCGGGCCACTGGCCGTCGTTGGTATGATCGTTGGGCTGATTCTTTTGATCTCGATTCCTTCCTGCATCATGGCCTACCTGAAACTGCGTAAACGCAGTCTCGGACCGATCCTGGATGCCAATGGTTGGGCGGTGAACAGCAAGGCCCGGATCAACGTACCGTTCGGCACCACTCTCACCGGGGTGGCCAAACTACCCGAAGGCGCCGCGATGGATCATGCGGACGCCTACGCGGAAAAGGGCTTCCCGTGGAAGTTCTGGCTGGTTCTCGGACTGGTGCTCTACACCGGCTACAAGTGGTATGATGGCAGCCTGGACGACAAGCTGCCCGGCCAGGTGAAGAGCACGACGGTCATGGGTACCAACGCCCCGGCGGCGAATCGGAAAGCCGAGGCCCCGAAGGCGGCCGAAGCCGCCGCGACGGCGGAGAAGAAGTAGTCCCCGATTCATCGGACGCGCCCCGGAACTGCCCGCAGTTCCGGGGTTTTCGCTTTTTGGGGACGGCATATTGGGCTCATCGCGAAAAGGGTTCTGAGGGAAACCGGAGGCCAGCACGCTGACTGGAACGTCAGCGGTACTTGCGCCGGCAATGCGTCCTGGCCCGGGGGAGACCCCCATCGTCTCCCAGTTGACCGCGCCGGTCCGGTTGCCAGATTTTGCGTCCGTTAGAGGAGTGATCCGAGCGAGGATCGCGAACTTTCCAGAATTTTGCCACCTTCCGCCGTGAAGGTGGTGGCCGGCCCCTTGTGGGGCTGGTAACGCCGGCGGGTCTTGGCGGTGAAACCGTGTGTCACCCCGAGGCCCGCCGGTTTGCTTCCACCCCCCGGGTGTTTCCGCCGGCCCCGGCCCGGTCCGCCTTCGGCTTGCCCCGCTCGCCGACATCTTTAGCGTCCAGCCGATGAGTTTTGTTGCGGCTTTTACTGCCCTGCCGATGGACTCGCTTCAGGAGCGGGCCCGGACCGCCACCCGCGCGGACGTCGCCCGGGCCCGGGCGGCTTCCCGATTGTCCCTGGCCGATTTCGCCACTCTGATTTCGCCCGCCGCGGCTGGGGATCTCGAAGCTCTGTGCCGGCGCTCCCAAGCGGTCACCCGGCAGCGCTTCGGCCGGGTCATCCGGCTGTTCGCCCCGCTCTACGTTTCCAACGAGTGCATCAACAACTGCGCCTATTGCGGTTTCTCCCGGGATAATCCAATCCTGCGCGTGACCTTGAATATCCCCGAGGTCGTCCGGGAAGCCCGGGCGCTTGCGGATCAGGGTTTTCGCAATCTGCTGCTGGTGGCCGGCGAACACCCGAAGTTCGTCGCCGCGGGCTATCTCACGCAGTGCGTCGCGGCGTTGCATGAGTTCATTCCGAGCCTGTCCCTGGAAGTGGGCCCCATGGAGACGGCCGACTACCGGCCCCTCGTGCAGGCCGGGGCGGAAGGCCTGGTGGTTTATCAAGAGACCTATGATCGGACCGGCTACGAGGAGATGCATACGGCGGGACCGAAGCGCGATTTCGACTGGCGCCTGGAATGTCCGGAGCGGGCGTATGCAGCGGGTTTCCGCCGACTGGGCATTGGCGCGTTGTTTGGTCTGGGGGATTGGCAACGCGAAGCCCTGGCAGTGGCGGCGCACGCCGAATACCTAATGAAGCATTGCTGGAAGGCTCAGCTGACCGTCTCGCTGCCGCGGCTGCGGCCCTGTGCCGGCGAGTTCCAACCGCGGACGCCGCTCGGGGATCGCGAACTGGTCCAACTCATCGCGGCCCTCCGGCTGTTCCTGCCCGATGTCGGTCTGGTGCTCTCCACGCGCGAGCCCGCGGGTCTCCGCGACGGACTTTTCCCCCTCGGCATCACCCACGCGAGCGCGGGCAGCCACACGGAGCCCGGCGGTTACACCGGCGCCGGCAAGGACACGGTCCATCACACGGTCCGGGGCCGCATCCAGGAACTCACCGAGGCGTCCGGAGCCAAACTTCCCGGCGCGGGCCGACAGACCGCCGCCACCGGACAATTCGAGATCGCCGATGAACGCTCACCGGAGGAGATCGCCCGGCTGCTCCGGCAACTTGGCTACGAACCCGTCTGGAAGGATTGGGACGCCGCCCTCACCGCGTAGGCCGGCGGTCGACCCGCAAATTCCGTGGCCAACAAATTCTACGATCCCGGCGCGCAACGGGCGTCCAAGGTTCAGGACCTGTTCGCCACCGTCGCCCCGCGCTATGATCTCATCAACGATCTCCAGAGCCTGGGCCTGCACCGCTATTGGAAACGGCGCCTGCTCGCGCTGGCCGAACCCGGCGCCGGTGTCCGGGCGCTGGATGTGTGTTGTGGCACGGGTGATGTGACGTTCGCCCTCGCGAATCGCGGGGCGACCGTCGTCGGGCTGGACTTCAGCGCCGCCATGCTGGAGGTCGCGGGTCGCCGACAGGCCCGCCTGGCGTCGCTTCCCGCGGGGCGGGTGGAGTTCCGCCAGGGCGATGCCCTCGCACTCCCCTTTGCGGACGGTGCGTTCGATGTCGTGACCATCAGTTACGGCCTGCGCAATCTGGCGGATTTTCAAGCCGGGCTGCGGGAACTCACCCGGGTGCTGGCACCGGGTGGCCGCCTGTTGGTCCTCGATTTCGGCAAACCCGACAACGCCCTTTGGCGCTGGGTCTACTTTCAATATCTCCGCTGGGTGTGCCCGGTTTTTGGGCGCCTGTTCTGCGGCGACGCCGCAACGCACGGCTACATCTTGGATTCGCTTCAGGTGTACCCCGCCCAACGGGGTGTCGACGCCGCCCTGCGATCGCTCGGATTTGCCGAAACGCGCCTCATCAACCTGCTCGGTGGCATGATGAGTTTGAACTACGGCCGACGGTCCCGCTGAGCGGAGCCCCCCTAACCCAGCGGGGGCAAGGTCTCTCAAAGTAACAGTTTGGTAACAGTGCAACCGGGCTCATGGCGCGTTGGTACGACAGCTGCTAGTGTAGCCTCTTTATCCGTACAAATTCGCCAGGGGCGGGTTTGGGGCGTGGTTTTTTAGGCTCCGACTCACCGTGGCGTGGAATTCACGCATGATCTGTTCAAAAGTATCTCGCTGGTGGAGGCACCTCGGTGGCTGCCTCCTTGTCGCCTTCACCACGCTCGCCGTCGACGCGTCCGTTGTTACCAACTCGCCCGCGCTCACCGGCACGGATACCGATGGAGATGGTTTGCCGGATATTCTGGAAATCCAGATCGGCTCCTCACCGACCATCGTCGATACGGATAAGGACGGTTCTTCCGATCTGGTGGAATACCTCGCCGGGACGAATCCCCGGGACGCCAAGTCTTTTCCGCTTTTCCTGAACTCCGTTCCGCCCCGGCAGTACCTGATCGGCGACAGCATCGTGCTGCGGCCGATCAGTGTCACCAACGTCATCACCTTCACGAACATCGTGGTGGAACCCGTGGAAGTGCCGCCGGACGCCCCGCCGGATACCCCGACGACCAAGACGAATATCACGCTTCACCCGAGTTTCGCCACGTACCAGTGGTCGCGTGATGGTGTCTCGCTTTCGAATCAGAACACGCTCGAACTGGTTCTGCACAAGGCCCGCACGAATGACAGCGGCCTGTACCGCTTGTCCTCCGTGATTGATTACATCACCGGATTCTCCACCAACAGCGGCGTCAACGACCTGGGAGAGATCACCAACTCGGTGGTCACCA
This sequence comes from Verrucomicrobiota bacterium, assembly GCA_947471985.1. Taxonomy (GTDB): domain Bacteria; phylum Verrucomicrobiota; class Verrucomicrobiia; order Limisphaerales; family UBA9464; genus CANIZL01. Next base: position 19,746 of record CANIZL010000010.1, on the reverse strand, counting down.
ATTTCAACCGCGCCTCCCAACTGGGTGCGGGTATTGTCGTCCAGACCCTGCCGCTGACTGCCCGCGTCCGGGTACTCCAGCCCGCCGGTGGTCTCTTTGGCTGGGGCAATAATGTCTTCAAGCAGGCGGATATTCCCCCCGCGCTCACCAACCCCGTGGTACTGCAAGCGGTGGGCGGACGGGCTCATTCGGCCGCGCTGCTCGCGCAGGGCACCATCAGCATGTGGGGCACCAACGACGTCGGTCAGCTACGCATCCCGGCCAGCGCTACCAACGTGATCGCCCTGGCCTCCGGCCTCGATCATATGCTGGCCTTGAAGGCGGACGGCACCGTCATCGCCTGGGGCAGCAACGTTTATGGCCAGACCAATGTTCCGGCTGGCCTCTCCGGCGTCGTCAGTATTGCGGCCGGCTATTTTCACAGTCTCGCCGTCCTCACCAACGGACGGGTGGTCGCCTGGGGTGCGAATGAATCCAAGCAGTCCACCGTCCCGGCCAATGCTATATCGATTGTCCAAGTGGTTGGCGGCAGCACCCACAGTGCCGCCCTCACCAGCAGCGGCCGCGTCATCGCCTGGGGTAACACGAATTTGAATCGGACCGTCGTACCCGCCGCCGCCACCGACGTGGTCCAAATAGCCGCCGGTGACAGCCACACCGTCGCCTTGCTCCGGCACGGCGGAATCGTCGTCTGGGGCGACAACTCCGGCCAGCAGGGCACCCTCCCGGCCACTTTGGCGAAGGGTCTCTCCGTTGCCGCCGGCGACAGTTATACCGCCATCGTCACCGTCGACGGCAAAGTGCGGGTCCTCGGCGCGAAGGGCGCCCTGTTTGCCGATAGTGCCGACGTGGCCGGAAAGATTCCCGCCAGCCTGACCAGCGCGACCGCCAACGCCTACAGCATCAGCTCCGGATTCTTTCACTTGCTGGCGCTGGCGGCCCCGCCGGATTCCGATTGCGATGGATTGAGCGACTTGTTTGAAAACCAGATCGGCCTGCTCCCCAACCGCCTCGACACGGACGGCGACGGATTGCAGGATTTCAATGAACTGCGCCTCGGTACGGATCCCAAGAATGTGGATTCCGATCAGGATGGCCTGCTGGATCTGGTGGAGATCCAGGAGGGCTTTGATCCGCTCATTGGTACCGAGGCCGCCGACGGTGGACTGCGCAGTTCCGATGCCGTGCAGGTGGATTTCTTCACGCTGGGCCGGGGCAGCTATCAGCTTCAAAGTTCCAGCAATGGCACCAACTGGCTCAATTTGGGAACCGCCCTCACTCGCCCCCGTGGCTGGTCCTCCATCCTGGTCGACCCGGCGCCGGGTCAGCGCAGCTTCCGCCTGCTGGCCCCGCCCAGCACGCCGGCGATCGCCCTCGATCCCCGTGAAGCGGTGGGTAATACGGTCGCGTTCGGTGCCAGCGATGCCGCTTCGCGCTCCGTTCCCTCGGACGTCTCCGGCTTGATCCAGATCGCGGCGGGCGACTGGCACACGCTGGGCTTGCGCTGGGATGGTTTTGTCACCGCTTGGGGCGTTAACGCGGATGGTCAGATCAACGTGCCGGCCAATTTGTCCAACGTCGTGGCCGTGGCGGCTGGCGGACAGCATTCCCTCGCCTTGAAAGCCGACGGCCAGATTGTCGCTTGGGGGCGTAATCATCAGGGCCAGACTAACGTCCCGGCCAATCTTCCGCCGGTGCAAGGCATCGTGGCCGGCAGCGATTTCAGCATCGCCTTGTTGCCGAACGGTACCCTGGCCGCTTGGGGTGGTAATCTCAGTGGTCAGATCAATATCCCGGCCGGCCTCGCCAATGTGCGCTCCGTCGCCGCGGGTCTGGCCCACGTCATCGCCCTCCGCACCGACGGCAGCGTGGTCTGCTGGGGCGACAATCGCTTCGGTCAGCTCAACGTGCCGGCCAATCTGGGACCGGTCATCGCCGTCGCCGCCGGCGACCTCCACTCCATCGCGCTGCGCGCCGATGGTCGGGTGGTGTGTTGGGGGAACAACTCGGTCGGCCAGTGTGTGCCGCCGGCCGAACTCCCCGCCATCGTGAAGATCGCGGGTGGCTTCCGGGTCACGGTCGCGCTGACCGCCGACGGCCGCGTCATTGCCTGGGGCGAAGGTGGTGAGTCCCTCACGCCGCCCGGCTGGTTCCACCAGGCGGATCAGATCAGTGCCGGCGGCTTTGCCATCTATGCCCTCAAGCCCCTCGAAGATCACGATGGCGATGTGGTTGATGACACCTACGAAGCGTTCATTGGCACCGATCCTTTGAAAGCCGACACGGATGGGGACGGTCTCGCCGATAGCTTGGAATTGCTCTACGGCTTCGATCCGAAAGTGGCGGACGCCGGGGCCGAAGCCGAGGTCTTGACCGGTCACGCGCTCAAGTTGACCTACTTCACCATCTCCACCGGCGTTTATCAGCTGTCGACGTCCACGGATTTCACCACGTGGACTCCGGTGGGCGGCACCGTCAGCGGCGTCCGGGGCTTCTCCAAGCTCCTCCAGGCGGCGGGACCGGAAGGATCGCGGTTCTATCGCTTTACGCGCTTGAACCCGGTGGCGGCACCGTGAACCGGGGCTCCGGAAGATAAGATTCTGGAGGCGCCGAAAATCGCCTGTGCTAGGCTGGCCCGTCATGAGAAAGCATTTTTTCATTCTCGGGCTGGCCGCCGCAGTTTTTGCCGGCGGTTGCGCTGACCAATCCAGCCCGACCGCCGCCACGGCCAAGCCGGCCGCGAAACCCTATACGCTGGACGTCTGCCTCGTGTCCGGTGAGAAGCTCGGCTCCATGGGAAACCCGATCGTGTTTGTCCATGAAGGCCAGGAAATCAAGCTGTGCTGCAAGAGCTGCCGGCCGGATTTTGACAAGGAACCCGCCAAGTTCCTGACCAAACTTGCCAGCAAGTGAGTTTTCGGAAAGGTTTCCCGCCCATGAAGAAACTGCTCGCCCTGTTCGCCGTGTCGACCTCCCTCGCCGGCCTCACCGGCTGTATCAACATCGAGAAACACACCACCTCGACGTCCCCCCGCCCGTATCCGCTGGGCGATAAGTGCGTTGTCTCCGGCGACAAGATCGACGGCAACGGCATCCGTTTCGTCACCAACGGCCAGGAAGTCCGACTCTGCTGCAAGGACTGCCGCGCCGAGTTCAATAAGAATCCGGGCAAGTTCCTCGCCAAGCTGAACTGATCGGCCTCGATCCCGCGAAAACCCCGCTAGATGCGGGGTTTTTTGTTGGCGACCGGTTCACCGACGGGAAAGTGCAGCGGTACTGGTAACGCCGGAGGCCCGCTGGCTGGTAATCCCGCAACCGCCCTTTTCCCCCGCCCGTTCTTCCACTCAACTGCACCGTCATGAACGCGTGGCGACTGCTCAACTTGGGATTGGTGGCCGGGTGCTCCCTCAGCTGCCGCACCGCGCTGCCGCCGGCGGCGCCCCGCGAAACTGTGGCCCTGGCCCGCGTCGCTGAGCCGCCTGCCGCCCCTTCTCTCCCGGCCTCCTCCTCCGCCAATAGCTTCAAACTAAAGGTCGCCGAACATTGGCTGCTCAATCCGCCCGGCGGCGAACGCTTCGATGCCTCCGCCCTGTTGCTGCGTCCGGAGGGCAACCTTTATACCGTGAATGACAAATCCGCGGGGCTCTATCGCATAGACCGGCGGACCAATGGTACAGCCGATCTCCTCCGCGATCCGAAATGGTTCACGCCGGGCCAACTGACTCCGATCTCCACGGGCAAAATCGGACGCTGGGATCTCGAAGGCCTCGCTCAGGATGCGGACGGGCGGATCTATTTTTGCGAGGAACTGAATCGCTGGGTCCTCCGGGCCGATCCACAAACCGGGCGCTTGGAACGATTGGATATCGATTGGAGTCCGGTGAAGAAGTGGTTTTCCAAGGATGTGAATGCGTCCTGGGAAGGCATCGCCGTGGGTACGAACGACCGTCTCTACCTCGCCAACGAACGGTCCATCGGTCGGATCATTGTCGTGGATCTGAAGAGTCTTCGAGTAGTGGACGATTTTCAGGTGGCGCCCTTGGGCCATGCCTCGCGGGATTTCATGTATTCCGACCTGTGTTGGCATGCGGACTCCCTTTGGGTGCTGTGCCGGCAGAGTCGGCGGGTGGTGCAGGTGGATCCCGCGAGTCATCGGGTGCTGGCGGACTTCGATTATACCGATATCGAACTCTCCACGGAATTTGGCTACGGCGTGATGCTTCCCTATGGGCAGTTCGAGGGCCTGGCCGTGGATGCGACGAACATCTGGTTGGTGATCGACAACAACGGCACGTCCCGTGTTCTGCACCCGGAGGATCGTCGTCCGACCCTTTTTCGCTGCCCGCGCCCGGATCGCCCCTCCCGCTGACTTCCGGCCGGGGTGTTCGTTCGGCGTGTCTTGCGCCCCGGTTCTTTGGAGCCGGCGACTAATCGATCCGTGGAAACATTTTTGGCGCGGGCACCGATTCGTTTATAAGTCGCCCGAATGTCCTCCTCAACGGTTCCCCCGCTACCGGTGATATTGCGGGATGATTCCTCGCTCGGGCTGCACGTACTGGTCCCGGCGGGTATGGGCGTCGAGCTGCAGGAAAAGCTGTCCCGTGCCAGCCAGCTCACGGTGACCCAGACCACCCTGGCCGCGCATCTGCCAATCGACGGACAGATCATCCTCGGTTTCGGGCACGTGCATCCGGAGCCGATTCGGACCGCCCTGACTGCCGCGAATTGTACCGTCGAAGTCAGTGAGGAAGTCCGATATCCCGAGCGAACCTATCAGGCCCCGGTGGATCGTCTGCTGTCCGTCGGGCCGATGGGAAAGATCGGGGATTTCTCTCAGGAATCGGTTCCGGAGTTGCTGCGACTGGCGACGGATCTACGCCTGCACACGGCTCCTGACGTCGGGCCCTTGCGCTGGGCTCCCATTCATGCCGCCCGGGCCCTGGCCGGTTTGAAGGTGGCCACCGCGGTCCGTCCGTTGGTGAACTTGGTGAAGCACGTGCCCGACAGCGTTGATTCACCGGTGGCCACGGAGTTTCCGCGTCTGCTGGGGGAGTTTGGTACCGCAGCGCTGGACCCCATCGCGGGTTTCCTCTTGCGGGGTAGCGGGTCGGTTACTGCCCAGATCACCTGTGCCCGGGTCATCTCGGAGATCGGACAGCAGCATCCGGCAGCCCGCCTCGATTGTGTGAGCCGCCTGCGCCTCGTTCTGGCTTCGGCGTCCCAGCGCACGGCCCGGTTGAATTCCCAGATCATCAGTGATTTGGTCGATCTCCAGGGCGTGGAGGCCGCCGCCGAGATCGAACGAACGTTCACGACCGGTCCTGTCGATACCGGTGTGGCGGGCGATTGGGGAAGCGTTCAGATCGCCTTGGGATTAAAATCCGCGGCGCCGGTTCAGCGACCGAAATTTTCCCTGCCGTTGCGTCCCAAGATGACGCGTCTCGGTCCTGGGAGCGTACCGGCCAAGTCGACACCGGCTCCCTCTCCCTCTCCCTCTCCGGCGACGATTGTGCCGGTGGTCAAATCGGCGCCGATGCCCTCGTTTGCCTTCGGCGATGTGGATGAAGAGGTCGGCATTCCGGCCGCAGCGGAAGGCGCCCCTAAATCCGCGACGCCGGAAACTGTGGTTCCACTTCCCGAGCCGGCGACTTCGGAGCCTCCCTCCCGACCCACGGCGGCGGCGGTGATCGAAGCAGTGCTTCCCGCGCTGCCCCCGATGCCCGTGCTGGCGGTACCTGCTGTCGTTGAAGCGGCCCGGGTTGCCGCTGAAGGCCAGACCGCGGAGACTTTGCCGAACGTCATTCCTGCGCCGGTGCTGGAGGCCCCTCCCGCGGTGGTAACGGCGCCGAGTTCGCCCGTGGACCGTTGGTTGCCAACGAGCCGCTTGGCCGACGCGCCCGTTCCCCTGTCCGCGCCCCGTCGTCCGTCCGGACTGAAGGCGTCCATTAAACCATCGTCCCAAGCGGATCTGCCGGATGCTGCGCCGGCCTCAGCGCCGGCCCCGGCCCCGGCCGCGGTGGCCCCGCGTCCGACCGGTTCCGGTCTTCATGCGGTCCTGCGGAGGCCGGGCGCTGCCGCACCGAAAGCTCACGTCGATGAGGGCGTTCCCCCGGCCGTACCCGTTCCGATTTCCGCCCCGGTTGCGCCGACGCCGGCAGTAGCCCCGGTACCGGTACTGGAGGCGGCAGCGCCGGTCGCGGATCCCGGTTTTATCGCGACCCCGGAGCGTGAGAAACCCTCGGCACCGATCCCCTCCGTGGCAGTGGAAGTTTCGCCGATCGCTCCTCCGCCCGTGGAGTGCCCGCCCGCGGCAGCTACGACACCGGCGATGGAAGTGACGGCCCCAGTGCCACCGGTGGTAATCGAAGCCGCCCCGATCGCCCCTGCACCCGTGGATCCGCCCGTGGCGATCGCCCCTACGCCGGTGATGGAAGAGCCGGTGGCGGAACGCGTCTTGATCGCGACCGCGGTGCCTGAGGAACCGAAGGCGCCCGTTTCACTCGTGGCGATGGAACCTACGGCGATCGTTCCAACGCCGGTTATCGCACCGCCGGTGGAGCTGCCGGCTGAGGCGCCCGTGGTGGTGGCCCCAACGACAACGATGGAAGAGCCGGTTGCGGAACCTGTTTTGATCGCGGCCCCGGTGCGTGAGGAACCCCAGGCACCCGTCCCACCGGTGGCGAGGGAAGCCGATCCGATCGTTCCTCTCCCGTCCACTCACTCACCCGTTGAGCCGCCTGCGGCGGTAGTGCCTACGGCCGTAGCTCCGAAGTCGGTGGTGGCCCCTGTGGGTGCCAAATCGGTCCGCTCCGGTCCCAAGGTGGCCCCGGCCGCTAAGGAACCGGCCCCAAAGCGCTGGCCTGCGGCGGGCGCTGAACCTGCCCTCGCGACCGCCAAGGCGGGAATCGGTGTGCGGGTCCTACGCGCCCTGCGCGGTAAGCCCGAGGAGAATCAGGCGCCGGCCAGCGCTGCCGGAGAGGCCGGTCGGGCGACATCCAAGATCGGTCGCAATGCCCCGTGCCCCTGTGGCAGCGGCTTGAAATTCAAGCGCTGCCACGGTTGAGTCGCTCCCGCGCTATTTCAGCGTGGCAATGTATTCGATCAGGTTGCGCAGCTCGAATTTGGTGAGCTGATCCGCGAGGCCTTCCGGCATGCCGGAGAGTCCCTTTTCGCGCGTGACAATGTCGGCCTTTTTCAGCTTCAATTCGCCGTCCTCCGGCGAATTGATCACCAGCGTGTCCGCGGTGTCCGCCTTGATGATGCCAGCATAGCTGGTGCCGTTCTTCAGGGTGACGAGCAGGTTTTCAAAGCCCTGCGCGATCGTCGCATTCGGGTGGACGATGCTCTGGAGGAGGTACTCGCGATTCTGCCGCGTGATGATCCCGGTCAATTCCGGGCCGACTTCCCCACCTTCGCCGGCCGCCTTGTGGCAGCGCACACAACTGACTTCGGCCTTCTCGGCGAAAACCTTCTGTCCCAACTCGGCGTTACCGCCTGCCAACACCGGCCGCCAGCGGGCCAGATCATCCTTGGGATCGAGCGTCGCCTCGTATTTCGCGAGGTCCGCTTTCAAGGCCGGGCGCTTGGCGGCGGCCTCCAGGATATCCACGCGCAATTCCGCGGGTACCTTGCCGGCCAGCAAATCCGTCAGGGCCTGGCCGATCACCGCGTCCGCACGGGATCCGGCCACACCCGTCAACGTCGCGTACGCATTCTGCTTTTCCGACAACGTCCCACTCGCAATCACGGCGGCGAGGCGATCGGTCGGATCGGCCGCCGTCGGCGCGGCACCGCTCACCCCGGCAACCGGGGGCGCTTCCACGCTCAATTTGAGGGCCGCTTTGCGCAGCGACTCCCGGTCGTCCTTCAAGGCCAGCGCCAGCGCCGTGGCGTATTCCGGCGTTTGCAATTCGGACAGCGCGGTGAGCGCGGCGATGCGCGTCGGCGCAACCACCGTCGCCTGGGTCACCAATTTATGCAGCGCCGCCGACGCTCCGGTGAGGTGCAGTTGTCCCGCGGCTTTCGCGGCCGCGGCCTGAACCGCATCGGGTGCGGACGCCAGGAGCACGTTGACCACCGGTGCCAGTGCCGCCGCCGGCACTTTGGCGTCGCGGGCGAAGGTCGTGGGGCGCCACAGGCCACTCACCCAGTCACGACCGGCATTCTTCGGCCACGCCGCCAACATGGCGAGCGCCTCGGACCGATTCGCCTCGCTCGCTCCGTCCTTGGTGGCAAAAGTCGCCAGCGCCAGCGCCGTGTTCGTCGTGCCGTGCCGGAGATTCGCGTTCAACACCCGGCGCACCAGCGGATCCCCCGCGATCGGCTGAGTGATCAAGCGGGCCAGATTCTCCATCGCGCCGTTGATCGGCACATCCGAAATCGCGCGCGCCGCTTCGAGGACCAGTTTCGGATTCGCATCCGTGACGAACCGGCTGATTTCATTGCGCTGCAGTTTCCGGAGCGTGAGCAGCACGCCCATGCGGACGGAATCGTTCGCATCCCCGGCCACCGCGAGCAAATCATCGACATCGGCGCAGCGCGACAGGCCAAACACGGCGGCGTGCCGCACATGCGGATCGGCATCGGCGTTGTCGCGCAAAACCGAAAGGAGCACCGGCACCGCAGAACGTTGTCCCAGTTTGCCGAGCGCGATGCTGGCCAGTGCCTGGGCATGGGCGTCGGCATCGGTGGTCTGTCGCGCCAGGGCATCCTGCGCACGGAGGTATCGGGCATCGCCGAGCACCCGGGCCACGTTGCCGCGGACCCGCGGTTCCTTGTCCGCGAGCAAGGGAATCAGGGCTTCGAGAGGTTCGCTCTTCGCGCCGTTCTTGGTGGCCGCCGTTGCGTGGGCCACCTGGCCCAGCGCCCAGATCGCATGCAGCCGCGCCTGCACCGTGGGACCAGCCTTGGCGACGCTCACCAGGCGGGACGTGGAGGTCTCTCCGCGGGACGCCAGTTCATACTGCGCTCCCTGCCGGACCCGGTAATTGGCGTGCCCGAGGAGTTTGGCCAGCTCGGCCGGCGTGCGCTGGGCGAAACCCGCCTTCAGCAGCGTCGACGTCTCGCGCACGATCGGGGCCTGAATTTTAACGGGATCAAAGAACCGATAAATGCGTCCTTTGCCGACGGGTTCCCAACCATCCACCCAGTCGGATACCCAGTACGCGCCGTCCGGTCCCCAGAAGCCATCCGTCGCCTCAATGGCCCAGATATGCTTCTTGTCCTCCACCACCTCAAAACTCGCGCCCTTCGGCTTCAGCTTGAAACTCATGATGCCCGAGCCGCTGCCGCTGCCGCGGAAATCGCACAGCGTGTACGTGCCCTGCCATTCGGGTCCGAGACCCGTCCCGGGGTAATACGCCACACCGCTCGGACCCGCCGTGATATTGCGGATCGGCGGGGTCAGGTACGCCGGCTGGGTGTCGTTCTGCGGATGCCACATCTTTTCCGAGTTCCACGGACCGCGCGGATTCGGCGCGTTGCCGGGTTCGAGGAATTGCCAGCCGATGCGCCAGCCGCTGTCGCCACCTTCGATCAGATACGTCCAGCGCGCCTGGTCGCCGCCGTCGGAATTGTTGTCGCCCGTGAACAGATCGCCCCATTCATCGAACACCAACTGCTGCGGATTCCGCAGACCCTGGTAGACCATCTCCATTTCGGTGCCGTCGGGATTGCAACGGAACACGCCGCCACAATCCGGATTGCCCACCAGATGTCCCTCGGTCTGCAGCATGGAGGCGCGGTCGCCGATGCTGAAATACAGTTTACCCTCCGGTCCCCAAACCAGGCCGTGCAGATCGTGTCCGAGAAAGCCCACCCGGATGCCGTGACCGTAGCTGATGCTCCGGCGGGAGTCCGCCAGGCCATCATAGTTGTCGTCCCGCAGGTGCCAGATGTTGGGGATGTTGGCGAAATAAACGTCCTTGCCGCGGGCCAGCACACCGGACGCCACGCCGTCCAGCGGGGTGGCAAAATTCTCCGCGAAAACCTTCGAGACATCCGCCTTGCCGTCGCCGTTGGAATCCCACAGCACCCGCACCCGTTCGGTGTTCAGGTAGTAGTCCTTCATGCCGGTTTCACCCAGATGCCGCTTCATCATGTCGAGGCGGTCCTCGACGGATTTGCAGGCCAGATCCTCGTCGAGCCACGGCATGATTCCGCGAATATCCGGCACGCCGCGCCAGGCCCGGAACGACTCGGCCACGTACACGCGGCCATCGTCGGCCACGTTGAAGGCGACCGGTTGGGAGACGTCGGGCTCGGCCGCCCACAGCTCGCCCTTCCAGCCGGGCGGCAGTTGAAACCGTTTGAGGTTCTTTTCCCCTTCATCCGACGCGGCGGCGACCTTGGGGGCGACGAACGAACCCTGGGCGCCGAGTTTGTGTTGAGCGTGGAGCGTGGACGGCAGCAGGGACGCGACCAGGGCGGCGGAAACCGCCAGGGCAAGGCGGCGTTGCGGAGTAGACGCAGACGGCATAAGAACGCTGACCATAGAAACGAAGCGCAAACGCGCAAGCGAACGGCTGGGGCGGCACGATCGGCCGCATTTTAGCCCGACTTCCCGTCCGGAGAACGGGCGGACGGGTTGTCGCTCAGCGAGTTGGGCGGGCCGAAGTGGCCGGCCCGGGATCATTCGCTGCGACGAACGACGCAGGTGCCGGCAATCAAATCGTGCAGACCCTGCCGGCGCGGCGTGAAAAACATCGGCAGGAAGCCAAAGCCAAAGGTAAACGCACAGGCCATCGCCCCCAGCCAACGCACGGTGGCCCGCCCAATCGTCAGCGGTCCGCCATCGACGGTAACCACGGCGAGACGCGCAATGAACTTGCCCGGAGTGCTGCCCAACAGAACCGGCACCGCGGCGTAGTACACGTAGCTTGCCGGCACAACCGCCGTGCCGAGATAGCGGAGCATATCCCACACGAGTTTGGGATCCGGTGCGGGCCCGCCCAGATTCGCGAACGCACTTTTGTTCATCGCGTCGATCTGCGCGGACCACGGCGAGGTGAGCAAGGACAGCGCCACGGTGAAGAGAATATAATCACACCCGATCGCAGCCACCCGCAGGAGCATCGGCGCCCGGGTGACGGTACCCCGTTCCAAGGTCAGGATCGCCGCATGGGGAAGATCCCTGGACGGGAGCGGAGGCGGAACCTGTGGCAGGGCCGCGAGTTGCGTTTCGAAATTCCACTTCAGTTCCGACCGCTCCACCGCGGGCAACCACCGCTCGTCTTCACTCGACCAGACCCGCGTATCCAACGCCACGCGCTCGTCGTCAATCCAATCGCGGACATCATTGAGCGTGATCGGACCGTATTCCCGACCGTCGCCACCAATGATTTTGTAGGACACACCCTTCACCTTCCCAACGGCTTAGCCGCATCGGCGACCGGGTACAACAAAGAAACCGGCTTCGTCATCCCCGCCGCGCGCGGCCGTCTCCGTCGGGATCCCCCGGGGAGCCGGCAGGAAATGCTCCCCTCCGCGTGCTGCGCCTTGTCTCCCCCGGCTTTTCTCACCAACCTCCGGGGATGTCTTCCAGTTGGTACACCGTTCCGCGCGGGTGGGTTGTCAGTCTCACGCTGGCCTCCTCGCTAGCCTGCCTGCCGTCGACCCTGCTCGGGGCCGACGACACCCGCGCCGACCGCCTCGTACCGCTGGCCCGGCTGGTGCAGGACCCGACGCCGCGCGTCCGCCTCGAGGCTCTGCGCGCTCTCGCCAAGATTCCCTCCGCCCAGGCTGCCGAGATCGCCCTGACGGTGCTGAATCAGCCGATGGATCCCACGCTGGATTACGCTCTGTGGCTCACCATCAATGATCTGGCCGAGCCCTGGATCGCCGCCCTGGAGTCCGGCGCGTGGTCGCCCACCGGCCGGGAGAAGCAACTCGAGTTCGCGCTCAAGGCGATCAAGCCCGATCAAGCCAGCCGCGTCCTCGCCAAGGCCCTCGCCAAACAGCCGCTCACGCGCGAAGGCCAGGGGCCGTGGATCGAATTAATCGGTTCCGCCGGCACGCCGGCGGAATTGCGACCGCTGCTCGATCAGACGCTGAAGGGTGGCTTCGATGACGCGGCCACGGCCCGGGCATTGCGGGCGCTGGGCGAGGCCTCCCGTCTGCGGCGGGTGCAACCCGGTGGGGCGTTGACGGAGATCGGGACGCTCTTTTCCCACAACGCCCCCGCGGTCCAGGTCGAGGCGCTGAAGCTGGCCGCCCAATGGAAGCAATTGGGCAGTCACTTTCCGAAACTGGGTCAACTCGCCGCCAACGCCGAAACCCCAGCGGCCGTGCGGACGGAAGCTTTCAACACCTTGCGCGCGATCGGCGGTGCCGGGGCGTTGGAGTCCCTGACCACCCTGGCAGGGCCGGCCAACAGCCCCACCATCCGTCTGCAAGCTGTGGGATCGCTCGCGGCATTGGATCTTGGCCGGGCGGTGCCGGTGGTCGTGGAATTGGCCCGCTCCCTGAAGGATGAAACCGCGGCGCAGGATCTCTGGCGCTCGGTCCTGCCGGTCAAAGGGGCCGGCAAAGCCATCGCCGGTGCCCTGCCGGCCAGCGGCCTGGATCCCGCCGTTGCCCGGGCCGGCATGCGCGTCGCCCGCGAAGGCGGTCGCAGCGATCTCGACCTCGTGGCCGCTCTCGCCAAAGGCGCCGGGCTCGCCACCGATGCCCAGGCCTTTAACACGCAATTGATCAAGGAACTCGCGGCCAAAGCCGGCACGGCGGGCGATCCCAATCGCGGGGAAGCGGTCTATCGCCGCAACGAACTCGCCTGCACGAGCTGCCATGCCATCGGCGGCGCGGGTGGCAAGGTGGGTCCGGATCTGACAAGCATCGGCGCCAGCGCCCCGGCCGATTACCTGGTGGAATCCCTGATCCTGCCCAACGCCAAGATCAAGGAAGGCTATAGCTCGGTGGAAATCACCACCAAGGACGGCAGCGAGTACATCGGCACCCTGGCCCGGGAATCGCAGCAGGAGGTCGTGCTGCGCAACGCCGCTGGAGCGGAACAAGCGATTGCCAAGAACGATATCGCCAAGCGCGAACAAGGAGTGAATTCCCTGATGCCCTCGGGCCTGTTGGAATCCCTCAACGAGCGCGATCAGCTGGACCTGTTTGCCTTTCTGTCGCGCCTGGGCAAGCCGGGTGATTTCGATGCCAGCAAGGGCGGGGTGGCGCGCCGCTGGTACTTTGCGAATCTGGTGCACACGGACGTCCAGAATGGCAATGGGGACTGGGCCTGGAAGAAGCCGCTGACGGACCCGCGCTGGAAGGCGCTTTATGGTCGGGTGAACGGCCAATTGACCCGGCAGATGATGGAAGAAGCGGCGCGGGCGGAATTCTGGACGGGCAAGCTTGCGGTTTATGCGGTGACGGAGATCAACGTGACCCAGGCGGGCCCGGTGCATTTCCAACTCGAGTGTGCCCCGGGCCCGGAAGTCTGGGTGGATGGCAAGAAGGTGGGCGCGGTGGGCGCGAGCACGGCGGACCTGTCGGCGGGCCGTCACCGTGTGGTACTGCAGATCCCCCCGCAGCACGTCCCCGACGCCCTCCGCCTCACCAGCCCCGACGCTGCCTTCGTTCTGAATTAGGGCGGGGACCGCATGGTTGATCGCCAGTTCTACTTGGGGTGAGAAAACCGAATTCCGCTACTGCCTGGGTCAGGTACGGAGTTCCGCCTTTAGGCGGGGAGCTGCGCTCCGCACGCTGAATACCGACCGATTAGACCCGCTCGATCGGTATTTGGTTCCGCTGGACGAGGGCGGCGGCCCATATAGCCAATAGTCGGTCGCCGCACGGGAGGGTGGCATCCAGTTTTGGTGCCAACGCGTGGACCTCAGGGCCATTCGGCTGAATCGAGATCTATTGTTCCCCGGTATTGCTCATGGGAGATCGGGCCAGCATCAAAAGGCAACCTGGGCTGGGGAGGTGATCTTCATCACCGCCTCCTGGTTGAAACGGGCACAGTATTGGGATCGGACCTGATCGATCGTCGCCTCGGTCTCCTTGTTCGGGGGATGCAGCAGGACCAAGACTTTGCTCGGTTCCCGATCCATGTGGCCCAACGCATTGCGCCATTGGCCCAACGCACTGATCACCGTGAGCCCCGACGCAAACTTGGGCGTTACCTCCGAATCCAAAAACTCCTGCCAGTCCTGCTCCGAAATCGCTGTGGCGTGGGGCCGGGTGGGTGCCTGCCGCCTCGACTTCGAGATACCATCCGGCACCGCGGGTGTGGCGGATTCGGCTGGCGAAGGATTTCCCGACTGGTGGGAGGACGCGAACGGATACGGCGAGTGGGATCCCCCCGATGCGGCGAAGGACCCGTGATTTCACCCAAGGGCGCAAAGAGAACGAAGAGCCAGTGCGTTGGTCGAAGTCGCCCCGGGCGGATATTTCGCCCGCAAGGTGAACAATTCGGCGGTGAGCGGACCTTCCAAAGACAGCACTCCTTCGTACCCTCCCTTGCCTGCTGCGAAAGGGGATTCGCTATGCCAGGTTCAGTGGGGGTTCCTCGCCCCCCTTCGGCGCCGGAAGAAATTACTGCGTTGCGTTACTTGGCCTTAACGACGACCACGCCCGCGGGGACGGTGAGCTGCTTCCAGTCAATGCGGCCGCCGCTCCAGAGGTGGACTTCGACGGAGTAGCCCCGGGAATTCTCCGCCGGCTGGGACTCCGCCGCGCGCGCCGCGCCGTTTTTGAGTCGGGCCCAAGTCACCGGGCACGCAGTGAACTTCCAATCGCAGGGACGAGAAGTCTTCTCCCACGGCGACGCCCGGAAGCTTGGCGTAGTCCTGCAGGAAGGACGTGAAATTCGTCGCGGTGCCGGAAAAGAAAAAAGTGTCTTCGGCATTGATGAAGAATCCGTGAACGCGATTCGTGGCGTTGATCATTCGGCTCAACCCGACGGGCCAGGTTTCCAAACCGGGTACGGGTTGGTCGTTGGGATAATCTGCTCCCATGCCCGCGACGTTCAGTGATGTGACCAAGGCCACCAGACCCGCGCGAATGCCCCACCGGCGTTGTGAATTTGATTTCATACAAGGGTATGACCCATTCGAGGGGGAGTTCTTAGAGCCAATTTTGGGCGGCAGCGGAATCCCTCGGGTGGGTTTCGTGCGTGGCGGAGTCGCGGTGGGACGGATGACGGGTGGTTGCCGGCCATCGTTGGTCGTTCGGCCGGAGTGCTGCGCCGGGGCCGCGAGGGAAATTCCGGCGTGCAGTATGGGCTGCGTCTGCTTCGCTGCGGGGACAACTTGTCGTGACGATGAAACGTCTCTCGTGGTACCCCCCGATGCCGGTGCTGATCCTGGCTGCCTTCGTCCGGTTTGGGGCGACCCAAGGCGTCCGGGCCGGGGACGTGTCGGCGCCGCAACAACTGGCCTCGGCCCTCTGGCAACCAGGCGTTCACCACGTGGCACCTCTGGCCGGTCAGGCGGCGACGAATCACGCGGTGTTGCTGGCGCAGTTGCGGCACGTGCCGAAGACGGCGGGTTTTGAGTCACGCACCTTTTCGATGGGAACCGGCACGTCGGCGGAATCGTTGCGGTACCTGCTGTTCCGGCCGGCGACGAACTCAGCCCGCGGCCCCCTCCCCCTGGTGCTGTCCTTGCATGGTGGCGGTCCGCGCCATGATTTTGCCCATTTGCTCGAGCCCGAGGCGCCGGGTTTTGCGTATGGCTTGGGTCGATTGGTCTGCGAGGAAACCCAGCGGGAACATCCGTGCTGGGTCGTGGTGCCGTGGAGCCATCAGCGGGGTTGGGATGCGGCGAATCAGCGGCTGGTGCTGGGGCTGTTGGCGGCGCTGCAACGGGAGTTTTCGGTGGACGCAAAGCGGCTGTACGTGACGGGTCAATCGATGGGCGGTTCGGGCACATGGTCGATGATCACGGAGCATCCGGAGGTCTTCGCGGCCGCGGTGCCGATTTGTGGGGCGGGGGATCCGGCGCGGGCCGTCCGGGCGAAATCGGTGGCCATCTGGGCCCTGCATGGCTCGGGCGACGCGCTGGTGCCTGTCGAGGGAACGCGCGGGATGATCGCGCCGTTATTGGCGGCGGGGGCGAAGCCGGTTTACTGGGAATACGACCACGCCACGCACGCGGAAACCGCGGAGCGGGCGTACTGTGAACCGGAGTTGATCCGCTGGCTTTTTGCCCAGCACCGGCCCTGAAGATGGATTCGGCGAATGTTTCGATGAATGCGCTGGCACCCGATGAATTGATGGCGGCCCTGGATCGGGAAGGCGGTCCGGCGCTGGTGGCCCGACTCCTGGCCGCCAATGACGTCTTATGGCGGGGCTCTGAACTCGGCAATGGGCGGGCGATCGCGACCGCCCGCACCGCCATCTACACGGATCTCGTGGCGCACTGGGCGGCAGAGCAGGTGCGGGAACGGGGCTACGATCGCCCGTTTGCCGTGGTGGCGCTCGGGGGCACCGGCCGCGGGGAGCTGACCCCGTGCTCGGACCTGGATTTCGCTTTCCTCTTCGATGACGTCATCGACGGCAATCCGTTTCTGCTGGAACTCCAGCGGCAGGTGCTGCATTCAGGCGAGTTCCAACGCCGGTTCGGCTTCGGCTTCGAACCCCTGCCGTTCAATCTGGAAGACATCCCCCGGCTCGACGGAAAGCAGTTGAACAGCTTTCTCGACCTGCGCGCCGTGCACGATCCCGGGCGCCTGGCGGAGCGATTCCGCGAGCGGTTGCGGGCCACGTTTGATCCCTTTGAACACTTCCTGCACGTGCAGGGGTTCTGGCGGGATCAATGGGAGAAGTCGGCGCGCGAATACGAACGGCTGGATCGCTTCGATATTAAGAACGAGGGCCTGCGGGTTTTCCTCGCGGGTATCTGGACGCTGGCGGGAAAGACCTGCGCCCATAGCCATGACGTTTACCGCACGCTGGAGGATCCCCGGGATCTCGCGGCGTTCGACTTCCTATTGCGCATTCGCGGCTTCATTCACACCCGGAGAACCGTGCGTCGTCGTCCCACCCTGACGGGCAATCACGTGGAGGATGTCCTGGGTTTTGAGGATTTTCTGTCGTTTGGCGAATTGCTTGATCCGACCGCCACCGACGGTGCCCGCGCGGAATTTGCCAATGATGTACGGGCGCGCCTGCTGGCGGCGCGTCGGCGGGTGGCTCAATTCACCAACGGCATCCTGGGTCGCGAACTCCGACTCGGGCGGGTGTGTCGACCGGGCAGCCCGCTGACGTTCGGGGTCGGCGGCCTGCGGCACGTGGGCGCGGGCGGCGGAACCCCGCGGGAAAAGAGCAGTGCCGCCCTGACCTTGCTGTTGGCGGCCCAGGCCTATGGTGTGCCCATTGATCGTGCGGAACTGCAGGGGACCTTTCGCAATGCCGGGGATTGGCTTGTCCCGGTGCCGGAGCTGTCCGCGCTGTTTTATGAGCGACGGGGCAGTCTGGCGGGGTCGTTCGAATTTCTGTCACAGATGGATGGGGCGGTGAACCGGCTCTTTCCGGGCTATGCCCAGTTTGAGGTCTCGCTCGACGAACGGGTGCTCACCGAACGCCGGGTGCTCCGCAGCGCGTTGGAACGGGAGAAGATGCGGGCGTTGGAGACATTCCTGGAGGAAGGGCGCGCGCTGTCGGCGGGACCGATTGCGAGCGGCGATCCCAGCGATCCCTTGCAGCGGGTTTCGGTGGCGGCGGAGGCGGTCCTGCTGGATGGCGATCATCTGGCGGCGGTCAAGCTGGCCCTCAAGACCAAGCGTCTGCCCGTGGTCCCCGGGGACCACGCGGGTTCCGGCAGTGGCCCAAGTTCCGGCGGCGAACAATTTCCCAGCGGCTTTTCCGGGATCCCGTTGGACGACTATTACCGCCGCGTTTTTGCGGAGTGCGATTTCACCCCGGAGACGCTGCGGGTGGCCCGCTTTCTGGTGGCGCATCGACGCATCTTCAAGGACTACGCTCCGCGGCCCAAGGACGCCCGGCTGGTGCGGGAGTTTCTGGCGTTGTGTCCGGAAGAGGCCCTGTTGCGGGCGCTTTTTGTTTTCACCTGCGCGGATCGGGCGGTGTGGGAATCCGAGACCAGCGATCCCGCGCGCTGGTTCAACATCCGCGAACTCTACGGCAAGGCCCGCATGCAGTTGCGGCCGGGTCACGATCCCACCCACGTGCTGAGCCGGTCCGGGTATTCCGCGGCGGAATTGGCGATCCTCAAGGACTTCGGTGAGGATTTCTTCAGCGGTGTTTACCGGCACTACGCGAACCGCTTTGGCGCCCACCTGGTTCGTCTCGCCCAGGATCCGGAATTATCCACCCCGAAGGCCACGATCCTGCGGGAGGGTGCGCTGACGATTGTCGGCATCGCCGCGCGGGATTTTCGGGGCTTGGCGGCGTGTATCAGTGCCACCTTCTGGCGACTGGGAATTGGTTTGCGACAGGCCCACCTTTTTTCGGCTGCCTCCCACGGCTTGGCGTTGGATTTCTTTCACCTCGCTCCCGGTAGTGCGCCGGTGGGCCAGGAATTGGTCCGGGCGTTGGAGGAGGCTATTCAGCGGCACGACCTGGTGGGGCCGGACGATGCGACCGGACTGCGCGCGATCGCTGACCACATTACGCTCGAGGAATGGCGCCCGAATCTCCTTTGCCTCCGGGCCGAGACCCGGGGTGATGTCGGCGCACTCATCTGCGTGCTGACGTGGACCGTGTTTCACCTGCTGGGAGGCGACGTGTTTGGATTGACGGCCGACTCCGGACGGACGGGCGGGTGGGTTTCGGTGTACCACAGCCTGCCGCCCGGTCGAACGGTCGAGGAAGCTCGGGAGCTCCTGCGAGCCCGATTTTGACCGCCATCACCCGGTCATCGGAAGGCGGCCGAGTGAGACAAATAAGCGCTCAGGACACAATGGCACATATCATGTGTCATTGTGACGCTTTTGAGATGCTTCAGAATGGGCTTCAATGGTATAGGTCGTTGTAAATAAATAACTTAACGCGGTGTTGTGAGCCGGGAGAATCTCGGCACCAAATCCGCTTATGGGGCATCAACCGACGCACAAGCGTCCATGATTGCTAACAAAAACTAACGTACGACACACTATGAATACCTCAAACTGCGGTTCACGAAATGCCTCCTACTCTGTTGGTCCTTTTCATCCCTTTGCGGAGTTTGAAAAGGAACTCGGGCGGTTCTTTGCCGGTACGGCCGCCGCTCCGGAACGGCCGGTGACCTCGGCCCCCCTCGACGTCCGGGAGGACGCGAATCAGTTGTCTGTGACGGTGGATCTTCCCGGCGTGCGTCGGGAGGATATCCAGATCTCCTTCAATGACGGCGTGCTGACGCTCGCGGCAGAGCGTAAGGCCGATGCCGAGGTCAAGGAAGACGGGTATCTGCGACGGGAGCGCTATGCCGGACGCTATGAACGCCGACTGGCAGTTCGCACCCCGGTCAATGTCGAGGGGGTCAAGGCGGTTTACCGCGATGGCGTCCTCACCGTGACGCTGCCCAAACTCGAGGCCGCGAAGCCGAAGCAGATCAGCGTCACTGAATAAGTGCGGCGTCGGAGGGATAGAGCGACCCTTCGAACGCGCCCCGCGCCGAGTCCTGGCGCGGGGTTTCCGTTTTTTCATGACAAGTGCGCATTCCGATCGATCCGGACACCCATTCCGATTTGGATCGGACAGCGTTACGGAAGGCGCCGGACAAGGTTCCGATTTTGGTCGGACAGATTCACGGAGCGTAGCGACGCTGAGGTGGGCCAAGGTCTCCGCGAAAGTTCGTCCGT
>CANIZL010000009.1 GCA_947471985.1 Verrucomicrobiota bacterium | reverse complement strand
CCAGCACGATCCGGAACCATTCTCCGCGACGGGCACATCAGGCACCAAACCGCAAACGGCCACACTGCCCGAGCGCCGGCGACAGTAACCCTACCAAGTTCATTGCCGCAAAACACCCCGAAATGCACCGGGGTCGGTTCTCCGCGTGACCCTGCCTACCCTCAGAAGAATTTTGGCGCACACCCTCACCATCACCAAAGCCCCGTTAAAATCGCGTGGTTTGCCCCCAAATTCCTGTCAGATTGAGAGCAACATGTCTGTCCTTCTGGAATCTTTGGTGGAACTGATCCGGCGCGCCTCGGCGGAACTCCCGGATGACGTCAATCGCGCCCTGGTCGCCAGCCTGGAACGCGAAAAAAAGGGCACCATCGCCGCCAGCGCGCTGCAAATCATTGAGCGCAACATCGAACTCGCGAAACGCAAATCCCAGCCGATCTGCCAGGATACCGGGAGCGTTTTGTTCTACATCGACTGCCCGGTCGGCCTCGATCAGATCGCCTTTGGCGAAACCGCCCGCGAGGCCGTCAAAATTGCTACCAAAAAGGGCTACTTGCGACAGAATTCCGTCGATGCCCTCACCGGGAAAAACGACGGCACGAATCTCGGCCCCGGCGCCCCGGCGCTACATTTTCATCAGCACCGCGCCGACCACGTCGAAGTGCGACTGGTTTTGAAGGGCGGCGGTTGTGAAAACGTGGGGGCCCAGTATTCCCTGCCCGAGGAACGACTCCACGCCAGCCGCGATCTCGCCGGCTGCCGCGCCGCCATTTTGGACGCCGTGATCCAGGCCCAGGGCAAAGGTTGCGGGCCGGGTATCCTCGGCATTTGCATCGGCGGCGATCGCGCCACCGGTTACGAGTACAGCAAGACCCAATTCCTGCGACTGCTCGATGACCGCAATCCCGATCCCAAACTGGACGCGCTGGAGCAGGACATCCTCGAAACCGCCAATCGCCTGGGCATCGGACCCATGGGTTTTGGTGGCAACACCACCCTGCTCGGGGTCAAAATCGGCGTGGCGAACCGCGTGCCCGCCTCGTACTTCGTCAGTGTCAGTTACATGTGCTGGGCCTACCGACGGCAGGGAGTTCGCCTCGCCCCGGATTCATCCATCACTCAGTGGCTGTACTGAAGTCCACCCGCCACCCCGCATTTCCCACCCATTTCTGCCATGATCCAGCTTTCCACTCCCCTGACGGCCGACAAAATCCGCAGCCTGAAGGTCGGCGACGAAGTCCGCTTGTCCGGGACCGTCTACACTGGCCGCGACGCCGTGCACAAATACCTGCATGAAGGCGGAGAATTGCCGCCGGAAATCAACCTCCGGGACGGAGTGATCTACCACTGCGGCCCGGTGGTCCTCAAGGACGAAGCCGGCGCCTGGAAGGTGACCGCCGCCGGTCCGACGACCTCCATCCGCGAAGAACCCTATCAAGGCTCCATTATTCGCGATTTCGGCCTTCGGGCAGTGATCGGCAAGGGTGGCATGGGGGATCGCACGTTGGCGGCCTGCGCCGAGTACGGCTGCGTTTACCTCCACGCCATCGGCGGGGCCGCGCAGGTTCTGGCGGAATGCGTTCGGCAGGTCAAAGGCGTCTACTTTCTCGAGAAATTTGGCTCGCCGGAAGCCATCTGGGAGTTGGAAGTGGTCGACTTCCCCGCGTTCGTCACCATGGATTCCCATGGCGTTTCGCTCCATCAGCAGGTTCTGGAAGCCAGCGAAGCCGCCCTTCGCAATCAATGACGCAAGATTTCGGGGAATGAAATTCCAGTTCGGACATCCTAGGACTCGCGATTTTCGAGTAAACCGGTAGTTCCAGCGCGACGAAAAGCAGCAAATCCCTGTTTTTTAGGGACTTATAAGTTTATATCCAGCTTCAGAGAAAGCCATCCATAAGCCTTTTAGAGCGGCTAAATTAGGGAAACGCGCGCACTGTAAAATTTTTAGTTTACAACTTGCGCACCATAAACACACAATAGAGAGTAAGAGTAATTCTTATCACCCTTTTCGCTAACGTTGGCGGATATGCTGTAACACTTGTCGGCAAACGGAGTAGTAGGTAGCGACCGGGATGATGGGCATTAGCACTACCGTATCCCCTCAGAAGCAGTACCAATAAGGAAACAAATGAAACTTCACACCCTCAGCTCGCGCGCCTCAGCCCGCGGCTTAACTCTGATCGAACTCGTGGTCGTCCTGGCGATTCTCGTCGCGCTGGCCGGCCTCATCATCGGCAACTTCCCGAGCCTCCTCAAGAAGGCCAGCGGATCCACCTCGGCCAACACCATTCAGGACATCGGCCGCGCCATGAGCATCCGGTACACCACGAAGGGTTCGTATCCCTCCGGGTTCGACAACCTCGCGCTCGCGTCTCTCCCTACCAATGCTTTGGCGCAACTTGAGGTCGGCGTAGCCATTTCCGCCACGGATGCCGGAGTCCTCACCAACTTGGGGCTGATCCAAGTGGTCAATCTGATGCCCTACCCGGCAACCGCTCCCGATGCGACCTGGTCGGTGTCGGACGTAACCAATCTCGTATCCATCGTTGGTGCCAACGTCGCACAAGTTACCAATACAACGTTGATTAACAAGTTGGTCCCCAATACCGCCGGCTATACTGGCACACTCAGAATTTACGTTTTCGGCGTAGGCAAAGTATGTACCTTGGTCGGCGGCGACAGCACCCTGCTGGAAGCCCCCACCCGCACGGGCACCTCGGAACAGGACGCTTCCTCCACGTTCTACCAGCGGTACTGCGTGGCCTTCTTGGTCGACGGGGCCTCCGCCGCAACCCGCAAGGGCCGGTTTATCGGCGTAGTCGCGCCGACGGCCACCGGCTTTGAGGTCACGGATGACGCCACGAAGACTTACCAAACTAACTAATCAGTTAACTGGCTCTAATGAGCCCGTCCTCCACCAAGGAGGGCGGGCCTTTTCGCATCTGGTACCACTCAATTCTTGCACAAGTGACTATGAAGATTTCACAGTCCATTCATGCACCAAACCGTGCCTTGACCTTGTTGGAATTGGTTGTGGTCCTGGGGATTCTCGCCATTCTCGTGCGACTGATTACGTACTCCCTAAATCCCAACACGCTGACCTTTGCCGGGTCCGGACGGAATCACACGACACCGACCATCGTGACCGAGTCCACCATGAAGACCCTCAAGGAGGCGATTCTAGGGGCGCCCGGCCAACCCGGCCTCTGGAATGACATGGACAAGGTCAATCGGGCCTTTCCGTTGTACACAGCCCCGCTATTTATTGCTCCCGATGTCATCGCGGCGGCAGTGCCCACGGCGCCCATGTCGGTATCCATCCTGAATAACGCCCAATGGGCCACCAGTCTGATCTCCTTCAACCCGCGGACCGGCAAAGGCTGGCGAGGGCCGTACCTAAGCGTTACCGGCGGGACTTATCCGTATACCGCCGATGCCACCAATCGCTACTTCACCGGGGACCTGCACCCGGCGGCCTTGGGCACGATCCCCGTACCCGTCGACGGCTGGGGGAATCCCATCGTCATTCAGTGGGGAATTTTGAGTTCCTCCGAGAGTCTCACCTTGACAGCCGCTCAGGCCGATCAGGTCTATGTCAATCATG
This sequence comes from Verrucomicrobiota bacterium, assembly GCA_947471985.1. Classification (GTDB taxonomy): domain Bacteria; phylum Verrucomicrobiota; class Verrucomicrobiia; order Limisphaerales; family UBA9464; genus CANIZL01. The sequence continues at coordinate 91,296 of CANIZL010000009.1, read as the reverse complement.
CCCGCATGATTTCCGCCGGCCCCAACGGAGTTCTGGATTCTTTAAAACCGTCCAGCAAGGCAGTTTTGCTCAAATACTCAGATTTTGTCGCTGACCGCGCCGCGGGAGGTGCCCTCCGTTCCGGCGATGATGTGATCACTTTCTTCTTCTGGCCTGCCCTGCAATGAAACGTTCTCCTATCCCTCCGCCAGCGACGCTCCAGCAGGCCTTGACCCTGCTCGAGTTGCTAATCGTTGTCGTTATTCTGGCCATCCTGACCACGGTGGCTACTCGCAGTTTGGTGTCCGTCGGTGAACAGGCCCAATTCGAGGCCAACGACAGTCTCGGCCGCGATTTCCGTCGAGCTCTGATCGGAACTCCCGGCTCAATTCAATCCGACGGTACGCCGTCCGCTTCCGGTTTCATTACCGATATGGGAAGGCCCCCGCGAGCGGAATTGGAATCCTACATCACCGGCGAAAACGAGGCCTATACCCCGGCGACCGGTAGCGCCTACACCTTGAGGGAACTCGTTAGTCAGCGGAACGGACCTAGCTTTAGGGTTTATCGCCCGGACATCAGCACCGTCAGCGCCACCAATATCAACCCCGGCGTGACGAATATCGTCCTCTACGACAGCACCAACTCCGTGGCCACCGGTTGGCGGGGTCCCTATATGAGCGGCGGTTCCGATGATGTTATCGACGACAGTTGGGGCAAACCGGTCGCGGCCTACAGCGCCATCGCCGGCCGATCGTTGATCAACATGTGGATCACGTCGTACCTCAACAGTTCGTTCTCGCCGCCGAGTTCCAGCATGGCGCCCTACACTGGGCTCTCGCTGAACGGGTATCATGATCTGGGGGTTACTTTTTCCGGAGGTAATTTTCCCTTGGAGGTTTTAGGCATTGTGATCCGGCCGGGCGCTGCGGCCACGGCGGCCGTCGGGAACTCCTTGTCGCTCGCGGCGTACACTAACACGTACAGTGCCGGCATCGTTTGGACCAACGACTTTGTGTCCCAACTCCTCTGCAATCTGACCATTTACACGAATCGCATCACGGACACCAGTTTCACCACCCTGACGACGTACGGTAATTACTGGTACCTGGCGGGGGTCATCATGTATGGACCCAATCCCCTGTACAACGCCGCGGCCACGGCCACCTACGCGACCAGCAGGCCTGTCGGGGTGGCGTATCTGGCGACTGGATCGACGATTACGGCCACTGGAATCGGTGGCGGGACTACCGTGAACTACCCCAATTCCACCAGTCTGACCTTCACCAACTACCCGGTGCTGTATACCACCGGAACGCCGTCGCCTGCGTACTCCTACCCGCTGGTGATGGGCCCCAAAGTCCTTAAGCCCTTCCTGGTCGCCAAGCGAAAGTCGGGCATTTCGACCGGCACCGACGTCGCTTTTTGGACCGGCACGTCGATCAACGTCGTACTGCGGCCCGGGTTCAACACGGTACAACTTTCGGTTCCCTGAATCACCTTTACTGGCAACTTTAAGCGCATGGGCTTTCCGTTTTTCTCCAGCTCCGGGCGTGGGCTAACGCTCCTGTTTGTGACGCCGCAGCGATTGGTTCGTGCGGATTTCATCGGCGATCCCGCGCCCACGTTGACCAACCTCTGGCAGGCTCCCGCCCCACCGGGCGAATTGCTGCCCATGCTCGCCGAGGCCGCCTTCCTCCTCGGGCCCACCAACCGCACCAATGCCTACGTCATCGCCAGCACGGTGGCGACCCAGTTCCTCAGCGTGCCGACGGCCAAAGTGGGCGGTTTGGAAGGCGAGGAATTGCTGCGCGCCCTCAGTTTTGAGGCCGAGGCCCTGTCGGGATTAAACCCGTTTGAATCGTCGCTGGGGGCTGTACCTCAGGGTGAAGCGGGAGGCGAGCGGCAATATTGGGTCACGCAAATCGCGACCAGTGAGTTGCAGCAGATGGACGAATCGCTCAGCCGCCATAAGGGCCTGCTGGCGGGAGTCCTCCACGCGGGCGGTCTGCCCCGGAATGTGGAATCCGGTTCCGCCGGTGAACCGTGGCAACGGGTGGAAGTCTGGAACGACGCCATTTTCTGCGTCGACACCTCCGCGAGTGGCAGCTTCAAGCTGCACCTCATCCCATCGCCACCCAACCGGACCAACTGGCAGCCCGAGGCGGACTCCTGGTTCAAGGGCTGCGGCCCGTCCATGCACCGGGAAACCCTGGTCTCCGATCCCTCCTGGTTGAGTGCCGCGGGCGGCGGTCAATCGTTGGACGAAGAGCAGGTATTGCGGACCTTTCTGACGGCTTGGGCCAAAGAACTCAGCCTGACCCGCTCCCGCGTTCCGGTGGTGCGCCCCGCGGCTCGGCCGATGCCCGCCGCCAGTCGATGGGCGATCGGTGGCGGTCTGGCGGCCGCCGCCCTGCTGGTCTGCGGCGGTCATTGGCTCCTGTCGGATCGACACATCAAGAGCCTTGAACTGGAGATCAAGGAGGCCCAAAAGCCCGCCCAATTGATGCAGAGCCTGATGACGGTCACGGCCGACCTCGATAAGCAGCTGACCATAGTCAACGAGGAGATCACCAGCATGAAGAGCCTGCTGGACGATTGGAAGAACGGCGTCACCCGCGAACACCGCCGCCACGCCACCTTGCTGGACAGCCTGCTCAACAACACGCCGGCCAGCCTGATGATTGAAAGCATCACGGAGAAGCCCGGAGACCTCCGCGTGACCGGTATCTCCATGACGGCGGAGAGCCCCGGCTTTGGCAATGGGATCGCCGCCAGTATGGAGCAGTACCAGTGGACTCTGGATCCACCGCATCGGCGAGCCATGAATCTTGCCGAAGATGGCGGGCCTTGGCAGCTGCAGTGGGTTCTGCGGCCCTATGTCAAACCCGGACTGAGTGCCACCAACCTACCTTCCGGGGCGACCGCCGCCACCCTGCCCGTCGCCCGTTGACCATTATCCTTTTTCCCCAATGAGCAATCTCGGCTCCATTCAAGTATCGGCGCGGGACCGCATCTTCCTGCTGATCCTGCCGGCCCTGGCCATTTTCATCACCTACAGCTATGTCCTGACCAAGAAGCCGAACGCCCGAATTAAGCAACTTACGGTCCAACTGGCCGCCATCCAACGCGCCCGCCCCAGTGCTGAAGCCATCGCTCAGCAGCAGGCCGCCAAAAACGCCGCGACCGTGCGCATCACCCAGGCCCGTCGGGAGCTGGATCCGATCCGGCAGGCCTTGAACAAACAGATGGATACTTGGCAGGATCGCAGTCGTCGTCTCCAGGCGAACGATGACCTAGCGGTACTCTGGCGCCGGCACGATCTTACACTCATCGAACAGTCTGCTGTCCCCGCCGGCGAGGCGGGAGTGACACCTTTGGTGGAACGTCTGCAGCAGCAGACCCGCACCCTCTTGAACCGGGAATTCGGTCCTGTCTTATGGGAGGTGCGCCTCGAAGGGGGTTTCCCCGGCATGAAGGAAGCCTTGGAGGAAATTAGCTCCACCGATCTGCCGGTAATTCCGGTCAGCCTCGACATGCACCGCAAACCGCAGTCCGCCACCAAGCTATGGACGGTACGACTCTGGCAATGAGCGAGGCCCGGGGACGCGCCCGGCTCAAAGATCTTCTGGCAGCGTGCGTGCAAGCGCAGGTGTCGGACCTTCATCTCGTTCCCGATCAACCCCCGTTGGGCCGCATCTCCGGCCAACTGGCTCCGGTACCCGGCCAGAGTGTCCTCTCGAAAGCCGAAATGGTCGGCGTCACCAAAGCACTTCTCGAAGGGTATGACATCAAACGCCTTACGGAGATCGGTGACTTCGATGGCGCGCTGACTGCGGAAGGTGGCCGGTTCCGATACAATGTCTTCCGCCGGGGCGGTGAACTCTGCGTGTCGCTGCGTCGGCTGGAGGATCGCTTCCGCAGCCTCGGCGAACTAGGCATGCCCGAGTCACTGTACTCGTTGTGCGATCTCCCGGACGGATTGGTGGTCGTCGCCGGCCCCACCGGCGCGGGCAAAAGCACCACGCTGGCTGCGCTGCTGGACCGGATCAATCAGTCTTCCGCCTGCCACATCATCACCATCGAGGACCCCGTCGAGTACGTGCACCGGCCGGCCCGAAGTTTGGTGAATCAACGTCAGATCGGACGCGATTGCTCGAGCTTCAATGAGGCCCTCGTAGCGTCCCTGCGGCAGGATCCCGATGTCATTCTGGTCGGCGAAATCCGGGAACTGCACACCATCCGCACGGCCATCACCGCCTCGGAAACTGGTCACTTGGTCCTCACTACCGTCCATGCCGGTGATTGCGTGGGCGTCGTCGAGCGTATTGTCTCCGTCTTTCCCGCAGGCGAACAGGACGGTGTCCGCAAACAGTTGTCGCTGGTCTTGCGGGCCATCGTCACCCAGCAATTGCTGCTGGCCGACGGTCCCAACGCGCCAATGGGCCCCAACGGGCGGCGGCGGCGGGTCGCCTTGAGCGAGGTTTTGGTGATGAATCCGGCGGTGGCCAACCTCATCGCCACCGGCAAGAGTGCGCAGATCTATTCGGCGATGGAAGTTGGCGGCTCCCTGGGTATGCAGACCTTTGAGCAGGATCTGGCCCGACTCTTGATGGCCGGCATGATTTCCGAAACCGCCGCGTTTACCTACGCCCGCAACCCGGCAGTCTTCCGCGACCGGATGGCCCGCCTCCGGGCCAATCCCCAGATGATGAACCGCCGGCCCGGAACCGGAACCGGCGCCGGCGCCGGGAACAGCACCGGCACACCCGTGGGAGCCAAATGAGCGTCACCGAAATTCAAAGCAGCCATCGCACCGTGCCCCCTGCCGCGCCCACCAAAGACAGCGAGCCCCTCCAGTTCGACGAGGTGCGGGTGGATCCCATGATCGCCTTGCGGATTGCGGCCAACCTCGCAACCCGGCGCGATGTCCTGCCCTTCATTTGCTGGCAGGGCAAAATCCATGTCGCCTGTACGGATGTTCGGGACAGCCCAACGTTCACCACCATTCAACGATCCTTCGAAGAGCCGATCGTTCCCGTGCTGGCAGAACCCACGTCGCTCCGCCGCGCCATTACCCGGGTCTACGGCGCCGTAAAGCCGGAAAATGCGAATACCCCGGTCATCAGTCGCCCCGTCAGCGCCACTCCAACCCGCGCCGCCGCCCGCGCCGCCGCCAGCGCACCCGTCGTCACGACGGAGAACTTCGATGCCACGCAGGCCTGTGACGAAATCCTGTACTCGGCCGTCATGCGCCAGGCGTCAGACGTACATATGGATCCGGGTCCGGAAGGCCTCCGACTGCGCTTCCGGGTGGACGGTCAACTGGAGGACGTTTCCAAGTACCCGGTCGCCGCTATCAGCAGCCTGACCAACCGCGTCAAGGTGATCTCCGGGATGGATATTTCCGAAAAGCGGGCTCCGCAGGACGGCGGCTTCAAACATAGTTACGGCGACAACCGGGCGATTGATATCCGCTCGGCCACCCTACCCACCAAATGGGGCGAACGCATCACCATGCGTCTCCTCGGGTTGCAGACCGGCAGTCTGACTTTGGAGCGCCTTGGCATGACGCCACCCCAGATGGCCATCTTCGAGGCGGCCTTGGGCAATTCTTACGGCATGATCCTGCTGACCGGACCCACCGGGTCCGGTAAATCCACCACACTGTACGCCGCCATCCGACGACTGCTGGCCTTGGAGGCGCTCAATATCATCACCGTGGAAGATCCGGTGGAATACGATATTTCCGGGGTTGCACAGGTGGCCGTGGATTCGGCGGACAAGACGTCTTTTGCCGGCGCCTTGCGAAGTATTCTCCGACATGACCCGGACGTGGTGATGATCGGCGAAATCCGCGATGCGGAAACCGCCGGTATCGCCGTGAAGGCCTCGCTGACCGGCCATCTCGTTTTCAGTTCGTTGCACACGAACACCGCGGCCGGATCCGTAACCCGACTCAGCGACATGGGAGTCGAGCGTTACTTGGTGGCCAGCACCCTGCGACTCACCATCGCGCAACGTCTCGTGCGCCGGTTGTGCCACCGTTGCCGCCAGCCGCTCGAATACACGGCCGCCGACGCCCTATCCTTGAACCGGGCGGATATCGCCGGTCGCCGTGGTTTTCGGCAGGCTGGCTGCCTGTACTGCGGCGGTCGAGGTTACGTGGGCCGGATCGCCCTGTTCGAGTTCCTCGCGCTCGATGAATCCTGGTCCGAGATTATCAGCAATGGGGCTCAAGAAATGAACCTCATCAGCGAAATGAAGCGGCGACAGCTGCCGCTCCTAATTGACGACGCCCTCGACAAAACGGCCGCCGGACTCACCACGCTGGAAGAAGTTCGCGCCGTGGTGGCCACTTGGTAACCTATCATGCCTGCCTTTACTTTTGCCGCACGGGACAGATCCGGGAAATCCCAGCGCGGCACCTTGGTCGCCGCCTCCCCGGCGGATCTGGCGTCTCAACTTCGGCAGAAGGGCTGGCTCGTTCTCGACATCCAGGCCACGTCGACCATCAATCCGCTATCCTTCGGGGATGCCCTGAATCCGGCAGCTTGGCTGGGCATTCGCTCGGTGGACGTGGAACTTTCCCTACAGCAGCTCGCGGTGATGCTGCGCTCCGGGCTGACTCTGCTGAGCGCCCTGACCAATGTCGGGGACAATGCCGAGCGTCTGCGACTCAAGCGCGTCTTCAAGCGCATTATTCAGCGGGTTCAGGAAGGCTCCACCTTTGCCGACGCCCTTGCCGAGCATAAGTGTTTTAACAACCTCACGATCCAGTTGGTCCGCGTCGGCGAACAAACCGGCAATCTGGAAATTGTGCTGGTCCGGGCGTCCGAGGCCATGGAGCGCCGTCGCACACTAATCCAACAGGTCATCACCGCCCTGACCTACCCCGGAATCGTGCTGGTGGCCGCTATTGGCGTGACCGCCTTCATGCTGGTGGGGGTCATCCCCAAGCTGAAACTATTCGTCAATGCCTTGGGCCGGAAACTCCCGCCCTCAACGCAGGTACTGATCGACCTCTCGACCTGGCTCCAGCTGCACGGGGTCACCTTGGCGACCATCCTCGCGGTTTTCCCGTTGGTAGCGTACTTCGCCTATTCGGTGCCGGAAGCGCGCTACCGCATCGACGGAGCACTACTCCGGCTCCCCTTGTTTGGCAAAGTGATCCGGGTGGCCGCCACGGCCCTGTTCGCGCGCGCGCTGGCTTTATTGCTGGGCTCCGGGGTCACCGTCCTGGATGCGTTAAGGACGATGGAACAGCTTGGGAGCAATCGATATCTTAACGGGGTTATAGCCAAGGCCCGACAGCGCGTCTTCGCTGGCGGCGCCCTTGCCCCGACACTCGATACGCCCCACGGCTACATGCCCATGCTCTCCCGCATGGTCGCAGTCGGCGAATCCTCGGGCACCCTCGATTCCGTTCTGGACGAAATCGCAAAGTTCTATGAACAGCAATTGCAGGTTTTGATCCGCCAGCTCAGCGCCCTGATTGAACCAGCGATTATTATCTTCGTCGGCGGTATCGTCGGCTACGTTTATATTTCCTTCTTCCTCGCTCTCTATTCCCATTCCGGCCCGAACCGGCATTAATCTTTCGATCACCCAGTCCAACTCCTATGGTACTCAGACTCCCTCCCCTCCGGACGCTCCTGCCGATTGGGACCACTGTTTGCTTCTCGCTGGTCGGGCACGCACAAGTCGAACTGAACCTCGGTGGCAAAGCCGGACCGGATCGACCCTTCACCACCGCCACCGGACCGCTGGCCACCTCCGCCATTCGGACCGGCACCGCGCAGCGGGATCCGACCCAGCCGGGTGCGGGCCTGCAGAGTTTGATTAGCGAGATGGCCCCCAAGCCGGCGCTCAGTGTCGCTGGCGGCTCCATGACCGGGCTCATTCGCCTCCGCGTGCGCGGCTACGGCACGAACGCCACCCCGGCAGAAGTGGAGGAATACCTCAAGCTCCCTCCGCGGGATCGCAAAATTGACTCGATTGAATTGCGGCAGGTCCCCTTTGGTGATGTCGCCCGAACGATCGGACAATTGACCGGCCTGAACATCGCCCCATCGGCGGCCTCGCAGAACAAGGAGATCACCCTCTTCCTCCAGAATTTGCCGGCGTCCCAAGTCTTGGAGACCCTCTGCAACGCGAATGGCTTGTGGATTCGCCATGACGAGGAGTTCGGAATCATGCGGGTGTTTACGGTGCAGGAATTTCGCCGGGATTTGGCTTCCTTTCGGGACGAAACGACGGAGGTATTCACGCTCCTGTATCCCAACGCCTTTGATATCGCCAACTCCATTGCGGATCTGTTCGGCTCCCGGGTCGAAGTCAGCCTGAATGAGAATGATCAGATCCTGTCCGGTGAATTGCAGCAGCGGCTGGATCGATTCGACATTATGGATTCGCGCGCTTCAGGCCTAACCAGCGGTGGTGGGGGCGGCCGTGGTGGCGGTGGTGGTGGGGGCGCCCGAGGCGGTGGGGGCGGCGGCTTTGCCGGAGGCGGCTACAACGGATTTAGCGGCGGCGGGGGCGGCGGGCTCGGCGGGGGTGGCCTTGCGGGGCAGCGCGGCTACCGGCAAAACTCGGACGCCGACCGTATCAAAGCTCAGAATGAGGTGCTTTCGGCTGACCAAATTCAAGATGTAGCCAACGCGGCCGTTGGAGGTGAAACCAACAATGTCGCCCAGATTGCCGAATCCGTTCAAGCAACCACCGGTCGGCGCGTCACCATCCACGTGACCGTGCTGCGGCGGCAAAATAAACTGCTCGTTCGCTCCGCGGATGAATCCGCCATGAAGGAAATCCGGGAACTAGTCACCAAGCTGGATGTTCCTACCGCCATGGTGCTGCTGGATCTTCGCGTCCTACGCATCCAGCTCGGAGACGGTTTGACCCGGGCTTTTGACTACAGCATGGATGACCGCAGCGGCAGTGGCACCGGGGTGAACGGCATGTTCAATAGCGGCGAGATTAGGCCACCCACCTTTATACCGCCCTCCGTGGATCCCGCTACGGGCCTTTCCACCCCGTCGGTTCAAAACTTCAATCCCGGAGGGACTGGCTTTGGTTCGGACAGCATGGTCTTCCAATACCTCGGCTCACGTATCCGCGCCCGTATGGAGTTTTTGGAGACCAAAAACCGCGTCGAATCCGTCAGCAATCCAACCATGTTGGTGGCTAACAATGAAGTTAGTAAGGTGTTTGTCGGCGAGGAAGTTCCCGTCACCACCGGGTTTACCGCCGGCACCGCCGCCTTGAATGCCAACGGCGTCGCCATCGGCTCCTCCATCGTTCCCAAAACGGAAGTACGACCGGTTGGGACCACTCTGATCCTAACCCCCAACATCAATTCCGACCGCACCGTCACCATCCGATTGGTGCAGGAAACCTCGTCCCTCCGTATCGGCGGGGCGACCATACCCTTCCCGGACGGCAACGGTTTCCGCAATCTTCCGGTCGATATCGTCAACACGCGTAGTGTCAGCGGCACATTCATCGGCAAACACTCCGAAGCATTCCTGATCGGCGGTCTCATCGAGGACGAAAATAACGTCCGCCAATCGGGGGTACCTTATCTCAGTCGCATCCCCGTCATCGGCGCCGCGTTCCGGCGGGACAAGAAATCCAAGTCCCGCTCCGAGCTGGTCCTGATCTGCCGGCCGTTCGTCGTGGCCACCCCCAGCGACGGCGAAGCCATCAGCCGCGAAGTGACTCAGCAAATCGCCCTCAATCCGCGGGCCTGGGACCTCGCCGCCGGCTCCGTGGGCGTCAGCGGCTACAAGACCAACGACGTCACCGCGGATCCCAAGATCAAGCAGAAGGCCAAGAAGCTGAAGGAAGATACCCAGGAGCTGCTCAAGTAAGCAGCCGCGAGCCCGGTGCGTTTCCGCGCCCATTCCGGCGCCACGCACCGGGCCACTCCCGATCTCCCGGTTTACGGCCGCGGAACGGACGACAGCGTGCTCAACGCCCGCAACGCCGCCTCCAAATCGCGAACCGCGCGGCGCATCTCCGCACGGGTGAGGGTCAACGGTGGGGTCAGCCCAATCACCTCACCGAATTCCCCCTCCGGCAACGCGATCACGCCCCGGGCGAGCAGATCTTTCACCACCCACACGGACTCCTGACCCGCTGGTTCCCCCCGTGCGTTGCGCAATTCCAAACCGGACATCAGACCGACGGATCTGACCGTCCCGCGAAGCTGAGGTAAACACGTCCGAACGTTTTGCCAACAGCCGCGCAAGAGGACGGCAAGCTCTTCACCCAAAGCGCCCGCCCGCGCCGGTAAATCTTTCCGCTGCAATTCAGCAATCTGCGCCAAGGCCATGGCACACCCCACCGGGTGTCCCAGATAGGTGCTGGTGTGAATTGCCTCTCCGTGAGAGACCGGCCACGCCGCATCCATCAGGTCCGCCCGTCCCACGCACGCCGACAACGGGAATCCTCCCGTCAGGGCCTTCCCCAGACAGATCAAATCCGGAATCACCCGGCTAAGTTCACAGGCAAACCAAGCGCCCGTGCGTCCGAATCCCGTGTAGATTTCGTCCACGATCAGCAGGGCCTGATGGTCGTCGGCGCACTTGCGGAGTTCCCGCAGAAAACGTCGATGTGGAATACGGATGCCGCCGCGAGCCTGGATCGGCTCCAACAAAATCGCCCCCACATCCTTCCGCTGCAACGCAGCCCGGACGGCTGGCAGAACGTCCGCCGACTCCGACCAGGTGGCTCCGGCGGGAAAAGGAACGAAGTGACCGAATTCCCGGAGTTGATCCCGAAACGGCTCCCGGAAATGCTCCCGGTGCGTGACGTTCAAGGCCCCATAACCCAGCCCATGGTAGGCCCCGCCAAAAACCACCACCCCGGCTTTTCCGGTAGCCATCCGCGCCGTCTTCAGCGCCGCCTCGACCGCCTCGAAACCGGAATTGCCGAAGAGGACCTTCCCCTGCCCGCCCGGCTGCCATCGACCCCAGGTCAATTCCGACAAACGGCGCGCCAGCTGGGCCTTGAGCCCGTGCGGATGCACATCGCCCATGGCGTGCAGCAGCGTCGCCATCTGCCGCTGTCCGGCGGCGACCACCCGTGGATTGGCGTGCCCCGCCGCCGCCACGCCGAACGCCGCGGTCAGGTCCAAGTACCGCCGACCCTCGGCATCCCAAACGTGGCAACCACGAGCCCGCTCCCAGACAATCGGCCAACCGCCGGCCGGATCCTGATAGGTGACATTGCGGGATTCAAAGCGCTGAAGCTCGGCCAGTACGGCAGCGGTCCGGGTCATGACTCAGTTTCCCAGCCAGGCTACCATGACAAATTCCGCACCACGCCAAAACCCGCGACCAAGCCCAGCAATGCCGCAATGACGTAGGGATGGGCCAACGGCTGGAACCAACGACGCCGGCCCAGGTCATTGACCACCCAGGCCACATAGGTCCAGGTCAGCACGGGCAACAACAGCACCCACAGCGGATTCAAGCGCCAGGCGGCCGGCAGGTCACCGTGGAGCAACGCATGCGTCGCCCGTGTGACGCCGCACCCCGGACACTGCCAGCCTGTGGTCACGAACAGAAAACACTGCGGATAAAACAACTGTCCATTGGGCCAGAATCGCCCCACCACGACCAACGCCAGCAGACCCACCAAGCCCAACCAAACCGGTACCCACGTGGGCCGCGTTCCCAGCGTGGAACCTGGTTCCGGCCGGCGGCCAGTGGGGGTCGCGGTGGGTGCGGCGATCACGGAATCAAGCCTGGAACTGGCCTTTGACGTCCGGCCGATTCAAAGTGAGTGCCGCCCAGACGCCGAAAACAATACCCAGGCAGCAGCACACCGAGCCACAGGGCACGATGGAAAGGATCGCGGCCGTCATGCTCCAGCCAAAACTGCGCAATTTCATCATGCGCAGGGCGCCAAAAATGATGGCTCCATTGAGGGCCAGAGAGAACAGCACCACGACCAGCCAGACCGCCATGGGAGCCGCGGCAAAATTGGCCAGCATGGCTCGTGCATTCGCGTCCATGCCCGGCTGATTCATGACCGCGGCAATCTGCGACTTGAATTGAAACGGCATGATGAAGGAGTAAATCGCCGAGAGGCAGCCCAGAATCAGCAGGCACAGGGCCGGCGCCTTGACGCGGGCCAAGGCCTGCGCACGAGCGTCGCCAGACCCGCCCCCACCCGTGGCCGTGGCCGTGGGGGTGCCCGAGGCCGTGACAGGCGAAGCCCCGGCGACCCCCGGCACCACGGTCAGCACATCGGCAAATTCGGAAAACTGTCCGAGGGGCTTCCAGATACCCTCCGGCCCGGCACACAGGGTGAAGCGATTGAGCCGGTTCTCCCCGATCCATTGCCGGACCTGCTCTGCGGTGATGGGACCGTACTCCTTTTGATCCGCGCCTTGAATGCGATACATGGTGGCTATGAGATGAAAACTTGGCCGGACAATCTCTCCTAACTCGGCCGCCGCCAAGTGAGATCGCCGCGGGAATTTCCCAAAAGGCCGCTCGCCACCGCCCGCCACCGCCCTTCCGGCCCCTCCGGCCCCTCCGCCAGCCCCGGTCGGCCAGAGCGACGCCCCTTCAACTCGCGCCGGCTCCGGGCGGTTGGCGCACCTCGGCCGCCGTCAGCAGCTCCAATCGTTCCGACCGGAGCAGATTCACGGCGCACAGGCCGCCCAAAAGCCCACCGAGATGCGACAGGTGCGCCACCCGCCCGATCGGCACCAACGTGCCCACCACCGTCAGCAGAGCGAATCCGGCCAGCACCCACTTGGCCTTGACCCGCATGGGAAAAATAAAGAAGAGCAACAACGGCAATCGCACCTCGGCATAAATGGCCCCCAAGGCCGCCAGCAGACCGCACAGTCCCGCCGATGCCCCCACGACCGAATGCGAAAAATGGTTTGGCGACAGCATCGCCCCCGCCAGGTGCACCAGTCCCCCCATCACGCCGGAGCCCAGATACAGCAGGAGGAAACGCCAACGCCCAAAGGTGCCTTCCAGCACCGGGCCCAGGGAATGTAGAAACAGCAGATTGAAGGCGAGATGCCACCAGCCGCCGTGCAGGAATTGGTACGATAACAACTGCCACCACGCCCCGGCCCGAATCCCTTCCAGACTCAACTGATACCGATGCTGAAATTGCGCGAGCAGCATCGGCTGCATCATCTGCTCGGCAAAGAACACGGCGGCATTCAGGATCACCAGCACCATGGTCGCTTCGCGATCCAGTTGAACGATCTCGCCCGCAGCCGGTGCCGGCACCACCCCCGGGGCGGCCTCCGAGGGTGGAAGTACGTTGGCCATAGTCTTCAGAACTCTATCAGACCTCGCTGCTGTGAAAAAGTTCAGACTCGACCAGCGCCACCAAGGGCCGCAGCGCCGTGGACGAGAAGTCAAAGCGGCAGCCCGCCGCGGCAAACAGCTCCGGCAGCGGACGCGATCCCCCCAGCGCCAAGCCGCGTCGATACGCCGCCAACGCCGTCGGTTGATCCCGTCGCGCATTGGCCCAGATCTGCAGGGCCCCCATCTGGGCAATCCCATATTCCACGTAATAAAAGGGGTTGAGAAACAGGTGCGACTGCTTGTGCCACAAAATTGCCTGCGCCTCCTCGATGCCCCTCCAGTCGACGTCGCCCCCAAACCGGGCGCGCAGCTCCAGCCAGGCCTGCCGGCGCTCCGACCGTGAGTGACCGGGGTGCGTGTACAACCAGTGCTGAAAGGCATCGATGGTCGCAATCCACGGAAACACATCCACGATGCCTTCCAAATGCACCGTCCGCGCCCGATGGGCGTCGTCCGGGGCATAAAACTCCTCCAGATACCCGGCCGACAACAACTCCATGGCCATCGACGCCACCTCACAGAATTCGATCGGCGCATCCCGGTAGGCATCGAGGGGTTCCTCGCGTGCCGCCAGGGCATGAAACGCGTGCCCCGCCTCGTGCAGGAGCGTTTCCACGTCCCGCTGCAGGCCCACGGCATTCATGAAAATAAACGGCAACCGCGCCTCGCTCAGGGTGTATTGGTAACCACCCGGCGCCTTGCCCTTTCGATTGGCGAGATCCAGTAATCGTTGCTGCCGCAGAATGCGAAAATCCGCCGCCAAATCCGGACTCAGGCGATCAAAGATCCGTTGCGATTTCTCCTCCAACTCCGCCGGATCCTGAAAAGGCCGCAGCGGGGGGCGATTCAGCGGATCGACCGCCAGATCCCACGGGCGCAACGAGGCCACCCCCATCCGATTCCGCCGCCGCGCCTGAAGCCGCCGCAACAACGGAACGACCTCGGCAGCGATGGCGTCATGGAAGGCGAGGCACTCCGCCGGACCATAGTCAAAGCGCCCGCGCAGCTTGAACGCGTAATCGCGATAATTCGCGAACCCGGCATTCCGCGCCTGCCGGTGACGCAGTTCCAGCAATTGCTCAAAATTCACCTCGCACGCCTCGGCATCCGCACAGCGCCGGGCCGCGACCAGTCGCCAGCCCTCTTCGCGCACCGTCCGATCCGGCTCTTCCTGCAAACGCCCCATCTGCACCAGTGTCTTTTCCTCACCGCGGAAACTCACCGTCTGGGCTCCAATCAACTTTTGGTACTGCTGTTGCAGCCGCTCGTCGTCCGTCTCCAAAGCCACATTTTCCTCACGGAACAGCTCCACTTTCAGAGCCGTGTTACGGTCATAAACCCCGTACCGTTCCGCCGGCAGATGGGCCCGCCAGGGATTCGCGAGGAAATTTTGGGCCAGTTGAAAAATCCGGGGTTTCAGTGCCGGATCCAGCTGTTCCACCAAACTCAGGTAGGCCTTCTCCGCCTCCGCATCATCGGTGTGACAGGTCATCGCAATATACCGACGAGCCCGCTCTTCATCGATGCCCGCCCGCACTTCCCCGGCGTCGATCAACCAGACCTCCAGCGACGCCAGCGAATCCACGGCCGCCAACCGCGTCTCCAATTGATCGAACAGCGGCAGGACCGCCGCCGGATCACCCAATTGCAGGCCCACCGGCACAAAACGGCGCGGAGTGTGCGGGGGAAGTTCACCAAACGGAAGCCAACTCATATCCCGCAAGTTTGGGGCCTGCCCCTGCGTCCGCGAGAAAAGTTCCGTCCCGCTGGAAATGATCCGCGATCATCAAAGGAAACCGGCAAAACCGGGCGTCTTTTGGCATCGACAGGGCGCGTAAATTTGGGGATAAGTACCTCTCGAGGCCTTTGGCGCACGGGGAGGAGGAACATCGACGGCGTCCTGACCAAGAGGTCCGTTACGAAAACCACCGGATAACACCACCGATTCCTTTATGATGAAAACCCACATCGCGCCGGTTCCCGCTTGGGTCCGCTGGAGCCTGTTCGCGGCCCTCCTCCTGGGGGCCATCGCCCACCCCCAGGATCCGCTGTTCAAATTCACTGGGAAGGACCCCAATGAACCCCGAAACTGGCAGAAACCTCGCAACTGGGAATTGAACGGCGAACCGGCCAGCCGCGTGCCCGGAACCGGACCGGATGACCGGGTCGTGATACCCGGCAACGAAGTCACCAATCCGGGTAACACCGTCAAAAGCCTGATCCTCACCGGCAGTGTCACCGGCGGATTCCTCTCGGTGACCGAAAGTTTGGCCCTGTCCGGGGGTGCCTTCCGGGCCTGCTCGGTAACGATCCTGGACCAGGCCACCGCCACCTCCAGCGCCGCAGGTCTCAACGGATTCGACAGTTGTACGGTCATCAATCGCGGCACCTTCGCCCCCTTGGCGGTCGGTCTGGGCGCCCTGGCCGGAGAACCTCCCAGCGTACTGATCAATGATCCCCTGACCGGAAGAATCGAGTTGCGCGACGGCTCAGTCATCGGCAGCTCAGCCGGAGGCAGCATCCAAAGCGCTGGCGTGCTGGTGAAATTGGCGGGTCCAGGCATCGCGCAAATTGCCGGCGTAACCTTGCTCCAATCCGCCGCCGGAGTGGTGGAATGTAAGGGCGGCACGCTGCAACTGGGATTCCCCAATCCGTCGCCGGGACGCTTCGTTTGCGATCGTCCCATCGTCGTCTCCGCCGCCGACGCCATTGTGGAGATCAACGGCGCGGCCTCGGAACTGCAATCCGGAAGCCGGATCACCGGCCCCGGCCGGGCGCTGATCCGACATGCCACATTGACGGGCGCCGTCACCATGGAAAACGTCGAACTCCCCGCGAGTGGAGTGATTGACGGCGGCGGTGACCTCACGGTGTCGGGACTGCTCCTCCTTAACGGTGGAGCCCTGCTGGGCCCCGCAGACCCGGCCGCGCCACCGGCCGCGGTAAACCTCCTGGCATCCGCCACGCTTCGCTTGGTCTCCAATCAAAACGGCGCAATTCTGGGGCGCAATGTCCGGAACGCCGGAGTGGTCCGACAAGAAATGGGAGACGGTCCTCGCACACCCCTCGGCAGCACGGTCGTCTTCACCGTGGAAAACCTCAACGACGGGCTCATTGAACTGACGTCGACGGGGGGGCTCGGGCCACGGCTGGTGAAGAATCAAGGGGTCCTGCGCAAGCTTCAAAACTCCAATTTGAACCATGATCAACCCCTCGCCAACCGCTGCGAAAACCGTGGCCTCATCGACCTTCAGGCCGGCCTGCTCCGCTTCCAAGGCCTGACGCAAACCGCGGGGGAACTCCGCGTGGCCGCGGGGGCGGAAGCCCGGTTTCAGGGATCGGGCGCCCAGTTTACCGGCGGGGTAATCTCCGGCAGCGGCACCCTCCGAGGGGTCTCCAGCTCCAGTCCGGTACATTTGGCCTGCATCCTGCGACCCGGGCTCAATCCGGGAAACCTCACGTTGATCCGGAGTGAGGATTCGATTTTTCTGGAACCATCCGCCCGGCTGGAATTTCCCATCAACGGCCCCCTCCCCGGAACCGACCATCCCCAGCTGATCCTCACTGCGCTCGGCGGCGCCTTTCCTTTGGCCGGCACAATTGCCGCGAACTTTGCCAACGGATTCGTGCCGAGCGTCGGACAGGCCATTTCGTTGGTTCGCTATACTCCGGGCCGTACCGCCGCATTTACGGAGTTCACCGGATTGGCGGCACCCGGAATCCAATGGGTCCCCCGCTACACCGCCACCAGCCTGGATCTTGTGGCCGCGGCGGACCCTCAGTTTCATCTGGATTCACTTACCCCCGCCACCGCTTTGGGCAGCTTTCAGTCCACCGTGGGATTCGCCTACCAGGTTGAAGCCTCCACCAACCTCACCCGGTGGACGGCCATCGGAAATCCCCTCCCCGGCACCGCGCAGAAGATGGCAATTTCGTTCCCCATCACGGACGCCCCATCCCGCTTCTTTCGCCTCCGAATTTTGTGAATCAAGCCCGGGCTCCAGCGGCCATCGCCAGCCGCAAAGACCACCGCGGAATTCCCGCTCCTTGGCGTGAACGAAATTCCGCGTAGTCTGTCGGGAATCCTTCCGGCAATGCGCCTCCAACCTATCCCCCCGCAATTCCCGCCTCCGCGCGGGATGACGCTCGTGGAGTTGCTGGTCGTATTGGCGGTGATCGGACTGCTCGCCGCACTGCTGTTGCCGACGCTGGCCGGCAGCCACGAACGGGCCCGTCGCGCCCAGTGCCTGAATAACGAGCGACAATTCCTGCTCGCCACTCACCTGTACGCCGCCGATAACAACCAGTTCCTACCGCGTCCCGAGACCGATAATTCCAATCTCAAGGACACCCACACACCCGTCCTCTCCAGTCGCACCCGGACGAACCTGCTGCAGTACGCGGGCACTTTGAAGTCGTTGGATTGCCCCAACCTGTATCGCTGGATGGAGCGCAAGACCGGTTGGCGGAACCATGATTCCTACGGCATCGCGATCGGCTACCACTACCTGGGCGGCCACTCCGGCACCCCCTGGACCGCCGCGGACGGCGTCACCAACACCTGGGTCTCCCCGCAAAAAGCCAGCGACGACCCCACCCTGCCCTTGCTGGCCGACCTCAATCTCTATTGCGCCAGTTTTGGCCGTATGATGGCCCCGCACACCGCCCGCGGACCCGCCGTTCGCGAAGGCCGGACCTACTACGATTTGCCCCGGGAGTTCCAAAACTCCCCCCAATTCATCGGGGCCCAAGGCGGGCATGTCGGACTGCTGGATGCCTCTGCCAGTTGGAGAAGCGTCCAGCAAATGCACACCTACCGGGCCTCGCAAATCTGGGGCGAGGACGGTGCGTTCGGGCTCTGGTGAACCTTCAATCCGCTCACGACTCTCGACCCGAATCCAACGCCCCGAGGGCTCGTTCCCCCGCCCGACGCCCGCCCCGGCCCCCATCCCGGCGTCAAAAAAATCGGCCGTGTCGCGCATCGGTCCCGGCATTGACGGCCCGCGACCGACCCCTAGCCTCGGGCGGTAAATACCGGCTGCGTCCGCCCGAGGTTTACGCCTCGGGCTTTTAGCTGCCATAAATCAGAGCACATCACCGCGCTCAGCGCGGATAGCACACAAGTACATGGCGAACGTTATTCTCGTCGGCGCCCAATGGGGCGACGAAGGCAAAGGCAAAATCATCGACGTCCTCACGGAGACTTCCGAGATTGTTGTCCGCACTCAGGGCGGCAACAATGCCGGCCACACTGTCTTCATCGGCCGCGACAAATACGTCCTCCACCTGATTCCCAGCGGAATTCTCCGCCCCAATAAGGTGTGCGTGATTGGCAATGGCGTGGTGCTGGATCCCGTCGGCCTGGTCGGCGAACTCGATGGCCTGGCCCGCCTCGGCATTCCGGTGACGCCGGCCAACTTCCAGATCTCCGAGACGGCGCATATCGTTTTCCCTTGGCATCGTCAGCTCGACGGCGCCCGCGAGACCCGCAAGGGCAAGGACAAGATCGGCACCACCAAACGGGGCATCGGCCCGGCCTACGGCGACAAGGCGGCCCGCGTCGGCATGCGGATGATCGACCTGATCAACCGCGAACGTTTCCCGGCAAAATTGCGGGAACGCCTGGCCGAAAACAACGAGGTGATCCAGGCGCTCGGCGGAACCGCGTTGGATTACGACCAACTCCTGGCGGAATACACCGCCGCCGGCGATCGCCTGCGGCCGTTCGTCAAGAACACCGTCCTCTTCCTGCACGAAGCCAGTCAGCGGGGCGCCAACATCCTGTTCGAAGGCGCGCAGGGCACCTTCCTCGATATCGATCACGGCACCTACCCGTACGTGACATCCTCGAACACGACTTCGGGTGGCGCCTGCACCGGCTCCGGTGTCCCGCCCAATCGCATGGACAAGGTCGTGGGCGTCCTGAAGGCCTACACCACCCGCGTCGGCGAGGGACCCCTGCCCACCGAAAACGCCGTCATCAGCGATCTGCTCCATGGCATGGGCCGCGAATTCGGCGCCACCACGGGCCGGGCGCGTCGCTGCGGCTGGTTTGACGCCGTGGCCACCCGGCATGCGGCCATGGTCAATGGCATCGATGAACTCGCCATCACCAATATCGACGGTCTCGATACGGTGGCGGACATCCAGGTGTGTGTGGCGTACCGGGTCGACGGACAACTCCTCCGCCACCTGCCGAGCGACAGCGAGGTCCTGGCCCGGTGCGAGCCCGTGTACGAACACTTCCCGGGTTGGAGCACGCCGACCGACGCGATCACGCAGTTCTCGGATCTGCCGGTCAATTGCCGGCACTATCTGCTCAGCATCGCCCAGCTAACCGGCGCGCGGCTGACCATCGCTTCCGTGGGACCGGCGCGCGAGCAGACCATGTTTCTCTGAAATCTGCGCGGGCCGTCCAAACGGTTCTCCGCAGCTTGTCTTGCCACCGGAACATCCGCGGTCCATCCCGCCGATGTTCCGGCCGCGTTTTGAGGTTTGATGCCCGCTACCGGGACAGGGACGGAGCCGGCGATTCCTCGGCCAATCCGAACAGTTTCCCCGGCGGGACACCCCGGCGTTGGTAGAATCCGCCACGGCTAGCATCGCCGCTCCCGTTCGCCTCCGGCGCCACCGCCGTAAAAGGCGGTGACCCGTCGAATCCCAATTCCACGCAATCGGCGTCCAGCCGGTGCTACCCGCGTTACCTCAACCACCGCACCGGCCACCGACAACCTACAGCTTCAACTTGGTGCGAATGGCGTCGAAGCGGGCGTCCTTTTCCCATTCGGCCCGAAGATCCTTGGCCGTCGGAGAAATTTTCCGCCGGGCATCACTCAGCGTGACCGCCTTACTCAGCGACGTTTGCGCCGGGGCGCTCTTACCCTGCAGGGCCTGAATGGCGGCGAGGTCATACCACGCCTCGGGCAATACCGGGGAAAGTTCGACATACCGCAGTAGTGCGGGCTCCATCTTGTCGAAACGCAGCAACTGCTGATACGCGGTGGCGACGGACAGGATCGCGCGTGTGTCCGCCTGGGGAGCCGCCAACACCGCATCCAGCAACTGTAGGGCTTCGTTGGAGCGACCGCTTTGCAGCCAAAGACTCGCCGTGGTGAAGGCGTTGGTCAGGTTGGAGGCAATCTCGGCAATCTCCGCCGGCGAGGCCGGAGGGGCGTCCACAGCCGCGCCCGTAGCCGCCGGAGCCGGAGCTCCGCGCATGGCGGCGGCGGGATTGCCCGCCAAGGACCGCAGTTGCCGCAGCAGATCGGCAATGCCGCCATTGTTGGGATCGAAGGAGGAACACGCCTCCACCACCATGAGTGCATCGGCGTACCGGCCCGTCGAGGCCAGCAGCGAGGCGTAGTTGAACACCGTCTCCGGACTGTACGGACAGAACGCGAACGCCTGCTTCATCGCGAAATCCGCCTCCTTGATCATCTTGGGCGAGTTGGCGGCGGGGCTGACGGCACCGCGCCAGTAGTAGATCGATTTGCCGATCGCATTGCGCAGCTTGCTGAAGGCCTTCTGCGCATTGTCGTCGCGGACGAATTTGGGATCCGCCCCGTACTTCGCGATCACGTCCTGGTTACGCAGTTGATACACGTTCGTGGCGAACGAGCACACCTCCGAAACCGGGGTATCGTAGGTAATCCAATTACCGATGAACCGGGCGCTGTACTGGCTCCAGTATTCGTGATCCCGGTTGACCTGCTCATCGCTGAGCTGAGCCACGGGCGATCGTTCGATCTTCATGATGATCCCGTACGGAGTGAGGTGCGGGTACATCCAGTCCAGCGGGAACGATTCTTCCACGTAGAAGTCGTGACTCGGATTCTTGTCGAACATGACCTTGGTGATCAGGCCGTTGATCTGCATGACCGCGGTCTGACCGGAAACCGACACCCGGCCATCCGGCATCTGATTGAGCACCTCTCCGGGACGCAGTTGATTCAGGGAATAACGCCGTTGGGCATCCATCGTGTAATCCTCAAAACAGCGCCGCGCATCCTCAGGCGTGGCGATCAAAATCTCCCGATCCGGGTAAAGGCCGCCCGGACTGGTGACGATCATCCCCGGATAGGCCTCCTCCAGAAGCATTCGATTGAGTCGAATGCGATTGGCGGTGGCCGGATTCTGCACGGCGAAGAGCTGCACATGCTCACTCAACTTCACGC
The DNA here is from genome assembly GCA_947471985.1 of Verrucomicrobiota bacterium. Classification (GTDB taxonomy): domain Bacteria; phylum Verrucomicrobiota; class Verrucomicrobiia; order Limisphaerales; family UBA9464; genus CANIZL01. Next base: position 69,797 of record CANIZL010000009.1, on the reverse strand, counting down.
CGGCAAAGCGCTTCGGGTCATCAAAAAGTGAAGGCCCCTCCAGCAGGGCGTTCAGCGCCTTGGCCATCGCCGGGGCCTCGCCGCTCACCGCGGCCCCCAGACGTCCCTTCAAGTACGCGCTCAATGGCTCCGCCGCCGCCGTCACCCGGGTGCGAAAACCCGCAAAATCCTTGAAGGAATCGGCCCGAAACAGGGATTCCCCCGCCCGGCGTTCCGCCTCCACCGCCAGGCCATAATTCCAAACCAAATTGTCCACCGGCGCCATCAGGCTCGCCAGGGCGTTGGTCTTCCCCCGCGCTGCCGAACGCGTATCGTTCAGCATGGAGTAAAAGAACATCGGATCGTTCTGGGCACTCCGATTGTAGTGCGCGCGGATGTAATCCAGGTAGGTGTTATCCGCGAGCGCGTTCTGGGTGATCACGTAAACATCGCGGCGGTCAAATCCCGGATCCCGGCGATGCTGCGGCGGAGTGAAGGATTCGGCAAATACCATGTACGTCGGGCAAAACCGGCCCGGATCCGTGCCGCCGTAAAGCACCGAGTGCTGGGTCATGGGCTCATACAGCGGCTGGCCATTCTTGCCCTTGGGCGCCGGCGCCCCGGCGTCGCGGCCGGGCTCAAACATGTCGTGACCAAACCAAAAGCCGAAGAGATGCCCGCGTTGCTCGTTGTCCGACCAGTGCGACAAAATCGAGTCGAGCGGAATCCCCAAAAACAGCGGCACAAACAGCGCCAGCGACGCCACCTGGCTGCGGCGGCGAAAAATCCCCAGGAAGACGATCGCCAGAAAGGCGAGGACCATCAGCAGCGACAGTCCGGCCGCCATCCGGTTGATGAGAAACAGGCTGGTCCGCCACGTTTCCATCACGTCGTAAATATTGAAGAAGAGCGCCACCCCGGCGCCAATGACGATGGGAAGCCGATACTGCTGGAAGCGGGTGAGCAGCAGGGCGCAGACAATGGCCAGGCCGTAACCGACGCAAAGGGCGATGCAGACGTGTGAAGTGGTGAAGAACACTTTCACCAGTTCCCGCGATTGCTTGTCCACTTGCGGGTTCAGCAGATACAGGAGGAGGAACGCCAGACAGACGTAAATCGCCGTCAGACCGATGATCCATCCCCGCTCCCGCGGGCGCATGGCTTTCAAGAAGAAGAACGGCACGAGCGCCACCAGCAACATGGACCAGTTGAACTCCTCCTGACAGCCCTCGAGATACATCCAGACCTGCTGGAAAAACATCAGCGGATTGGTGGAGGGCGTGGTTTTCTCGTACTGCCCGCGGGTGAAGGCATGCACAAATCCCTCCCAAGTCCGCGGATACCCCCAGTTCATCGGCGGATTCGTGGCCGAGGTGATCGGCATGTAGAAATAAAACAGTGCCCCGATGCCAAAGCAGAACCCCGAGAAAATCACCCAATGGAATCGGGTGAACGCCGATCCGGTCATCACCGAGTAGGCCACGGCGGTGATCGCAGATCCCACCCCAACGAGGTTGAAGATGAAGAAAATAGCCGGGTTGTCCCGGAACGTGCCGACCTTGTCGGCAAAGTGCAGGATCAACATCAGGATCCAGATGATCGTGTTACCCAGGAACAGGTCGCGACCCACCTTTTTGTCGGCCATCAGCACCAGAACCTCAATGCCCATGGCGCCCACGATCAGGGTCTGGTGATTGCAGAAGCAGAGGCCGAAAAGGAACCAGGCGAGCAGGAGCCACCAACGCTGGTGCGGGGCCCACATATAACGCATCAAGGCCGCCAGCACGCCCATCAGGTTCAGCACGGCCAGCGTGTAAACCTCAACGATGACGCCCTGGGACCAGATATAGCCGTTGTAGCCCAGCAATGCTCCGCCGACGAAACCGCAGGTAATACTGATCAAACGCTGCGCACCCAGATCGAGTTCCCGGCCGAAGTCGAGGCCTTCGAGAATCAAGCTCGCTCCCCGCGAAATCAGCAACCCCACCAAGCCGGCTGCCAGCGCCGCCGCCACCGCCGAGGAAACGGACACCCGCCATGCGATATTGGAAAACGGCAGCAGCTTGGTGAAGAGCCAACTGTACACCGTCCACACCGGATATCCGGGCGGATGCGGCACGGCCGCGTACATCGATCCCACCGCCAACTCACCGGAATCCTCCAGGGTCAGGTCCGGCGCGATCGTGTAGAGGTAACCACACAGCACGAACAAGGTGACCAAGGCGAAAACCAGCCAGTCGATCGGCCGGTACAATCGCCCCCGCGCCGCCAAGGCGGTACCAAGTGGGGGAGGCACGACCGGCTTGGCCGACGGTTTGGGCGGTGCGGCAGCCGCAACGGTGCTGGAAGAGACAGACTTGGAACTATCCATGGAAAAGGGAGTGCACGGGGCCGGTCGGACCAGCGATGAACGCCAAATGACGACCAGCCCGGGCGCCGCAAAAGCGCCCGGCCCGCGGCAATGCGCTGGACCACCGTTTCATTCGAGAGGCGGTTGGCTGAGCGTTTCAGTTCCAACCATGAACCGAAACGTTAGTCGACGGGGCGGCGTTGGACAATGTCGAGGTCAGCCATCCCGCGGGGACGCAATTCACGCTGCTGGCGGGGAATCCGGCGAAATCCACCCGCAGCGCCGCATTGGTCTCCCCCGCCACCGCCCGGAGCGGAAAACCGGGGGTCCCCACCCACCCCAGCAGGGCCACGGCCGCCGCCCCCACCGGCATCAGCCAAGCCGCCAGCCCCACCGGGGAAGGATCCACCTCCCGCCGGCGAACCGCGGCCTCTCCCAATCGGGGGCCAAACAGCCGCCTACGAATGCCCGCGGCAGGCGACCGCAGCGGCAACGCACTCAAGTGGTTCAGCAGCAATTCCGGATCGGAAGTCGGTTTCATCGTCAGTAGTAGTTTCAGAGTCAGCGAAAGAGTCTCGGGCCAGACAGGAACGAAGTTTTTGGAGGCCGTAGCGATAGCGACCCGCGACGGTGTTGGGCGAGGCCTCTTGCAGCCGGGCAATCTGCTCAAACGTGTGGCCATGCCAGACCTTCAAGACAATCACCTCCCGCTGTTCCATCGGCAGTCCGCGGAGACAGGCCACCGCGGCAGCCTCCTGCGGAGACACGGGTTCCGTCGGTTCAAACCAACGGGTGGCCTCGAATTCGCGTTGCAGTCGACGCCACCAGCCCCGGCGGTAATTGAAGACCCGGTTCCGAAACGCCCGGACCACGTAGTGATCCGGTTCATCCGGCACCGCCGTCAACTTGAGCAGGGCGGCAAAAACGTCGTGCAACACATCCTCTGCCTCACTGTGTCCCAGGCCCAGCGCCCGGCCGTACAGCACCAGCTTTTCCGCCGAGGCATCGTACAACGCCGCCAGTGCGCCCTCCGGGAAACGACCCGGGGCGGCATCCGTAACGTCATCCTTGAGGGATTGATGGTTCACGCTGAAAGCCCTTCCACTCATGAATACGACACCACCCGACCGGCTTTTGTATGTCGCAGTTCAAAAATAATTCGGCGGAAGTTGCCACCCTGGGACGACTTACGGGACCGGGGGAGAAACGGGGAGCTTCCCGGACAGGACCTCCAGGGCCGCCGCAAAACGGGCCGGGGCGAAATCCGGCAACCATTGAGCGAGTTGAAACAACGAACTCAACGCCTCATCGGCCGCCTGAGCGGTGGCCGCCGGGCTGGCCGCCAGGAGCCGATCCAGCGCCAGAACGAGGCGTTCCGCGCGCCGGGCCTGCACCGCCACCGGCGTCGCCGGCGTCCGAAAATCCTCCGACGAACCCGCCAATACCCGCAGCACCGTGGCGGTATCGGCCGTCGTCCAAACCCGCGTCGCGACGGCCCGGGCCACGGCATCGGGCGTGCCATCAGTGACGCCCACCGACTGGGCGGCCCGCCTCACGAGCCATGCCAATCCCGCCTCCCGGGCGACCAAGCGCTCGGAGGTTTCAGCGGGATCCTTCGACTGCCACGCCACTTCCCGCCACGCCACCGCCTGCCCCACCAACCAGGCCTGCGCGCCTTGATACCCCGCCGGCGGACCGGCGCGCTCCACCCAATGCCGGGGCTCCTGCCGGGTTTGTCCATCCAGTTCAAACAGCAATTCCGGATGTCCCGCCGCCAGCAACTCGCGCGGCACATTCTCGTGGCACGCCACACAAACATTGGCTCGGACCCGCAAATCCCGCAGATCGCGCATCCCGGCCGCCACCTTGTCCGCCCGGGTAAAATCATCCCGCGGCGGACCGGGGCGCGTGTGACTGCGCAACCAAGGTTCCGCCGGAGCGTGACACGTTTCGCAGGCCACCCCTTCGGTCGCGTCCAGTTCCACCCGACGCGCCGCGGCCGGTACCAGGGCATTGGGGGCGTGGCAGACGGTGCAACGCGGGCTTTGGGCGGCGGTCGATTGCCCCAGCGAATTGGTAAGTCCCAATCCCCGGGCAATCTGTTCTGAACGAGCCACCTGCAGCGTACTGGCCGCCCGCCGATGGACATCCAGCGACTCCCACCGGCCCACCTGATTCCGCTGCGGCCCCGCCCCACCGTGACAGGACGACGAAGCACAGGCCGGGGTGCCCACAAACCGCGCCAGCGGCGATTCTCCCGCCGTGGCCGTCACGGCCAGGATCGACAAAAATATTCCCCGAAAAAGCCGGTTAAAAAAGATCATCACGGTTTATGTGCAATGCGGTTTACAAGCCGCACCATTCTTGGATACACAAAGTGCGGCGCATTATGCAACCCCTTATCTTTTTGAATTCGGAGGGGCTCCGAAGCAATCCGGGATTGTTTATCGGTTGGGCCATTCTCGCCGGGGTGGCCATCCAGACGGGTCTGGCCGTCGCCAGTGCCGTCCGGCGCTTCTTCGCCCGCAGCCGCCAGTTGACCCTCGAGCAGGAGCGGCTCCATCACCTGGTCCGCGCCGCCAAAGCCGAACTGCAGCAGGCCGAGGCCGGCAAGGCCACCTGGAACGGCTATCGCAAATTCCGGGTCGATCAGAAGGTCTTCGAATGCGATGGGGTTTACTCCCTGTACCTCAAGCCGCACGACGGCAAACCGCTCCCGGGGTTCAAGCCCGGACAGTACCTGACGCTCGGCCTCGACATTCCCGGGCGCACCAAGCAGGTGGTGAAGTGCTACTCCTTGTCCGACTGCGATGCGGTCAAGGACTACTACCGGCTCACCATTAAGTGGGAAAAGTCCCCCAAAGACAAACCCGGCATCCCGCCGGGCGTCGGTTCCTCGTTTCTCACCCAGAAAGCCCAGGTCGGCGATCTGCTCAACGTCAAGGCGCCCAGCGGGCACTTCTACCTCGACCTCGCCCAGACCACGCCGGTGGTCCTGATGGGCGCCGGCGTCGGCATCACCCCCGTCCTGACCATGGCCAATGCCATCGCCGCCAGTGGATCCAAGCGGGAGGCCTGGTTTTTCTTCGTCTGCCGCAATGGTGAGGAACACATCCTGCGGGCCGACATCGAACGTTTGCGGCCGCTGGAGAACCTCCACGTCGTGGTCTGCTATTCCCGTCCCGGTCCCCAGGAAATCCGGGGCCGGCACTACGACCGCGAGGGCCGCCTGACCCCGGATCTGCTCAAGGAGCTGTTGCCGTCGAATAATTACAGTTTCCTCATGTGCGGCTCCGGTCCGTTCATGAAGGACATGTACGAGGGACTCATCGCGTGGGGTGTCCCCGACGAGCGCATCCACTTCGAGGCGTTCGGCCCCGCCAGCGTCAAACGCGTCAGCCAGGCCAAGCCGGCCACCACCGCCGCACCGGAAACCGCCCGGGCTACCGTGACCTTCGCCAAGTCGGGCAAGACCGCAGTCTGGGACGGTTCCGTCAGCAACCTCTACGAACTCGCCGCCGCCCAACAGGTGCGGATCGATTACGGCTGCGGCGCCGGCAGCTGTGGCTCGTGCGCCGTGGCAGTCCGCGTCGGCGAAGTCGTTTACAAGGACGCCCCGGGATTCAGCGTCGAAGCGGGCTCCTGCCTGACTTGCGTCGGCTGCCCCGTGGGGAATGTGACCCTGGATGCCTGATCCCCCGCGACATTCTTCATGGAAACCACGCATCTGCGAATTGCTCGATTAAGCGAGGAGGACGCCGCGTTTGATCCGGCGTTTGCCGACGCCGACGCCGAGCGCCTGCTGGCTGTTGCTCCCTTCAAGGATATGTCGCTGCCCGCCGACCAACTTCGGCGAATCCTGCAGAACCACTGTCGCGTGCGCCGTTTCCGTAGTGGGGAAATTGTGGTGCGTTCCGGCGACTACGGGTCCTCCGCATTTTTGGTGCTCAGCGGTTCCGTGCGCGTGGTGCTCCAACCGGGTCTCCCGGAAAGCATGCTGGGCCGACGAGAGGCGCGCCAACGATCGATCTGGCGCGTCATCGCTCAGCTCTGGTCCTCTTCCGCCGAACCCGAGGTCCGCAAACCCGCCGCGCTCGCCCCCATCGTCGGCAGCACCATCTCCGAAGCCGGCGAAGTCCGGGTGTTCCTCCAGGACGTGCCCCGCATCCTTTCGCAGCACAAGACGGCCACCCTTGGTGAAGGGGAATTCTTCGGCGAAATCGCCGCCCTCTCCCGCATGCCCCGGACCGCCTCCATCTTCGCTGAGTCGGGCGAGGTGGAATTGCTGGAAGTACGGTGGCAGGGACTCAAGGCCCTCCTCGCCGATCAGAAATTCCAGCACCGCATCGACGACCTCTATCGCAAAAACGTACTCTCCAGCGCCCTGCGCGCCATCCCGCTCTTTCAGCATCTCAGCGAAGCCCAGCACGAAGTCCTGAAGAGCCGGGTCGAGTTCGGCACCTTTGGCTCCTACGGCTGGTCGGGCGAATACAAGAAATTGGCCCAGAAAGGGACATTAAACCCGGAGATTGAGCAGCTCATCGCGGGACAGAACACCGCGGCGGCGGGCCTCTTCATCGTGCGCTCCGGCTTCGCCCGCCTTACACGTTCCTTCGGCGCCGGACAACGCACCCTGAACTATTTGGGCGCCGGGCAAATCTTCGGCCTGCGGGAGGTCCTGCACAATTGGCTGCGACGCGGGACGGAGACTCCGCTCCTACTTTATCAGGGCACGCTCCGCGCCTTGGGTTACACCCACACCTTGTTCGTTCCTCGCGAAGTCCTGGAAGAACTGGTGCTGCCGGGTCTGCCCCCTGCCCTGCGCCCCGCAGCCTTCACCGCCGAGGAATTGGCCGAGGACGATGAGGATCCTTCGTTGGACCTGGGCGCCCAGCAGCCGGGCATCGGGCCCGAAATGATGGAGTTCCTCACCGCCAACCGGATCTTCAACGGTACGGCAACGATGGCCATCGATCTCGATCGATGCACCCGCTGCGACGACTGCGTACGCGCCTGCGCCGCCACGCACGGCAACAATCCCCGGTTTCTCCGCCACGGTCCCAGCAGCGGCCGCATCCAGATCGCCCAGGCCTGTATGCACTGCGTGGATCCCGTCTGCATGATCGGTTGCCCCACCGGCGCCATCCACCGGGATTCCCGCCGCGGCAACGTGGTGATCAACCAGGCCACCTGCATCGGCTGCTCCACCTGTTCCAATCAATGCCCCTACGAGGCCATCCGCATGGTGGAAGTGCGCAATGCCAAGGGGGCTTTTGTCACCGACGAATCCCTCAAACCGATCTTGAAGGCCACCAAATGCGATCTGTGCCTGGAGCAATACGGCGGCCCGGCCTGCGAACGCGCCTGCCCGCACGACGCGCTCCGGCGCATCGACATGACCAGCCTCGACCGCTTTGCTCGGTGGATTAACCCCTGAACTCATGAACCACCTCCGCAGGATCGCATGAGCGCGCATCTCTGGATCCGCCGCCTGAGTCGGACCGGCGTCCTGCTGGTCGCGATTCTCGCACTGGTTTGGGTCTGGCGGCATTTCGTCCCCAGCCTGCGACACCTCGCCTACTTCACCGGCTGGGCCCTGCTGGGTCTCATGATTTTCCTGACCCTGTACAACGCGCGCAAGAAGCTGCCGTTCCTTCCCTTGGGCAGCTCGCGACTCTGGCTGCAACTCCACGTCTATCTCGGGTATTTTTCCGCGGCCCTGTTTCTCGCCCACGTCTCCTGGCGCCTGCCGCAGGGGGGCTTCGAAATCACCCTCGCCCTGCTCTTCGTCATCGTCGCCGGCTCCGGCGTGGTCGGCTTGTGGTGGTCCCGATATGTCCCCGGCCGGCTGACGAGCCGCGGCGGCGAAGTCCTTTACGAACGCATTCCCCTCATCCGCCGCGCCCTGCAGGATCGCGCCGAAGCCCTGGCCCTGGAATCCGTCACCACCGGTCACACCACGACCATTGCGGACTTCTACAGCACCCAATTGGCCGACTTCTTCCGCGGTCCCCGCAATTTCTCGCAACATCTTTTCGCCGGCGATCAACCCCTGAACCAACTGCGCGCGCGCATGGAGGATCTGGGTCGGTTTTTGACTCCGGAACAGAAACAGCGACTCGATGAACTGGGTGCCCTCGTTCAGCAAAAGGACAGCCTGGATCATCAGTACGCCCTGCAATCGAGCCTCAAGTGGTGGCTCTTCGTACACATTCCCCTCACCTACAGCCTGCTTCTCGCCACCGGTCTTCATTTGATCCTCGTGCACGGCTTTTCCCTCGGCGCCACGACCCGCTGACTCCCCCGGCCATGAACGATCCCCTACCCGCACCCGAGTTTGATCGCTCCCAATACGAGCGACCCAACCAGGCCTGGGTCTGCGGTCGCACCTGCGAGGGGAAACCCTGCCGCCTGGGACCCAGCCCGGGCGGACACTGTCGCTCCACCGCGGAATGCCGCCCCCTGCTCGAGGTTCGCCCCGGTGAAACCAAGGGACGTTGGAAATGCACGCGGTCCCGGGAGGCGGGCGGTCCTTGTGCCACCGGCCCCGGCCCCGACGGCCAATGCGGCTGCCCCATCATCCCGTGCGTCCCTCAAAGCTCGCTGCGGCGCCTGCGCGGCCGGCTGACGCTGGCCACCATTTCGTTTACCATCGGACTGCTCGTGCTGCTGTGCGCTGGTCCCTGGCGCTGGGCCTTCATCTCGCCCGGCCCGGTTTCCCAACCCCACGGCAGCCCGGGATTCCAACACGACGCCCTCACCCACTTCGGCTCGAGTGGTTGTGCGGGGTGCCACGAGGCCGCCGAAGGGGGACTGGGGCAGTGGTTGCAAACGGCGTTCCGCGCCCGGCCCGGCCCCTTCGATTGGAAACAACTGGCGCTGGCCAAAACGGATCACCACAGCCGAATGGACGAGCGCAATTGCCTCGCCTGCCACGCGGATCACGATCGCCATCAGCCCACGGTCGTAGCGGCGCATTCCTGCACCGATTGTCATCGGGAACATCAGGGACGCCAGTTGGCCGCACCCCGTGATGAGACCTGCGCGAGTTGTCACAACGACGGCCCCGCCCTCCGGCGGTTCACCCGCCCGAGCACCGACGACCCGCTGGATTTCCATCCCCCCCTGGTCCCGGGCCTCAGCGCCTTCATCACCCCGCGTCGGGCGGGAGGCCGGACCAATCAATTCGCCCACTACTGGGATGGCCATCCGGACTTCGGACTCCACGTGGCCGGGCTCAAGGATGGGAATACGCTCAAGTTCAATCACCAACTGCACTTCGGCACCACGGTCCGGATGGCGGATGCGGGCGTCGACGAGACCCGCGGACTCAATTGTCGTGATTGTCACCAGCCCGATTCCACCGGCGCTTACATGGCACGAATCCGCTTCGACCTGCATTGCCAGTCCTGTCATTCCCTGCAGTTCGATCCGGTAAACCCCGAGATGAAACTCCCCCATGCGTCGCCTGCAGCCGTGCGGGCGGGAGTCGCCAGTCTGGCCACGCTCCAGGTCCAGTATGCCAACCTCGCCCGCATCCGCGGCGAGACGGACCGCGCGCGCATCGATGACTTTGCCCGCGCCAACGCCGACCGCGTCCGCCGCCTGCTGGGCACGGGGGAGCAATTGCTCGACCTGATTTTATTCACCGGCGATCCCCGCCCCCGGATGTTTCCCGAGGATCAGGGCAGCACCGGCAAACGCGCCCATTACGCGGGCTGCGCATATTGTCATGAGGTCACCCGTGACGCGCAGGGGCAGGCGCAGGTGACCCGTCCGCGGATACCCGACCGCTGGCTGCCGGGTGGACGTTTCAATCACGCCAAACATCCGTCGCCGCGGATCACCTGCCTGGAGTGCCATGGCACCGTGCTCCAAAGCACCCGGACATCTGACATCAATCTACCTCATCAGACGGCCACCATGCTTTCCGCGGCCGATCGCAATGCCGGCCTGAAGGCGTGCATCGACTGTCACACGGAAAACGGCGCCCCGGCCAACTGCGCCACGTGCCACAGCTACCACATGCTGAAGCCGCTTTAACGCGATAACGCGAACCGAGAGCGCGTTCCCCAAGCAATCCCCGGCGCGGAAAAGCTCCGTCCCGCGGCCGCATCAATTACTTCTTATCCGCCGGCTTCGATACCGCGGCCGGGGTGGGAGCGGGTTTCGTCGGCGCGGCCGGTGCCACCGTCGCCGGATGTTCTTTCAACCAGGTCTTGGCCTCCTCACTGCCCCGATCCGCGCCCAATTGATATAGTCGGCGGGCCTCTTTGGCGTCGGCCGCCACGCCCTTGCCAGTCTCATAGCGTTTGGCCAGATCGCAGGCCGCATCCGCCGAGCCGCCTTCCACCCGTTCTTTCAGAAACGGCACGACCTTGGCATCCGCCGCCGCGGCCGCTTCCTGCTGTCGCTTGAGTTGGGCCGCCTTCACCGCGGCAGCCTGCTCCGGGGTCAACGTCGGCGCGGCCGGCGTCGGATACTGCGGCTTGACCGGCGCTCCCGCTGCCCCGCCCGTGGCGTTGTTGATCGACTGCCGGATCCGGCCAATGCTCTGAGCCGGAGCCAAAGTGGAGGTGACGGCCCAAAGTCCAGTCGCGGCCAACAGGGATAATGCGGCGGGTTTCATGGTTTACGCGCCCAACCATACGCCCCTCCTGCGAAAAGGGAAAGCGAAGCCTGCCGCGCCGACAATGCCCTTTCGGGAACCGCCACCGAATTCTAGCGTTGGGGGTGCTTATCCATAATCCCGCCGGTCACTACCGGTTTCTCCAGGGAATCGCCCCCTATTCCTGCGGCGTGGTCGCCGACGCCGGATGGGAGATCGTCCGGGTGACGCCCCCCGAATGGCTCCCCTGGCGGGACGGTTTCACTTGGATGGACTCCGTGTTGGCGGCGGCCGGACTGCCCCGTGCCGCCCTCTGCGCGCTGGAATTGCGCTCTCCGCAGCCGTTCACCATGGCGGGCTTCATCGAATTCAATCAAGGCTATTGCGCAGTTCTCGAGGAATGGCGCCTGCTCATCAGCGGCCTCAATCCCATCGCCCGCACCAACGTCGCGCCCGCGCTGCACCCGCCCGCGACACCGTCCCTGCACGCCTTTTCCTACGTGCGGCCCTGCCCCCGGCCGCGACGCCCGAGCTTCGTGGTCGCCGGCGCCGGCGAACTTCGGGAAGGCACCCTCGTCACCCAAGGTATCGTTCGCAGTGGCGAAACCTCGCCCGACGCCCTGAAGGAAAAGGCCGAGTACGTTCTGGAGACCATGACGCAACGCCTGCACGGATTGGGCCGGGATTGGAACCACGTGACGGCCATCGACGTCTACACCATCCACCCGCTCGACAACGCCCTGCGCACCCTGCTCCTTGATCGCATCGGATCGGCCGGGCGCCACGGTCTTTGCTGGCACATCAGCCGACCGCCGGTGATCGACATTGAATTTGAAATGGATGTGCGCGGCGTCGCGGAAGACCAATTCCCCGCCCAGGATTGAACCCGCCGGTCTAGCGCAACGGCCCCGCGGGCGGCCGACGATCAGTCCGTCGGCGAACGATCCCGCCGGCCACCGCCGCCAGCGCTCCCAACGACGCTAAGGCCAGCGTCGCCGGCTCCGGCGTCGGATAAATGCGCACCAGATCCAGTGCCGGGCCGGAAGCCGTCGGATCCAGGCTGGTGAAGGACAACGCCATACTCGTAGCGTCCGCGGTAAATTCGAATCCTTGGGACGTCCACCCCATGGAATCATAAGTGGCACCGGCCCGATTGAAGGAGAAAGTCCAGGAGTTGGCCCCGAGGCTCGCCACGACACTTTTGAGGTCGTTGCCACCCGTAGGATTGCCCGCCAGGAGAAACTCCAGTCGATAGGTCCCGCCCAAAATGAAGCCAGTCACCAACTGGGTGAGTGTCCCGGCGGAAACGCCGCTCAGATCCAATGATCGATTTCCGTCCCCGGCCGCCCACAGGCTGCCGATGTAATCCACCGTACCCCCCGCGACCGTCCAACCCGGGACGCTGGTGGAATCCGGGGAGTAGAGTCCGATATTGGAATTGGGAAAAATCGCCACGCCGGATTCAAAGCTCCCGTTGATGACCGTTTGGGCCCGCAAATCCGCCCGGACAAGTGAAAGCGCGACCACCCAGCCACAGGTCCGCATCCAGGTTCGAGTTTTTCTATTCATAGATTACACGTATTGCCCTTCTTCGCTCCTCACGGTCCGTATTGGGATGGCCAACTTCCCCTAATGCGTCCCAGCGGATCCAAGCTCAGTTGCGCTGCGAACGCGTCGATGAACGACTTGAACGTGCACTCGGCCAGCGCCCCTGGAAAGGACGACGTGGAATAGGCAAGTCGCACGGCACTAGCTCAGCTCCTCTCTCGGCGGGCGAACGGGCTAAGGACCACAGCCATCAAAGCCCCCGCGGAATTTATCCGCCGCAAGAGAAATCGCGGTAGCGTCCTGGACTGCGGTTGCCCTCTACCGCTTTGGAATGAGGGCCGACGGGAACCTCTGCGCCCGAAGAAGAGCAACGCCTCCGCCGTGGGAATTTCGGCAATCATTCAGCCCAACCGTCCCGGCGCGAAAGCGGATGAGGGCTACGGCCATCCACCACTCCACTTGGGCCAACTTCGCCGCCCCCACCTGCTCCCCGTTTTTTGCCCGCCCCGCGGCCGGGGAGTTTCCGGATTCCTGCGTCCTCCGCCGCCAAAACAGTTTCGCATTCCGGTCAGCTTCGCGAAGCTTGTCCGCATGATTCGGCCACGTCTGGGATTATTGGGAGTGCTTCTCACCAGCACCTTCCATGCGGCTTTATCCGCCGCGAGCCCACCCGACTTCACCCGTGAGGTGCGCCCCATCCTGGCCCGCCATTGCTTCAAATGCCACGGGCCCGACGACGCCAAACGCAAGAGCCAGTTGCGCCTGGACCAACGAGAGGACGCCCTGCGACCCGCAAAATCAGGGGCCATCGCACTGGTTCCGGGACAAGCCCCTAAAAGCGAACTCGTTAAACGGATCCTCAGCGCGGATCCCGACGAGGTCATGCCGCCGCCGAGTACCAAGTCCCAACTCAGTGCCGCCGAAAAGGAAACCCTCCAGCAATGGATCACCGACGGAGCCGAATACCGTCCCCACTGGGCCTTCGTCCCGCCCCGCCAGGCACCACTGCCCGCCGTCAAAGCCAAGGACTGGCCCCACAATCCCGTCGACCACTTCGTCCTCGCCCGCCTCGAAGCCGAGGGTCTGGCAACATCGGAACCCGCCAGTCGACACTCCCTGGTGCGCCGCGTTTATCTCGACCTCATCGGATTGCCCCCCACGCCCGAAGAGGCGGACGCCTTCGTTCAAGACACCGCCAAGGATGCCTACGAAAAACTCGTCGACGGCTTGCTGCAATCACCGCATTACGGTGAACGCTGGGGACGTCGTTGGATGGATCTCGCCCGCTACGCCGACACCAATGGCTATGAGAAGGACCGTCAGCGGACCATCTGGCCCTGGCGCGATTGGGTCATCAACGCGATCAATGCCGACCTGCCCTTCGATCAATTCACCGTGGAACAGCTGGCGGGCGATTTATTGCCGGAACCCACGTTGAACCAACGCATCGCCACCGGGTTCCATCGCAATACGATGCTCAACGAGGAGGGCGGCATTGATCCGTTGGAGTTCCGCTTCCTCGCCACCATTGATCGCGTCAACACCACCGGAACCACCTGGCTGGGCCTGACCGTGGGCTGCGTTCAATGTCACACCCACAAGTACGATCCGCTGCTGCACCGCGAGTACTACCAGCTCATGGCCTTGCTCAACAATGCCGAAGAGCCCGACCTCGATCTGCCCCCGCCCGGTGCCGCGGCCCGTCAGGCCAGGAACCTCCTCGAGGCCGATCGTCTGCTGGCGGAGTTACCGCAGCGCTTTCCGATTACGAATATCCTCTGGCACACGCCCCCGCCGATTTCCGCCGAGGCAGCGAGCGGCGAACGGGGACGGATTTTGACAGACGGATCGGTACTTTTCGATCAGCCCGCGCCCGAGCGCGATGTGTACACTCTCGTGATCGACACCGAGGCCACCGGCATCGACTCGCTCCGTCTGGAAACCCTGACCGACGATGCCCTGCCAAAACACGGTCCCGGCCGGGTGGCGCACGGCAACTTCGTCTTGGGAGAAATCGTGATCACCGCCGCTCCCCGCTCCACTCCCGACCAGGTGCAACCGGTGAAGGTGGCCAGTGTCCGGGCCGACGTGGAGCAAAAGGATTTTCCGGCGTCCAACTTGATCGATGGCCATCCGGAAACCGGTTGGGCGGTCGATGTCGGGGAAGGCCGCCTCAACACCCCGCACCAGGCTACCCTGACGCTGGCGCAGCCGGTGGGCTTTCCCGGCGGCACCCGCTGGGTCATCCGGTTGGAACAGCCTTTTGGCAGTCACCACCTCGTGGGTCGTCCCCGCGTCAGTTTTGGCACGCCGGACGGGGGCGGCCGCTCGCTCGCCGCTCGCCGAACCGAAGCCGTGGAAAAGCGCTTCGCTGATTGGCTCACGGAAATGCGTTCCCGCGCCGCGACCTGGATTCCCCTGCGCCCCGGCAAGGCCACGTCGAACTCGCCCCTGCTGACGCCGCAACCCGACGCCTCGGTCCTGGCCAGCGGCGATATCACCAAGAGCGATACCTACGACCTGTCGTTTGCGCCCGAAATCACAGGCATTACGGCCGTCCGACTGGAAGCCCTGCCGGACGAACGGCTGCCCCGGCACGGTCCCGGTCTGGCGTACTACGAAGGTCCCAAGGGCGATTTCTTCCTCGGCGAATTCCAACTCACCGCCGGTGATCGACCGGTTAAATTTGCCAGCGCGACGCACAGTTACGCCAAGAACAACTTCGGCAGCAACGCCAGCGCCTCCCTCGCCGTCGATGGCGATCCACAGACCGGTTGGTCGACGGCGGGTCGCGAAGGCGAACGCCATTCGGCCGTGTTCAATCTCGCCGAGCCCACCGCCCAAATCGCTCCGTGGCAGCTGAAGCTTTTCTTCGGCCGACACTACGCGTGTTCCTTGGGACGCTTCCGCATTTCCGTCACCACCCGCCCCGGCGGTGCGCAGGCCCTGGATCTCCCCGAGGATATCGAAGCCCTGCTGGCCGTGCCCGATGCCCAACTCACCCCCCGTCAGCGACAGGCCTTGCGCGAACAGTGTCTGCTGCAGCTTCCCGAATTGGCGACCGCCGCGGCCGAAATTCAAAAGCTCCGTCGTCCCGCCCCGTATCCCACGACGATGGTCCTGCGGGAACGCCCGCCGGAGAACCCCCGGCTGACCCATCGACATAACCGGGGCGAATATCTGCAACCCGTCGAAGTTGTTACGCCCGGCGCCTTCGCAGCGGTGGCCGAGTTTACTCCCGACCTGCCCCGCAATCGCCTCGGACTCGCCCGCTGGCTGGTGTCGCGCAGCAATCCCCTCACCGCCCGCGTCACCGTAAATCGGCAATGGCAGGCCCTGTTCGGCCGCGGCCTGGTGCGCACCACGGATGATTTCGGACTGCAGGGCGAAGCGCCTTCGCACCCGGAATTGCTCGATTGGCTGGCCGTGGAATTCATGAACCAGGGTTGGTCTCTGAAAAAACTGCATCGCCTAATGGTTCTGAGCGCGACGTACCAACAAGCCTCCCGCACCACACCGGATCGGCTCGCCCGCGACTCCGAAAACCGACTGCTCTCCCGCGGTCCCCGGTCCCGCCTTGATGCCGAGGCGATCCGCGACAGTGTGCTGCAGGCCAGCGGATTGCTTTCCTCGAAAATGGGCGGCCCAAGCGTCTATCCGCCACAACCTTCCGGCGTCACCGAGGCGGCGTACGGCGGCGCGTCGTGGCCCGCCAGCTCCGGTGAGGATCGCTATCGGCGCAGCGTTTACACCTTCATGAAACGCAGCGCCCCCTTCGCCCTGTTCAACACCTTCGACGCTCCGAGCGGCGAAGCCTGTATTGCCCGCCGTGATGTCTCCAACACGCCCATGCAGGCGCTCACCCTGCTGAACGATGTGTTGCTCGTGGACGCCTCCCGCGCCCTGGGCCGCCTGCTGATGACCCGGGAGGGAACCGTGGAAGAACGGGTGCGCTACGGGTTCCGCCGTTGCACCTCGCGTCCACCAACCGAGGAGGAAACCGCCGCCCTAACGCGCTTTTTCCAGGCACAACAGCAACGGGTCGCGAGCGGTGAACTCAATTCCAAAACCCTCACCGGCGAGAACTCCGATCGGGCCGCCGAGTGGGCCGCGTGGATCACTCTCGCCCGCGCCCTGCTGAACCTCGACGAAACCATCACCAAGGGCTGATCCCAAACCACGACGTCGACTTCGCTCCGCTACGACTATGATTCTTCTCCAACAAAACGGCCTGGAACATTCCCGCCGCCATTTCCTGCGCGATTGCGGCGTGGGCCTCGGCAAGATTGCCCTCGCCGGCCTGATGAGCGGTCAATTCGATCCGCGAACGTTGGCCGCCGGCCCGGCGGCCGTGGATCCGCTTCGCCCGCGCCAGTCCCACTTCCCCGGCAAAGCCAAGCGCGTCATTCATCTCTTCATGGCCGGCGCCCCGAGCCAACTGGAACTCTTCGACTACAAGCCCGAATTGACCCGCCTGGCCGGCAAACCCTTGCCCCCATCGGTCATCGGCGGCCAGCGCTACGCGTTCATCCGGCCCGACGCCGCGGTGCTCGGACCGTGCTTCAAATTCGCCCGACACGGACAGGCCGGAACCGAGTTGTCCGAGATGTTGCCGCACCTCGCGAAAATTGTGGATGACATCTGCGTGATCCGCTCGGTGCACACGGATCAATTCAACCACGCCCCGGCCCAAATTTTCTTCAATACCGGATTCCAACAACCCGGCCGACCTAGTCTCGGCTCCTGGGTTTTGTACGGCCTCGGCGCCATCTCGCAGGAACTCCCGGCCTTCGTCGTGATGAGCACCGCCGGCGGGTTAAGTGGTGGCGGTGCGCTTTGGTCGAGCGGCTTTCTCCCGACCATTTACAACGGCGTCCGCTTCCGCAATCAAGGACCGCCCATCCTCGACGTCACCCGTCCCGAGGGCGTCGACGAACGCCTCCAGCGCGACACCATCGACGTCGTCAGTGCGCTCAACCAGCGACGCCTCGTCACCGAGGGCGATCCCGAAATCGCCACCCGGATTGCGTCGTATGAAATGGCCTTCCGACTCCAGACCTCCGCCCCGGAATTGATGGATCTCAAGACCGAGAGCAAAGCCACTCTCGAACTCTACGGTTGCGATCCTGATAAACCGTCGTATGCCCGCGCCTGTCTTCTGGCCCGGCGCATGATCGAACGTGGCGTCCGGTGCGTGAACATTTATCACGAAGGTTGGGACGCCCACAGCGACGTCGCCGGCAACGTCCGGGGTAACGCGGCGGCAACTGATCAGGCGAGTGCTGCGTTGGTCACCGATTTGAAGCAACGCGGCCTGCTGGACGAGACGCTCGTCATTTGGGGCGGTGAATTCGGTCGCACCCCGATGGTGGAATCCAATTCGGCGTTGGGCCGGAGTCAGGGTCGCGACCACCATCCCCAAGCCTATTCCGTCTGGATGGCGGGCGGCGGGATTAAGTCGGGCTTCAACTATGGCGCCACGGACGACCTCGGCTTCCACGTGGCCGAGAATCCCGTCCATGTGCACGACCTCCAAGCCACAATCCTGCACTGCCTCGGCTTCGATCACGAAAAGCTGACCTTCCACCACGCGGGCCGCGACTACCGCCTGACCGACGTCCACGGCAACGTCCTCAAAGCCGTGCTGGCGTGACCTGCCGGCGCTGCTCTTTTCCGGAACTCGCGCACCCAACCGGTCACCGATGAAAAAGCCATCGATCAGCGAATGGACGCCCGTGGGGACATGGATGTGCAGCCTTTCACCGGTGGTTCTTTGGCTGACCTTCGTCACCCTGGCCCTCCACATCCGGCTGGGGCTGGGACATTGGCCCACACCCATGGCAGACAACTACCCGACGATTGCTTTTCGCGCCCACGAAAATCTCCTGGTGGCTTTAGGTTTTTTCTCGGCCTACGCGGCGGCCCCATTCTGGTTGGTACTTTTGCTTTTCAAACGGCTCCGAAATTCCTGGCGGATTCGTATCACTCAGGTTGCGGTCTACGGCTTGGGCTGGCTGCTCATTTTCCTCGCGCCCCGCTACGACCCAACAACTTTTACGGCATGGTTCCTTGATTGATCGGGCCGCATCGAGGGGAAAGACTGAGGCGTGCGAGAAATCGCATTTTCGTCGCCTCGCCTGAATTCACCCACGGCCGCCGCCCGCTTCGAACCGCAATTTTGCGGTAGCCAATGGCCCGCCGTTGCGGCTACCGTTCACAGAACTTTCAACGCGCAAACGTCGGCCGTTTGACCACCCTTCAACGGCCGTTCCGTTGACGGAAACCAAGAGGCATTAAAATCCCAACGAACCCCATGCGACCGACGTATGAACCGACCCCATCGGCTGAGTGCCTGCCCGCCCTCGAACGCGGCTGGGCCCACATGGTCAACGTCTTGTTCCGCCCCTTTCAATTCGAGAAATGGATCGTGCTCGGATTCTGCGCGTGGCTGACCACTTTGGGCAATTTCGGGTTCGCCGGCAGACCCTTCGGCAGCCAATACCAGCAGAAACCGCGAGCCTCGTTTAACGAAGTCGTCGCCGATTGGATGCCGCAGGCGAAGGCGTACTTCGCCACCAACCAGGTCTGGCTGATACCACTCGCGGTAGTGGCCGTTCTCATGGTGCTGGCACTCTGGGGATGCGCTCTATGGATTTCCAGCCGCAGCCAATTCCTCTTCCTGGACGGCGTTATCCAAAATCGTGCCGCCGTGACCGAACCCTGGAAGGAATTTGCCGCCGAGGGAAACAGCCTCTTCCGCTGCTACCTGGCTGCGCTGGCCATCCTGCTGGCCTTTCTTCTGGTCGGCCTCGGCCTTGGCTTTGGCATTGCTCAACTCGACAGCGCGGGAGCCATTTCCCGCGGGCTCACGATAACGGTCTCCGTCCTGAGCGGCCTGTTCGGGTTGGGACTGATCGTCGCCGGCCTCATTGCGGTCGTCCTGTTCGACGCGTTCGTCATTCCCCTGATGTGGCTCCGTCGTTCGAGTTGCCTCGACGCCTGCCAGGAATTTCACGCCCTGCTGAATTCCGATCGGATGGTTTTCCTACGCTACCTCCTCCTGGTCTTTCTCATCGAAATCGTCACCAGCCTGGCTCTGGGAGCCGCCACGCTCCTGACCTGCTGCCTGCTCGGGATCATCCAGATGATTCCGCTCGTGGGCACCGTGGTGCTCCTGCCGATCCCGGTGTTCCATCGCTCGTTTTCCCTGAGCCTGCTCGCCCAGTTCGGTCCGGAATACGATGCCTTTACCGTCGCGGCACCGCCCCAATGTTCACCACCGAGCGATTCCCCCAACCCAGCTCCACCAGACGGAGGAGTTACTCCAGCACCCTGATATTTCCACGTCTGATGCGAGTCAGCTTCGCAAGGGCCTGCGGCCCAGGTGCGGCCCAGATTGCCCGGACGAGATGCGACACGGCGCCGAATGATCCAGCGCCACCACGTTCCGCTGGCAACGCTGCAACGGGAGTTTGCCTTCGCCCTGGTTTGCGTTTGCGCGTCCCCGGGCGCAGCCCGCAGCTTTTCCGATGCCGGTAAACACCGCGAACGAAGCACAATCTCCCAAGGCACATCTGCCGGGGCTCGATCTGCTCCGTGCCGTGGCCATCGGGCTGGTCCTGCTCTTTCACTACTCGGTCTTCTTCGCGCATCCGGACGGGATGTCCCGGTGGGCCTCGTTTGGCTGGACGGGGGTGGATCTCTTCTTCGTGCTCAGCGGGTATCTGATCTCGTCCCAATTGCTGGCCGCCCGGGCCCGGGGTGGGATTTCTCTGGGGAGCTATTTCATCAAGCGGAGCTTTCGGATCCTGCCGCTCTACTGGCTCACGGTGCTGGCGTATTTCGCCGCGCCGTCTTGGCGCGAGCGGGAGTCGTTGGCCCCGCTGTGGAAGTACCTGACGTTTACGCAGAATATCTATTTTGACGCCGGTCGAAACGGGACGTTCTCCCACGCCTGGTCGCTCTGCATCGAGGAACAGTTCTATCTGGTGCTGCCGTTGGTGCTCCTATGGGTGGGACGCCGACTAACCCTCCGGGGGACATTACTCAGCGTGGCCGCCTTCATGGTGTTGGGCTTCGGAATTCGCTGGTTCTCGTGGGAACACTTCGTGGCCTTGGATCCTCAAGGAAAACCCGTCGCGGCACCGGGTTCCACCTGGTCCCTGGGCTGGGCCCGCTGGATCTACTATTGCACGCAGACCCGGCTGGACGGACTGCTCACGGGCGTCGGGATCGCCAGTCTCTTCCATTTTCGGGACGACCTGAAGCGATGGTGCCTGGATCGCCCGTGGCGATTTGCCGTCGCCGGCGGGGCGGGTCTTTGGTGGGCCACCACGTTTTGCTCACCGTTCTACAACCACGCGTGTGCGCTGTTTGGCTACCCACTGATCGCTCTTTCGTACGGCTGCCTGCTCATCGCGGTGATATCGCCCCGCTTGTATCTCCCCGGCCCGGTGTTCTTCCCAATCCGCTGGCTGGCGACGCTTTCGTACGGTGTCTACCTGAGCCATAAAATGGTGGGTCACGTGACGCAGCGGGTGCTGATCGCGCAGGGACTGGAGGCCAAGAGCTGGACGCTGATGCTGGCCTGTTTCGCGACGTTTATTGCAGTCGGCGTGATGCTGCACTGGCTGGTGGAGCGTCCCATGTTTGCCGGGCGGGACCGGGTGCTGCGCCGGATGAACTTTGACGCCGCCCGCCCGCTGAGCCCGGACAACGGGCTCGCACGTACCGTCATCCGTACCACCTGAGGCAGCGGCGCTCCAGGACCCATGGCTCCTGCGGTTGATCATGGGCTATAGACGACGGAATTCACTCCATGGCGTGACGCCTGTAGCAACCGGCCATGCCCCTGCTCGAAAGGAACGACAGGCCCCGTGAATCCCCTTTTTGCCCAACCAAGAACCAAGAACCAAGAACCAAGTAACGTCCGAATCCCCCCGCCTACGCCACCGGCAGATTCCTCCCTACTTGAGAGAGTTGATCGTGCCATTCCCGGACCGCGCGGGCCCGCGGGTGCTCCGGTCCCGCTCCCAGTTTTTCGAGGAATTCGCAAGCGGCATATTCGCTGGCCTTCTGCTCGTAGGTCGCCACCCAAGTCTTCCGACGATCAGCCGACACTGCTCGAACCGGGGGCCAGGTCCCCCAACCGATGCGTGCGGTGATGCCAATCCGCCAAGGTTTCGCGCTTACCCTGGCGCGAAAACAATCCTGCAGCCGGCACATCCTGTGATAGACCGGATCCACTCCAACTGCCGCGAAGAACTCGTCCGTTTCCGTGGATCTCGGATCGAAGAGGCGATGCGCAGCGAGGGTTCGTATCCCGGCCGGTGTCCGGTAGACCCACAGCAACCAATCCGGGCGGACGGCACACCAGGCGCGGAGCGAACCCAGCACCTGCTCCGCCGTTCGGGCCCGCTGCCAGCGACGCCAGCGACGGATGATTTCAAAAAGGTTGAGCAGCAGAAAGCCCGCCCCGATCCAACTCCAAGGCGTTGTCGCTCGAAGCAGTCCACCACTCCACCAAAACCACCCCAGCAGGCCACACAAAATCAAGCCGCGAAGTAGGGAGCCGCACAGTCGCGCCGCCCATTCCCGGCGGTTTTCCAGGTCGATATCGGCAAAGAGCACATCGGGCACATTCAGACACCGGGCACCGTAGCCGTTGCGGGTGACGATCCCACCGCACGTGGGATGCTCGGATAAAATCTCCTCCCGAATCGGCAGACCGTCGGCTCCGCCGTACGCCAATTTGGCCTCCCGGCGCGATGGCTTTTGTCCGGTCGACCACGCCGTCCAGGCTTCCGCCACCCGTTGGCGCGCGTGCGCGGCGGCGGCTTCGGCGGAACTGGACGACCAACCGAAACGGCGCAGGGTCACCCTTCGGCGTCCCGCCAGGACGCGGAACTCCCGATGCTCCGCCCAAAACCGGGGAATTTCCATCCCGCCATTCTGTCACGACCGCCCCAGTCCCATCAAGGCCGGGGCCACAGCCGAATTAGCGCATCACCCTCCGGAGGCGTTCAAGCGAGTCATCGTCACAGGATCGCCCGATACACCATCCCATGTCGGAAGGGGCGTTACTTGGACCGGAGACTTTTCCTTCCGTAGACACTGGCGAATTGGGCGTGGGCAAGGAAGCCGCTGAGTCGGGCCAAATCGGCGTTTCTTATCCCTGATATCCGCGCCATCCGCGGTCACAAATCGGAGCCCCCGCTAACTTCCCAAGTCGCGGTCACTCAACCCTTGGACCGACAAAAACCAGCCCCGTCAGCGGGAATGGCGGAGCGAAAATACCCGCGTTGCGAGTCGGTTCATGGCCCCGCGGGCTCAGTGCTTTCGGTCGTTTTGATGACACACCAAATCGATGACCACGGCGGCGGCCAGGAGCAAAATCGCGTCGTTGTCGTTCGGGATGTCGATGGCGTAGGTGTCGGTCCATGAGAGCCAACGTTTGCTGCTGGTGGCCACGGTCTCCCCGGAGCGGGTGAAGGTGTACTCATGATCCAGGAATCCACCGCGCGCCTCAAAGTCATCCGGGCCAGGGACATCGACCGTGAATTTGCAATGAAAGAAGGTGAACAGATGCTTCCGCACCTCGGCGACTACGCGTCCGCCCTGTTCCAAGTAGTAGGTCGGCCCCCAAGACATCAGCTTCTGCCGGATGAAGATCAGTTCCTGGCCGTTCAAATCCTGAAACGATAATTTATCGCCCAAGCTGAAGAATCGTCCCTTCACGACGAACAAATCACGGCCCTCGAGATCCCGGATTTTGAAAGTATCGGACAGGCTCCAAAACTTCTGTTTCAGTACGTAAATCACGCCCGATTTTTACGCGGAAATCACTTTTCAGGCGATACGAAACCGGTCGAATCTTTCCAAACCTGATTCGGTTTAAACCCACGCCCGATTCAAATCGCCGGCCCGCGGCCCGAGAAAATCCAGGATCCAAAAACTCAGGTTGGAAAATTTCCAACACCCCATCGCCGAAATTTCAGCGGCAGAGAATCCGCAGCATTTGATTACCACCGGGCTGTAGTTCGTAGTCCACCCGCACCCGCTCCGTCGGCCATCCCCATTGCGCAGCAGCGGATTCCACCGCGGGCACGTGCGGGGACGGCTGGCCATCCAGATTGAGCAGGGGAAAGATTCGGATCTCCCGCGCCACGCGTCCCAGCTCGCGCACCGCTTGCACATGGAATTCCGCCGTGAGCAGATCCGAATACAGAAACAGAAGATGGGAACTCAGCGCCAAACCGAAGTGGCCGTCCGCAAAGGGTAAGTTGGGTAACTGCGCCGCCACATAGCGTCCCTCCGCGCGACCGGCCTCGTAGTCGGCCAGAAATGTCGTCAACGCGGAACGGCGGTTGGCCAAAAGTCCCTCCGGAGTTCCGTGATAGGACCAGCACCAGCGCTCCGGCGCCGCCCGGACCTGGATCATGATGGATTCCGCCACTTCCGCAAAGCGCTGCCCGATCTCCTCGCCAGTAAACGCGTAAAGGGGATCCACCGCCACCACCGGCCGCGGATCCAATCCCGCGGAGGATAATCCCGTTGCCGCCGTTGCCGCGGCCACCTCCGCTACGAAACCCGCCGGACCTGCTCCGCAATCCAACACTCCGTCCGCCAGATCCGCCGGCGTGAGCGCAAACATCCGACGGTACTCGTCGGCCGTCCGACCCCAAGGCACGATGCGTTCGAGGGTCAAACTCATGCGCTCAATTCAGCAACACCGGCCGGTGCCGGAAAGTCGTTGCTCCGCCGCGTCGACGTACGCCTGTTGCGCCGTCGTACGACGTAGGTCTTCGCGCACTTCTGCGACGTCGATCAGAAGCCGCGGAACGCCGACCTGCCCTTCCGCCCGGTGCGCACAGGCCGCGATTCGGGTGGCCTCCCGATCCACTTCGTCCTGACCGCTCCACACCCGGAGCAAGGCGATCGCCAAGGTCGCCACGCCCGCTAAGCCCGGCCCGCGTGCGCCCTTCGACAAAGCGCCCGCGGGCAGCCAAGTCGGCGGATCTTCACTCAAGCGGGCCACCAATCGACCCGAAAGCAGCCGCAGCCAGACCACGAGGCTGAGCAGGAATAAAACCGCCGCGAAAACGAGGAACAAGGCCGTGATCATCCAGTCGAACTGGGCGTTGAAGCGAATGATGCGATTGCGGGCCAGCGCGGCCTTGGCCGTCTTCAGGACGTCCGGATTGCCGCCAGTCTCCGCCGTTGCCAGCGCGGACTCCAGCTTGGGCGTTAGGGCCGCTGCCGCCTGGCCGCCCGCGATAAAACCAATCCGCGGCGACACATGATGAATCTTCTGCCACCCCGCCGTAAACGTCACGGCCAACAACCACAGCAGCGGAATCAGCGTCACCAAGGCCAGCGCCGGATGCCGTCGCTTCCCGCCCGCCGTCGGCGGCACCAGGCACATCTTCAGCAGGATCGTCGTCGCCAGGCACAAGGCGATGGCCGCAAGGAGCTGATTGGCGATGCCGAAAATTGGCCACAACGCCTTGGTGCCGCCCTCCGGATTGATCACTCCGTTCACCAACACAAAACCCCAACCCGCGACAATCAGCCCGGACGCGAACGCGTTGGCCGGCCACGAGCGGGTGTTCCCCAGTTTCGGCGAAAGGTGTCCCAGAAAATCCTGCAATAGATATCGGCCCACCCGCGTTCCCGCATCCAGCGTGGTGAGGATAAACAACGCCTCAAACATAACGGCGAAGTGATACCAAATATCTAGCCAGCGCCCCGCCGTCACCTTGGCGAAAATGGTCGCCATGCCGACGGCCAACGTCGCCGCACCGCCCGTGCGCCCATACAGACTCTTCTCGCCCACACTCGCCGCGAGTTGATCCATCACCGTCGCCGTGACCGGAAAGCCCGTGGCATTGACCTTGGCCACCGTGTCGGCCGCGATCGCCGCCGCATCCGGTCCCGTGCCGGCGATGTTCATGGCCAGATAAACGCCGGGATCCAACGCGCACGCCGCGATCAACGCCATGATGGCCACCAACGATTCCAAACACATTGCGCCGTAACCAATGGCCCGGGTGTCGGACTCGGAGTTCACGATTTTCGGCGTGATGCCGCTGGAGATCAGACTGTGAAATCCACTGATGGCGCCGCACGCGATGGTGATAAAGCAGAACGGAAACAACGTGCCCGGCACGACTGGCCCCGAGCCATCCCCGAATTTGGTCACGGCCGGCATGTGCAATTCCGGCCAGACCAGCACGACACCCAGCGCGAGGGCCACGATGGTGCCGAGCTTCATGAAGGTGCTCAGGTAATCCCGCGGCGCGAGGAGCAACCACACCGGCAGCACACTCGCCGCAAAGCCGTAGACAATGATGATCCACGCGAGCGGTTGGGCGGCCCAGGTAAATTGCCGCGCCAGCTCCGCGTGGGAATGCACGTACTGACCGCCCCACACCGCCGCACACAAAAGGATCACGCCGCCAATCGATGCCTCCAACGTTTGGCCCGGTCGCACGAAACGCAGGTACCCGCCCATGCCCAGCGCAATCGGAATCGTGGCCCCCACCGTGAAAACTCCCCACGGACTGTCGGCCAGAACCTTGACCACGATCAACGCCAGCACGCCCAGCAGGATCACCATGATCACCAAAATGGCGACCATCGCCAACTGACCCGCAAAGGCCCCGAGTTCGTCGCGGACCATCTGGCCCAGCGACCGACCGCCGCGCCGCATCGACGCGAACAGAATGATAAAATCCTGCACGGCCCCTCCGAGAACCACCCCGATCAGAATCCACAGTGCGCTGGGGAGATAGCCAAACTGGGCGGCCAGCACGGGACCAACCAGCGGTCCCGGCCCGGAAATCGCCGCAAAATGGTGACCGAAAACAATCCATCGGTCGGTCTTAACAAAGTCGCGTCCATCCTCGTGCACGTGACACGGTGTGGCCCGCCGATCATCCAGCATCAGCACGCGCGCAGCGAGCCATTTGGAATAGAAGCGATAGCCGATGGCATACGTACACACCGCCGCCAATACGAGGTAGGCGGAGTTGATCGACTCCCCCCGGCGAAACGCGAGCACGGCGTACGCCAATGCCCCGGCACCCGACACCAGCAACCAAATCAGACCACGAATCCAAGCCATGAAGGCTACCGTAGGATTGGAGACCGACGGGGGAAGAGATCAGTTTTCGGGAATCGGATTTCCCCGCTTAACGATCCGACGCTTTCTCCAACCCTACCCGGGCCTCACGCCGCCGGGCCGGCCGCCGGCAATCCACCCTGCTTCCGCAACATCGCTTCCATCGCCTGATCCATGGCGTGCTCCGCCAAGGGCAAGGTCACTTGGTCCAACTCGGTTACGGCCGCCTTTAGCTTTTGCGGATCGCCGGTCTTGGTCTTCGGATGCTCTTGCGCGAGCACCTCCTCCACCGCCGTCATCGCCTGTTCGAGTTGCAGCCGGTAGGTGTCGTCCAATTGGGCGTCGTACTCGGCCATGGTTTTGCGCGTGGCCCCCAGGGTCTCACCCGCCCGCAGCTTGGCTTCAATCCATTGCCGGGCGCGCAAATCATCGAAGGCGTGCTCGACCGATTCCTCGACCATCCGCTGCACGTCGGCGTCATCGACATCCACCGCCGATTTCATCGCCACGACCTTCTGGTGTCCGGTCTTCAGATCCCGCGCCAGCACGTGCAAAATGCCGTTCGCATCGATTTCAAACTGCACCCCGACGCGCGGCACCCCCTTGGGCGCGGTCTCAAATTCGATTTCGAAGCGCCCCAGCGACCAGTTATCCCGGGCCCGCTCCCGCTCGCCTTGCAGGACGTGAATCAGCATCGATTTCTGCCGATCCACCGCCGTGGTGAAGACCTCACCCGCCTTGATGGGGATGGTGGAGTTCCGGTGAATGATGACATTCATCAAGCCCCCGAACGTCTCCAAACCGAGCGACAAGGGCGTGACGTCGAGCAACAACAGATTGCGGATGCCGCCCCGCAGAATTTCCGCCTGGATGGCCGCGCCAATGGCCACTGCTTCGTCGGGGTTCTGCGACGTATTCAGTTGCGGACCTTTCGCCCGATGAAACCCATCACCCAAGCGCAAATCGCCCCGCGTCTCTTCGAAGTCCACGCATTGAAACCACTCCGAGACCAATCGCCGCACCAGCGGCATGCGCGTCTGGCCGCCCACGAGAATGACCTGATCCAGCTCCGCTGCCGTCAGCTTCGCGTCAGCGATCGACCGCAAGCAGTGCTCGCGGGTCCGTTCGATGATATCGCGGGTCAGCGCCTCCAACTTCTCGCGGGTGAAGACCAGTCGAAAGCTGAACGTGGCGGTCAGGAACGGCAGGGCGACTTCGGTTTCCAGCTCGGTGCTCAGCCGGATCTTGGCGAGTTCCGCCGCTTCGCGCACCCGGGACAACAACGGCATTTCCGCGGGCAAACGAACATCCGGTCCGCCCGCCTCCAGGATGGCGGCCGCAAAAAAGTCGGTGACCCGCTGGTCGAGATCATCGCCACCCAAACGCGTATTTCCGTGGGTCGACAGCACCTGAAAAACGCCGGCATTGAGTTCCAGGATGGAAAGATCAAACGTGCCCCCGCCGAGATCGTAGACCGCCACCTTGGATTGTTGCCCGAGCTTGTCGAGACCGTAGGCCAGGGCCGCGGCGGTGGGTTCGTTGACGATCCGCTCCACCGTGAATCCGGCCAGTTCGCCCGCTCGGATGGTGGCATTGCGCTGGGCGTCGTTGAAGTACGCCGGCACGGTGATCACGGCCCGCGTCACCGGCTCGCCCAGACTGGCCTCCGCTTCGGTCTTGAGTTTCTTGAGGACCTCGGCGGCGATCTCCTCGGGGGTCCAGGCGCGCCCATGGATTTCAAAGGTGACCGGCCCATTGCCGGTCCCGGAGACCGGAAACGTGACGCGCATTTCATCACCGGAAACATCGCCTCCGCGACGCCCCATGAAGCGTTTGGCGGAATAGACGGTTTCGCGCGGCTTGAGCAGGCGGATGCGATTGGCCGCGTGACCAACCACCGCCGGTTCCCCGGAACCGGGCAGATGAACGACGCTCGGCGTCAGCCGTTGGCCTTCACGATCTGCGAGCACATAGGGAATCCCGGAATCCACAATCGCCACCAGCGAGTTCGTGGTTCCGAGATCAATGCCGACAATCTTACTCATGCGCGATCAGAATGGCCCGGAAATACGGGATCCGCCAGCCGGAGGACGACGTGCTCAAAAGGCGCCGGGAAAGGGTTCAGAGATCGCCGCCGGAAGCCGGACGCCAATCCAGCATCTTCAACTGCAGCCGCCGCACCCCGTTGTAGGCGTTGATCTCCGGAACCACGGCCAGGTCGAAGGATGCGCTGGCCGGCGCGGGGGTTTCCCCGGCGCCCCACCAGACGACCTCCACCGGATTGGATCCGGCGCGACCCACTTCAGTCACCCAAAGTTTCCAGTGCTGCTGCTCCTTCCCCATCCGTTGCGGCGGACGGGCATGGCGCAGTTGGCGGACCACCAGTTGAATCGGTGCGTTGCCCTGACCGAAGGGTTCGAGCCGGCCCAGCTCCGCCAGGCAATCGGTCGTCAAATCGCCCAGGACAATCGACGCATCGAGGCGCAGCTCCGGCACCAATTGCTCCACGGTCAAAACCCGCCGGGCCAGCACGTTTAACCGGTCACGAAGCGCCGGCAGATTGGCGGGCTCGAGGGTGACGCCCGCGGCCATGGCATGGCCGCCGTGTTTTACCAGCAGGTCCCCGCAATCCCGCAGCGCCGCCGCCAGATCGAATCCCGGAACACTGCGACCAGACCCGCGCCAGTAGTTGCCATCGCCGCCGATGATCAGGGTCGGCCGATAGAATTCCCGCAGCACCCGGCTCGCCACGATCCCCACCACGCCGATGTGCCACAGCGGAGCGCCTTCCACGATCACCACGTCGCGCTCCGGATCGAATTTGGAGCGGACGATGCCCACGACGTCGTCGGCCATGCGCCGTTCGATGTTCTGCCGCTCGCGATTGGTCTGATCCAGCGCTTCGGCCAACGGGCGGGCGGTCTCCAGGTCCGGCGCCAGCAGGAGGTCGAGGGCCGCCCGGGCGGTTTCGATCCGTCCCGCCGCATTCAAACGCGGACCGAGTTGAAAACCGACATTGTACGGCGCGCAATCGCCACTGACGCCGGCGACTTCCTTCAGGGCCACCAACCCCGGCCGCGTCGTGGACGACAACCGTTCCAAACCCACGGCGACCAGGATGCGATTCTCGCCGGTCAGCGGCACGAGATCCGCCACGGTGCCGAGCGCCACAAGATCCAGCAGCGGTTTCAGCTCAAAGCGATCGAAGCCCGGCAGGCCCACTTCCCGACCGTGCTTCAGCACCGCGTGCGCGAGCTTGAAGGCCAGACCGACGGAGCACAGTTCCCGAAAGGTGTCGCCCAATTGCGGGTTCACCAAGGCGGTCGCCGCCGGGTGCACCGGACCGAATTGGTGATGATCCAGCACGATGACATCGACGCCGCGATCCCGGAGCCACGCGATCTGGTCGACGGCCGTGGAACCGCAATCCACCGCCACCAGGAGGGTGGACGGATGTTGCTCCAGGCAATTCTCCACCCCGGCCTGAGTCAGGCCGTAGCCCTCATCGAAGCGGTCCGGTACAAACTGTCGGACGGTCCAACCGAGGGGTTGGAGGACGGTGGTCAGCAGGGCTGTGGCGGTCACGCCGTCCACGTCATAGTCCCCAAAAATCACCAGTTCCTCGCGCCGTTCGCGAGCGGCGAAGAGCCGCTCCACCGCGCGATCCATCTGCGGCAGCAGGAAGGGATCGCTCAGAGTCTTGAGCCGCGGCTCCAGGAAGGAGCGGGCGGATTCGGGGGCGGAAAAGCCGCGATTCACCAAACATTGCGCCAGCAACGGAGTCACCTTCACCTCGGCCACAAGGGCACGGGTGAGCAACGGCTGCGTTACAGCGATGTTCCAGCGAAACTTCATCGAGTCGCACCAACTAAGCAGGCGTTCCGCCTCCGCGCCCCGGAAATCTGCCGATTCCCCCGATTTTCCCGGATCCGGATCGTCCTCCCGGGCCCGTTCACTCCTCATTCATTGCGGCCCGGGAAGCGCTACAAACATTTGATTTTCAATATTTAAGCACACCGGATGCGATTCAGCGACGCAGGGCGTGACTACTGGAATCAATCAGTATCGGACAAAAAAACGGGCCGCCCGGACAGGGGGAGCCGGGCGGCCCATCGGCGACCAAGGAGTGGGGTAGGACACCCGCTCAGTCGTGGCAGTTGAATGACTCATTCACGCCACCAGTACTACTAGGAACATCTAAGAATAAGTTTCAGGTAATAAGCATTTTTCTCAATTCGAGAGTTTCGCTGCGGAAACAGGCTCCTGGCGAAGCCGTCCCGGGTCCGGTTCCTTCCGGCGCCGCAGGCCCCACCTCACCCCTCTCCGGCCGTTTCCGCCCACTGAAGTCCGGCGGGCAACGCAAACCCGGCGTATTCCACGTGCAGAATGCGACGTCGCCCGCCCACGTGCGACCGCCCCGACGCGTGGAGCAAGAGCGGTCGCAGCAGCAGCACATCCCCCGCCGCCGCGCGGCAGACCACTTCCGACTGTTCCGTCCGCAGCGCCTGAATCCGCTCCGGGCTCAATCGCCCCAGCCGATGCGTGCCCGGCAGCACGCAGAGGGCTCCGTTGGTTTCCGCCGCCGCATCCAGATGCAATCGCACGGTCAACATCTGTTCCAGCAAGGGAATCGGCGGCTGCACATGGGGCACGCCGCCCTTCAAACTCCAGGGACCAAAGCCCGGCACTTCCACGCGCTCCCGCACCGCCAGGGTGAGATCCTGGTGCCAGGTAACGAGCCAATTCGCGTCCGCGTGTTTATCAAAATAGATCGCCCGCACAGGAACCGGCGGGAGTGGCAGATGAGGACGAACCCAATCGAGCCACGCCTTGGACCGGGCGAGAGCCTCAACTTGCGGCACCGACAGCAATCCGCGACGCCCGGCCCCGACGCTGGGTCCGAGCTCCATCAGGAGTTGCCGCACGGCGCCCGGATCCATGGCTTGATGAACCCAACCGTATCCATCGCGATTCAAATCGAAATTCATCCCGGGTTGATCTCAATGCTTCTGCGCCACTTCCGCGGCACGGATATAAGGAGCCAGGTTCGCTGGCCAGTGATGTCGCGGCATTCGCCCGGCCGCTCCCAGGAAACTAGGGCAACCGCTTCGCCGCTGCCGCCCGGCCGCGAAGCCCTTGCAGCAAAAGTTCCATCACCGGGGTCGGCTTGCCCCGCCAGTACGCACCCAGTTTCACCAGGGGAATCCCCTCAATGGGCAGGACCCGCACCCCGGCGGGTAGACGCGCTCCCGGAATGGCGAGCGATATGCCCAACCCAAATCCGGCGGCCACATAGGTACCAATCAATTCCAAGGCGGTGACCTCGATACTGGTCGGCCATTCCAGACCGCGTTTGTTGAGAAACTCCCGAAAGCGTCGCGTGGCGGTTTCATTGGCGGGCAGCGCGATCAATGGCAGGGCTGGAGCCGCCTTGCCCGCCCGCTCGCCAGCCGATTGACCGGCCGCGAAGGCATCCAGGATTTGATCCGCCGTCTTGCCCGGATGCGCCTGCGGGACGATCAACGCCACGGGAAATTCCAGGAACACCTCCGAGTTCACCCCGGGAGCCGGGCGCCCTTCAATCAGCGTGATGGCGAAATCGATCTCGTGACGCACCAGCCAATCCGCGACCTGCGGCTGATGGGCCGCCCGCAGGGTCAGCGTCAGTTTGGGAAATTTGCTGCGGACAAACTTGAGCACCTCCGGAAGATGCTCCCGCAGCGCCATGTCCGGTGCCGCCAGGCGAAGGCTCTGGGCAACGCCTCCGCGCAGCTTTTCCGCCAACTGATCCACCGTCGCAAAAAATGGCTGCACAAACTCAAACAGCTCGCGCCCCGCGTCGGTGAGTTCAAAGGGTCGGCGATTGAAAAGCTTAAGCCCGAGATCGCCTTCCAATTGAATAATCTGTCCGCTGACCGCGGGTTGCTGGATCCCGTAGGGCATGTTGCGAACTGCGGGCATGATCCCACCGTGCCGCGCTACATAGTAGAACAGCTCGAGATGATGAATGTTCATGGGGAATGCCCGAACGCTCGCCGCCCAATCCGGCCAAGTCCACCCGGGAAACCCGGCGGATCAAAATTCGTCGAGCACCGAATCCTCATCAGCGCCCCCGCTGAAATAGGCGTCGAAAAACTCCTTCAGCGACCGTGCCGTCTCCACGGCGTGCCGTTGCGGGCTGACCGATTTGGAAGCGATCTCCCGGAACCAGGCGTCCGGGATGGCTTCGGCCAGCGCCTGGCCGTACTCAAAGGGATGAACCGGATCCTGAAGATTCGCGAGCACCAACGTCGGTACCCGAATCGTGCCCCAGGCCCGGCGATCCGGATGCGGTCGATCATGAATGATCCGATCAACCAACGCCGCACTTTGCTGACTATTGGGGGAATCGAATTGCGCCGCCAGCGAGGACGCCACCGCCGGTGAGGATTTCGCCAATTGCTGATACGCTTCCGTCGCCTTGAATTGCTCCATCCCTTCCTTGGGCCCGTGCTCGCGGATCAGGCGGGTCACCAGGGAGAAATGTTCCACGTTCCAGGGATTCGGCGCCTCCAGCCACGCGGGCCGCGACAGCACCAATCCGCGCACGCGCCGCGGATACCGGAGCGCAAAGTTCAAGGCCACCGCCGCCCCCATGGAGACACCGCCCACGATCGCCCGATCAATGTCCGCGTGATCCATGAAGGCCCGCAGGTCGTCGGCAAAGGTGGTGAAGCTGATCCGGGACAAATCCCCGAGCGGACACGTCTTGCCGTGGCCCCGGCAGTCGAAGGCCAGCATCCGGAAACCGCGGGGAGGTTGAAACAGGCCGAAGGGTTGGCTGATGTCGCCGCTTAACCCGTGTTGAAAGATGAAGGGCGTCCCTTCGCCCGCTTCGCGGTAATGAAAGCTCAAACCCTCGTGTTGGAACCGACGCATAATTCAGCTCTTTATCAATTGGTCACGGAGGAAGTCCACACTTGCGGGCACCTCCTCCTCGGGCAGTCCGTGCAATATCCAGGCGCCGGCAAACCCTGCCTGACACAAACGTTCGCGCAAATGCTCCCATTCAAGAATTCCGCGACCCGCCCCCCGCCCATCAGGATGGCCCTCCGGACCCAATTCCTTCGCATGCGCCAGGACAATGTCCGGCCCCAGCAGGTCAAACGCCTCATCCACCACCTCGCGCTGTCGCGACCGTAGGGCCGGGGTCACCAGGTTGGCCGCATCCAGCACGATGCCCAGCCGCGGGGATCGGAGTTCATCGAGCAACTGCCGGGCTTGGCGAGCCGTGCCGACCACATTCCCGGCTTCCGGTTCGACGGCCAGCGTTATGCCCGCCGCCTCGGCGGCGGTCAGCAGATTCTCCAACCCCGCCCGCATCTCGCGCCAGGCGGCAGGCGATCCGTTCGCCGGATGGGCCCGCCACATGTCGTCCGGATCCTTGGTTCCAGTGCACAACGTAACGACCGGCACGGCCAGCGCAGCGCAAGCCCGCAGCAGCTCCGGGAACCGCCGAAAACCCGCACGCCGAGCGTCGGCATCCGGATGAAGGAGATTAAACGTGCCCGAAACCGCCGCGACGTGGAGCTGTCGGCGTACGAGTTCGCCCCGGATCGCCTCCAACTGTGCGGCGGTCACCACCTCAGGCAGGGTGTCCAATCCCGCACACGCAAAATTGAACTGCACGGTGGTGACCCCGTGCCGCACCACCGCATCCAAAATTTCGCCGAGCGTTGGACGAGCAAAGGTTTTGGCGAAGATGCCCAGTTGCATGGTCCCGGAGCGGTGTGAATTCAGACGGTCCCGGTGACTTCCGACAGGCGCACCCATTCGCCCGATTCCGCCGAACGGGCAATCGCGACCAAGGCCCGCACAGCCGCCACACCATCGTCGACGTTGGCCCCGTGTTGCGGTGTGCCGTTCAGAATGGTGTCGGCAAATCCCTCGACCTGCAGCTTGTACGTGTGGGCATCCTCGCCGAGCGGCCGACGATACTGCCGATCCGCTTCGGAGTAGGCTTCCACCACGCTGGATTTATGAAACCACGGCAGTGCCGCCCGGCCTTGAACGCTCCCGCCCTCGCCGTGAATTTGGAAGCCCTCCTCAAAGTCGCCCCGCACCGGGACACTCAGATCCAAATGGCCCAATGCGCCACTGGCAAAGTCCACGTCGACGAACCAGCAATAGGCCCCGGCCCGTTCCAATCGCCGCGCGCGCACGGCGATCAGTTCGCCCCCGAGAAACCGCGCGGTGTCCACCAGGTGACTGCCATGCGTCAGTAGAAAGTAGCGCCGTTTGTCGGCCTTGGGATTCCCGGACGGTCGCTGGGCCGATTCGCTCAGCACGGGAATCGGCTGGAGATTGTCCGTCATCGTGTAGCGGCGGGTGGAATCGTAATACCACGCCTTGAACGCCAGTAGGGCTCCGACTTCGCTCCGCAGGAAATCGCGGGCAAAGGCCACGCCGGGATCGAATCGCCGGTTGTTCCCGACCTGCAGAATTAATTGCCGCTGGCGAACGCGATCCCGCAGGGCCTCCACTTCCTCGACGGACACACCGAGGGGTTTCTCCACCAGGACATGTTTCCCGGCGGCCAGTGCCTCCAACGCCCGCGGCACATGATACGCGTCGGCGATGCCGATGAGCACCGCCTCGACCCGCGGATCCGCGAGCATTTCCGCATAGTCGGCGTACGCCACCGTCGGTGCGTGCACGGTGGACATGCGCGCCCGCAAATCCGGTGCCGCCTCGCACAGGGCGTACAGCTCGGCATTGCGCGCCTTGTGCAGCGCATCGAAGTGGGCGATTTGCGCGATGGGGCCACCTCCCAAGAGACCCACCCGCAAACGACGCTCGGCTTTCATCATTTTTTCTCCACCGGGCTTCCTTCGTCGGATCTCGCACGCCTCGAATTGATCCGGCGTCGCACCGTCGAAAAAGCCCCGAACCACGCTCCGCTGCGGGTCACCCGTCGGCAAAGGAATCCTGAAGCGTGCCGCCCCGTTTTCTTTCCCCGACCGCGATTCTCCGCTTCATTTCGCGGCCATGAACTCCCGCGAGCCTCAGTCGGCGGAACACCTGCACTCGGAAGCGTTCCTGCGTCAGTTGATGCGGCGCCAACTGCGCCTGTCCATCGCCTGCGCGGCGGCGTTTCTCTGCGCCCTGCTGGGATTGCCCCTGTTGAATTATTTCGCGCCCGAGCTGATGTCGGGACGCGTGGGCGGATTCACGCTGACCTGGCTGCTGCTCGGAGTCCTGTTCTTTCCGTTCGTCTGGCTCATCGCCTGGGTTTTCATCCGGCGCTCCATTGCCTTGGAAAACGCCGAGGTCACGGCCGTCCAAGCGCAGAAAAGCAACTCCCGTCCGCAGCCCTAATTTCCCGCCATGCTCGCCGCTGTTGATCCGTCCATCGTAGTTCTCAGCGCCATCACGGTGCTGGCGACCATTTTCATGGGATTCTGGGCCTCCCGGAAATCCAAATCCGCCGCCGACTTCTTCGTCGCCGGCCGGGGGGTTTCCGTTGGTTGGAATGCCTCCGCCATTTCCGGCGAATACCTGAGCGCCGCCAGTTTCATGGGTGTGGCCGGGATGGTGATGTCCAGCGGCTACGATGCCCTCTGGTATCCGGTCTGCTACGCCTGCGGTTACCTGTTTCTCCTGCTGTTCATTGCGGGACCGCTGCGACGTTTCGGGGCGTACACGATCCCCGACTTTGCCGAAGGACGCTACGACTCGCCGCTGTTCCGGAAGATCGCGGTCATCTTCGTGCTCTTCATCGGCATTTTTTACACCATGCCGCAGATGAAAGGCGCGGGCACCACGCTCGCCTACATCTTCGAAGGCCTGCCGTATTGGGTCGGCGTCGTGTTGGTGGGCGCCGTCATCACCTTCAATGTCGCCCTCGGCGGCATGAAGGGCATCACCATGGTTCAGGCCTTTCAATACTGGCTGAAGATGTTCGCGATCTCGGTCCCCGTGTTCGTGCTGGTGCTGGTTTACGGGAGCTACGGCAAACAATTGCAGGTTCAGGGTGAATCCGGCGCGGAGAAGGTGGTCGCGGCCCTGGATGCCGATCCCGAACTGGCGCGACGGATCCAGCCGGCAGTGGGTGGAGGCCGGAGGGTCCAGCTCGGAGCAACTCCGGGGGGCGCGCTGAACACCTCCGCACAGTTCCTGCTTAGCTCCTACGACGCCCTCGTTCCCCGCGAGATCACTCCGTGGCGCCAAACATTCACGTCGCCCACGAGTGAAACCACGATGATGGTCATGCCGGTACCGTTCATGATCTATCAATCGGCGACGGGGCGACGCACCTTCTGGGATACCACTCTCGCGTCGCTACCAGCTTTTCCGATCGACATGCGGTATACGACGAACACCCCGGATGCGGAAATCGTGAGTCGGCTCGAAAAGGCGTTGCTCCAAAACCACATCACGTTGGTGGCCGGACCAAAAAACAGCACCATCGCTCTCAGCACGGCGGACGCCGAACGCCTGATCGCGGCTCCGAATGGATCCGTCCTGCGCGCTCCCCTCCCGGCCAAAGCGGCTGCCGACGCCACCTGGCTCAATCCGTTTGGTCCCCTGACCTCGAAGGCGGCGAAGGCCGCGAAGATCGAAGGTGAGGCCGCACGGCCATACGCTCTGCTGTACACCTATTCCCTCATCATCGCCCTCGTCTGCGGCACGGCGGGTCTGCCGCACATTCTGGTCCGGTTCTACACCAATCCCGACGGCGCGGCCGCCAAGCGCACCACCATGTGGGTGATGATCCTGATTGGCATCTTCTACGTCTTCCCGCCGGTGTTTGGCGTGCTCGGACGCAATTTGATGCCGGATCTGTACACCGGCCTTACCGGCGTGAAGGGAACGGATGCCGTTGTTCTGAAGCTCCCGACCATCCTGAAGGCGCGTTATGGTGTGCTCGGATCGGTCCTTTCGGGCATCGCCTGCGCCGGGGCTTTCGCAGCGTTTATGTCCACGTTTTCGGGATTGCTGGTGTCCATGACCGGTGCCCTGGCCCACGATGTTTACGGCCGCATTCTGTACCCCAAATCCACGGCCACGGAGCGGATGCAGATGTTCAAGTGGTGCGCCATGGTGGTCGGCGGCGTCGCCGTTCTGTTCGGCTGTTTTGTCGAAAAGCTGGAAATCAATTTCATGGTGGGTCAGGCGTTTGCCATCGCTGCCGCGAGCTATTTCCCGCTGCTCTTCATGAGCGTCTGGTGGCGCGGCATGACCATGATGGGGGCTGCCGTCGGCATGTTGACCGGGGGGATTTGCTCCCTGATCGCCGTCGCCCTGACCAACGCGAGTTCGCTGGCCACCGATCCCGGGGCCATGGGCCGCCTGTTCGCCGGGTTCAAGCCGCTCAATGCTTTCTGGGCCAACCATCCCCTGCTCCGCATCCTCTGTGAGCAACCCGCGATCTGGTGCGTGCCACTGGCGATCCTGTTGATGGTCGTCATCTCCAAACTGACGCGCGCGGCGGTACCGGCGGACATCCGGATGAAGATGCTCGTCCTGCACGCGCCGGAGCAGCTCGGCCTCAAGCAGGACTACATCAAGGAGCACGAAGGCCAACTGCACTAGGCGCCGGGATGCGGGTGGCTGACCCACCCGCCCCGACTTACTGCCCCGCCGCGAATTGCTGCCAGAGTTGATCGAGCCAGGCCCGGTCCGGCTCGCCGTCGAAGGTCACACAGCGATACCGAGCGGAATACGGTTTCCCCGGTTGAATGCTGAAGGTCCCGCCGGCCGGTGGGGCATAGCAGAAAAACGGCTCGTTCGGGTGCACCCGCATCGGCTGCGGAGCCCGGAAATTGCCCGGATGACAGAGGATCACTATCCCCGCGCGTCGTCCGTCCACCAACCCACTGATGTGACACCAACGGGACCTGGTCGCGTGCGCCTGGACCCGATCCGAAATCCCTTCACTGGTCAGGAACTGGCAGTTCGCCGCCCCGTCCCAATCCCGGTTGCCCCGGAAACCCAATCCGCCGTACAGATACTCGGAAAGCTCCAGCGGTGATGCCGTGAGGCAATTCTGGGTCAGGGTGACATCAAACACGTGCGCCGGACGGGCGCCCGCGATCGATGGCCGCAGCTGCACGTCGAAGGTTTCCTCCAGCGCCGCTTTTTCCGGCACCACGGTCATATCGACATACCGCTGGCGGGAACGCACGTGCGTGGCGGTGGACACATCCAAATCCAGGAACTGCACGCGGCCCTTGCCTTCGCCCATGTTCCAGAAGTCCGGGTGCCGCCCTTCAAAAGCCGTCTTGGTCCAGGCCGCCCAAAGGCCGTGATGATGAATGTGCTTCGGGGCAAAATCATCGCTGATCAAACGACCGCTCGGCGTAAAGATCCGGGCGACGTACCCCCCGCGGCGATACAGCTCGGGCACACCCGCCGGCAGCAACGGCCGCGCCTGGAACTCCAGCACCGGGCGATTGGCATCCCGCAGCACCAGCCGATCCGCCCCGCGATTGCGGCGAATGGCGTCGCCCACGGATCCCGGGACATCGGCCGAAGATTTGGGCGCCGGCACCGGAACCGGCGCAGGAGCGGGAGCCGAAGGGCTGGCTGGCGGTGGCGTGGGAGTCGACGGAGTTCGCCGTCCACCGCCGCTGCTGGCGCCCGATTTGGAGGAGGTGGAAGGCGCCGGAGCCGGCGCGCTGGGAGGACGCTCGGGCGTCGGCGACGGGGCCGATCCACCCGGGGCAGGTTCAAAGACCAGACCCGCGCAACCGGTAAGGCAACCCGCCACCACGCAGGCCAAAAGAACTCGGGAATTCATGCGATCAATTACGGGAAACGACTTCAAGGATTCAGCGCTGCGCCCACCACGGCCGGTGAACTTTCCGACAAGGATTGCCATTGGGTGCCAGAGTGAGGATACCGTGCGCGCCACGCCGCCAGTTCCGCGGCCGACTCGCCGGCCACACGAACCTCACCTCCGCCACCGGCGGCAAGGAGCCCCGGCAAATCACCGTACTTCGCCGCGCCCGGGAGAAAATCCAGGCTGCGGTAGTCCAGCAACTTCCCGAAGCGGAAACCCGCAGTGTCCAGGACGGTACGATCCACCGCTTTGCCCAGCGCAAATCGGGCGGCGGCAGCCACGGGGGCCGCCCCGTCCGTCCCGGCCAAACCCAGCCAGGTCGTTTTCCGTTGGTCACCGCGGATGTAGCGCACGACGGCCCGGACATCCTGCATCCGCCACGCCAGTACGGCGTCGTTATAACCAAACGTATAGGCCGGCACTTCGCGGGGATTGGCCACCACCGGAGCGCGCGTCACGGGCTTTCCGTCCGCGGTGAATTCACCCTGATAAATCAGATCCACTCCG
The DNA here is from genome assembly GCA_947471985.1 of Verrucomicrobiota bacterium. Classification (GTDB taxonomy): domain Bacteria; phylum Verrucomicrobiota; class Verrucomicrobiia; order Limisphaerales; family UBA9464; genus CANIZL01. The sequence goes on along the minus strand of CANIZL010000009.1, from coordinate 29,860 downwards.
ACCACCGTCGTCCCGCCGTCCACCAACGCCTGCACGGCCGGCAATGGCTTTCCGTCGGTGCCATAAAGTCCGCCCTTCCCGTGGCCGGTCAGCCAGATGACCGAGCGACCGTTCCACTTCTTGGGGTACAGGAACAACACGGGGATCTCCTGTTGGCCCGCGGAAGACTTGATCAAACCGCCCATTTCCAGCCACGTCGAATGGTCCGTCTTGGTCTTCTGATCCCAGCTGACCTTGCCCTCTCCCGGGCTACTGGAATCAAGCAGAATCTCCCACGCCGGGGGGAACGTCTGACGGAAGGTGTCGGCCTTCAACGCGGCGGCGGCCAATTGCTTTTGGTCGGCCGCATTCTGCTCGCGCAGGAGCCGTCGCTCGAACTCCTCGCCGCCCGCCGGTTGCGGATGAGTGGCGTCCCAAACGCTAAGTTCCGTTTTCGTCGCCAGCTTATAGTCTTCTTCGAGAACCGGCTCCTTCTGGTCGAGGTGGAAGTGACGGTTCAGCCAGTTATAGAAAGCGGTGCGCGAAACCGCGTTGTAGTTATGCGGAAAATGTTCCCCGCGGTGCAACATCACCGAATCGGCGGCCCCATAGAGTCCATAGAGCTTTTTCAGATCCGGGAAGCCCTTGGTGGCCATCTCCTTCGTCCAGTCGTTGGCCGTGGTCATCCCCTGCGGTTTGGGCGCGAAGAGGGCGGCCAATTCGACATTCCCGGTGCCGATGCGCAGCAGACTCGTGTTCTCGCAGCTGCATCCACCCTGCATCGCCGTACTCACCATCACCGCCGGAAAGGACAACTTCACCCGCGGATCAATGGCCCCCAGCAGAAACGTCTGCGTTCCACCGCCACTCGCGCCCGTGCAGGCGACCCGCTCGGAATCCACCTCAGGCAGCGACAGCACAAAATCCAAAGACCGCACGGCATTCCAGGTCTGCAGGCCCATGATGCTCTGCAAGTGCGCCTCCGCCTGCGGGCTGTACAGGCCCCAATCCGCCACCGTGTTCAAGTGCGGACGCTGCTTCCCAAACGTGTGCGCCACGGCCATGGGAATCTGCTGGGAATCGGAATTCCCCAGCATGTCGAACTGAAAGACCACGCAGCCCATCCGCGCCAACTGCACGCACATGGACTGAAACCGGCTCCGCCCGCCCTGAACAAATCGCTCCTGACCCGTCGCAATTTCCTGCCGCAATTCCGCATCGGTGGCCTCGGACAAGCGGGCGTCGGTCCAGTGACCATGCGCGAACAACACCGCCGGCATCTTTCCGGTGCGGTTCTTCGGCCGATACAAATTGCCCGTCACAAAGAATCCCGGGCGGCTTTCAAAATAAACCTTTTCGATCGTATAGGTTTCGCGATCCACGCGTCCGTGGATAACCGCGTTCAAGGGCGTCTTTTCCGGTTCGGGCCACAAACCGGTGGCCACCTTGACCCGTCGTCGCACCTCGTCCGCCCGCACTTCCCAGACGGCTTTGCTCGCGGGCGGCGTGAACGGAAAATACCCATCCAGGTCTTTGAGGGGCTCCAATCGTTGGTCCAGCGGCGTGTCACCGTCGGGCAGGATACGGGGACCGGCGGCTAGGGCGGCGGTTGCGGCCAGCAACACGGAGCCCACCCAAAGGGTGCGTAAACGGCAGTTCATGACGTCCATCATAGGCATCGAATCGACGAAGGAAATCCCGATTTGGCGGGCGGCACCGCGCGGTTGCGACATTACCGCTCCGCCGTTTTTTCGCCGCCCGCCCTCCCACCGGAAGGACGAGGCCAAACCCGGCCTTTCGTTCCGTCATCCGAGCTCGCTGGCTCGCGGTCTCACCGATTCCACGGTTGCGGATTTTTGTCCTTGGCCGGCGGCTGCCGCAACAACTCGTCCTGCGTCAAGCCGGTCAATCGCGTGAGCGATTTCAGGAAATTGAAAAGGCACCACATCATCACCCCCAGGAAGGGAATCGTGATCACCGGCCATTCGATCCAGTGCAGTTTGCCGACTTGATCGTTGAATTCCGGGGTCCCGGAAGTGGCGGTCACCAGCCACCGGGCCATCACAAAATTCACCACCCCGCTGATCATGAAGGAAATCGCCAGCACCCAGGAAACCCGACGCAGAACCGCGTCAAATTCCGGTTCCAGTTTACGTTCCGCCAGGGCCGCGTCGGCCCGCACCGTGTCCATAATCTGATCATTATAGAGCAATTGCTTCACCAACGGCCGCCGGGTTTTCAAGGTCAGCGGAATGGCCAGGCCCATGAGGGCGGAGAAGGCCCCGGCCTTCACGGCAAACCAGAACGGATCCGTCTTCAACAGGCCCAATATTCCGGTCATGAAAACACTGACGAACCCGAGGATGGAAAGCAGATTCACCTGCCGGCGGTGGAAAAAATCCCAGATGCCGTACCCGATGGGAATGGCGAGACCGGCCACGAGTCCCCACTGGGGGCCCAACCGTTCGGGCTTGCTGAGCCAACCCAGCAAAAATCCGGGCAAGGCCACATTACAAATCAGGCTGACCCAGACGTTTTCCGGTGGGACGGACGGCGGGGTCTCTTTACGGGGTTCAACGGTATTGCTCATGCCCAAGGCCCGCCAGCTTGGCGGGTCAATGGACGGCTTGAAAGTACTTCGCAAACGGCGCCTTCCCCGGGACGCGCCGACCTCAGTCAATCAAAAATTGTTCCCCGGCAGCCGTCTTTTGTAACCAGCCCAGTGATCGTCAGTCAATCACGACGTAGCACCGAACATCTCCATGAACTCAGCAAAACAGATTCTTTGCCAGATGCTCGGCTTGGGAATGGCCGCCTCATTGGCGTCCGCGGCCGGTCCGGATCTCAGCAAACTGCCCCCGGCATCCACCAAGACCGGGCTGACGTACGCCAAGGATATCCGCCCGCTTTTCGAAGCCTCCTGTTTCAATTGCCATGGTGAAAAGCGGCAAAAGGGCGACCTGCGTCTCGATACCCTGGAAGCGGTGCTCAAGGGCGGTGAAGACGGCAAAGTGATCGTCGCGGGCAAGAGCAAGGAAAGCTCCTTGGTGGTGGCCGTGGCTCAATTGAATGACGAATCCGCCATGCCGCCGAAACACAAGGGTCCCCCTGGCGGCCCCGGCGGCCCCGGCGGCCCCGGCGGTGGTAAACGTCCGGAAGGTGCCCGCCCGGGTGGCGGCGAGGGCGGTCGTGACGGTGCCCGCCCGGCAGGCCCCGGAGGTCCTGGGGGCCCGGGCGGTCCGAGCGGTGGTGGCCCAGGAGGGCGCGGTCCGGCTCCGAAGCCGTTGACCGCCGAAGAGGTCGGCTTGGTTCGTGCCTGGATCGATCAGGGCGCCAAGTGACCAATCAATTTGCGGGTTAGTAGCTGTTAATGTGTGGCGCCCCGGGTAGGCCAGAGGCTGGCAGCTCGGGGCGTTTTCGTGCCGTGATCCCGCGGTCGCAGCTTTCTGCCACGCTCCGTCGCCTATAGCCCCGGCGTGGCGTCGTTCGCGCGAGTCAATCGCCGGAAATTCGACCAGCGATGGAACGTAATATAGTTGGCGTCATGATTCTGCCCCGCCCCGCCCTCTTCGTCGTCGAACGCCGTCCGCACCAACCCCAACAAATCATCGCCGGCAAACTGGAAATCCGGGTATTGAAAACCGTGCCGGATCCGATCCGGATGATGCAGGAGCACACAGCGAATCTCCCACGCCCGCAGATCCGTGGAATGGAGCAGCGCCAGTGTATTGCGCGTGCGCTCGACATTCGCCCCCCGTTGCCCCGGGGGAATCCAGTTGGCCAGCGCCCAATAGCCGTCGCCGCGGGGATCCGCCCGCACCACGAACTTCTTGCAACCACCCGGAAACGGCAGGAAGCCCGTTTTCGGATCAAATTGGGCCATCTTTCCGTCCGCGCTGATCTCAATCTGCGCCGCCTGTTCGTCCGGATACCGGAAGTCGGCCCGGAGAAGGTTCACCAGACGGCCGTCCGGAGTGACGACCGCATTGCCCTCCAACCAACCGCCAAACTTTCCGCCGAGCCACTCCGGATTGCGCCCCAACGGATTACTGAACGTCCAATTGGTCGCAATTAGCAGATCCGCGTTCGCTGGCGCCGACATCATGAACGACCGGAAGTAACTTCCCCAGCCCCCCGGGCCACCCAAATCCTCCATGGCCCGCCAAACCCGTCCGCCGTGCACCACCACCGGCATCGGGGCCCCATGAAATTTTCCGTCGGCCCGAAGCAAACCATTCCGAGAATCCACCGGTTCCGTCCACGTACGACCGCCATCCGCCGATCGCCGGATCACCACCCAGCCATCCTGCCGACTGGAACCCAACAGATAGAGCGCCCGCTGATGCACCCAGAGGGTCGACCAGAATCCCTTGGTCGCACCGCGACGCTGCCAGCTCGCCCCTCCATCCACCGATCCGTAAAGGTGAATCGTGTCCGCCGTACTTCCCGGTCCAAAGAAATCATGACTCGCCACCAGGCCGCCGTCATTGAGGACGGCCAGACTCGGTGACCCCAGAAAACTTCGGGTGCTCGGAGGCGAATGGGCCACCACCACTCCGGGCGGGAGCGCCGGCGGAACCGGCACCGCTCCCGCCAACGCTCGGGCGTCCAACTCCGCCAGGGTAAAGCGAACACTGATCACATACGGGGGCTGATCCGCCACCCAGTGGCCGTAGGTCGTCGTCACAAAGGTGCCATCCGGCAGGACCTCCACGCCGGGATAGGCACAATCCCAGGCGTGTTGATTGTCCGCCAAGCGCACCCGGTACTGTCCCTCACGTCCCTGTTGAATGTCCTGGTAGGTTCCCACCCATCCCACCCAATCGCCTTGCGTCGAGGACTCCCGGGTGGTGTCCCGGAAGGATATGAACAGGCGCCCGTCCGGCGCATAGCGGGCCGTATGACGGTCGCCCGTGAGCGCCGCCGGCAATTCCCGTGGCGCGTTCCAAGTCGCCCCCTCGTCGTCGGAGAACATCACGTGGGAATTGCTCCGACGACGGTTCTCCCGCAGCAGGAGGGCCAATTGATGACCGTCCGGGGACCGCACCGCACCGGGTTCGCAGAGATGCACGTCTGCGCCCGACCAAATCTCCCGGGGCGCACTCCACGTCAACCCACCATCGGCGGAAGCCACCTGGTACAGATGAAACACCGGGGGCTGCTCCGCCTTTGCCCCGGCCCGGATATAGCGTCCATCGTCGTGAAACCAGGCCAGATAATGCCCCGGCTTTCCCCGCACCGCCTCGACACTGCCCATCACGACAATGCCGCCCCAATCCCCGGCGGGCCGCAGGGGCGACCACGAGGCACCGTCGTCCTCGGAAACCGCCAGCCGGGCGGGATAAAGTCCCGACCATACAATCAATCGCCGTTTCCCGGCCGCGTCCGTGACCCGATGAATCGTGGGGGTTTCCAACGAGGTGGCCCAATTATCCGGCACCGGCAGCCGGCCGCTCCAGGTGCGCCCCCCATCAGCACTGCGTTGATAAAGGATGGATCCCCGGCCATGCCCCCGGGGATAGACACACAGGAGGGTGCGCCCGTCTTCCAACAAAACCGTGGTGGGATGTCCGAGGTATTGGCCCGGTTCGCGGTCCACCACGACCCTCCGCTGCGACTCACCCGCCAGGTCGATGAGCGGCAGGCCATAACCCGCGATCTGCGCCCCCTGGCTTGGGCGGATGGCCAAAAACAGTACCAGATACCCCACCAGCGTGGCGAAGCGGCGCATCCGGCCCCCGCCCCAGGCGCGGCCGATCGAGAAAAACCAAGGGCGCATGTTCAGGGAATCCTACGCGGACGCTTACGGACGCCCCGCGGCCCGATTGGTCGTCGCCGGCCCGGAGACGGCGGGTGAGTTCGAACCGGCCGCGAGGGGCTCCACGCCGTACTTGCGTCCGATGGCAATCAGATCCGGATAGCGGGCTGAGGCACGCCGATATTCCTCAATGGTGGCAAACAACTGCTGCATGTTGGCCCGCAATTGGGCGGCACGGTGCGCCGCCTCCCGCGTCTGCCAGCAACGCCACATCTCCAGCGATTGCACCGCGGCCATGAGGATCGCCAGCACGACGACGGCGCGGAGCATCTGGCGAAACTGCTGCGGCAACGGGGACGCTGCCGCGGACGTAGCGGAAACCGCCGGAATCGGATTCGAAGTCTCCATAATATCAGCGGTTGGGGGCTTTTGGGGGACTGGCCGGCGCGACTGGGTGGGCGGACGGGCTCTGAACTGTGACATTCAGACGTCGCAGAAGGTCGGTCAGCTCGGGACTTTGATGCGTCTGATTCCACTGATACGCCTCAAAAAGCAGGGAGCGCACCGCCAATTCATTCCGCTGCACATCCAGGGTGAGGGGATTCACCAGCGCCGCCTCCCGCGCCCATTGATTTCCTTTGAGATAAAGTCCCAAGGTGGACAACAAGGCCACTGCCACGGCAGCCTGCAGCACCTTCAGCAACGTGTCATTTGGCAGCGAGTCGCCGCCCATCATTTCGTCCATTGGCGGCACGCTAATTCCGGGGCTGGGAAGTGCCCAACCGAATTTACAGCGCATTGTGCCCCACCCGAAGAGGGGCCTGAGGAATCGGCCCGGGATCGGCGAAAGCCGCCGGGGCGCGCCCTAGGAGGCCACCTCGGTCAAGGAATATATCCGTGACTTAGGCCTCGACATATTTGCTCCCAGCATCGCCAAGCCGTATAAGCCCAGCCATCACTAGCGCTCGTTCGACGAAGTCCCCCGCTCCGTCTGATCGTGCGGGCCGGTTGACCGGCTGCCACATCCTTTCGGGGTGCGGTCAGGATTAAAAGAGTCTATGCCACCGAATGTGACGCCCCGCCCGCCGTTGCCGCCCGCACCTGCCACCGCGGCCCCGCCGGGCGCACCGCCCACCAAGCCGGCGCATTGGACGGTGCTCGCCTATGTCTCGGGCGACAACAATCTCAGCCCCTACGGCAAGACCGATCTCGGGGAAATGAAGCGGATCGGTTCGCGCACGGGATTGAATCTCCTGGCGCAATACGATCCTGCTGGAGGCGGCGGCACGCGTCGATTCTTCCTGCGCAAAGGCACGCTGATCGACGCCGACGCCGTGACCAATCTGGGCGAAACCAACATGGGGGATTCCAAGGTCCTGTCGGGATTTCTTGAATGGGGCCTCACGACGTATCCCTCGGAAAAGACCTGCATCATCCTGTGGAACCACGGCAGCGGCTGGGATGACGCCAATGTCTACAAGGCCGTCAACAAGCTCGGGGCCAAGATCGCCCGGAAGGGGATTTTCGGGCCGAAAGCCGGACATCTGCGGGCCCTGGGCCGCCGCAGTCAGCAGGCCTTCTTCTCCTCCAGCATCACGCGGGGTGTCCGGGATCGGGCCATTGCCTTTGATGACCAGGCGATGGATTTCCTCGACAACGTCGAGTTGAAGACGGTTCTCACCGGCACCGCCGCCAAACTCGGGCGGCGCATTGATCTGGTGGCCATGGACGCGTGCATGATGAACATGCTCGAAGTGGCGTACCAATTGAAGGACGCCGTCGGGATGATGGTGGGATCCGAGGAAACGGAACCCAGTGACGGCTGGCCCTACGATCAGGCCTTCAAGGTCCTGGGTGGGCCCCAAGTGCCCACGGCCGCGGAATTCGCCCGGCACTGCGTCGAGGCCTACCTCGCGAGCTACAAACCCACGGACGCGGTCACCCAAAGCGCTCTCGATCTCACCCGCATTGCCCCAGCAATCAAGGCGTTGGACGATTTCTGCAAGGTCCTGACGGCCGCCGTGGCCGAACCCGCCAAAACCTTGGGAATCCTGCGCGCCCGCAATAGCACGCAGGCCTTTGACACCCCGGAGTACGTCGACCTGTTGGATTTCGCGGAAAAGCTCGGGGTCCACAGCAAGGACGCGAAAGTGAAGGCCGCCGCCGCCGCACTGACCAAGGCGGTCCTGGAATCCGGCTTCATCGTGGCCAACGGAGCACGAGGCAAGCTGCACACCGGCTGTCACGGGGTGAGCATTTACTTCCCGGTGATCAAACCGATTTCTCCCCTGTACGCCACCCTGGACTTCGCCCAGCAAACCCAGTGGGTGAAATTCCTGAAGGCGTATCGCGAGGCCGCCGGCTTGGTCCCGTAACCACCGAAGGCAACTCAGGCGGATCGCGCCGCGCATCCACTGGGAATATCCTGGGTATGCTTCCGGTAAAAGTTCACGTCTTTTTCTGCAATCCTCTTGGCCGACGGGCGGCCGGGGCTTCACTGTCCCGGTCCATGCGTCCGGTTTGGTGGTTGTCACTCTGGCTATGCTCCTGGGGCCTCCTGGTGGCCAAGGAGGTGCCACCCAATTACACCGACTTGGGGCAGTGGGCTCGCGCCAATGAGCTGGAAACCCGGCCCAATTACACCGCCCGAACGTTGCTGCTGACCAACGAGTGGTCCCGGATTGAGTTCAAACTGGACGCCGCCCGCATGGACTTCGATGGGTACGAAGTGCGGCTTTCCCACCCCATTCGGAAACAGGGAGCCCATTGGCAGATTTCCACCCGCGACCTCGAAACCGTCCTCGTTCCCCTCACCCGGCCGCCCAAGCGGAATCCCGGCCGACCGATCCGAGTGATCGCCCTTGGGGCGGGTCACGGCGGCAATGACCCTGGCAATCTCGCGGGACCCAAGCGGGAAAAAACCTACACCTTGGCCCTCGCCCGGGCGATCCGTCCGCTGTTGGAGAAAGCGGGGTTCAAGGTGATCATGATCCGCGACGACGATATCCGGGTTGAATTGGAGGAACGGGCGGAGCGGGCCAATCTCGCCCGGGCTGACCTCTTCGTCAGTGTGCATTTCAACGGCTACTCCGGCAGCAACCCCGGGGCGGTCAATGGCGTCGAAACCTACTGCCTGACCCCTTCCGGTTGTTCGTCCAGCAATGACGCCGAGAAAAACGGCGGTCCCTGGGCACGCGGCAACAAGACGGACCGCGAAAACATCAATCTCGCCTACTGCATCCACCGCGCGGTGGTGGATCAAATGGATCTGCCCGATCGGGGAGTCCGCCGCGCCCGTTTCAAGGAGTTGACCCTGCTGGACATGCCGGGCGTGCTCGTGGAGGGCGGATACCTCACCAATGAGCGCGACGTGGCGCTGATCGATTCCGCCCGGGGCCGCAGCCGTTACGCCCGGGCCATTGCCGACGGCATTCTGGCCTACAAACGCCTGATTGAACGTGGACAGGCCGAAGAAGGCCGCTAACCGAGACTGAAGCCCCCAGAGCGAGCACCCCATTGGGGTTCGTTGCGCAGCTTTCCCGCAGTCCCGGAGCGGATGATTTCCGGGCCGCAAAACCATCACCCCCTGAAAACTCTAAGTGACATGCGCCGCGTGTTGGACGTCCACGGACTCCAACTTTCGAAATCCCTCGGGCAGAATTTCCTGCACGACGGCAATCAGCTCCGTCGCATCATCCAGGCCGCCGAACTGACCAGCAATGACCGCATCCTGGAGATCGGTCCCGGCTTGGGACCGCTGACCCACGAACTCCTGCAAGCCGGCGTGGCGGAGGTGCTCGCGATTGAAAAGGACGCCCGCTTGATCCCGCTGCTCAAGGATCGGTTCCAGAGCGATGAACGACTCAACCTCCAACACGCGGATGCGCTCGAAGTGGTACGCTCCGAAGCCCGTGATTGGACCGGGTGGAAGATGGTGGCCAACCTCCCCTACTCGGTCGGCTCTCCGATCATTGTCGAACTGTCCCTGACGCCCACGCCGCCCGAGCGACTGGTCATTACCCTCCAATGGGAAGTCATTCAACGGCTCCTGGCGCAACCCGACACGGATCATTACGGGATCCTGACCCTGCTGCTCGCCTTGTCATTCGAGCCGGGTGATTGGTTTAAAATTCCGCGGGACTGTTTCTTCCCGGTGCCCGACGTGGACTCCGCGTGCGTGGTGCTGCGGCGACGTCCGACCCCGCTCGTCCCACGCGAACAAGCCCCGCTGTTTCGGCGGCTGGTAAAGCTCGCCTTCAGCCAGCGCCGCAAAATGATGTTCAAGCTGCTGAAACAGCAGTGGCCGGTCGACCGGCTCACCACCGCGTTCGCTCAGGCAGACATCGCCTTGACTCAGCGGGCCGAAAAAGTCACGCCGGCGCAGTTCGCCACCCTCGTGGCTTCCTTGTCTGCGCCGGCGTAGTGGTCGGGGCGGTCAGTAGACGCCTTCGACGATATTCTTTTCCATCGCGCCGAACGGCCGGACATCCCCCACACCGTCCCAGGCGTACGGCGGACGCGGGGCGCGACGGATCGCCTCATCCCGTTCCAGGAACCGGGGCATGAAGAACTCCTTGGTCAGGGTCGTGAGTTCGACCCGTCCAAATTCCCCGTAGTTGACCAACTCGGCGGTGGCGGCGGGTTTCACCACCCGCAACACCGCACGGGGCTGCGGGGCGAAGTAAGTGACACTGAAGTTATCCTCGGGCTGCAACGGCACACTCGCGGCCAGCCCCATCAGGGTGTTGCCATAGGTCGGATAGAATCCGATGCGTCCTTCCAGCAGTTCCTCCACCAAGAAGCGGACTTCCTGGGGCTTCATGGACGTACCGCCGCAGAACACGCCGCGAATGCCCGAGTCCCAAAGATTCACCTTCTCCGCCAGCGCTTCCAGCAGCTTCGGGGTGGTGAACAGACCGGTTACCCGGCGGTTCTTCAGAATCGTGATCGCCTGATCCACCACGTGCGCCATGTATTGCTTGGCCACATCGTACTGTTTCGCGGTGATCAGCTTCTTCACGAAGCGCGGATCAAGATCGATGAAGTAACAGGAGCTGCCCCGCACATTCGCCAGATGTTCGATCGCCAATCGCAGCCGCCGCGGACCGGTCGGGCCCATCATCAACCACGCTCCACCCCGGGGAAAATGCGCGTCACTGATCTTCTCGCTGAACTCCGAGTAATCGACCTTGTAGTCGTTCCAGCCGATGCGCTGCTTGGGCATGCCCGTCGTGCCGCCCGTTTCAAAGATGTTGTACGGCTGCGCCTGAAAGGCCTTCGGCACCCAGACTTCCGGCTGGAGATCCCGGAGGAACTCGTCCTGGAAATGCGGGAACTTGGCCATGTCGGCGAAGGAATGGATCTCGCGACGCGGATCCCAATTCTTGGTGGCCCAATCCAGCCAGAACGGACAGCCGGTCTCCGGACTGAAGTGCCAGTGCAGGATTTCTTTGAGATGTTGGTCGAGTTGCTGGCAGGCAGCCGCAACCGCCTCCGAAGGAACCGTGGGAATAGCCATATTTGGAAAAATGGATGGGTACTTGAAACCAGTGAATTAGAGCGCGGAAGGCGGACTACTTTTTGATCTCCACACCTTCACCCCGGTCTGCCGGCAGGGGCTTGACGTCAGCTCCCACCACAAAAAGGTGGGTCTGACTCATCAGGTACATCATGCCATTGGCCACGATGGGCGAGCCATAGACCTGGGCACCCAAATTGGTCTCGCTGAGCACCACGGCCTTGCTGCCCCCTTTGGCCGCGAGGACCACGACATCACCATCCTCGTCGCCAATGTACACCTTGCCATCCGCCACGAGAGTCGAGCCCCAGATGTGCGCCTTCATGTCATAAATCCAGTTCAGCTTGCCCGTCTCGGCGTCGAGGCAGTGCACAAATCCGGAGAAGTCCGCGATGAACAAAAGTCCGGTCGTCGGATCGATCGACACCGTGGAAATCGATCGCTTGATCCCCTGATAACTCCAAATGACGCCGGTCTTGGCAATGTCACCGGTCTTGGTGGCATCCACACATACCAAGTGTCCGACGCCTTCGCCGTGTTCCGGATCCTGGCCGGTCGCGACATACACCCGATTCTTGTAGAACACCGGCGTGGAGTTGATTTCACTCGGGCCTTCCGCCGCGGGGTACTTGATGGGCTTGCCGTCCTTCTTCTTGTATTCCGGCGGATTGAGATCGATCCACCAGACCTTCTTGAGGTAGTTCAGCTCCGGATCCTCCGTGCGCTTGAACTCCGGTCCGGCCAACACCGGCACCATTTCGGCGCCCGAACCCTTTTCCGGCACGGCATTGAAGGCATAGAGTACGCCGTCGCCGCCGCCGAAGTACACCTGGGATTTTCCGTTCACCACGCCGGAACTCGGCGAAGTCCATTGACCGTGGAAAATCCGGGGCCCAACAGCTGCGTTGTCCTCACCCAGCAGCTTGCCCGTCTTCGGGTCCAGTGCGATGAAGCTGGGGGAGTTGGGTGACGGGATATTGACGTGGGTCCAATCCTGACCGTTGGAAGTGCAGACGAACAGGCGTCCATCGACCATGGTCACCGAACAATTGGCGGCGTTGTGGGGAAACACGCCCAGTTCGTCCATCATGTCATAACGCCAGATGATGTCGGCATCGCCCGGCCCGGACGGCGGCGGAGTGCCTTCCTTGGGGGTATCCTTGGCCGAATACGCCGCCTCGTCCTTGAAATCGCCATCGTTACCGTTGGCCATTCCCTCGGTGTCGAGACACAACACCTCGCAACGGCTGGTGACCACCCAGAGCCGGTTGCCCTGGACCAGCGGCGCCGCCAGCAGACCGAGATTCTCCCAATCATTCACCTTGCCGGCCTTCAACTTCGTCACCACCAGCTGCCAAAGGAATTTGCCGCTCTTTTCGTCGAAGCAGTACAGAATGCTGCGATCACCCATGTGGCGCTTGTCCCGCGGCGATTCGTTGTTCGTACCCACGAACACCTTGCCCCCGGCCACGACCGGATTGGCATAGCTCTGCGACCCGAGCTTGGCGGTCCAGCGCACGTTTTTGGTGGTGGCCGGATCGATCTCCTCCGTACCCGACTTCACCTTGCCCGGCTCGAAACGGTCGGGCAGGCCCTTGGCCGGCGAGTACATGTTGCGACCGGGATCATTGCCGCCCCACTGCGGCCAATCCAAGGCCAGGAGCGGCATCCCGGCAGTGAGGGTGACAGCCGCGAGGGAAGAGAATGTGCGTTTCATGAGACCGAATTTCGAAGGCTTCAGCTGAAGGTTTTTAAAAAATAAGTCAAGGACACCCACCCGGCATCAGTTGGGCGTCACGGTAATGTTGTCGATCGCGACCCGTTGTTCCTGGGGCGAGAATCCAAAGAGTCCGGGCGATCCCTGCCGATGTCCCGTATGGTGCGTGTATTCGACAGTCCACTCCGTCGGTTCGGCATCCCCCTTCTTCCACACCTTGCCACGAACCACCGCCGAACCATCCACCTGCAGATCCACCCGGGACTTCAGGCGATACCAGGTATTGGGCGCCCAGCTGAAATGCTTGGCGAACTTGATCCGCTCCTGGTTGGAATTGATTTCGATCTCCTGCGAATTTCCCTTCAGGATGATCGCATACCGCTGATTGATCACCCCAACCTCGGACATTTTGCGGCGGTTGCCTTCGCTGAGGACGTCGGCCTCCACGGTGTAGTTGCTCAGTTTCGGGGAACCGAAAAACACCTGACCACGTTGGAAGAGTTTGTTCTCAATCGTTTTGACGAGTGCCTGGTTGGTGCCGCCGTCCAGATCCTTCTGGCGAACCTCAAAGCGGAAGCGGGCGGAGTTCCAAGCCAGCGGCGGATAGGCAAACGCCGTCGGCGGCTCCATCGTGTTCGTGGTCTTGTTAGTCAGCGCGAAGCTCTGGAAATCAAACTTCAGCGGCAGGGCCGGCTGAATGCGTCCCTTGACGTAGCCGGCGATGTCCCGGCCGTCGCCCGTATGGAGCGTGCCCTTGAACTGACCCGCGGTGGGAACCGCAGCGGGTTCGGCCACCAGTTCTCCGTTCGCATTGAAGCTGCCCTTGGCAAACGCCCGCACCAAGGCGGTCGGCGGCACGAACGATTCCCATTTCACACTCTTGGGATCGATCTTCTCCGCCACCGTGAAGCCATTGGCATCGAGCGAACGCAGGCGGAAGGATTGGGTGGCGCCGGGCGCCATGGCAAACTCGTACGGAATGGCCTGCAATTGGGCCGCGGGACCGGCCTTCGGCCAGGCGGCGACGGGCGCGGCCGGGGGTTTGGCACCCGGGCGACCAAAGGCGTACAGCTTCTTGTCCGTCTGGACAAACAACTGCCCCGCGTAACCGATCGGCGAACCGAAACAGCGCCCCACCAACTGGGTGCGACTGACCTCCGTGACGCCATCGCGGCTCGGCTTCAATACCACCAGATCCCCGTTGGCCACGCTGTCGGCACTCGTACCGCCGGCATCCTTTTCGTCCTTCTGCGTCACGTACATCGCGACATAGAGCAATCCATTCGCGTAGAAGGGCGTGCTCTGGCGTTGCTCCACTCCGAGCTTCTTCTTCCACAACACCACACCGGTTTTGGCATCGACGCCGCAGACTTCACCGACCCCGTTCACTTCATACAAAAGATCACCCACCACGATGGGAGAACTGGCCAGCGAACCCACCCCGTTTCGCCAGACCTCGAAATTTTTCCCCTCCAGCACGTGGGGCGTGGTGGAGTTCGTGGGCTTGATCTGATCCGGCGTCGGAATCCGGAAGGCCGCCATGCGACCGATCTCCGAGGAGTCGAGGTTTTCCGACTCATGGGTGGCGATCAGGGTGTCACCAAAGCGGACCAACGCCGCGTTGATCCCACCCTTGGCACCCGCCTTGGCGAAGGGAAAACGCCAAAGCGGCTCACCCGTGCGGGCATTCAGCGCCAGAATCGTGCTGTCGCCGCCGGCACTGTAGAGAACGCGTTTACCACCCCAGAAATCGAGCCAGGGCTGGCTAAACGTATTGTCCTGCGGACGATCCCCCGGTGCGCTGCTCCAGACCAGTTCACCCGTCTTTTTATCAAAGGCATAGAACCGATCCCCGGCCGCCCCGTGGGCGCCCCAAGCGCTGGTAATGCCCCGGATGATCACCAATTCCTGATCCACCACGGGCGTCGCGGTGCGGGAATTGGGGAAGGTCAACCGGCCAAACTCCTCCATCATGGAGTGCTTCCACAGCGGCTTTCCGTCCGGCGAGAAGGCCATCAGCAGCCCCTGCGTGTGCTGCGCATAAACATTGCCCGTTTCGGGATCCACCGTGGGGGACGACGTGGCGTACCGCAGATAAATGGTGTCGGACAGAAAGTCCGATTCCGCGTGGGACCACAGGCGCTTGCCGGTGTTCACGTCGAAACAAGCGGTGACCTCCTTGAGATCCGGTCCTTCGCCTTCGTAGCCGTTGATGTAGAGGCGGCCATTGGCCACCACCGGCGTGCTCTGCCCGGGAAAATCCTGCACCCACAAGGCGTCCTTGGCGTCAATCTTCGCCGGCAGCGTGGTCTCCGCGGAGAGGGAAAGCCCGGTTGGTCCCCGCCAGGTCAGCCAACCGTCCACAGCCCGAACAGACACGGGGGCGGTCAGCAACGCGGCGATACCGAGAGAGGCGGCAAAAAAGGCGCGACGTTTCATTTGCAAGAGAAGGTTTTCACGGACGGTCAACAGCATGAACCCGGTCGCCCGGGGCGGCAACTGGAAAGTACGCGTACGTACTAACTCTCCATCAATTCCAGGTACCGGTCCGCCCACCCTATTCCGGTTCTGTTGGTCCGCCGAAACAGCGAACCCCGAAACACCCGCCGCCAGAGTCGGGACCTCAAATACACCGCCCCGCCGCATTGACACATCGCCGAGTCATGCGATTTCGAAGGAGTCCGATGCCGACTCCGTCCCTCCCCCAGCCCTTGCTCGTCGTGGATCAGGTCACGAAGGCTTACCAGCAGCGCACGGTCCTGGCCGGCGTTTCCTTCGAGCTGGAACGTGGCCAACGGCTGGCGCTCACCGGGCCGTCCGGTTCCGGGAAGACCACTCTCCTCAATTGTCTTGGCGGGGTGGATCGCGTGGATGCCGGTCGGATTTGTTTTCAAGGGCTGGATCTCACGCAACTCGACGCCGACGCACTCGCCGGGCTGCGTCGCCGGCAGCTGGGAACCATCTTTCAATTCTTCCATCTGCTGCCCACGCTGAGTGCCGCCGAGAACGTGGAACTGCCCTTGCAACTCAATGCGGTCCCGCTGGCCGAACGTATCCCCCGGGTCCGCGATCTGTTGGCCCGCGTGGGGCTGCAGCACCGGGCCGATGCGCGGCCCGGACAGCTTTCCGGCGGGGAGATGCAGCGGGTGGCCATCGCCCGCGCGTTGATTCACCGCCCCGCCCTGCTGCTCGCCGATGAACCCACCGGCAATCTCGATTCCGCCAACGGAACGAACATCCTGGAACTGCTCCGTGAACTCACGGACGAAACCGGCACCGCTCTTGTCTTGGTGACGCACAGCCGCGAAGCCGCCCGGATCTGTCACCGCGAAATCACCCTGCGCGACGGCCGCATCGAGACGTCCCGCAACTGACCCTCCCCAACCGCTCGATCGCTCACCCCCGGACCTGCACCGCCCGCCGCCAACCTCTCGCCGCCTGAAACCCGAACGTCCGCACCTGTCCCTCCTGCTCTGGCGCCGATTTACCTGGCGTCATTGGTGCCTGGCGCCCGTGGAGTCGGGCACACTGGTGCTGATTCTCGCGTTCGGCATCGCCGTCTTTTTCGCGGTGCGGCTCGCCAATCGCGCCGCGGTGGCGAACTTTCAAAACTTCACCGATCTTCTCACCGCCGAGGCCGACGGACTGGTGACGGCTGAAGCCGGGGCCTTATCGGAAAACCTCCTGCCGGAACTCCGCACCCTGTGCGGCACGGAATCCGTCCATCTGGTCCCCGTACTGGAAACCACCGCCACCCCGCCGCGCTCCACCGAAGCCGAAGCCATCGGCGAACGCGAAACCTATCAACTGGTGGGCGTCGATCTCATCGCCCTGCAAAACCTCGCCGCCCAGCGCCAAGTGAACCGCCCCTGGTTCGATCAGACCAATGCTTCCCCCGCCACCGCCGGGCCGGCAGGCGCGGAGCGAGATCGCTTCTGGCAAACGTTTCGCGACCCGCGCTCCGCCTATGTCAGCGGCTTTCTGGCCGAACGACAATATCTCCGCGTCGGTCAGGACCTGCCCCTCTTGATCAATGACCGCGTGATCACCCTGCGGGTGGCCGGCATCATTCCGGTGGCGCCGGATCAGCCACAGCCACCGGCCAATCTCATTGTCCTGGATTTGCCGGCGCTCCAAGTGCTCGCGGACCGCACCGGCCGATTGGATCGCATCGAGTTCGTCCTGGATCCCGGTCCCGAACGGCGGGAACGGTGGCAGCAATTGCGTCTCCGGCTGGAAGCCGCCGCCCAGGGTCGTTGGCGCGTCGCCACCCCGGCGGATCGACGCGCCGCCGGTGAACAGATGACCGCCGCCTTCCGGCTCAATCTCACCATCCTTTCGCTCCTGGCCCTGGTGGTCGGGCTGTATCTGGTCTTTCAGGCCCTGGACGGAGCCGTCATTCGACGGCGCGAGGAGATCGCCATCCTGCGATCGCTGGGGGTTCGGCCCGGCGAGATCCAGGCCGCCTGGCTGCGCGAAGCCGCCGTGTACGGTCTATTGGGGGGCGTTCTGGGATTGGCCCTGGGCTGGCTCGGGGCGCAAGGCGCGGTTCGTTGGATTGGGCGCACCGTGAATGCGCTGTACTACGCCACTTCCGCCCAAGCGGCGTCGCTGGATCTCACCGAAACCGCCATCGCCCTCGGACTGGCCGTGGCCACCAGCTTGCTGGCCGGCTGGCTTCCCGCGCGAACGGCGGCGGCGACACCGCCCGCGCAGATTCTGGTCCGCACCGGCACCAGTTTCGCCGGTGCCGCCTGGCTGCGCCGACCCGGATGGGGCGCGCTCCTGCTGGTGCTCGGCGTCGCGCTGACGCCCTTGCCGGCGCTGCGTTTGGCCGGCGGCGCCCGGATTTCCTGGGCGGCGTATCTCACGGCCCTGCTCTGGATCGGCGGCGCCGGCATTCTGGCCGGTTGGGTCTTGCAAACCATGGCCCGAAAAGCCCGGCGTCTCGGTAACTATCAGGCCACCTGGCGCCTCGCCCTCTCCCAACTCGCCGCTCCCTCCGGCCGCCATCGTCTCGCCCTCGCCGGCCTGGTCGCCGCCGTCGCCATGACCGCGGGCATGGCCATCCTCGTCAGCAGCTTTGACACCACCATGCGCGGCTGGATTGAGCGGACCTTTCAGGCCGACCTTTATATCTCCAGCGACGGTGCGCAAAGCGCCTCGACTCAGAATCGCATCCGACCCGAAGTCTGGCGCGCCATCGCCCGGCATCCGGCGGTCGCCTTCGCCAATGCCGTGCAGGTCGCCGAGGTACGGCTGCCCGGCGGTTCCACGTTACTCGGCGGCGGAGACCTGCGCTGGTTCCGGGATCGCACCCGCACCGCCTGGCTGGCCCGGCCCGCTGATGAGGCGGTTTTCGACGCGGCTCGGAATGCCGGTTTGTGCCTCGTCAGCGAGGCCTTTACGGCGCGTTTTCAACTGGGCGCCGGCGATGAATTCGACCTGCCGACCCCGACCGGCCGGCAGCATCTGCGCATCGCCGGCGTCTTCGCGGACTACGGCAACGAACGCGGCTCCATCACGGTGGAACGTCAGCACTTCGCCCGCTGGTTTGGCGACGAACAGGCCAGCAGTCTGATCCTGGCACTGCATCCCGGCAGAAATGTGGAAGCGCTCCGGGCGGAACTCCGCGCCGAGCATCCGGGCCTGGCCGTCTATACCAACGCATACCTGCGCAGCGAGGCCCTGCGCATTTTCCGCCAGACGTTTGCCATAACGTACGCCCTGGAATTGATCGGCATTGTGGTCGCCGTGGCGGGCCTGGGTTTCACGCTGATGTCCCTGCTCCTCGAACGGCGGGCAGAGCTCACCACGCTTCGGGCGCTCGGTTTCACGCACCGGGAAATCGCCGCCACCACCGCGTGGGAAAGCCTCTTTACCGCGCTCGCGGGAGTCCTCACCGGACTCGCGCTCAGCCTGGCACTGGGATGGTTGCTGATCGCCCGCGTCAATCGACAGACCTTCGGCTGGACACTGGAGACCGATCATCCGTGGGGGCAACTCGGCGCTCTCGCCTTCCTGGTGATCGCCTCCGCTGCCGCCGTGGGCTGGCTGGTGGGACGCCAGGGCGCACGGTTGCCCGCCGAACAGGAGGAATGAAATCACCATGAAACTCCCCTTTGGCCTGGCCCGCGCGTTCGCCCTGACTTTTGCGATCACCGCCGCCCCATCCCCCGCCCGGGCTCAGGCGACGACCGCGGACGGTTTCGCTCTTCCTCAACCTGGCCGAAAATTCGTCTTCCCCCGGGATCACGGCAGCCATCCCGAGTTCAAGATCGAGTGGTGGTACCTGACCGGACATCTGTACGCGACGAATTCCACCATGGGGACACCGCCGCGTCGATTTGGCTTCCAGGCGACCTTCTTTCGCCGCGCCGCACCGCGCGCCGGCGGTCCCGGCATTGAGTCCGCCAACTTTGGCACCGGCAATATTTACCTGGCGCACATGGCCTTGCTGGACGTCACAACGGGACGGTTTTTCCACGAGGAACGCCTGAATCGGGAAGGCTGGGACGCCGGCAGCGCGACGAACTCCCTCGCGGTGCACAACGGCAACTGGTCATTGCGGCTCACGGATCCCGTCACCAACCGCATGGACTTGAGCGGAGGCATCCGGGCGGAGGTGCGCTTTCAATTGAGCTTGGTTCCCCGGAAACCGCTGGTCGTCTTTGGCACCAACGGGGTTTCCCGTAAGGCCGCCGAGCCCGAAGCCGCGAGTCACTACCTGACCTACCCGCGCCTGGCCACCCAAGGCACGCTAAGCCTGGGCCGCGAGACGCTGGCGGTCGCGGGCGAAGCCTGGATGGATCACGAAATCAGCTCCAGTCAGCTCGGTGAAGGTCAAGTGGGCTGGGATTGGGCCTGCCTCCAGCTGAACGATGGCCGCGAACTCATGACCTACCGGATGCGGCGCAGCGACGGCTCCACCGATCCCTTCAGTTCACTATCCTGGGTGGACGCCTCCGGACGCGTCGTCCAGCAGAGCGCCAGGACGTTTCAATGGGACCCACTGGCACAGTGGACCAGTCCCCACACGCGGGCGGTTTATCCCGCCGGAGTCCGTCTCACCGCAGCGGACCCCATCGACGGACGCCGTCGCACCTTCACCCTCGAGCCTCTGGCGGCGGATCAGGAACTCAACGGAGCGGGTGGCGGAGTTCCGTACTGGGAAGGTTCTTGTCGCGTGCGCGACGAAGCCGGGCGCGAAATCGGCCAGGCGTTTCTTGAAATGACCGGATACGCCGGAAGTCTGCGCCGAACCCTGGAGTAACCGGAGGCCCGTCGCCCCGCCGGTGGCCGTTCGTCGACGGCGACTGCACCACGCGAAGGGGTGGCACAATGCCCCATGGTGAAGCCCCGCCGGGCGCGCAGGTTGAACGGAGAATTCAAACCCCACTAACCATGACCCGCATCCTTTGTCTCGCCGGCACCCTCGCCCTTCTCTGCACCACTGGCTGCCTCCATCGCGAAGGGGGTCCCCATCGCGAATATCGCGGACGCGGCCACTATGAACATCATGCCGAGGTCATCGTCGGCCCGCCCGCCATCGAAGTTCGCCCGCCGGCCATCATCATTCACTGAGACCCGGCAAAAAGCCGCCTTACATCGGCATTTGGAGGCCAATCTTGGTGGCCACCTGCGCCACATCCTTGTCGCCGCGGCCGGACAAGTTGACGATAATCAGCTTGTCGGCACCGAGCTTCGGCGCCTGTTTGAAGCATTCGGCCACGGCATGGGCCGATTCCAGTGCCGGGATGATCCCCTCCGTGCGCGCCAGCCGCGTGAACGCATTCAAAGCCTCGATGTCCGTGGCGTACGTGTAATCCACGCGTCCGGCATCATGCAGCCAGGCGTGCTCGGGCCCCACCGCGGCGTAATCCAAGCCGGCACTGACACTGTGCGTCAGCTGAATCTGACCGTGTTCGTCCTGCAGGATGTAACTCCGCGTGCCCTGCAGCACCCCGAGCGATCCGCCATGAAAACGCGCCGCGTGTTGTTCCGGCAGAATCCCGTGTCCGCCCGCCTCCACCCCGATCATGCGCACGCCGGCGTCATTGAGGAACGGATAAAACAAACCAATGGCGTTCGAGCCGCCGCCCACACACGCAATCAGCAAATCGGGCAGCCGATTTTCGCGCTCCAGAATCTGGCGACGGGCTTCGTCGCCAATAATCCGGTGGAAATTGCGCACCATCACCGGATACGGGTGCGCCCCGTACGCCGTCCCCAGAATGTAATGCGTGTCCCGCACATGGGTCACCCAATCCCGCATGGCTTCATTGACCGCCTCTTTGAGCGTCTTCTGCCCGGCATGCACCGGCACCACCTCGGCACCGAGCATCTTCATCCGGTACACATTCAAAGCCTGACGCTCGCAGTCAACCGCCCCCATGTAGATGGTGCAGCGAAAGCCCAGCAGTGCGGCAACCGTCGCCGTGGCGACACCGTGCTGACCGGCACCGGTCTCGGCAATCACCCGCTGCTTGCCCATGCGCTGGGCCAACAGGCCCTGTCCCAGGGCATTGTTGATCTTGTGAGCGCCCGTATGCAGCAGGTCCTCGCGCTTCAGATAGACCTTGGCGCCCCCGAGTTCCCGGGTCAGTCGCTCGGCAAAATACAGCGGCGTGGGCCGCCCGACGAATTCCCGCAACAATTGCGAAAGCCGCTGCTGGAAGGCCGGGTCCTGCTGCGCCCGCCAGTACTCCGCCTCCAATTGCTGCAACGGATAGACCAGCGTCTCGGGCACATAACGGCCACCGAAGGGTCCAAAATGACCCTCGGCATCCGGCCGGGAGGACGAGGCAAACGACGGCGGCGAACTGGGAACGGTCGAAGTCACCCGCTCACCTTAAACCGGATCTCCGCGAAACGACAATTTTACCCCTGACTCCAGCCCAACAAAAACGCCAGCACCAGATCCGGCAGGTCCACGCTGTAGCCGCCCTCCAGCAGGGCGTAAGCCGGCACCCCGAACGACCGCACCTGCTGGCCCAGCCACTGAAAATCCTCCCGCTCCAACGTGCCCTGCGCCAACGGATCGCCCCGATAGGCGTCAAAGCCCGCCGAGACCCCCAACACGTCAGGTTGTGTCCCCTTCAAGCGCGTTAGCGCCTGCAAAAATGCCGCCCGCCACACGGTACGCTCCATCCGGGGGGCGACCGGATAATTGAAGCAATTGTTCCCCACATCCGCCGTGCCCGTCCCGGGATAACATGGATGTTGGTGAATCGAGGCGAAGGCGATGCCGGATTGATCGCGCAGAATATCCTCCGTGCCGTTGCCGTGATGGACATCGAAATCCAGGATGGCCACCCGCTTGCCCCGGGCCTTCGCCTCCAGCGCCGCGATCGCCTGCGAGCCCAGGTAGCAAAAGCCCATCGCGTGCGTGCGCGTGGCGTGGTGCCCCGGCGGGCGCAACAAACTGAACGCCGGCTCGCCCGATAAACACAGGTCCAGCGCCTTCAGCGCCCCACCCACCCCGCGCCGGGCGTGATCCGCAATGCCCGGATGCCACGCCGTATCGCCGTCAAAGGCTTCCGGAACGGACAGACGATCCAAGTGCGCCTGCGGATGCGCCCGCAGCAGCTGGGCATCGCTCACCTCCGCCGGGACGTCCCAGTTCAGCGGGATCGACTTCTGGCCCTTCAACAGGTCCGCCGTGCGGCTGACCCGATTCGGCTTCTCGGGATGCCCCGGCGTGTGATAGGCCGTGCACCGGGGATCGGTAATGATCGTCATGCCCGGAGCGTAATACCGTCCGGCGCCGCAAAACAACCATGGAACCACGGAAGCCCATCGCCCCACCCCGTCGTGAGAAGTTCCAATCCGCGCCTTTCCGCCATCAAACCCACGTGTCACGATTTGCGCCCATGCGCTGGTTTCTCATCCTGCTGATCGGCCTCTCCGGAGCGACATCCGCCGCCGAATGGCATTCCCTCTTCGACGGCAAATCCCTCGATGGCTGGCGCACCACCGAGTTTGCCGGTCGCGGCGACGTGGAAGTGAAGGACGGCGTGTTGGTCCTCGGTCAGGGCATGCTCACCGGCGTCAATCTTACCGCCCCGCTGCCACAGGTGCCCTACGAAATCGAACTCGAAGCCCGCAAAACCTTGGGCAGCGATTTTTTTATGGGCCTCACCTTCCCCGTCGGCACCTCCCTTTGCAGCTGGATCAATGGTGGCTGGGGCGGTGCTGTGGTGGGCTTGTCGTCGATTGACGGCGCCGATGCCTCCCAGAATTCCACCACGCAGTATCACAAGTTTGACCGCGATAAGTGGTACCACTTCCGGCTGCAAGTGAGCCTCGAAAAAATCTCCGCCTGGATCGACAACGTGCGGATCATTGATGAAGACATCCGCGGCAAAACGATTTCCCTGCGGTCCGGCGAGATCGAACAAAGCGCCCCGTTTGGCCTGGCTGCGTGGAACACTCGCGCCGAGGTGCGCGGCATCCGCTGGCGCTCGCTGGCGCCGGAAGCCAAGACGGACGATGCGGTGATCGCGGCGCTCGTGAAGAACTGCGAAGCCCTGGTGACCGCCGCTGAAAAGGACGTCGGCCGCATCCACGGGCGCCTCGCGGAACTCTGCGACCGCTTCGGCCCCCGGCTGGCCGGCTCCACCAATCACGAGGCGGCCCTCAATTGGATTCTCGAACAATTGAAAAAGGACGACCTCGACGCGGTGCGATCGGAAGCGGTGAACGTGCCGCACTGGGTCCGTGGCCTCGAGAGTGCTGAGTTGCTCGCCCCGGATGGCACCGTCGAAGCCCTGCCCGTATTGGGACTGGGCGGCACCATTGGCACCGCCCCGGAAGGACTCACCGCTTCGGTCCTGGTGGTGACCAATTTCGCGGAACTCACCAATCGCGCCACCGAGGCCCGCGGCCGCATCGTGGTTTTTGACGCCCCATTCACCGAGTACGGCGAAACCGTGCGCTATCGCTATTCCGGTGCCGTCGCGGCAGCGGGCGTGGGTGCGGTGGCCAGTCTGGTTCGCAGCGTCGGCCCCTTCAGCCTGCGCACCCCGCACACCGGAATGATGACCTATGAGGGTGCCGAGCAGAAAATCCCCCACGCCGCCCTATCCTCCGAAGACACCGCCCGGCTGCGCCGTTGGCAGCAGCGCGGCGTGACTCCGAAACTGCGCCTCCGATTGGGCGCCCACACCGACGCCGATGTGCCGTCCCGCAATATTATCGCCGAAATCAAAGGGCGGGAAAAACCCGAGGAAATCATCGTCCTGGGCGGCCATAGCGATTCCTGGGACGTTGGGCAGGGGGCGCAGGATGACGGCGGCGGCGTGGTGGCCGCGTGGGAGGCCCTCAACTTGATGCGCCGCCTGAAACTCCAACCCCGGCGCACGATCCGACTGGTCCTCTGGACCAATGAGGAATTCGGGGGCCGCGGCGCGAAAGCCTATCGCGATGCGCATCGGGACGAACTCGCCAACCACGTGTTGGCGATGGAATCGGATGCCGGCACGTTTGCTCCGCGGGGATTTGCCTTCACAGGGAGTGATGCCGCCACCGCCCAGCTAAAACCGCTCGCGCACTGGTTTGGTGAACGCATCGCCGCGGCGGAATTGAAACGCGGCGGCAGTGCCGCCGATATCGCCCCGCTCCTGACCGAGGGCGTCCCGGTATGCAGCCCGATCATCGCCAACGAACGGTACTACTGGTATCACCACACCGCCGCGGACACGGTCGACAAGGTCAATCCCAAGGAACTCGCCCGCTGCACCGCCCTGATGGCCGCGCTGGCGTGGTGGGTGGCAGATCATCCCGATCGCCTGCCGCGCTGATCGGTCCGGAGATCCCGTTCCACGGAGTTTCCGCAAGCGCCCTGAACCCAACGACGTGACGGCCGGACGCGATTCCGGCGGTCACACTAGCCCGAACACGACGTGTATCGCACGCACGGGTGCAAGGGGCCTACGCCTGCGCGTGCTCGTCCAGGATCGCTTGCAGAGACCCGTGGAGCAGTCCGTTGTTCACATTAATGGCGTACCGGTGGTCAGACTCGATTTCCTCGCGACCAAACCGTCCGCCCGCGCATTCCACAATGAGCCCGCCCGCGGCGATGTCCCACAATCGGATTCCGGCTTCGAGATACGCGTCAAAACGGCCGTCGGCCACGTAGGTCAGAGCCAACCCCGCTGACCCCATCAGCCGGAGTTTGCGCACCTTGGGGAATAGGTCGTTGAAGACCGGCAGCATCTGCTGCAGCGTACGATCGCTCTTGGCAAACCCGATCGAGACCATGGCATCGGCCAGCTTGCGCCGACGACTCACCTGAATCTTGCGGCCGTTGAGGCGGGAAGGTTTACCCACGATGGCGGTCCAAAGTTCCTCCTGGAATGGATCCAGCACCGCCCCGGTGACCGTCTCAAACGCCCCCGGCTTCGTCCCCGTGCGGGCCTGGAGCGCGATACAGACACAGGCATGGGGAATTCCATGCGCATAGTTCACCGTTCCATCAATCGGATCCACCACCCAACGCATCTCGGCATTGCGCACTTCCGCGTCATCATAGCCTTCCTCGCCCAGTACCGGAATGTCGGGATACTCCGCTTTCAATACCCGGGTAATTTGACGCTGGCACCGCACATCCAGTTCCAGCTTGATATCGTGGGCAGTGGCTTCGTTGACCTTCTTGGTGCGACGCAAATTATGGCACATCAAATCGCCCGCAGCGCGGGCGGCGACAACGGAGGCGGCGAGTGCGGCGGGAAGACGAACGGATTTCATGAACGCTCAAAAACTGAGCAGGCCGGCGTAGGGACCGCATCTTTTGCTGCGCGGCAACGAACTCCCAGTTGCCCGTTTCCATTTTGTGCCCCACGGCCCCGCCAGCCAAAACCACCCCGGCGCATCACCACCAACACGGCGTCTCCCAGCCTCGATTTCCCCAGAAGTTGTTTCTCTGCAATTTCCTTTTTGACACCTACGGACCTCACACCTATCCAACCGGCCTTCTGTGACGGTCTGGTCGGGGTCGTAGCTCAGTTGGTAGAGCACCACAATGGCATTGTGGGGGTCAGGGGTTCGAATCCCCTCGGCTCCACCATCCTCTCGGATGGTGGATCAGATCAAAAGGCAGTTTCCCCTGCCGCTTATTTAAATCCGGTATTCTTTTAAAATCCGGTATATCTCCCGCTAGCCACGCCTTTCAATTGTTTGCGTGCCCACGCATCGCTGTGGGATTCGGTGCGTCGCTGATTCGGCGTCTTCGACCGCCTGACGAGGATTCGCTGTTGTCGCCTTTTCTCGTTGGAAGTACGCAGTGCCGCTTTAAGCGGCTCAAAACATATTCACCAACCTCTGTCGGTCCCTGCCCCGCAAACTCCTCCAGCCGCCACTCTGGCTGAAGGGGCGGTCCGGTTTGCTTGCCGTCCGCCGCGCCATAGCTTGCGCGGCGGTATGGCTTCAATTCTTGAGCTATTTCGCGACTGCGCCGTTAGTACCTTCACGCCAGGTCAGGTAATCCTCCAGCAGGGGGAGTCCACCGGGCGGCTCTATTTCCTGATCGCCGGCTCGGTGGAGGTCACGAAGGATGATGTTCGTCTGGCCACAGTCACCCAACCGGGGGCCGTTTTTGGCGAAATGGCCATGCTGCTGAAAGGCCCGCACACCGCAACGGTGAAGGCCATCCAAACCTGCACGTTTCACGTGGTCGAAAACCCGCGGGAATTCCTCAGCCAATCACCCGCCGCGTGTCTCCACGTCTGCGACCTCCTCGCCCACCGCATCGACGCCCTCAATCGGTACCTGGTAAATGTGAAGCACCAGTTCGAAGGGCACGATCATCTGGGCATGGTCGACGGCATTCTCGACGCTCTTTTGCACCGCCCGGCCCGGTCGGTCGTCCGACCGAAGGATTCAACCATCCACCAAACCGAGCTCCCGGACTAGGATCCCTTCGAGGGACGTCCATTCCGCGGTCATCGCGTCCAGATCGAAGACGATCGCCGTGGGGCACGGACCGATCTGCCGTCCCGGATTGAAGACCCACGTCCTCCCAATGCGATCGATCCAGGAACCGGCTTTCACAAAGGGGGCATTGTGGATGTGCCCGCTCAGCACCAAATCGGGCTGATATCGTTCGATCCAGCCGCGAAGGAATTCGTCGCCCACGGATTTCCGGCCCGTCCAGCAAATGGGGGAGTTGGAGGGGGGAGCATGATGCACCCAGATCCATCGCTGCGGGGAGTGTTGGGCGGCCTGTTCCAATTGCGCTTCCAATTCGGCCCGGGTCACGGGTCCGTCCCACCAAGGGCAGATGGTGACGCGGATACTCCCCAATTCCAGATCATCACCATCGACAAACAAGCCTTCCACCCGGGTATCGCGGATCCATTGGGCGACGGACTCATCCGCGGCATTGCGGCTGTCGCCATCATGATTGCCCGAGCTCACCAGCAGGCGTGTCTTCTGACGAATACGCTCAAGATATTTCTCCACCACAAGAATCTGCACATCGGGGTCGAGGGCAGAACTGAGATCGAGCAGATCCCCGCCGATGATGATCGCGTCATACTCCGCCGCGCTGGCCACCAACCAGTCGAACTGTTTGAGCGTGTAGTGCAGGTCGGCAACGAAGAGGATTTTCATACCGGGGCGGACGGGACAAACCGCTCCTTCAACAGCGGAAACCGTCTGTTGACAACGGTTCCGCCCTTGGTGACGGACGCCCGCGGTCCTGTCAATTGCGTCGACCGGCTTTTCCGCCAGTCGCTCCGGCATGCCGCAGGTTCATGCCAATCTCTTTTCCATCCTTCCCGCCACCGGACATACTCCCGGCCAACATGTCATTGCAGGAACATCGCCAGGCCATCGACCGGCTGGACGCCGAGATTGTCCGGCTCCTGAACGCGCGCACCCTTCAGGTGCTGGAGATCGGGGAGATCAAACGGAAATCCGGCGAGGAGATCTATGCGCCCCACCGGGAGAAGGCCGTGCTGGACAAGGTGTGCCGCCTCAATGATGGACCGATCACCGACGGCTCCCTGCGGTCCATTTATCGCGAGATCATGTCCAGCGCCTTGGCCCTCGAGAAGCCACTCACCATCGCCTACCTGGGACCCGAAGCCACCTACAGTCACCAGGCTGCCTTGAAGCGCTTTGGCAACTCGCTGGCGTACGCGGCGCAGAAAACCATTGGCGACGTCTTCCTGGAAGTGGCCAAGAGCCGGGCGGACTACGGGGTAATTCCCATCGAGAATTCCACGGAAGGTGCCGTGACGCCGACGCTGGATTTGCTCGTCGACACGGAGCTGAAGATCGTCGCCCAGATCATTCTGCCCATTCAGCACTGCCTGGTCACTCACGCCGCCAAGCTGACCACGATCCGCAAGCTCTACGTCCATCCGCAGACTCACGCACAATGCCGTCTGTGGATCCGGCAGAACCTGCCGGAAACGGAAATCATCGAGACCAGTTCGAACGCACGTTCGGCGGAACTCGCGGCGGGAGAGAAGACGTCCGCGGCGATCGCCGGCCTGCTGGCGGCGGAAAAGTACCGATTGCCGGTGCTGGAGCATGACATTCAGGACAACTCGGCGAATGCCACCCGCTTTGTGGTCCTGGGTCGCAAGGTACCGCCGCCCACGGGGGCGGACCGCACCAGCATTTTATTCAGCATCACGGATAAGGCTGGCGCCCTGCACAGTGCCTTGGCCCCATTCCGCCGGCTCAAGATCAACATGACCAAGATCGAGAGTCGGCCCAGCAAGCGAAAAGTCTGGGAATACTATTTCTTTGCGGACGTGGATGGTCACTTGGCGGAGAAGAAGCTCGCGACCGCCATCCAGGAACTGGGGCGGCACTGTAGTTTTGTCAAAGTGCTCGGCAGTTACCCCAACGGCGATTAACCGGCATCGCGGGTAAAATCCTCGACACGATTTCCCGGTCTGACAGTCTGCCGCATGCATCTCTCCTCTCGCACCCGGACTGCGGCTTGGGCTCTGTTCGCTAGCATCGCCGTAGGCTGCGCCTCGGGCGGCTATTTCGGCCACCCCAAGTCCTTGTTCGATGGTCGGACTTTGGCCGGCTGGGATGGCGACACCGCCCGGATTTGGCGGGTTGAGAACGGCGAGATTGTGGGCGGGCGGATTTCGGAGAAGGTGCCCCGCAATGAATTTCTCGCGACGACGGCGAGCTACACCAACTTCGTGCTCCGGTTGAAATTCAAGCTGACCGGGACGGAAGGCTTCGTGAATTCCGGTGTGCAGATCCGCAGCCAGCGGGTGCCCAACGACTCGGAGATGAGCGGCTACCAAGCGGACATTGGCGAGGGCTGGTACGGCACGATCTACGACGAATCCCGGCGCAATAAGCCCATGGCCAAACCGGACGAAGCCACGTTGAAAGCAGCCATCAAGCCTGGCCAATGGAACGACTATGAGATCCGTGCTATCGGCCCCCGCATCGTACTAAAGATTAACGGCATCCAACTGGTCGACTACACGGAAGCGGACCCCACGATACCACAGTTCGGACGGATCGGTCTGCAGGTCCACGGTGGCGGGAAGACCGAAGTCCGTTTTAGGGACCTCAAATTGGAGACGTTGCCCTAACACGACGCAACCTCCCCCCGCCCCGCCCCATCCATCAAGCCCCGCGCAATAGCGCGCCATTCGTCCCACCGCCCTGCGCAACCCAAGCGCCGCGGAGGCGATGAGCCCAAGGGTACCAGGTTCACTGCTCCCTCGGCGACTGTCGGGAGCCGCAGAGCGTGCCAAGTTGTAGCGCTTCGCGGTAATTCGAGGAGTGATTCCCAAATTTGTTCGTGGTGAAAGTGGGAGTGATGTCGCAATGGTCCGTGGGAGCAGTTGCAAATAGGTCCGTAGATTCACCGGAAGTGCGTGGGAATGATGCCACGACGGTATTT
>CANIZL010000008.1 GCA_947471985.1 Verrucomicrobiota bacterium | reverse complement strand
TGCTGCGGACGCCCGAGCCCAATCTCCTTTAGTTCTATCTTTCCCCGTTCGCGTGTCCCTCCCTCGCACGCATACGATAACTGTAGCGGCCCGAAATGATTCCCAGCGCCCCAAAAGCGCTCGTGGCGCCGACGACGCCGCCGCAAGGTTCCGGCAACTGAACGCCGCCGCGAACGCGAATCTCCCGTGCCGCGGAGCTTCGAGATGGCAAATTCCTACCCGTAACTCAGCGGGGGGTGGAATGTGTTCGTCCTTACCCAGTTCTCGGAACACGGTTTGAAACCACCTACGGCCTTCTCCGGTCTCAAAGGCAATCCTGTGAACTCACGTCGTCCACTTCGCGCTTGTTTCCTCGCGGCCCTCGCGTTCGCCGTTGCTTCGCCGGCCCGCGCGGCCGAGCCCACCGCCAGCCTGAAGGAGGCCTTCAAGGACCTCTTCCCCATCGGCACGGCCGTCAACCGCAGCATGGTGACGGGGGGCGAGGGATTCCGCCGCAGCGCCGAGCTGAACGCGCAGGACGTGGGGGTGCTGAAGCAGCACTTCAACCAGATCACCGCGGAGAACGATATGAAGTGGCAGCTCATCCACCCGCGGGAAGGCGCGGATGGATACGACTTCGGTCCCGCCGATGCCCTGGTGAGTTTCGGTCTGAGCAACCAGATGCAAGTCGTCGGGCACACCCTCGTGTGGCACAGTCAGACGCCGAACTGGGTCTTCGCCGGCACGAATCCGCCGCCGGCTTCCGCGACGAACGCGGCCCCGGTTGCGACCCCGATTGCGGCGACGGTTGCCGCGAACGCC
This sequence comes from Verrucomicrobiota bacterium, assembly GCA_947471985.1. Classification (GTDB taxonomy): domain Bacteria; phylum Verrucomicrobiota; class Verrucomicrobiia; order Limisphaerales; family UBA9464; genus CANIZL01. The sequence goes on along the minus strand of CANIZL010000008.1, from coordinate 98,537 downwards.
AACCCGAACACAAACACTAACCCGAACGCGGCGGGGACGAACCAAGCGGGTCGGCGCCCGGGCCCCCCTTTCGGCGGTGGCTTTGGACGCTACAACGGTCCGCGGGCGTCCCGCGACGAACTGCTCCAACGGATGCACGATCACATCCACACGGTCGTGGGGCGTTACAAAAGCCGGGTCAAGGTCTGGGACGTGGTCAATGAGGCCCTTGCCGACGGCAACGGCACCAACGTGCTGAGGGGTTCGTTGTGGTCGGAGATCATCGGGCCCGACTTCGTGGCCAAGGCCTTCCAATACGCGCACGAGGCGGACCCCGGCGCCATTCTCCGCTACAACGATTACGGGCTGGAGAATCCGGCCAAGCGCAAGCGGCTCATCGCCTTGGTCCAGGAACTCCAGGCCCAGAAGGTGCCGATCCACGCCATCGGCTCCCAGGCGCACGTGAACGTCTCCTCCACCTTCGAGACGATGGATCAGTCGCTCTCCGAGATCGCCACCCTCGGCCTGCCCATTCACATCACCGAACTGGACGTTAACAGCGCGCAAGGCGGCCAGCGCGGCTTCGGCGCCGATGTGGCCAGCAACGCCGCCACGACGCAGGGCGGTCTGGTGGGCGACGCCGACCGGAAGCTCGCCGACGCCTATGCCGGCATCTTCCGCGCCTTCGTCAAACATCGCGACTCGGTAAAGTTGGTGACCTTCTGGGGCGTGAACGACGCCGTCTCCTGGCGGGCTCAGGGGAAGCCGCTCCTTTTCAATGGGGACAACCAGCCCAAACCCGCCTTCGACGCGGTGATTCAGGAGGCGAAGAAGAGCTCGGCCCGATGACCCGAAGGATTCGAGAGCTTGCGGGACGCTCTGCCGCCGCTCCCGGCGGACCCCACTCGCGAAAGCCGATGGCGCGGCTCCGCCCCCGGGAATCCGGGCGCCCGTTCTCAACGAAATCATCGTATCCACTATGAACCGAAGATTTTTAGCCGGTTTCAGCCTGATGCTGGCGCTGCTCACCCGGGCCATGGCGCTCGACGGGGAATTTCGCATTCACGACCCGTCCACGCTCGTCCGGTGCGATGGCCGGTTCTACACGTACGGTACCGGCGGCACCTGCCTGGTCTCCGAGGATGGTTGGACCTGGGGGCGTGGGGCGACGCCGCCGCGTCGGGGCATGGCGCCGGATATTATTCACGTGGGCGACCGCTACCTCATGTATGTGGCCCGCAATGTCGGGGCCCAGCCGCGGGCGGACATCAACCTGGTCTGGACCCGGTCGCTCGACACCAATTCACCCGACGGCAAGTGGGAGGAGGCTGGCGTGGTGGCGTCGTCGGACGGGGTCGAGGATTGCAATGCCATCGATCCGGGACTGATGCTGGACCCAACCGACGGCAAGTTGTGGATGGTTTACGGCTCTTACTTCGGCTTCATCCGTTTGTTGGAGCTCGATCCGAAATCAGGCCTGCGCCAGGACCCCAACGCGACACCGGTGAACCTCGCCATCAACTGCGAGGCGCCCATCCTGATCCAGGAAGGCGGATGGTATTACCTGCTGGCGACGCATGGCAGTTGCTGTCGCGGCGCTGACTCCGGCTACAACCTCCGCATGGGGAGATCGAGGAAGGTCACGGGACCGTATCTCGACCACGAGGGAGTCGAGATGATTCGGGGCGGAGGCAAGTTGTTCGCCGGCTCCCGGGGGCGGGTGATCGGACCCGGTCATTTCGGACGCATCCAGCTCGAGGACGGCGTGGAGAAATTCTCCTGTCACTACGAAGCGGATCTCGACCGCGGGGGGGCGAGCGTTCTCGACCTCCGCCCCCTGCTCTGGAAGGACGGCTGGCCCGTTGCTGGCGACAATCTTCAGGAAGGCACATACCAGATCGAATCGGTCCGCACCGGCACCGTCCTGGAACTGGCGGTGGAGGGAACGCCCGTCGGCGGCCGGCGTGAGCGACGCGGTGGTCCGGGCCCGGGTGGCCCCGCCGGCCCAGGGCCAGGCGGTGGTCCGCCGCCGGGGGGTGGCGGTGGTCTCTTCGGCGGAACCGGCCGATCCATTCCCGATCAGGATGTCGCTCAAGTCTCAACGAATTGGCCGATCGGGGAACTCCCACTCCGCATGGCGACCTACCTCTGCCAAGCCCAGCAGAAGTGGAGCATCACCGCCGTGACCAACGCCGGGGGCTACCTGGGTTCACCTTACTTCAAGATCACGGTGGCCAATACCGATCGCGCGCTGGCGGCCACTGCCGAAGGCGAGCTGATCGTTGTGCCGGCGTTCACTGGCGCCCCCGAACAATTATGGCGGATCGATCAACTCGCCGATGGGACCTGGCGCCTCCAGCCCAAGTCCACTCCCGGTCACCCTCAACCCTTCGCGCTCTCGGCCGTCGGGGCGAGCTTCGCGACGCTCTCGAAATTCGATGCCGGCAGCAACAAGCACCATTGGATCCTGAAAGCACCATGAACATCCGCTGCCTGAAACGCGCACTGACGTCGCTGCTCCTCGCCGCCCTCCCGCTGGCGGAACCACCGGCTGGCGCGGCCGATGGGCCTGGCACTTGGCCAACGCTCCAGCGGCCGGCCTCCGCCGAAAGTGCCCCGGACGCCGACGGTTTCATCCGACGCTGGCTGATCCTGGAACCCCTTCCGGCCATGGGACTCACGGATGGCGCCGTCCAGTCATCGGTGAAGAAGGAACACTTCCCCGACCCGTTCACGGTGTTGCCGAAGGACGGGGACAAGGTGACCACCGCCGGCGCCGAACGGACCTGGCACGCCGTGGATACGACCCAATACAACGTGAACCTTTTCCACTTCGCCCGCTCGCTCGGAAAGCCGACGTCCAACGTGCTGTTTTGGGGAGTGACCGTGGTGAACTGCGCGGAGGAGCTGAAGGACGTTCGTCTCGCGATCGGCTCCAATGCCGCTTCCGTGTGGTGGGTAAATGGCAGTGAGGTCGTCGGCATCTACGGCGATCGCCAGACGGTCATCGACGACGGCGTCTCGAAACGGCTCACGCTTAAGAAGGGTACGAACATCGTGCGCTGCGCCGTCGTGAACGGAGGTGGGGCGACCGACTTTTGCGCCCGCTTCCTCGATGCCAGTGACCAACCGCTCAAGGGCTATTCCGTCCGCCTGAGTGCGGGGGGTAACTAAAAATCCGGCTCGCTCCAGTGCCCTGACACGCCGCTCCGCACGCTCTCCCAAATGAACGCTTTGCAAACTGGACTCCTGCTGCTGCTGGCGATCTCGACCGCCCTACCGGCCGTCGCTCAACCCGTGGCGAACGCTACCCCCAAGGCTGCCACCAAAACCGCACCTCGCCGCGGCGGGTTTAGCGCTCCGCCGGCGCCGCGGAATCCTGTTCCCATTCTTCCGGCCTTGCCGGCGCCCAAGGAGGTCGCTTTTTACGCCACCAATGACGTGCCGCACGGCCGGGTCGAAGTGGTGCAGTACCCCACCACGGCCGGGACCGATAAGCGGATGCATGTCTATCTGCCCCCCGGCTATGGGACCGAGGCGGAACGGCGGTACCCGGTCCTTTACCTCAATCATGGTGGCGGGGAGGATGACAGCCACTGGACGGCCAAGGGTTTCACCCAGTGCATCCTCGACAACCTCATCGCCGCCGGGAAGGCCCGGCCGATGATCGTGGCCATGCCGAACACCGCACGGGTGGTTTCGGGCAAGCCGCCCAAACCCGGTGAGGATGACGCCTGCACGCAGGAATACCTGCGCGACATCCTGCCGTACGTGGACGGGCATTATCGCACGCGCACCAATCGGGAGAGCCGGGCGGTCGCCGGTCTTTCCATGGGCGGATTCGTGACGCTCAACACCGGGCTCACCCATCTTGAGACCTTTGGTGAACTCTACGTCTTCAGCTCCGGGTACTGGCCGGATCAACTGCCGGTGTTCAAGGAGAACATCGGCGCGCTCCTGAGCCAGACCAACATCAACGCCCGTTTCCGCATGCCGATCTACTTTGGCGTGGGCGAGACCGACATTGCCTACCTGAATAGTATGCGCACCATGGCGGTGTTTAATGACCATGGAATCCGCACATTTTCCGTCCTTAGCTCCCACGGGCACGAATGGCTGAACTGGCGGCGCTATCTCTGGCAGACGGCGCAAATCATGTTTCCCGAGGATCAATGAATCCGAAGTCCCCGACGCCCGAAAACTCCCCATGAAAACCCATCCCTTCCGCCTCGTGGTCCTGCTGGCCCACTTCACCCTGCTCCTGTCGTTTGCGACCGGCGCCGCGCGCGCTGCCGAAAAGGAAACCTTCGTCCTGGTCCACGGCGCCACCGCCGGCGGTTGGGAATGGAAGCGCACCGGCAAGTTTCTGACGGACGACGGCCACACCGTCTATCGCGCCACGCTCACCGGGCTCGGAGAGCGGATGCACCTCAACAGCACCAACGTGGATCTCCAGACGCACATCAGCGACGTGGTGAACCTGATTCTCTTCGAGGACCTGCACGAGGTCGTGCTCACCGGCCATAGCTACGGCGGCATGGTCATCACGGGCGTCATGGACCGCGTGCCCGACCGCATCAAGCACGTCGTCTTCCTCGATGCTGCCGTCCCCGACGATGGCATGTCGCTTTGGGATCACTTCGGCAGCAAGGGCCCGGCGGATCCGACCCGCTTCGCAGATGGCTTCATGCAGGTTCCTTGGGTCAAGGCGGACGCCAAGCCGCCGCACAACGTCCGGCAATCCATTCAGTGTTTCAATCAGCCGGTCTCGTACAAGAACCCCGCGGCCAAGGCGCTGAACGTCACCTACGTCGCGTTCGTGCCGAAGGACAAATCGGCCGAGGAACGCGCCCGGACCGACCAGAGCTGGCAACACGCCGCGGCCCGCGGATGGACCATCCGCACCTTTACCGGCGGGCACGTGGCCCAGCAGGAGGATCCCCGCGGCGTCGCCACGCTCATCGAGCAATCCATCAGTGACCGCAATAAGCCGACATCGACGAAATGATCCCTTAAATTCGTCCATCCGCCGTTGGTGCCGGAAGGCGGGCATACTTGAATGAATTATGCGAACCTGGCCGGCACTCGTCTTGATCTTCTGGAGGCCATGAGAATTGGGAACGGGCCTTCAAAGCGCGAGCTCGATCCAGCCGATTCGGGTCGCAGATGCTGGTTTCCCATCGGCCATTTTCAGCCCAGATTGCTTTGCCATTGGGCCAAAACCGTCATGGTATGGAGCGCGTTTAGTGCTATCCTGACGGTGCTAGTGCAACCGCAAAAACCAGCATCAGGAAAGCCATGGCCGACGCTCGAAGGACGCTTGAATCAGCCGCAGACTTCACGCGTGGAGGCGGTGCGCCAGCTTCAAACCACGATGCCTCTCACCCGGCTCGCAGAGGACGTGTTGAAGCAGAGCAGGGGCGTCTCGTTAGGTGGGCCGAAGAAAACCGGAAACTCGGCAGTCGCCTGCCACCGGAGTTCGCTCACGGCGGTGAACATCAGGTCTATTTCAACCGGGCCAGGCAACACTACATCAAGGCCACGTTGCCGGCACGGCAGTTAGGCTACGGTGTTGCCCTCGGTTCCAATTGGCACGGCGCCACGTCTTTGCTTCGGGAGGCGGCCTGGTGGCTGGTCCAGCCGAACGGGTCCGGTCTGGTGGCCAACTACAATTTCGGCTATTCGCACAGCGACACGACGGGGCAACTTGGAGTTCGGCTGCGGCTGATCGATCGCCTTCATCGGGATTCCAATCCAATTGGAATTGGTGGCTGGGTGTTCACGGATGCCCTGGCGATCAATAAGAGTGGCGCGATCCTGGCCACGGGAAGCCGCTACGGACAGTCAGGCAGGTACGCCCTGATTATCCCCCGGGGTGGTGGCGCAGGCGATCTATAACCTGAGCCAATTAACTCATTATGAAAACACTATTGTTGCGGATTGCTCGATGGATTCTCGCAGTCCATTTGCTTCAATGTGTCGGGCAGAAGGTTCTGAGCCAATCTTTAGTTGTCTTGAATCCGGTTTTGCTGCAACACATCCCACTTAACGCTGGGCCTGAATTATTTGTTAACTATTATCTCCAACTATCTGGAATTCCCAATCCGGACTACACAACCAATAGTGCTCGAGAGTATTTAGTTCCGTCCCCTGGGATTGAAGTCGCAACAGACGATACCGGAACAGTTATACTCATGCGCAGTGACGATAGATTAAATGATTACATTAGATCAATTAGGTGGTTGAATGATACCAACAAAGGGAACCTTATCGCGACCATGATTGTGTCTCGCGATTATACTTCCACCGGACGCACTCTTTTCGACTGTAAGCACTACGACAACACCAATTGTCTCTACGGGTACCTGGATTTGCAAACCTACCGTTACACAGGGAATGCTGCATTTACAAACGATTGGAAGACTCCGTTATTTGTTTGGTACCGCCACCCTGCCAATGGAGGGTATTTATACGGTTGGATTTGCCTGAATCGGCAACTCTATTATGGCTATGGTGGCCCTATCGACGGTATTTCCATACATGGATCGACGGACACGGCTTTGAGTCCCATTGAGCGTCTGGTTTTTGGTCCGTGGGTCGAGCTCAAGGAAGGCGACGAAAAGGTAAGTGGCCGTCCAATCCTGCCCGAACGTAAGATGTCGGTAAGAGTCCAGCGTGGAACGACCAATAGCCCACCGTTGGTGATGGTTCAAGTGCCGCCGGAGTTGTGTTTGAAATATGAACTGGCCGTTGGGAATCTTAAGTATGGTTTCGCCTCCCGCCACTTTGATAACGGTACACCGGATCGCAATCGATACACCCGGTCCGAGCCTTATAGCTATGCCCTGGCTGTTGCGGTTGACACGGATTATCCCTTCGAGTGGCCCCTGACGTTGGGCAGGTTTGATTTGAAGGTGACCGATGAAGTTTGGTTTCTAATGAACGATAATGAGTTTTTTGTTAGACTGATTCCACATGTTCAATATCCGCAGGAGAAATTTCTGCTTCCACCGTAATATGATCGTGGCTTGCGTTGCAATTGTACCCCTTCCGGGCCCGGTAGGTGGCTGAGGAGTCGTCCCGCAGCTTTGGCTTCCAAGCTAGTTTATGACTTCAATTTTCGAAATAGCAACAGCGACACGAGGGGTGAGTTTAAAGTCCGCCTGGGACTCATCGACCGCTTGCGTCGTGATTCCAATCCTCTCGGCATTGGCGGCTGGGTGTTCACTGAGGCCCTGGCGATTAATAAAAACGGGGCAATCCTGGCGACGGGAAGTCGGTATGGTCAACCTAACGAATATGCCCTAATTATTCCCCGTTCGGGTGGCGCCGGAGAGTTGTAGGCTTGCGGAATAGGGTGATTATGAAAACATTATGGAGTGAGAGTTTTCGATTAATTGCGTCGATCATATTTCTGCTGACGCTCGGGCGATCCGCATTGGCGGGTGAGCTGGTAGTCGTGGAGCCTGATTTAAGGCAGCATATTCCACTGAGCTCAAATCCAGATCATTTCATTAACTACTACGTGCAGAAGTTATTTGTTCTCGCTCCAAGCTTTGTAGATTATTGTGATCGTGAGTATTTAGTCCCATCATTGGGAACGGAGATTGCGACCGATGAATCCGGGGCAGTTATTCTTATGCGTGACAACGAGAGGTTGGTCGACCACTCGGGGTCGATTCGTTGGACCAACGATTTGACCAACGGTATCTTGATTGCGACAACGCTGGGATCTGATTATGACCTCCCGAGCGGCAAAACTGTGCTAGATTGCGGGAACTACAATAGTACAAATTGCATCGCGGGCGGATATTCACAATCGCAGAATTTCCGGTACACAAACAGTCCGGCTTTTACCAACTCATGGAAGGTGCCATTGTACTTCTGGCACCGACGTATTGTTGATGGGGAATATGTTTACGGGTGGGTCCGCCTGAATCGGCAATTGTACTACGGTTACGGTGGTCCAACCGATGGGATAATAATTCATGGCTGGGCCAATAGGGCTTTGATTCCCACCGAACGATTGGTGTTCGGTCCCTGGGTTGAACTGAATGAGGATGACGAGAAAATTAGCGGGCGCCCCATTCTGCCGGAGCGCAAAATTTCGATTTCCATGCGTCGGTACCCCGGGGATACTAAATTATATCCAGTAATCCATGTGCCACCGGAACTCTGTCTTAAATATGAATTGGCGGTCGGCAATTTGAAAAGCGGATTTTATTCCCGCCATTTTGATGACGGAACGGTCAACCGATATACCCGCCCAGAACCCTACGGCTATGCTCTCGCGGTCGCCGTTGTTATGGATTATGGTTTTGAGTGGCAATTAACCATCGGTCGATTCGGCTTGAAAGTTGTTGATGAGGTTTCATTCCCTTGGGATTTAGGGGATGAGTTCTTTGTTAAACTGGTTCCCCATGTTCAGTACCCGCAGGAGAAATTTCTATTTCCGCCGTAATATAATCGTGGACTGGGTCGCAACTGTACCAATTCCGAGCTTCTGATGGCGGCTGAGGAGTCGTACCGGAACGGCGGGATCCCAAAGGCAACGGGGTCAGATCCACGCAGTTGACAATAGGATCCTGGTCGAAGGGTCTCGATGGCATCAGGGCCAGACCTTTGAGTGTCAGCGGGCGGTCAAAACCAGCCAGTGGTTGGGGTGAAAAAGTTCATTTCCGCTACCGCTCCGGAACGATTGGGCATCGAAGTTCCCGCCTTCGTGCGGATGGACACTCACTACCACCTATTGCTGCAGACGCCCGAGCCGAATCGCAGGCAGGCCCTTCACCGGCTCGAGGTCAGTTGCGGTACGCGCTGGAACGGGGCGCACCGGTTGTCTGGACATGTCTTTCAGGGGCGGTTCCCGGCAAAGTTGATCGGGGGCGTTCAACGAAGAAAATCCAATTTATCTGTACCGCGATTCAACGAAGGTGACCGATAGGCCTCGCGGCATTCGTCATTGGAGTTCGGTTATTCTTTCGTCATTGGGCCTTTGTTATGCGTCATTCGCCACTCTTCATCACCATGCACTGCCGACTCATCGCCGTCCTCGTCCTCTCCGCCCTTTCAGCGGTGGGTCACGCCGCCGACAAGCCCAAGCCCACGTTCCAATACCAGTCGGGGGACATCCGGGTGAGCCTACCCACGGCGGACGAGCCGCGCGTGAAGGTGTTCGGCCCGGAATCAATCAATGCCGCCGCCAAGTATCTGGAAAACGGCGCCGTGAGCTGGGTGCGCGAGATGTCCTGCGTGAACTGCCACACTACCGGACCCTACCTGACTGAGCGCACGGCCTGGACGAAGCAGTTCGGCCCGCCCAGCGCGGAGGTGCACGAGGATTTCGTGAAAAGTGTTCCCAAGGAGGTCAAGGCGGTCACCGAGACGGAAACGCGCGGTCACAAGCACTATCCCAACACCTTTTATAGCGTCTGGCGCAGCCTCGGTCTGGCCGAGTGGGATCGGCACATCAACGGCAAGCTCACCGAGCCGACCGAGCGCGCGCTGCGCGATCTCTTCGAGCAGCAGTCCGCGAGCGGCGCCTTCGTGAGCCATGGCGAGGTCGAAATCCCGCACATCACCACCGACTTCGAGTTGAGCCTCCAGGCGGCGCGCGCCATCACCGCTGCGCCCGGCTGGCTGGGTACGCTCAAGGACCAGACGCTTCTGGCGCGGGTGGCGAAGTTGAAGGCCTGGCTCAAGACCGCCGCCCCGAGCAACGACTTCGACCGCGTCCTGAAACTCCAGCTGGCGTACTACTTCCCCGAGTTGGTGCCGCGAGCGGACCGGGAAGCGGCGCTGGCCCTGCTGGCCTCCAAGCAACATGCCGACGGCGGCTGGAGTACGCGTGACATGTCGCCGGTGAAGGACTGGCATTTCGAAATGAGCCCGACCGTGCTGAACCTCATCAACCACCTGCCCGATGCCGCCCAGCCGGAGAGCGACGCCTATATGACCGCGCTGGCCGTTGTGCTGCTGCGGCAGAGCCACGTCCCGGTGGCGGACGCGCGCATCCAGCGCGGTCTGGCCTGGCTGAAGCGGGAGCAACGCGAGAGCGGGCGCTGGTGGATGCATTCGCTCTACCGGGGGAACTACCATTACATCACCTACATTGCCACCGCGCAGGCGTTGAAGGCGCTGGATTTGTGCGGGGAGCTCCAAGTTGTGGCCCGCAAATGACGTTCATTTTCAGCCAAGGATGAGACGTGGAGGGGTGGAGGCGTGGAGAGATGGAGGGGTGGAGGGATGGAGAGATGGAGAGATGGAGAGATGGAGAGATGGAGAGATGGAGAGATGGAGAGATGGAGTGGCGGGTGTTTGGAACGGGCGGAGAAAGTTCGGGGTGGCGCTGGACCACGATGCGGGAGGGGCACTGGGACCGGGGCTGGGACGCGGTGAGGTATGTGGCTGTGCTCCATGGAAGTGATCGATTGGCGGAGGCTTTCCGGCAGATGGAGGGATTGAAGTAGGCAGCTGTCGCGCAAGCCGACCGGCGCTTTGGCGGGCGGCAGGCCAGCAATCCGGACATGCGGCGCTTCGCGGCCAACCGGCGGCGGCCATCGGAAATGGCGACGGATGGCCATTAATTCAAGGCGCCCATGTCAACTCAGGGATCTGATCCCGCTGCCTTTCGGGAGGAGCGAAGGCGACCACGGTACGCTATTCAAAACCTCACTATGTCCCCAGGAAGGCCCAGCTTGTCACCCGTCCTTCTTTCTGCGAAAGTGGGGACATGGAAATTGTCTTCAGCATTACTCAGGAAGCCGACGGCGGGTTCGTGGGCGAATGTCTTTCGCACGACATTTTCACGCAGGGCGACACGTGGGATGCGTTGCGCGCCAACGTCAGGGAAGCCGTTGCTGCGTATTTTTTCGATCAGCCGAAGCCCGCGTCCATCCGCCTGCATCAGGTGCGTGACGAAGTGCTGGCAGCATGAAGCTTCCGCGTGATCTGAGCGGGTAGGATCTGATCAAGCTTCTCGGTAAACATTTCGGCTATCGGCGGGTGAATCAGGAAGGTAGCCACGTCATTCTCGAAACGGACGAGCCCCGGCAGCATCGAATCTCCATTCCCGATCATGCAACGCTTCGCATCGGTACCTTGAATGCAATTCTGCGGGCGATCGCAACTGTGAAGGGTATAGAGAAAGAGGACATCTTGCGGCGTTTGTAAGACCGGCATTTCCGCAGACCGTCGAGAATAGCAAATTCCTTTCAGTTAAAATTCGCCCCGCAGATGGAGAGATTAAAGTATATGGCCAGGTTCACGGACTCGCAGATCCGTTCGGCTTCTCGGGTCGCCCCGGTTCGTTTCAAGGGTCGAGGGTGACGAGCGTCCGCCCGGCGGTGAGTTCTTCGAGGCGCGCGAGCACGGCCCGGCGCGCTTCGGGTCTTGCCAGGGCGCCTCCGATCTGCGGCGCCATCTTGCCGGCATGGTCGTTCGCCTCCTTCCAGGGGTAGCCGTGCAGCATCAGGATGCCCTTGAAGCTGTGATAGCGCAGCAGGTAGTCGGGTTCCGTCCAGAGAATCTCCATCAATGCCTGTCGCGTCACGTCCGACGGCATCTCGGATAAGGCGCAAACTGCGTCCACCCTCGGGCTGCTTCTCACTTGGGGATTGCGCGCCATCGCCACGAGGGCGTCAACCGCCCGCGGGTCCCGTTCGATGCGCCAGAGCGCCTCGGCGTAGGCCGGCGACGGGAAGGACTCCCGGTCCTGAACGGCCATGCGCACGCGCAGCGGCGTGCCCGCTTTCCGGCTGCCCAGTAAACCGAGTCCGATCGCGGTGCGGCTGTCGCCACCCGCCCCCAAACGCTCAAGGAGCAGGCGTTCGGCCTCGATCCGCTCGTCCGGCGTCAGCTTCGCGATGACAGATTCATTGAGGCCTTCGCGCGCCAGATCGCCGTCGGCCGCGCTGACGACGCTGATGAAGTTGCGATAGAACTCGCGGAAATCCGCGGAGGTGTTGGCGAGCGGGTCGGCCCGCTGGAAGAACCGAAAAATGGACATGGGAGCGTTTTCCTGGCGTTGCAACCTGTGGTTAAGATTCGAACCGTGGCCTGATCCGTCGCGGCGACTCCGAATGCACGTCGTCGTACCGACCGCTACTTCGCCCGCAGCCAGACCTGGGTGCGGAAGAAAGGGCCGATATAGCCACGAACCTCAGTTTCCGCCCCTCATCCACCAGCACCGGACGGACTCCATAGGCCTTGCCGATGGCGCGGTCGAGGATTTCCCCGTCGCCCCAGGTGCCGGGTTCATTTCGTTTCTCACGGATGAGGAAGGAATCCCGCTTAGCAACGTTCGTGGGTGGGGCGGACACCGACTTCAACTGCCGGGAATTCGGCCGGCCGTTGAAAACTGCGTGAGGTTACCCAAACAGTTCGGTCAGTCTCCCCAGAAGGCACCGGAGATTGGCGCAGCTGGCTGGGTGCCGCCATGGGTTAACCCTCAATCAGAAACAGGTACTTATGAGACGCGAAAGTTCGATGAAGCTAACCGCACAGCCGGGAATCCCGGCGACAGGCCCAAATCCTGTCGGGTCTCCCGTAACTCGCCGAGGAAGACGAGCGCTCGACCTCTGGAAACTGCTCGCCGCGCTTTACGCCGGAATCCTCTCCGGATCCGCCGCCGTGTCCATTTCTCCAATTGTGACGAATTCCCCGGCAGTCGCCCGTTCCGTCACGGGTGAAGGGGTTACGGCCAGCCCGATCTTTTCGGCCGATGGTCAATGGCTCTTCTTCGCCTCGAGTGCGCCCGACCTCGTCGACCCACGACCCCGGTTCAATGGCCTTTCCACCTACCGTCGAAATCTGGAGACGGGCGTCCAGCAACTGTTGTTACCACAAGCCGATGATCGGAATCTTCCGCTTTCCGTTTCCGCGGATGGGAATCGGGTTCTGATCCGGACCGATGCGTCGAACCTCGTCTCGAACACACCCGCCGCCCCGTCGCAGCTCGTCCTCCTAACGGTCGACACTGGAGTGATCACGCCGATCAGCTTCGACAGTGTTCCCCTAACAGGAACTCGCGGCAGCGGTGATGGACTCGCCGGGAACGCAGCCATGAGCAAGGACGGTCGTTGGGTAGTCTTTGAAAGCGCTGCCAGCAATTTAGTCCCTGAATCGACGAACAGCTTTTACAAGTTGATCTTCTTGGATGCGCTCCAGGGAACGCGCCAAATACTTTACCCCTTTTGGGGGCGACCGAACGACTATCTACCGGAATTGATGGCCCTGTCTGATGATGGGAAAACGATTTTGATCAATACGACCTCCAGCCAATCTCCGCTATTCTTAAACAACGAAGTCCAGGAGACCTCGCTGCACATTTATAAGACCACGGACGGCACCGTTCAAAAACTGACTATTCCCTCAGGAAAAGAGTCTTTTCGAGGAATTGCCCCGGTCAGTTTTGCCTCCCTGAGTCCGGACGGTGGGTCGGTCCTCGCGCGGGTCGGGTTCTTGTCCCAATCTGGAACCAATCGTATCGGGGGTGCCGCCTCCGGCGCCGTGGTTCACTGGAATCTCGCGACCGGGAAGGCGACGGTCATCGACCCGGGCTGGCCCACCACCACCACTCTCGGGAGCGATTTTGCCCTCCGGACCGATCCCTCGTTAGACCCGGCCTTAAGTGACGATGGGCTCGCCGTTTTGTTTCACTATCCCAATCGCAATGATGCGAAAAAAGCGACCGAACTGCGGTGGTGGTCCGCCCAAACGGGCGTCCGAAGTCTATCGGCTTTGGTAACCTCCGGGACGGAAACGCCCACCAACTCGATTTACTGGCCGCAGGATGCGGCCTTGGTAGGAGTTGGAGAGGAAGCCTCGATTATCTATACCGCCGCCCTCGAAGATGATGCGATTGCTCCGCGTGGATTCTTTCGTCGTCGGTTAAGCTCCGGGGCGACGACGGCCCTCGTTCAGGCGTCGAATGGCAGTCCTAATCCGCTACAAACGATTTCCTATGCGGTCGGTCCGCAGGCGGAATGGCTGGCGCTTACCTCCGACTCCAGCACGGTGGTGGAGCCTGATCGCAACCGGGCGGCAGATCTCTTTCTCCTCCATTTGGCCAATCGCTCCAGCGTCGCGGTCAACTCGCGCAGTGATCCGGCGGAGCGAGCCACCCGATTCAGCGCCAGTCAGTTCACCCGCGGCGGCCTGAGCGCGAATGGACGGTGGACCGTCTTTACCAGCGACCACGAAACTCTCGTGACCAATGATTTTAACTTGGTCGCCGACGTCTTCTTGCAGGACGCCGAATCGGGCCGCAACACCCTGGTGAGTGTCGGGACCAATGGTAGCGCGGCAAACCGGGCTGCCCTGGATCCAATCCTTTCAGCCGACGGAAGGGCGGTCGTTTTCTCGAGCGCGGCTTCCGATCTGGTACCGGGCACCAACAATCAACAGTCCCACCTCTACTACCGGGATTTGCTGACCCAACGAACGCTCCGAATCACTCATCTTTTCAATTCATCGGCTCCCGCCAGTTTGGGGGGCACTCTGCCTGCGATCAGTGCGGACGGGAACTACGTGGCCTATTACAGCGACGCCACCAATTTGGTGTCCGGCACTGCTGCCATTCAGACACGGAGGCTGTACCTCTATCAGAGTGACCTCCAACAGAATAGTCTGCTGCAATTACCTTCCACTGCTCCGAATGCGAGTCTGCGACCCTCGATCAGCGGCAATGGCAGTACGATCGCGGTGATGACGGGAATACCCTCCGCGCCGCAAAATTTGATCATCTTCGCGAACTATTCGCTCGCCCCCACCCGATACCTCCCCGGGTCAGCGAGTGCCTGCGCGGTCAGTGCGGACGGAAGGAGGGTCGCCTATTCCGATGGAACGAACGTCTTTGCCATCGATGCGGTCGGTTCCTCTCCCCCCGTGGTCCTCTATCATCGGGAGTCTAAAGCCGCCTTCTCTGAGTTGCAGTTTGCCTCGACCGGACGGGAGTTGCTGGTGGTTGATGGGTATGGATCCAGCGAGCGACGGTCTCCCCAAATCCACGTGGTTCCTGTCCTGGGTGGCCTCACGGAAACGCTCATCTATCCCGTCCTCTCCGAATCGAGCTCCGGTCAAACCCCGGCTCCAATGGCGGTCGGAGCTTGGATGAGTGGAGACAGTCGTTGGGTAGTCACCCGGACCCAACCGCTCGACTTCAGCCCGAGAAATCTATGGGCAACGAGTTTGGAGATTCAAGATCGCGACACCGGCACGAGGCAATCGGTTTTTACCAATCTTGCTCCCAGGCAAGCGGGGGTCGATCTCGCGGCGGACGGGAGAGTGCTCGTCTTCGCTTCTCAATCGGGGAGTGACTCCACGGAAATCCACCGAGTGACCCTTACTCCGGAAAGTGTTCCGCTCGATGCCGACGCCGACGGCTTGCCGGATGTCTGGGAACGGAGGCATTTTCACACCCTCCAGTTTGGACCGAATGACGACGTGGATCGGGATGGGGCTGACAATTTGGCGGAATATTTAGCCGGGACATCGCCGGTGGTAGCGCCCCACGAGGTTTCACTGTCGCGCCAATTCGGCGGGGCGGACAGTTGGATTCAGCTTGATTTGAAGACGACGGCCAATGCTGAATTGCGCGTTTTCTCCCGCCCGGATTTAGCGACTCCCTGGACGTTGACCCGATCCCAGTTGATGGGTGCCGGAGCCAGTGTCCAAGTGGTGGAGCCGATTAAATATGATGTGGAGTCCAAATTTCTGAAGTTCGAAATTGAATGACAGACCCCGGAACACTCGAATAACCGATTCAGCTTATAGACCAAATTATGAAAAACATATCGAACCCGGTTCCTACTCGGATCAAAGGATTCACGCTGGTGGAATTGCTAACAATGCTGGCAATTTCCGCGGTGCTGTCCGGACTGGTGCCGGGGATGCTGTCGGGCCCGAAAAATTCGACGCACGCCAGTGTGGATCTCGATAACGGGCGACAAATCATGGCGGCCACCGCGATCTATGCGAATGAGAATGGCGATACGATTCCCTATCCCGGTTGGGGGTTAGGCGGACTCTCCGGTTGGGCCTACACCACCACTGCCAATAGTTTTACGACCAATGTATCGCCCTTTTCCCGAATCCCGGATGGTGCGGGCAATGACAAAGCGCCCGGCGTCGCCGATTCGGCGTACCAGCGACAATTGCCCTACTTCTACGGTGGGCAACTCGGGCCGATCCTCCGCAACCCCAAGACGCTGATGTGCTCCAAGGATGTCGCGGAGATTTCCGCGCTGAAGCGAACCTCGTGGGCCGGGCGATCCTTGAAGCTGACCAGTTACTGTTGGAATGCTTATATCATCGATCTCGGTCAGCGGCAGGTTCCCCATAAAGTATCAGCGTTTCGACCGGTTGATATTCTGGGTTGGGAGGCCTCGGAGGCGGAGCCGTTTAATTTCAACGACTCCGCTAACCAACCTTACGAAGGTTTATCCCAACGCCACGGCGAATCGACTTTTGTGCGCGGAGCGGCAGACAGAGATCTTGGCGGTTCAGGCCTGGTATTTCGTTTCGATGGATCTTCGTCGCATCTTTCCTGGCGTAGATTTGTATCGATGGCGGGCGGCGCCGGGGGCGCAGGTGCGATCCCTCAGGGTATTGTCGCGATTCCCCCCACCTCTCCCGACAATAGTCTGTTTATCGGACCGGGGTTTCATTGACAGTGGTAGCTCCATCGGGTGGCATGCTCTCGAAGGCTGGCGGCGGACGAATTCCCCGCCTCACCTCAGGAATGGGGCTCTCGGGAGGTGGGCGAGTGATCGCGGATTGCGGAGGCGACGCCGGACGGATCGAATTGAGGCGGCGGAGGCCCGCCGGCTGGCCTGCGCGGGACGGGTAGGTACCGGTGGTTCCTCGCTACTTCCAGTGGCTGGGAGATAGAGGGAAGGCTCGTCAGTAGCCTCGCCCCACCAACACAAGCTTGACGAGCGCGCGAGTCATCGGTGGCACGAAACTACCGGCGAGTAGGGTGAACCGACCCGGAGCAGGCTTCGTTGCAAACGCCGCCTCGGCAATCATCGATCCGCGCCTTTTCTCCAGTTTCCAGCCAATGAAAGTAGCGAGGTATCGCTTTTTGACGCTCTGCACAAGATTGGCCGTGACGATCTCAAATCGCTGTGGTCTGTGGCGTGCAGATTTCCTTAGGTACCGCCCAAACGTTTATGCCACTGCCAATTGCACCTCACCTGTTTCGGGCGATTCGACGCCTTATGACCCATCAACCGCGGGGCCAACGCCAAAACCACCGATTCGGTCAAATAATCGCGCAATGGGTTATCGGTTGCGTTTTCTCGATGTTTGGCCCGCAAGTTTGGGCCAAAGGCGACCTGCCCATTGATTTGGATCCGGATTTCGCGCCCGAGTTTGCCGACCAGGAAATTGTCTCTTCGGCTTTAGTTTTACCCGATGACCGCATTTTGGTCGCGACCACTGAATGGGGTGACACGCTCACCCCTGACGGAGGCTTGCGGATGTTGAACGAATTTGGACAAGTGGATTCAAGTTTCGCCAACCCAGGACGGGTGCAGGGTGGGATTGCCAGCGTCCACCGTCTCTCCGACGGACGGTTTCTCGTGGCCGGGGGCTTCACCAATTATGCCGGCAAACCGCATGCCGGCTTGGTTCGACTTTTGCCCAATGGCAGTGTCGATCCGTCCTTCGAGCTACCCGTTAATCTATTTGAAGCTCCCTTCGACTGGGTGACAGCGTCACCGTCCGGGATGATTTGGTTTCAGGCCAACGGGTTGTACCAAAGAGTCAACACCGATCTGCGAGTTGATCTTACGGTGCCGAATTGTGTTGGATCACTTTGCGGCGGAATTATCTACCCTTTTGATGACGGAGGGTTTCTCCACCAAACGGGTCGGTTTTTCGGGAGTGACGGTCAGCCGCGTACCAACGCAACACCTGCCAATGGCGGACGAGATCGAAGGGTGCTTCGAGTGGAGGCGGACCAAACAATTCTGGCCGAGACACTGGTGAATCCCCTCGGAACGGTTTTAGATAATAGAGCCAGTATTCTGCGATACACCCCCGAGGGTGCTCCAGATCCAAGCTTTTCCCCGGTCGCCGTGTCTGGCTACAGCCGCGCCGTTCTGAGCGGACCGCCTAGCGGGTGGATTTACCTCGCCGAACTGTTTCTGCCGACGGGCGGCCAAAATAACGCGGAGGCTGCGAACGTTCGTCTCACGCGAATGACCCTCTCGGGAAAGAAGGATACGGGTTTTGAGCTTCGTCTCATGGAAAGCTACCCCGGACTCGGCTTAAATACAGATCCATCACCATCGAGGAATGGCGGGGTGGATTCCAAGGGTCGCGTATTGATCGGGGGCGGGAATCAGATCGCTGGTCTTCCCGCGATGCGAAGTCCGAAACTATTCCGGCTGCGCGGCGGCGAGTGGCCCGGCATGCCGGCCATTGTGAAGGGACTGGTGGATCTCGCCCTGCCTGAAGGAGGTTCGGGCGAATTAGTTTGCCTGGGAAACGCGACTCCACCCCCGAAATTCGTTTGGCGACGTGGCGAAGTGGTGGTGCTCGAAGGCCCGAGTAACTCGCTCAGTATTAAGGACGCGGGGGCAGCCGATTCCGGTGAATATTCTGTCGAACTGGTCAATGCGACGGCCTCCATTCGAAGCGCTCCAGCGCAGGTTTCGGTGAAGTTGTCCGAGGGTACCGCCGGTGAAGTCGATCTGCGGTTCAATGCGCGACTCGCCGATACCAATCCGTTTTACCAAGGCATAGCATCCGCCATTTCGTGGGGAGACCGCGAAATTCTCGTTGTCGCCGACAGCACGAACAGCCTGGTTGACGGAAAACCTGCCGACCGGGTGTTCCTGCTTGACGATACAGGGAAACTCGATGCGCGTTTTCGTTTCAATGCCCAAATTGGGCTTCCGGACAATTTTCAGCTTCTGCGGTCCAATGACGGTGGCGCCTTTGCCGGCGGTGCTTTTTTTGATGCGAACCGGCGCTTTGTGCCGCTAATAAAGTTGGGTGCCAATGGCAGCGAAGACATCACTTTCCGCAAGACGCTCTTCGCCGAAGCACAGTCGCTCTACTTGAGTGAATTTGCCAGTTGGGTGGGACTTCAACCGGATGGAGCTGTGCTGCTGAAGGGAAAGATCGCAACGGAGGCGACGACGACGAGTTCCTACGCACGAATCTCACCTGCCGGTGTAATGGATAAGAATTTCCACACAATATTGGATAAGATTACCAAGGGCAGCGGGTTTGGTTGGAGCATGCTGCCCAGGTTTGGCGGTGGAGCGACTCTTCTCTCGATTAATGAGGGAACCAAAATGATCCAATTCGACCAGGAAGGGCGGATCGAATCCGAGAGAGCACTCCCGGAAGGTGTAATTGGCCCTGCGACATTGAGTTGCGTAACAATTGACGGAGGTATCATCACCGCCGCAAGATCGCTAACCTTTTTTGGAAGCCCCATTTACACGAACTCAAGAATACAGCGCATTCTTTCCGATGGAACCCTGGATCTTCAGTTTAAAGACTCGGCGGCAGAGTTGGCCAAACGGATGTTGTTAACGCAACTCATTCCCATTCCCGATGGACGAACGTTGGCGGTTGGTAGTGAGAATCCACCGGTGTCGCCGGGAGAAGTAGTTCACACCAAACTGGCCGTTCTGAAAGCGGATGGTTCGGTGGATCCAAGTTTCAAACCCGATTTCGACGCCGACGGAATTGTTCAGAGCATCGAATTCGACATGGAGAGTGACCTCATTCTTGCCGGAAGATTCAACCGGGTTAATGGTGTCGATCGACCTTACTTGGTAAAGGTGATACTCGGGACGGCTAATGATGCACCGAAGCTAACGCGGTCCAGTTGGCAGGCCGGGCAATTGAGTGTCCGTTGGCGCTCCAAACGGGGGCAAAAATACCTTTTTGAGAGTTCGTCGAGTATTGCCGGCCCGTGGTCCATGGTAAAACAACTTACGGGCGACGGGGCTTTCCAGACAACCTCATTGACCACCGCAAAGTCTGGTCAGGAGTTCTTTCGCTGTCGCCCCGGCCGGGAATAGTGACCGCTTTTCGAGCGGAGCCTTGATGGGCAAATTTCTGGACGTCCGGGGGCTGTTGCTACCCGGGAGATTGATGGCGTTCGTTCGTTCGAAGAACTGGAGCCATCCGGGTAATCAGATTCGTTTCGATTCGGCCTGCTACTCGGAGTTCGGCCGACGCTTTGCGGGGACGTACTGGGGGCGGCGGCAGCCTTACAAAAGTAGCGAGAAGGGATTGATCTATCGCGGTGCCGCCGGTGTCGACACGGCGGAGACGCGTCGGGCCGCGGTGTGGATGGGCGGGACGGTCGAAATGGATGGGGACAGCACCTGCCGGGGGGCGCCTAGAATGCAAATTTGCGCCGATTTCAGAGGTCATTCACAAAACAATTTTTACAGCGTTCTCTCCTCGCCTGCCGTCCGTATGCGCTCGCTCTACTAACGCACTGGTCCGCGGGTCCCTAGAAGCATTTGCGGCGCTGGCTCCATCGCCGTAATTTGGGTTCAAATGTACCCGTCCGTGAAGGCTGATCTCCCCTTCCGCGGGGCGCCGAGACGGCCAATTCCCATCAATTATTCCATTGCCCTGATCATGAAAAGCTGCGGATTCACTCTGATGGGGATTGTCTGGACCGCGTTTGTCGCTTCGGCCCAGGGAACGATCTCCATCAACATGGCCTCCGGAACCAAGCCGCGCGTGCTACTCAATGGAATCAACGTGGTGGCTGCCGATAACATCTGGCTGGAAGTGTTGGTCGCGGGGGCAGCCGGGCTGTCGGGGGGAGCGGCGGAGCCGTTTCATATATCAATCGGAGGTGCCGGTGCCGGTTTGATCTCGAAAGGGACGCTGACCGTCAATGGCCTTCCTGGCGGCGCCACCGCCGCCGTGACGATTCTAGCGTGGGATAAGGATACGGGCGCGGATTTTGATCGGGCCACCGTTCGTGCGAGCAGTACGTTCTCGCTGGTCTTGGGCGGCGTCGTGGACGCCAATGGCATTGCCGGATTGCCAACGAGCATCGTGCCGGCGTTTACCGGACTGGATCTCAAGTCGATTTTCTTATTTGAACGACGCCCCCAGAATCAGCTGCGCTTTTCCAGTCCAATGCCCTCCGGATTTTCTCTGCAGGTTCGCGAGGTTATAGACGGCCCCTGGCGGCCGGTCGACACGGCGCCCGGGGTGGAAGGCGACCTTTCGGTTGTCGAAGTGCCAGCGGATCGTGGCAGTGGTTTTTATCGCTGGGTTCGCCCATGAAAAGTGCGTTCTGAATCACGAAGCGGGCCATGACGTCCGCGGTGCGGTTGAATTTCCGCCAAGTGGCGAGAAGGCAATCTCCTACCCGTATAACCAATCTCCCGCTTCAGCACTCCGGCCAATGCTGGGTAACAGGAAGGCAACTCTGGATCGCCCATCACCGCCGCAGTCCAGGCAGAGCGGCTTTCACCAAAGCGCGTCGTTTCTTGATAAATAATTTGAGTCCTTGAATCCCCTCCGGGAAGTCGAGCTCCGACGCGCTCCCCTACCGGGATCGGTCGACCTTTACCCTGGCTTGTCGTTTCCTCCCGTCTTGGAGTGGCTTGCCTCTCCACCACCACGAAGGCCGCCTTACGGACGTGGAAGTGACGGGTGCCAGATTGGCATTCTTTCTTGGAGGTTGAGCTGCGGTCGGTAACATGATCCGAAGCATGAGGATAGCCCAATCATTGCGAGATCATTTTGCGGCCTATCAACTCCGATCCAAAGGAGATTTTCTGTGGCGTGTTACTCTCGAAGGACTCGCCGTCAGCCTTGGAGTCATCCTTTTGTTGGGGTTGGCTTTTGAGCTTCCTGATCGAACCGATCTGAAAGGCGTGACGTTTACTCAGTTGGTCTGCCTTGCCCCGCTTTTGGAGACCCTGTTGCTGCAAAGCCTTCCAGTGATGGTGGCGCGGGCGATGGGGCTCGGCTTTCGGGGGCAGCTGCTGGCGGCGTGGATACCCTTTGCGGCCCTGCATTTTTCGGCCGGTGTGGATACCGGAATTTGTGCGGGAATCGTGAGCGGATTCTATATTGCTTTCACCTACACCCATTGGCGGCAGGAATCATTTGGTTCGGCCTATTGGATGACGACGGGCACCCATGCGCTTCACAATCTGGCGCTGGTGATGCTAATCCGCCTCGGTTCGGATTAGTGCCCCGCCCAATTGCCAGGAAATTCCTACCACGGAAAATCTTTTAAATCCGTCAGGGGAACTGCCGGAGTGTCTCCGAATACTTTAGTTGACGTCCTCAGACGGCCATTGCGAAGACTGGGCCAAATCGGGTACAATAACGTCCGGCGAATTTGATGCGGGCTCGGCGGTTGATCCTGGCGAAACTTTGGACGCCATCTCCGGGTGCTTTCGTGTGTTTGATTTGGCAAAGGGACACGCTTTTCCACGTAGGAGGTGCTAACCGTCTCGTACGGAACGATGTGCAGTCTGCGGACCGGCCGACCCCGGCATTGGGGAGGGAGGAAAGGCGGTGGTTAATCCCGGGCGTGGCGAAAAATTGGGTGTGGGTGTATCGGCTGCGAAGCGTCAGCGCGGCGGAGGATCGCCGGGCAACGGCTCCACATGAGACCAGAGTTTCAGATAGTGACTCGCTACACCGCGGACATTTTCCTGCAGCAAAACGGTTTTGGGCCGTGCACGGGATTGCTGGAGGATTTCGCCCAGCTCGGGCGTGAAGTCGCCGCCGGCGGTTTCGCGCAGCGTGCGCGCCGCCAGCATCCACGCGGTGAAGCGCTGGGACGCGCTGTGTCCGCCGGAGGGATGGGGATCGTCTCCGACGGCGCCGGCGTTCACCTCGCGAATCCGACGCGCGATATCGCGGCCGGCAGCGGCCACGTGGGGCAGGAGAGCGGGCTGCGGGGGTGGCAACTTCGCCACAACTTCGAGGGCCATCAGGGCGAAATCATCGCTGATACCGACCATGACGGGCGCGAGTTCGGCGACATAGGTGGGCCGCGACACGATGTGGTTCATGGCGGCGGTGATGCGCGCCTCGGGGGTGCCGGGGACGGTGTGGTTCAGCCACGCCTCAATCGGTGAGTTGGCGTCGAGGGCATCGAACCGGGCCTGCTCTTGCTCCGCTTTCTCGCCTTCCATTTGCTCCTGAGTGAGGCCGGCGCTCTTCACACGGTAGCGCGCGCTGAAGCGCTTTTCCGGGGCCGATTCGGCCTGACCCGCGACCGGGTCCGCGACCAGCCACGCGCTCCACTCCGTGTCGCTGCGCCCCGGGCGGGCGGCGAGCGGCAGCGGAAACGTGGCGTCGGCTACCTTGCCGATGTGGATGACCAATTCCCTGTTTCGCGCGCTGGTGAGCAAGGGTGCGATGGCCGCGAAGGTCCAGCGTCCTTCGACCCGCATGGCGCGCCTGACATTCAACGGCCCGTGAAGCCGAATTTGGCCGCCAACCGCGCGCACCCCGGCGAACGAGTCAGCTTCGTCGGTCTGCACCGGCAGCGAAAACCCCGCCGGTGCGCGCAACTCCACGGCAAGTTCGAGGGTCTCGCCGTTCATCTTCGGCGGGAAATCGGCCCGGAGCCAGCCGCCGAGCAGGATGGTGGCCGCCAGCGCCACCACGGTGCCGCAGGAAATTCCCAGTGCCCGGTAGAACGCCGTTTCAGGCGTGCCCGTGAGCGTGCGGCTGACCACGAGGCCGAGGATAAAGAACGCGATGCCGCCCCCGGCGGCGATGATCACGGTCGTCAATCCACCGCCGATGCCCCGGCTGTTGTAGAAGTGAAACCAATCGTTCACCGCGGTCGCGACGATGCCGGTAGCGAACGCGCCGAGCACACCCGTCAGAGCCGCGGCGAAGAGGGACGAGAGTGAGGACATGGCGTTGATGGACTGTCCGGCGGTCTTAGTCGCGTTTCAAAAATAGCAGGCCGGCACCGGCCAGAAGTGCGCCGCCGATTGCGTACGCCCACTCGCTGCCGTTGGTTGCGGTGGAGAGCACGCACTTCGATGGGTCGGTCGGATCGTGGAAAACCACCACCTTGCCGCCAATGGGATAGCGCGTGAGGACCGACTGCACGACCTGCGCGCTGGGCGAGTTGCGCGGGACGAGTGTGACACGTGTGCCCTTAAATTCGCGGCCGGCGACGGAAAACGTGTAGGTGACACTGGGCGCGTAGGTCGTCTGGTTCTTCTCACGTGCGACCACTTCGGCCGCAGCGCTGACGACGCGGCCTTCGGCCTGCGGCCAGCTCGCGCAGGCCCGCGCATCGCGGATGATGCCGATCCCGTAGATGAGCGTGGCGGCGCCGGCGGCGAAGAAGACGAAAGCCCAGATCATTTTCATTTCCTGCTGGGGTTGCCAAACAGCGCGTGCGCCAGCCGATCCGGGCCGCCTTCCACGAGGGAGACGAGCACCGTGCAGTCGCCGATCACGAGGGCCCGGTCGACGTTGCGGGGGTCGTTTGGTTTGAAGCCCCGTGTTTCGAGCAGAGCGGAAACAGGGAACGTGACGATGGCAATCCCGATGCCCACGAGTGTAATCCAGCCGCCGCCGTGATTCGAACGGGCGTCAGGCACGGCAGACACGCCGAGTGCGACGGGGAAGACGACGAGCACGAGGCCGAAGGCGGAGCGGGGAAACCAGCTGGGCATGGGAAAGTGAGGGGTTACTGATAGCAATTTGCTTTCTCGGTGCCTTTCCTTTTGAGGCACTTTCCAGCGTTGGCGACGATACGGCAAGATGATTTTGGGACCCACGTCTTAGTCGGGGGTGGCGTGGTTGTAATTGAGCGTCAGGTGAGGCGAGAGTCGGTTTTTGGTAGTTTTTTGGCCCGTTGGAGTGCCGCGATGCTGTTTGTCATTAATTAGTTATCACAGTCTCGAAATCGGGCATCGTATCGTACTCGATTCGAAAGTCCGGTTCGTTCGACCCATGATCGGACTTGGGTGGCGGTCGAGCGTTTGCGGAGGCGGTGGGGCCGCACCAAAGCTTCTGGTGACGCAGGATTTTCTCGACCACGTCCGGGTTGTCGATGAAGGCAGTCAACCGCATCGGTTTCTGGCAAACGGGCATCGCAATCGCTCGACTTGCCAAGCCTGGCGGTTGAGGTCCTGGCACTTTCCGGACGGGAGTTTGCGGGGCGGTGGCGGCGAGCCCGGGGGGAACGATTTGAGAGCGGAAGGATGAGCTTTCAAGTGCCGAGCTGAACGGGAGTGACCGGTTCCCTTCCATGCGCAGCCCTTCATTTTGTCGGGAATGTATTGCGACGGAACGGCGAGGAAGTCGACGGGGTCGAAGATCTCAAAGTTGCGATGGATCTTCGGATTGAGCTTGGAACGGTAGATGATCGTGTCGGTGGGGGATTTCAGCATCATTTTCTCCACCGAGAAACGGGTTGCGCAGAACGTATTAGCAGAGTTGTACGCGTTCGGCGCGCTTTTCCCGGGCCAGCGTTCGGCGGGCATCCACGCTGAAGCCCCTGGGGAATTATCGGTTTCCGCTTACGCCGGGTTGGCCGCCCGCAAACGCACCTCGGCGGCGAATCCCCGCGGGCTGCGATTGCGCAGCGTGAGGGTTCCCTGGCACGCCTCGAGGCAGGTTTTCACGATGGCCAGGCCCAGGCCCGTGCCGCCTTGCTCGCGCGTCCGGGCGGCGTCGGGGCGGAAGAACGGTTCGCCCAAACGCGCGAGCGCCTCGGGCGGTACTCCGGGGCCTTCGTCCGCGATGGTGAGGACGACGAGTCCGTTTTCGCGGACGGTGCTGACGGTGATCGGCCCGGCGGCGCCGGCGTAACGCAGGGAATTGCGAACCAGATTGCCCAGGGCACGGGCCAGCAGTTCGGGCTCGGCCAGCACGGTTTCCTGGGCGTCGACGTCCAGCCGGAGTTCCTGCTCCCCCACGCCTTCGCGGGCCAGGACCCGTTCAATCAAGGGGCGCAGAATTACGGGGCCGAGGGCGAGGTCCCGGGATTTCAATCCGGCTTTGGAAAAGGAGAGCAATTCGTTCACCAACGCGGACATGTGATCAAGTTCCTCGCGCAGATCGGCCACCTGCTGTTGCTGGGCGGCGTCGGCGCGTTGTTCCAGGATGCCGAGAGCCATTTGCAGGCGGGCGATCGGGGCACAGAGTTCGTGGGAAATATCGCTGAGAAAGCGCTTCTGGCCGGTGAGGTGATGCTCGAGTCGGACGGCCATGGATTGGATGGCCAGACCCAGGCGCCCAAGTTCATCGCCCCGGCCGCCATCGACGCGGGTGTCGAAACGTCCCACCGATATCTGTTCGGTGGCCAGCGTCATTTGGCGCAGGGATCGCGTGATGCCGTGGACGAAGGGCAGCCACCAAAGAACGGAGACCACGAGCACGGCTCCGGCGGCCCAGAGCCAGGGACGATAGTCCACGAGCAATCCGCCGGCGCTGAGGGTCTCGGCCTGGGCGACGAGTCGCCGCGGACCGAACTCCAATTGCGGGGCGGGGAAGAGCACCCAGAAACGATCCGGATCGTGGGTTTGCAGCAGTGTGCGGGGTAGTCCGCCGGCGGCGCGGCGTTCGATGTCGGGGGGTGGTCCACGGAAGCCCTCGGGTGGCGCCCCGCGGAATTCCTCTCGTTGGGGACCATTGCCCCGGGCGCCTTCGGGTCGACCGGGGCCGCGTCCGACGCGGACGCGGGATTTAATCTCCTCGGGCAGCGTCAGGGCGGCGCCAGCGACGACCTCGCCGCGTTCGTCGACGATCGCAAATTGAACCTGGTACGTGGCGGAGAACCGTTCCAGGGTGCGGTCCCAGGTGTTGCGCGGCCGCTCCCTCAATTCCCCAAGCAACGTGTCGGCGACTCGTTGAAACCGCTCGCCCCCGGCGCCGTTGATTAGCGCCTCCAGGCGGAACTCGGAGCGCACGACCCAGCCGGCGATCAAGGCCAGCAGCAGCAGATTCAGGAAGAACCAGCCGAGGATTTTGCCGAAGAGGGGCAGGCGAAGAGTCATGCGGCGTCGGGATTGATGAACAGGTAACCCGCCGCCCGCAGCGTGCGGATGAAACGTGGGGTCTTGGGATCATCGCCGAGCTTTTTGCGCAGCGCGGAAATGTGAACGTCGATGGAGCGATCGAAGACGTCGTAGTTGCGATCACGGATTTCCTCGATCAATCCCTCGCGCGATTTCACCCGGCCTTTGGCGCGGGTGAGGGAGACCAGCAGATCGAATTCCACCGGGGTAAGGTTCAGGGGCTGATCGCCCAGCACCGCCACGCGGGCGTCGACATTGATGCGCAGCGGCCCGACCACGATTTCGGGAGCGGCGTTGGATTCGCTCCGTGGACTGGAGGCGACCACGGCCCGTCGCGTAACCGCGCGCAGGCGTGCCAGGAGTTCGCGCGGGGAGAAAGTCTTCGGCAGATAGTCGTCCGCCCCGATTTCCAAGCCCACGATCCGATCGGCCTCGTCGCCACGGCCGGTGAGCATCAGAACGGGTACGTTGGAGCTTTTGCGGATTTGCTTAAGGACTTCGAACCCGTCCAGGCCGGGCAGCATGACGTCGAGGATGATCGCATGCCATGAGCCTTCGACGGCTCGCGTGGCGCCTTCGGGACCCGTATGGACGGCGGTGACGGCGTAACCCATGGGCTGGAGGTAATCATGGATCAGCCGGCACAGCTTCCGGTCGTCGTCGATCACGAGGATCGGTTGGCCGCTGGATTCGGCCTCCGGGGCGTCGGGAGGATTCAGGGTCGGCATGGAAAAGCGGAATTACGGCGTAAACAGGGCACTTTCGGCTCGTCGGGTCGCATCAATCGGCCCGACGGAAGCCATCTTTAACCACGGAATACGGTCAATCTGGCGGTTTTACACGGCCTTAACAATTCTCCCGGTAACCGCACATGGGTCCTTAACGATCGGGGTGTCTGATTAAATGAAGACGGCAACGTGGGTTGCCTGAGTGAAACAAAAGAAACAAAAAATTCAAAACCGAAGCAACAGTATGAACACCACCATCAAGTCCCTGATCGCCGCCGCTTTCGCTGCGGCCGCCCTCACCGCCACCACCACCGCGCAAGATGCGGATCGTCCGGCTCCCCCGGAAGGTGGCGCTCCGCACGCCCGGCCGGTTCCGCCGCTGATGGCGGCCCTGGATGCCAATCACGATGGCGTCATCGACGCCAGCGAAATCGCCAACGCGGCCAATGCCCTGAAGGCGCTGGACAAGAATGGCGACGGCCAACTGACCCGCGATGAACTGCGGCCCGAAGGTGGCCGTGGTCCTGGTGGCCCCGGTGGTCCGGGCGGCCCGGGCGGCCCCAAGGGTCCGAAAGGCCGTGGCGGTGAAGGCCGTCCGCACCGTCCCGCGCCGGCCGAGTGAACGCGCCCGCTGAAGTGGAATCTCCGCATCGGGCGGAGATTCCACCGGCCCATCGCTCCCCGACCTGACCTGAACTTCGCCGCACGTCCGATGAAAACCCCTCCCGCTCTCTACCACATTCCGGTTGGCCGTCCGCTATTTGTTTTCGCAGCCTGGCCGCCGATTCGGCTGAATTTACCCTGCCGGGATTTCTGGCGGAGGCGTTGACGCTGACGCCGACCGTGACGCCGGGTCCCTCCTATTCTCTGCCCATTGCCCGATTACCGGGTTTTTCCTTTCCAACTCTCCAAGCATAATCTGCCCCAAATCATGAAAGCTCTCGTTGCCCTGACCCTGTTTCATCTCGCCTGGATGTCGGCGGGGCCACTGTCCGCCCAGGCACCCGCCGCCGCTGAACGTCCCCCGGGTCCTCCGGAAGGGGGGGCGCCACCGTTTTTTGGCGGACCGGGAGGCGGTGGTGGTCCCGGTGGACGGGGCCCGGGTGGGATGGGGGGCGTTCAACCCGTGACGGCCGTTGTTGCGCAATTCGACAAGGATGGCAATGGATGGCTGAACGTGGCGGAGCGGAAGGCCGCCCGGGAATTTCTGGCCAAGCAATCGGCGGAGGGCCGGGGCCGTCGCGGTCCCCGCGGACCGGGCGGTATGCGTATGGGCGGTGGCGAAGTATCCACGGGTCCCGGACCCAAAATGACGGTGGCCGACGCTAAGGTGTATGGTGCCGAATCGTTCTACGATCCTCAAACGCTGCGCACGCTCTTCTTTGAGTTCGAGAACGCCGACTGGGAGAAGGAGCTGACGGACTTCCACAAAACCGACGTGGAGGTTCCGGCCAAGCTGACGGTGGACGGAAAGACGTACGCGGAGGTGGGTGTCCATTTCCGGGGGATGTCGTCCTACATGATGGTGGGCGAGGGACAAAAGCGTTCGTTGAATGTGTCGGTGGATTTCGCCCACAAGGACCAGAACATCGGTGGCTATCGCAGTTTGAACCTGTTGAATGCGCACGAGGATCCGTCGTTCATCCGTCCGGTTCTGTATTCCCTGGTGGCGCGTGACTACGTGCCCACGCCCAAGGCCAATATGGTGCGCGTGGTCATCAACGGCGAGTACTGGGGCGTTTATGTGAATCAGCAGCAGTTCAACAAGGAGTTCCTCAAGGAATGGTTTCCCTCGACCAAGGGTGCGCGCTGGAAGGTTCCGGGCAGTCCCGGGGGGCGGGGCGGATTGGAGTATATGGGCAACGATCCGGCGGCGTATAAGAAGATCTATGATTTGAAAACGAAGGACTCCGCCCAGCCGTGGACGGATTTGATCCACCTCTGCCAGGTATTGAACGAGACTGCGCCGGAACAACTGGAGGCGGCGCTGGCGCTGCTGCTGGACGTGGACGGCGCCCTCAAGTTTCTCGCCCTGGAAAATGCCCTCATCAATAACGACGGCTATTGGATCCGGGCGAGCGATTACAGCCTGTACGAGGATGAGAAGGGGCGGTTTCATGTGATCCCCAGTGACATCAATGAGACCTTCAGTCGTCCTGGCGGACCGGGCTTTGGGGGTGGCGGTGGGAGGGGCGGCCGGGGTGGGTTTGGACCCGGAGGTCCGGGCGGTCCCGGGGGTGGTGAGCGGGTGGAACGGGCTCGGCCGGAATCTGCCGGAGGACCTCCCGGAGATGGGGCGCCCCGGAATGCGGGTCCGAACAACGGGCCCGGCCGTGAGGGCTTCAATCGGGGCGGTGGCGGGGCGGTGAAAGGCGTGGAATTGGATCCGCTGTATGCGGCGAAGGATTCCAGCAAGGCGCTGCTCAGCAAGCTGCTCGCCGTGCCGAAGTTGCGCGCGAAGTATCTGGCTTATGTGCGGGAGATCGCGGACAAGGTACTGGATTGGAAGCGTCTCGGGCCGGCCGCCGAGGGATTGCACACGCTGATTGCGGCGGATGTGCAGAAGGACACGCGCAAATTGGAATCCTGGGAGTCCTTCACGACCAGCATCACGGGCGGAGAGTCGGCCGGTGAAGCGGCACGTGGTGGTGGTGGCGGGGGCTTTGGTCCCGCACCGGCCATCGCGTTGAAAACGTTCGCGGAGCAACGACGGGCGTATCTGCTCAAACTGCCGGAGACCAAATAATCCGGACCGATTCATCCGGCCCACTGCATCCTGATTCCCGGGGTTTTCGAACTCCGGGACAGGTAGGCTGGTGGGCTTTTTCTTTTTTGGCGGTGGTGGAGCGTCTGGGGTGTGATAAAAGTTTTCGAGTCGTTGGTACTCACCTTTTTTGATAAAATGTATCTATTATGCTAGATACATTGAGTGAAATCTTCATCCAAAGAACGCCTTCTGTCTGAACTGAGGCAGATCGGCTCCATGGAGAAGGGCAAGCTCTGTGCCTGCACGCATCGTTCCGGCAGTGCGGAAGCCGGCTACAGGCGGCTACAGTATTGGGAGAACGGGCGCAATGTTTCCCGTCACGTAACAGCGGCGGAGGTCCCCGCTCTCCAGGAAGCCATCGCGGGGTATCAGCGGGCCCGCGAACTCACCGAGCAGTACCTCGACCGTGTCGTCGCCGAGACCCGTCAGCGCCTCGCGGGCTCAAAAAAGAAGTCCTCGACCCCGTCCCGGCCCTCGCGTGGGAAGCTGAAATTGCCGAGCTGATCCGGCACTCTGTGGTCGTCGGGATGCCGGAGAGTGGCCGCCTTTGAGGTCGCCCTGCGGGCGGCGGTTGGAAGATTCCCGTCCCGCATCCTCGCCAAAAACCGGTGCCAACCTCCCTATTCGCCCGACGTAGCGATCGTGCCAGGTTCGCTATCTTCGCCGAATAGGGAGCCAGCCTCAGTATCTTGCGCAGCGGCCTCGGACGGCGATGCGGCGGGCGGCGGCGTGATTTTGGAGGTGGAATTGGCCCGGGATGGGTGTTTGGGCGGGCGGTCAGCTCAATTTTGTTCCTCGCGATGCACCGGGCGGCCCGATTACGCCGGTGATCGGCAGAGTTCTTCCCTTCCGGCGTAGGAATTTCGCCGGTTCGGCCGGTTGAAGGTTGGGTTCTTTGGGCCGTCAGCCGATGGCGTCGACGCGCAGGTCGCGGAGGACGCTGATTCCGGGGAGTGGAACGCCCCGGATGGGGCGGGCCCCATCCTTCCGCTTCGGGCTGAATCGGTCCCGGTACCGCATGAACTGCTTATCCACGAACTCTCGTGAACCCAGGATTACCCCATCGCTGAAATGCCGTATCCGCAGGCGCAGCACTTGACCCCCGCCCAACTCGCCCCCACGCGCCAGTTCAGCTCGGATCGTTTCCGGATCCAACACCTGTTTGTCGCTCGCGTTGGCGGAACCCGCCGTCACGAATAGTAGGCAGCGGTAGGCGGCTGCCGCTTGCGGCCACTCTTCCGGTTCCAGGAAGCTCATCAATCCCTGCTGGATCGTGCTGTTGCCCACCAGCGCGGCGGCGTAGCCGCAGTGCCGGTAGTCCTTCGGATCCGAGACCAATCCCGCTCGCACGGGGTTCAGGTCAATGTACGCCGCCAACGTCTGCACGGCGGTCGGGGAATCCTCCACCAGAAGACTCGTAAAGCGTTCGGCCCACAGGGTACCGAAGCGGTCGTTCCGTTCTTTGTACCACCGGCTGAAGCTCTGCTTGAACTCCTTCATGAAGGCCGATACATCCCCCTGGCGGGCTTCCACCGAAGCCCGGATGGTTGCATCGATCTTCCCCCTTTGTTTCAAGCTCTCCTGCGCCAGCACGGTCCAGACGCCCTGCGGGCCGTAGAATGCCGTTAGCTTCTCGAGGAGCGCTTCCTCGGAGAGTTCGGTCGGTGGGGGAATCCGTACCAGCAGGTGGAAGTGATTGGACATCATGCAGTAGGTCAGCACCTCCACCCCGCAGAAGCGGGCTAGAGGCCAGAGTAACTGGACCAACTTCTCCTTCCCCAGGTCATCCAATAGCTTCTGCCCACCCACAATCCGTGAAAGGCAGTGATACACCGCCGTCTCCCCCTCCGGTTTGATCCGCTTGAGTCTCATGTTGTTCTCCGTCGTGTTTGCGGTCCCCACCCAACGGGGCGGGGTTCCACACCCTGCTACGAAGAATTCGGGACGGAGTTACAGACTTTTTTATACCGAGCCAGACACGGTATCCGTGGGACGACCGGAGATATGGAGCCTGGTACGATATCGGGCGGGCTGCCGATCAGTGAACCTGGCACCCAATCTGGCGCGCAGGGGGATAGAGAGCGTGGTACCACTTTCACGCGGCAGTGAACCTGGCACGGTGTTGGTGGGGGTGGTGCCGTTTTGGCACCGGCTCGTCAGCCATGCTGATACCCTCCCTCGCTCTTGCCTAGGCGACGACTGGAAGATTTTTGTCCCACACTCCGGAGCGTTGTTCCGGGAAATCCAGATTGGACCGTCGCGAGTCGTGGCATAGCCTGAGCGCGTTCCCCACTTGTCGCGTGATCCTGCTCTGGCCTGGTCATCACACCCCCCGGCGTACTCTCGTCGGCGTTTCCCCGTCCCTGCTTTCCTTTCACTAACCCATGACTCCGTTTACCGCCGAACTCATCGGTACCATGCTGCTCATCGTCCTGGGCGATGGCGTCGTCGCCAATGTCCTGCTGGCCCGCTCGAAAGGGCAGAACTCTGGTTGGATTGTCATTACCGCCGGCTGGGCCTTTGCCGTCACGGTGGGCATCTTCACCGCCAACGCGGCCAGTGGCGGGCATTTGAATCCGGCGTTCACGATCGCACTGGCGATGGTGGGCAAATTCGAGTGGGCCAATGTCCCGACGTATGTCGCCGCGCAGATGCTGGGCGCCATGTTGGGGGCGCTGTTGGTCTGGCTGGCTTATTTGCCGCACTGGCGGCCGACCGAGGATGCCGGGGCGAAACTGGGCGTCTTCTGCACGGCTCCGGCCATTCGGAATGCGCCGGCGAATCTGCTCACCGAGATCATCGGTACTTTTGTCCTCGTTCTCGGCGGCATGGCGATCACATCGCCCAAAAACCTGCTGCCGAATTCCGGGTTCGCCACCGGCTTTGGTCCCTGCCTGGTGGGTCTGCTCGTCTGGGGCCTCGGGGTTTCCCTCGGTGGACCGACTGGTTATGCGATCAATCCGGCGCGCGATCTCGGACCGCGTCTGATGCACGCGTTGTTGCCGATCGCCGGCAAGGGCGGATCCGATTGGCCCTATGCCTGGATTCCGGTTGTGGGGCCGATCATTGGGGGCGTGCTCGGAGCTTTCACGTATCAATTGCTGACGAAATAATCCGCCATGAAGCAGTACATCCTCGCCCTGGATCAGGGCACGACGAGTTCCCGGGCCATCCTTTTTGATCACGCCGGATCGATCATCGCGGTCGCTCAGAAGGAGTTTCAGCAGTTTTATCCGCGACCGGGCTGGGTCGAGCACGACGCCAACGAGATCTGGGCGACGCAGTCCGGCGTGGCCATCGAAGCCCTGGCGCGGGCGGGGATTGGACCGGCGGATGTGGCGGCCATCGGCATCACCAATCAGCGCGAAACCACTGTCGTCTGGGATCGCGAAACCGGCGAACCCATCTGTCCGGCCATTGTGTGGCAGGACCGGCGCACCGCAGGGATTTGTGATCAACTGAAGCGTCGCGGCCTGGCGGCGGCGATCCGGCGCAAGACGGGCCTGGTACTCGATGCCTATTTTTCCGCCACGAAGGTGCAGTGGATCCTGCAGCATGTGCCTGGTGCGCGGAAGCGAGCGAAGGCCGGGAAGCTCGCGTTTGGGACGATTGACACGTGGCTCATCTGGAAGCTCACCGGCGGCCGGGTGCATGTGACCGACGTCAGCAACGCGTCGCGCACCATGCTGTGCAATCTCAAGACCGGGGACTGGGATGATTCGCTGCTGGAGATTTTTGGGATTCCCCGCTCGATGCTGCCCGAGGTGCGGAGTTCCAGTGAGGTTTACGGCCAGGCGGAATCGTTCTCGCCCCCGATCCCGATCGCGGGAATTGCGGGCGATCAACAGGCGGCGTTGTTTGGTCAGATGTGCACGCAACCGGGCATGGTGAAAAACACCTACGGCACCGGCTGTTTCATGCTGATGCACACCGGGAAGAAACCGATTCCCTCGAAGAACAATCTGCTGACGACGGTGGCGTGGCGGATTGGTCCCGACATCGAGTACGCGCTCGAAGGTAGCGTGTTCATTGCCGGTGCCGTGGTGCAGTGGTTGCGGGACGGACTGGGAATCATTCGGACGTCGGCGGACGTGGAAGCCCTGGCGGCCTCGGTGCCGGACACCGGTGGCGTTTATCTGGTGCCGGCCTTTGCCGGACTCGGGGCGCCGCATTGGGATCCGTATGCGCGGGGCACGCTGGTGGGGCTGACGCGCGGGAGCTCGGCGGCGCACATCGCCCGGGCCGCGTTGGAAGGCATCGCCTTCCAGGTGGCGGACATTTTGCACGCGATGGAGGCCGACGCGGGGATCCGGTTGCGGGAACTCCGGGTGGATGGCGGAGCGAGCCTGAACAATCTGTTGCTGCAATTTCAGGCCGACTTGCTGAAGGTCCCAGTGGCCCGCCCCAAGGTTTCTGAGACGACCGCCCTCGGCGCGGCGTATCTGGCGGGATTGGCGGTGGGCTTTTGGAAGAGCCGGGCGGAGATCGCCACGCAATGGCAGATGGACCGCCGCTTCCAACCCGCCATGAAACCCGCGGACCGGACGCGTCGGACGGCCGGCTGGAAAAAGGCGCTGGGTCGGGCGAAGCAGTGGCAAACGCCCGACTGACCGGACCGGCCGCGCGTCAGCTCAATTTGCGCTGCAGGATTTCCCCGGCGAGGGCGGGGTTCGCTTTGCCCTTCGACAGCTTCATCAACTGACCCTTCAGGAAATTCAGGGCGGCCGGTTTGCCGTTGCGGAAATCCGCAGCGGGTCCGGGGTTTGCGGCAATGACTTCGTCAGCGAGTTGCTCGATGGCGCCGGTGTCGCTGACCTGGGCCAGACCCTTTTGCTGCACGATGGTCCCCGGCGCGGTGCCGGTGGCGTACATTTCCGCGAAGACTTCCTGGGCGATCTTGGAGCTGATCTGACCGGACTCGATCAACTCCACCAGGGCCCGGAGATCGGGCGGGGAGAACTTCACGGAATCCGTGCCGGCGAGATTCTCGGAGAGTTTCGCCTGAAGATTGTTGATGACGAAATTGGCAATCGCCTTGGGATTGCGGGCGCCGGGAACAGCGGCTTCGAAGAAATCCGCCAGCGGCCGATTGTCGCGGAAGACCTCGGCATCGCCGGAGGGGAGGGCGTACGTCTGCATGAACCGCTGCTTGCGGGCCAGGGGCAATTCGACCACGCGGGTGCGGATCTCGGCCAGCCAGGTGTCCGTGGGCGCGAAGGGCATGAGGTCGGGCTCGGGAAAGTACCGGTAATCGTGCGCGTCTTCCTTGGAGCGCATCGGTTCGGTGATGCCGGCGACGTCATCCCAGCGCCGGGTTTCCTGGCGGAGCTTTTCGCCGCGCTGCACCGCCGCGATCTGACGGGGGATTTCGTACTCCAACGCGCGGCGGACGCCGGAGAAGGAGTTCATGTTTTTGATCTCGATCTTGGCGCCCAGCTTCTCCTCACCCTTGGGCCGCACGCTGATGTTCACGTCGCAGCGCACCATGCCCTTTTCGAGATCGCAATCGGAAATACCCCCGCGATGCAGGATGTCGGTGAGCGCTTTGAGATAAGCATACGCCATCTCGGGACCACGCAGGTCGGGCTCGGAAACGATTTCCAGGAGCGGCACACCCGCCCGGTTGAAATCCACGCCGCTGTGCCGATCGAAGTGCGTCGATTTGCCGACGTCCTCCTCCAGATGCGCCCGGGTGATCCGGACGCGGGCGAGACCGTTCACGGCCTCCGGGCCATCGTACTCAAACTCCATCCAGCCCTGGCTGGTGCTGGGGCGGTCGTACTGGGTGACCTGGTAATTCTTGGGGGAATCGGGGTAAAAATAGTTTTTGCGATCGAACTTGGCGAAGCGCGGGATCTCGCAGTTCAACAGGCAGCCGGTGAGCACGGTGAGCCGGAGGGCCTCCTCGTTGGCGACGGGCAGCACGCCGGGCAGGCCGAGGCACACGGGGCACACGTTCGTGTTGGGGTCCGAGCCAAAGGCGTTGGCGCAGCCGCACCACATCTTGGACTTTGTCTTGAGCTGGACGTGTGTTTCCAGACCGATCACCGCTTCATATTCCATGATTGCGTGCGCAAGGTGTCAGGGAAAACGCCGATGGCGAGTGTGGAGTGGGGGCTGGGCGGAAGGGGGCCACTCCTCACGTTGCGGGGGAAGATCAATCGCCTAGGGTGCGTTCGCATGAACATCGTTCGCCACACGGACCCGGATTTCGCCGCGCAAATTGAGCGGGCGCTCGGGGCGTCGTCGCTGTTTGACCCCGTCATTGATGCCCGTACGCGCACCATCCTGGACGACGTCCGGGCGCGGGGGGATACGGCTCTGGGCGAACTCACCGAGCGCTTCGATGGCGCGAAATTGGCACCGGACGAGCAACGGGTGACGTCGGCGGAACTTTTGGGCGCGTCCCTGGCCGCCACGCCGGCATTGCGGGCGGCGGTGAGCGAGGCGCACAAGAACATTGCGGCGTTCGCCCGCCGGTCGCGTCGGCGGGGCTGGTCGGCGCGCAATTCCCACGGGGCGTCCGTGGGGGAAAAGTTCGATCCCTTCACTCGCGTCGGCATTTACATCCCGGGAGGCACGGCCCCGCTGGTATCGACGGCCCTGATGACCATCACGCTCGCGCAGGTGGCGGGCTGTCCGGAGATCGTGGTGTGCACGCCGCCCGGACGCGATGGCTCGGTGAATCCGGCATTGCTGTTCGCGGCGAATACGGCGGGGGCGACGGAAATTTACAAGGTGGGCGGGGCCCAGGCGGTGGCGGCGATGTCCCTCGGGACAGCGACCATCGGCCGGGTGCAGAAGGTGTTTGGGCCGGGCAACGCCTACGTGGTGGCGGCGAAGCGCCTGTTGGTCGGGCATGTGGCGATCGATCTGCTGCCCGGTCCCAGCGAGGTCTGTGTGATTGCCGACGACACGGCGAAACCGGAGAATATTGCGGCCGATTTGCTGGCGCAGGCGGAGCACGGATCCGGGCACGAACGGGTGTGGATGCTGACGCCTTCGAAGACGCTGATCACGGCGGTGCAGAAGGCGATGGCAAAGCAGTTGCCGAAGCTGGGACGGCGCGAGTACATCGAGAAGGCGCTGGCCGCGAACGGCTGGCTGATTCAGGTGCCCGATCTGGCTGCGGCGGTGGCATTGGCGAATCGTTTGGCGCCGGAGCACTGCGAAGTCATGACCCGTCAGGCGCGTTCGTTGAGTGAGGGGTTGTTAACCTCCGGCGCGATTTTCCTGGGCGGTGATTCGCCGACGGTCCTCGGCGATTACGTGGCGGGCCCGAGTCACACGCTGCCCACGGGTGGGGCTGGCGCGAGCTTCGCGGGGTTGACGGTGGATCAATTCCAGCGTCGCACGAGTGTGGTGGAGTACACCCGGCCAGCGTTGAAAAAGGCGTTGAAAGCCGTGCAGATGTTCGCGCAGTTGGAGGGGCTGGACGCCCACGGCCGGTCGGCGGCGGTGCGGCTGGAAAAGCCCTGATGCACCCGCGTTGAAGTGTGCGTTCGCCAGTTGGGAACAGTCCCTGCTGGCGGACGCAAAGTCTGGCATTCGCTTTTTTGGCGATTGCGGCCATCCTGCCCGCCGGATGAGCATTGTGACGCGTACCGGGGATCAGGGGACAACAGGCTTGATGTACAATCGGCGGGTGGCGAAATCGCACCCGCGGGTGGAGGCCTACGGCAGCGTCGACGAATTAAACGCGGCCCTCGGCCTGGCGCGGGCGCAGGCCGGCGATCCGTGGCTGCCGGTGCGCCTGTTGGCGATCCAGCAGGATCTGGTGATTCTCATGGGCGAGCTCGCCACGGCCCCGGGGGACCTGGAACGGTATCTCAAGGACGGATTTCGAGTGGTGACCCCGGAGTTGACGGCCCGGTTGGACGGGCTGGTCATGGAGGTGGAAGCGCAGAAAATTTCCTACCAGGGTTGGGCCACCCCCGGGGGCACACTGCTGTCGGCCGCATTGGATGTGGCGCGGACAACGTGTCGACGGGCGGAACGCCGCGTACACGCCCTGGGCGACGCGGGGGAGAATCCCAATCCCGAGATTCTCATTTTCCTCAATCGCCTCAGTGACCTGCTGTGGTTGCTCGCCCGCTGGGTGGAGACCAAGGCGGGAGTGTATCCGTCGACGGACTCCGCGGTGGCGTAGCGCGCGGTTGGGTGCCCGCACCCCGGGCGGCGCCTAGCGCTTTTCCGCCCGCGCGGACGGGCGAACCGCCGTGGCCGCGGCGGCGGCGGGCTCGGGCTTGGGACGGTAGAGCACCACGACGTGGCCGATGACGCCGATCAGGTAGCACTGCGTCCGGGCGGCGATCTGTTCCGCCACCTCGAAACGCTGTTCCTTGAGTTCCGTGAGCTTGACCTTGATGAGCCCGTGATGGGTGAGTTCCCGATCCACTCCGGTGATGAATTCGTCGCTCATGCCGCCTTTGCCGAGCTTGGTGACGGCGTTCAGGCGTTGCGCCCGGCCCTTCAGGTCGCGGATTTCACGATTGGAAAGCGGGGGCAGCGCCACGGGGGCGGGTGGGGTGGAGGTACTCATAATTTTTGAAGTTTGGCCAGCAGCCCGGTCGTGGATCGACCCGGCAGGAAAGGGATGAATTCGATCCTCCCACCGGCGTTTTCGACGGCACGTCGTTCGTCGGAGTTGAGGGTGTCGAGGGTGTAGTCACCGCCCTTCACGTAGATATCCGGCTCGGCTAAAGCGAGAAAATGATGGGCGCGCACCTCGGGAAAAATGCAGACGGCGTCGACGGCGGCGAGGCCGGCGAGCACCGCGGCCCGGTCGTCCTCGGGGACCACCGGTCGGTCGGCGCCCTTCAATTGCCGGACGGAATCATCGCCATTGAGGCCGATGAGGAGGGCGTCGCCCGTGGCGCGGGCGGCTTCGAGATAGGCAACATGTCCGGCGTGGAGCAGATCGAAGCAACCGTTGGTCACGACGAGCCGGCGGCCGGCGAGCCGGAGGGCTCGTCGCCAGGCAGGCAGGGCGGCGCGGGTGAGGATCTTGTCCCTTGAGGACATCCGTGTACGGTGGCGGGTGCGGGGCGCGGGGACAAGCTGATGGGTGTCGGGGTGTCGTCCGCCGCGAAATGCGGTTTACTCCGCAAGGATGCGGGGTACGGTTCCCCACGGGATTGTTTCCCGATCGTATGGTAAACGACACGGAATCGCAGCGGGAAGCGCAGGCGTTGTTGCAGAATACAACGCTTTATCGGGAATTTTTGGCCGAGCGCGAGGAGATCCTCCGGCACAAATGGCTGGAATCGGAAAAGGCGGGGCGGGATGTTGGTTTCGACGCGGCCTTGATGGATTGGATTACGCATCACCGTTCGGGCTGGCGCAGCGCGCGGCAGAACCGCGAGGGTGGTTTCGGGAGCCGCTGAAGCAGTTGCGGTCGGTGGAATGACGTTTTGAGCCCGGTATTTCCGGGCCTTTTTTGTGCCCGAAACGAATCGTTGAGCCGGCGTTTTTTTGCGGGTCGCGGGGCCGGTTGGCCGATAAGTAACGGGTTTGCCCGTGGCCGCGCGAACCGCGAGCGTGCGCAGGTGAATGGTTCATGGAAACGCCGCCCGCATCAGTGGGCCGCGCTGGTCAGTCTCCTTCTGGCCGTCGGCTGCGGGGGAGATCCCGGGGCATCGTTGTCGGGCAAGGCCGCGGCGGGCGGGGCGGCCGGCTCCAATGCCGCGAGCTCACCAGCGGGCGTGAATCCCCCGGCCACCACCAAGCCCGCGCCGGCCGACGATGGTCCGGTGTACCACCTGTCCTACGCCCAGCCGAAGCTGCCCACCACTCGATTGCGCCTGGGGGCTTTTGAAATGGATGCCGAGGTGTGCAGCACCACTCCCCAGATCGCCACCGGTCTCATGTTTCGTGCGGGCATTGGCCCCGAGGAGGGCATGTTGTTCCTGTTTGGCGCGCCCCATCAACCGGCCTTTTACATGAAGAATGTCAGCTTTGACATCGATGTGGCCTACATCAATCCGGAGGGCGTGATCCTGGAAATCGTCCGGCTCAAGGCGCAGGATCGTACGCCTGTGCCGGCGAAGTCGGACCGGGTGCAGTTCGTGTTGGAGACGGCGCCGGACTATTTTGCGAAGCACAGTCTGGGACCCGGCACGTTGGTGATGACGACCCGGGGTGGGTTGAAGGAAACCTTTTTGGGACGCTGAGCCCGACGAAGCCATGCGCATTGCGGTCGCTCAACTGAACCCGGTCATTGGGGATTTTTCCGGCAACGAAGCGGCGCTGCTGTCGGACTACCGACGCGGTGTCGAGGCGGGGGTGGAATTGGTGGTCACGCCGGAGTTGGGCGTGTGCGGATATCCGCCGCGGGATCTGCTGTTGCGCCCGGCCTTTCTGGCGGCAAATGAATCCGCCTTGCAACGCCTCGCGGCGGCCACGGGCAGCGTGGGATTGCTGGTGGGATTTGTGGGTCGGAACGAGCGCCGTCCGGGGCGCGAGGTCACCAACGCCGTGGCCTTGCTCCAGAACGGACAGGTGCAGGCGGTGCGGACCAAAACGTTGCTGCCCACGTACGATGTCTTTGATGAAGACCGTTATTTTGAACCGGCGGTGGAGAATGCCCCCGTGGTTTTCAACGGCCGCAAGCTGGGGCTGACCATTTGCGAGGACGTGTGGAATGATGAGGACTTCTGGTCCGAGCGGCGGTATCGACCCAACCCGGCGGTGACGCTGGCGGCCGCGGGGGCGGAGGTGCTCTTCAATCTCTCCGCCTCACCCTGGCACCTGGGCAAGGAGCGCACCCGGCACGCGATGCTGGCCAGTCTGGCCCGCAAGACCGCCCGCCCGGTGGTCTATTGCAATGCGGTGGGGGGAAATGATGAGCTGATTTTCGACGGACAGAGCCTGGTCTTCAATGCCGGCGGCGGATTGCTCGCCGAAGCGGCGGCGTTCGCGCCGGATTTTCGCGTGGTGGATACGACCACACCTGGCGGTTCGACCGCGCGGAAGTTGGAGGACGAGGAGTTGGTCTATCTCGCCCTCGTCACGGGCACGCGCGATTACCTGCACAAATGTGGTTTTAAGAAAGCGGTGCTGGGTTTGAGCGGCGGCATTGATTCCGCCGTGGTGGCGGTGCTGGCCGCCGCGGCGCTGGGGTCGGAGAACGTCCGCGGGTTGTCCCTGCCGTCCCGCTACAGTTCCAGCGGCAGTTTGGACGACGCCCGCGTTTTGGCGCAGAACCTGGGCATTGGCTACGACGTCGTGGCGATCGAAAGCCCCTTCAATGCCGTCCGCGAACAATTGCAGTCGGTGTTTGCCGGGCGCGCGGAAGACACGACCGAGGAGAATATCCAGGCCCGCTTGCGGGGGGTGCTGCTCATGGCGATGTCGAACAAGTTCGGTTCGCTGTTGCTCACCACCGGCAACAAGTCCGAGCTGGCCGTGGGATATTGCACGTTGTACGGCGACATGTGCGGCGGGTTGGCGGTGATCAGCGACGTGCCCAAGACTTTGGTATACCGGTTGGCCCGGTGGATCAATCGCACCACGGAAATCATTCCGTCCGCGAGCCTCACCAAACCGCCGAGTGCCGAATTGCGGCCCAACCAGACGGATCAGGACAGTCTGCCCGCGTACGAAATCCTGGATGACATCCTGGAGCGCTACGTGGTGAAGCAGCAGT
Source organism: Verrucomicrobiota bacterium (assembly GCA_947471985.1). GTDB lineage: Bacteria > Verrucomicrobiota > Verrucomicrobiia > Limisphaerales > UBA9464 > CANIZL01. The sequence continues at coordinate 56,405 of CANIZL010000008.1, read as the reverse complement.
CGCCGGGGGAAATTCAGCAATCGGGTCACACCGAGGCGGACGTTCGCCGGGTGGTGCGTTTGATCGACGGGGCGGAGTACAAGCGCCGCCAGGCGGCGCCGGGACTCAAGATCACCACGAAGGCGTTCGGTGTGGGCCGGCGCATCCCGGTCGCGCAGCGGTGGCGCGAAGCGTAGACGCCGGCCCCACCCGGCGGATCACACGTCGCAAATCGTGATGCCCTGCTTCAGGGACGTCAGTGGATCGCGCTTCGGGATGAATTCCTGCGCGACGTGTCCGGTGAACTTGGTGTCGACAATCGCCCGCATGATGGCGGGGTACTGCAGTTCCTGGGACTCGTCGATTTCATTGCGTCCGGGCACGCCGCCGGTGTGGTAGTGCGCGAAGTAGGCGTGGTCGCGGCGGATCGTGGCGATGACATCCCCCTCCATGATCTGCATGTGGTAGATGTCGTACAGCAACTTGAAACGCTCGCTGCCGATGGCGCGGCACAGGGCGACGCCCCACGCGGATTTGTCGCACATGTAATCCTTGTGATCGACGCGGGAGTTCAGGAGTTCCATGACCAGCGTGACGCCGTTCTGTTCGCACACGCTCATGAGGCGCTTGAGACCGGTGGCGCAGTTTTGCAGACCGGTTTGGTCGTCGAGGGAATCGCGATTGCCGGAGAAGCAGATGACGTTTTTCAGTCCCGCCTTGGCGGCCAGGGGAATGTAATCGCTGTAGACCCGGACCAACTTGTCGTGGTGCTCGAGGCGGTTGAACGCCTTGTTGATGCCCCCGAGGCCATCAATGGTGGGATTGCCGGTCATGGCGCAGGTCAGCCCGTGTTTGGCGAGGGTGGGCCATTCGGTGGGGCCGAGGAGTTCGATGGAGGCCAGTCCGTTGGCCTTGGCGAACACGCACAGATCCTCGAGGGCGACTTTGGGATAGCACCATTTGCACACGGAGTGATGGATGCGGCCTTTGCCGCCGCTGGCCTGATCGGCAGCGAAGACGCGGGTCTCGAGACTGGCCGCGGCGAGGGCGGCGGCACCGGTGGCGGTGGTGGCGATGGCGGAGCGCCGGGAGATCTTCATGGTGCCGCCAATGACGCTCGGCATCGGGGGTGGTTCAAACGCAAAATTCTCGACACCGCCCGGACGGGAGTCGGCTTTCCCTGACGGCGGACGTGCGGCAGGTTGGGCGGGCATGCGCCGCACATTCCGAATTCTGCGCCGGGTTGCCCTCGGGACCGTCAGTCTGGCGGTGGCGGCGGTTCTCCTGGGCCTCGCTGGCATCGATTATCGCCCGTATCTCCTGGCGCCGTATTTTCGCGCCACTTCGGATCGACTCACGTCCCGTTCCGCCACCAACCAAGTCGTGGTGGGACCGCTGCGCGCGGGATTTGCCCGGATCCGGCTGACGCCCGAGGTGAACGCGCCGAGCGACGATCCGGAGCACGGACGGTTTCGCCAATTACCGCTGGCGGGACTGGGAGCCCGGCACGGGCAGTCCGCCACGGGCACCCACGATGATCTTTGGGTGAAGGCGGTGATGGTGGAGGTGAATGGACGCCGCGCCGTATGGGTCGCAGCGGATGCCTTGCTGGTGCCGCGGGAAGTGGCGGAGTTGGCGAGCGTGCGCCTCGAGGCGGAACTCGGAGTGCCGCGGGAGGCCCTTTATTTTGGCGCGACGCACACGCATTCCAGCATTGGTGGTTGGGGTGAAGGCTGGGTGCCCGAGGCGTTTGCCGGCGCGTTTCATCCGGGCATTCGTGAATGGTACGCGTCCCGCTTGGTGGCCGCAGTGGGAGCGGCAATCTCCAATGCCGCGCCGGCGGCTTTGGCGGTGGGATCCTTTGCCGCTCCGGAGTTTGTTCGCAATCGATTGGTCGGTGAACGCGGACAGGTGGATCCGGAATTCAGTGTGGTGCGGGTGACCCGGAACGACGGCGCCTCTGCAGTGATCGGTGCCTTCGCCGCGCACGCCACGGTGCTGGGAGCCGACAATATGCAGTTCAGCGGCGATTGGCCGGGCGAATGGGAACGGGCGGTGGAAGCGCAGACCGGCGGACTCGCGGTGTTTTTTGCCGGCGGTGTGGGCAGCCACGCGCCGGTGCCGGGGGCGCACTCCTTCGACGGTACCCGGCGCATGGGCCAAGCGCTGGCACAGCGCACGGCGGCGCTGTTGCCGACCTTGTCACCGCAGCCGCGGATTGCTTTCGGAACGTTGGGACTCAAGGTGGATCTGCCGGAGATCCACGCCCGGGTGACGGACGCACGTCGATTGCGACCGGTCATCGCGGGTCGACTCCTGCCCGTGCAGGGGACCACGTTTATCCAAGGTTTGCGCCTGGGCGACGCGCTGTGGATTTCCACGCCCTGCGACTTCAGTGGGGAATTGGCGCTCCCGCTCAAGGAGCATTTCGCGCTGCGCGGACGCCGCCTGACGGTGACGAGTTTCAACGGCGATTACATCGGGTACATCATTCCGGGCAAGTACTACCACCTCGACGGCTATGAGCCGCGAACGATGTCGTTTTTCGGGCCGACGGTGCCGGACTACTTCACCGAACTGATCCGGCGTCTGGGTGAGTCGCTGGCGGGGGATCCGCGCTGATCGGCGGACGCCGCTTCGGTGCGGTCAGACGTCGGGAAGACGTTCGATGCGGACTTCCGCATTGTACTCGGGCACGCCACTGGCGGGGTCCGTGACACCGCGGCGGAGGAGCCCGTTGCCCTCGGGCCAGTGGACCTGGAGATTGCCGGGAGCGATCAGCACCGGAAACACGCGGCCTTCGTAGCGACCGACATCGTTGACCAGCGCAATGCGGTCGCCCTTGGCGAGGTGGAGGGAAGCGGCGTCCTCCGGATGGATGAACACGGAGTCACGCGCAGCGCCGGTCAGGGGATCAATCTCGGCGTAGATCAACGTATTGAACTGTTTTCCGCGCCGGGTGGAGACCACAAAGGTGCGCTCCGCCGGTTTGGTGGATGGCCGGTGGGGACCGAAACGGGGCACCGGTGTCGGCGGCAGCGGGATGGCCCGGAAGTGGGCCCGACCGTCCGGGGTGGCAAACGCGCCGTCGTCGCACAGGCGCGGGCCGCCGTACTGGATGGCGTCGCCGGTTTTTTTCAGGTTTTGGCAACCGTCGTAGAAGGGGACGACGCGGGCGATTTCCGCGCGCAACGCGTGCCCGGTTTCGCCGCCGAGTAACGCAGCGCGTTCGGGATAGGTGGTGGCGGCGAGCTCCCGCAGGATCTTCCACTCGGCCCGGGCCTCACCGACCTGCCGGGGAATTTCCGGGCTGAAGGCGATACGACGTTCCGTGGTGGTTTCGATCCCGCCGTCGTCCTGTTCGTAGCGGGTTTTCGCCGGCAGCAGCAGCACCGCGCCACCCGGCGGGGGATCCAGGAACATCTGATCGGTGAGAATAATGTCCTGATGCACGCGCAAGGGAACGCGGGACATGGCGGCGCCGACATAGTCCGGGTCGGGCAGTGTGCGCAGGAAATTGCCGCCCAGACAGTAGAGCACATCGAGTAGGTCGCGGGCGGCGGCTTCGACCATTTCCACGGCGGTAAGGCCGGGCCACGAAGGAACGGGGAAACCGTATTCGCGGGAGAGCGCAGCAACGTTCTCGTCGTTGATGGGTTTGCCGCCGGGCAGGGCCGTGGAGTAGCAGCCCATTTCCGCGCCCCCCTGCACCGAGCTGTGGCCGCGGATCGGCATCAGACCGGTTTTTTCCCGACCCACGTAGCCCATGGCCAATCCGAGATTGAGCACGGCGCTGACGGCGTCGCCCCCGTAGGCGTGCTGGGTGATGCCCATGCTCCAGACAAAGACGGCGCGGGGCGAAGCGTGCAGCAACTGCGCCAGTTCCTCCATCGCGGTGCGGGGCAGTCCCGCCTGCTTTTCCAAAGTCGGAAAATCCAGCGCCTGCAGGGCCGTCAACATCGAGGGCCATTCCGCGGTGTGTTGCCGGATGAACTCCTGATTCACCCAATCGCGTTCGACGAGCACCTTGAGGACGCCGTAGATGAAGGCGATGTCGCCGCCTTGGGTGACCGGAAACCACCAGTCAGCAATGCCGGTGCCGAAGAGGGCGCTGCTGGCCGTGCTGGGGACCCAGTAGCGTTTCAGGCCGGGTTCCAGGTAGGGATTCACGATGGCCACCTTGGTGCCCAGAGCTTTCGCCTCGTGCAGGTACTTCGTGGTGACGGGTTGATCGTTGGAAGGGTTGGCGCCCCAGAAGACGATGAGATCGGTGCCATACCAATCGCGGTAGGAGCAGGTGCTGGCGGCATAGCCGACGGCGTGTTTCATGGCGCCTGAGCTGGGTGCGTGGCACAGGCGGGCGGCGTTATCGACGTGGTTGGTGCCGAGAAAGCGCGCCACTTTCTGGGCCATGTAGTAGACCTCGTTGGTGACGCCCCGGGCGGTCACGAAGAAGGCCACGCGACGGGGATCTGCCGAGCGAATCCGGACGGCCTGGCGTTGATAGGCTTCCTCCCAGCTGATGCGTCGAAAGCCCCGGTCCCCGTGTTCGCGCAGCAGCGGGTAGGGCAGGCGGCCGAGGACCCGCAATTGGGCGTTGTCGTAGGTGCGGAGTTCGGTGAGATCGGCCAGGCGCGCGATGTCGAGCGCCGGCATGGTATTGAGCCGGAGCAGATTCAGTCGCGTCATGCACAAGTGGGTGCCGGTGATGGTCCAGTCGTGCAGTCCCGCCACGCCCAGCGCACAGCCGTCGCAAACGCCGCGGGTGATCACCTTCCACGCGTAGCCGAGGTTGTCGCGGTTCTGCCACACCACGTCGAGCATGTCTCGGAAATGCTTCGGCTTGGTGACGCCGATGCCGAACGGGAGCGCCTGGCTCAGCCGTTCCGTGAAGCTGGTGGTGACGCGACAGGACATGGAACGGGGTTTCGGGCGTTGGGGTTATTCGAGCGTTTCCACGCGCAGGAGCACGGGCGGGGCTTTGACAAAGCCCAGTTTGGCGATGCGCGCCAAGGCCGCCTGCATGGCGCGGTTGGGGGCATCGTGGATCATCAGGATGACGGGCACCGTCTCACCGACGTGACCCTCGGGTTGGATGACCGAGGAAATTCCAATCTTCGCCGCCGCCAACAAGGCGGCCACCTTGGCGAACACGCCGGGCTTATCGACAACGCTGAGGCGGAGGTAATACCGGGACACGACCTCCTCCATGGGCACCACCCGGCACGCGGGACCGCGGCTGCCGCCGCACGGAGTGAAAGCGGGCACGCGCTGATGACAGCCGTGGCGGAGGTCCAGAGCGGCATCGGCCAGATCACTGAGGACGGAGCTGGCGGTGGGATCCTGGCCGGCGCCGCGGCCGTAGAAGAGCGTATCGCCCACGATATCGCCGCGCAGGCTGATCGCGTTGAACGCGTAGTTCACCGATGCCAGCACGTGCGTATTCGGTACGAGCGCGGGGTACACGGCGACCTGAATTCCGCGGGTGGCACTGGGGCCACGGCCCTTCGTGCCCAAGTCCTTCACGATACCCAGCAGCTTGATGGTATAACCCAGCTGGGTGGCGAAGCGGATGTCGAGGGCATCGATGTGCCGGATGCCCTCCGTGTGGATTTGTTCGGGCTTCACCCAGAAGCCATGCGCGAGGCTGGCCAGGATGCCGGTCTTATGGGCGGCGTCATGACCGTCGATGTCCAGGCTGGGTTCGGCTTCCGCGTAACCGAGGCGTTGGGCATCGGCGAGGACCGCCTGGAAATCCGCCCCCTCCAGCTTCATGCGGGTGAGGATGTAATTGCAGGTGCCGTTGACGATGCCGGCGAGGCGGGTGATGCGGTTGCCGGCGAACGATTCGCGCAGGACCTTGATGATCGGGATGCCGCCGGCCACGGAGGCCTCGTAGTAGAGGTTGACGTGGTGTTGGGCGGCCAGGGCGAACAGTTCCGGACCGTGCGCGGAGAGCAGGGCCTTGTTGGCGGTGACGACCGGCTTGCCGGCGATCAAGGCCGCCCGGACCACGTCGCGCGCCGTGGTGGTGCCGCCCATAAGTTCAATGACGACGTCGATCTGTGGATCCTGGACGATGCTGCGCCAGTCGGTGGTGAGGATCGACGCGGGAAAGGGCGTGGAGCGGGCCTTCTGGAGATCGCGGACGGCGACCCGCGTCAGGTTCAGACGTGTGCCGAGGCGTTGGGCGAGGAGGTCCCCATGCCGGGCGAGGGCTTGAAACACGCCCCCGCCGACTGTACCGCCACCGATGAGTCCCAGATTCACTTGCTCCATAATTGAGGGCGGACAGTGACGCCCCCGGGGTCGTTCAGCCAACCGAAACCCGAGCGGGGTTGCTGGACCTTGTGGGGCGTGGGGCGTGGGGGGATCGAGCGGTCCGGACGAACCGGCTCGGTTTACGCGGCGCGTTGGCGGCGGACGAGCCACCCAGCCCCGACGAGCAAGGCGGCGCCCAGCAGGGCAGGCGACGGCGCGGATTCCGGTACGGTGACCGAATCCAGCCAGGTCGTCAGGGAGGAGATCCGGGTGTGCAGGCTGACGACCGGCGTTTTAAGGTTCGGGTCGAAAAGGGTCGTGGATTGAAAGGCCGCGTTGAAAAACAGATCCAGACCGGTGGTATCCTGCAACTGATTGGGTCCGACGAATAGACCGCCGGCGTCAATCAACGCCATGTTGACGGCGGCGCCGCCGGAAGTGGTGCTGAAGCTGGCGACCACGCCCGTGTTCAGCGCGGCGAGTTTCCAGATACCGTCGGCCGTATCCTTGATAAACACGCCGCCGCTGGAATCCCCGGCGGCCAGAGTGGCCTCATTGGGCAATCCGCCCTGGGCGGGCGGGGTGAAGGTGGCGAGCAGGAATTCCTCGTGCACGCCGGGGCTATTGGCGATGCCGATGGCGTCCACGGTGTTTTCCCCCCAGCGTTGGACGCCGGAATTGCCGCCCCACTCCCAACCTCGCAGGGTGCCGTTGGGACTTCCCGCGGTTGTGCCATCGGCGGGGATGTTGACCGCGGCGCCTCGTTCCAAGCCCCGACCCAGGACCACGAAGTTCTGTCCTGTTTCGTCGTTCTTGCGATAGAGCGGGACGAACGACGGGAAAGCGCCGGCGGGTGCGGCCGGGTTGATTTTCAGTACCGTGAGATCGCCGCCACTCGGGTCGTCGTAGCGTCCGACGGTGTCATAGGTGACCCCCATGTACGTGAACGTGGTGCCGCCCGTGGAGCCCTGGTGGTAGGAGCCAACGATGTGTTTGGAGACCACGAAGGAGTCGGGCGAGATCGGGTAGCCGGTGTAGCTGAGGAAGGTGTTCTCGTACTGCCACCCCGAGTTGGCCAGTGGCCCGGTGGGGGCAGTGGTGTTGGCGGATGGGTCGCCCGTACTGTAGAGGATGACTGCGTGGGCGTTGGGCAGGCAGAGGCCGAGGAGGAGCAATCCCTTGCTCCAACGGCAGAAATCATTGTCGAGAGCCGGTAATTTCATGATCGGTACCTTGTCTTCCTGATTGCAACAGCCCGCCCATTCGGTTTATGAATAGCCTCACTGTTGGTCGGGAGTTAACGAGAACGCCACTGAGGGTATCCGCGTAGACTTTCGTCGCAAGTACGAACTAAGCAAATTGCTTGAATTGAGGAAAAATGCCGGTTCACCGCACAGGTCATCGTCCCCACCGTCCCCGCGTCAGCGCGGGGCTGCTGATGTATCGTCATACGGCAGAGGGCGAGCTGGAGGTGTTTATCGCGCACCCGGGGGGACCGTGGTTCCCCGGGAAGGACGTGGATATCTGGACCATTCCCAAAGGCGAGCTGGAGCCCGGCGAGGAGCCCTTTGCGGCGGCCGTGCGGGAGTTTGAAGAGGAAGTCGGACTCCGTCCCCAAGGGCCCTACATGGCCTTGGGATCCATCAAGCAAAAGGGGGGCAAGACCGTGCACGCGTGGGCGTTTGAGGGCGATTGGGAGGTGGGACGTCCGTTGTGGAGCAATGAGATCGAAGTGGAATGGCCGGCTGGTTCGGGGCGTTGGGCGCGCTGGCCGGAGATCGATGCCGTCGGATTTTTCTCCGTGCATGCCGCCAAGCAGAAGTTGAAAATGGCGCAGCAACCCTTGTTGGATCGATTGGTGACGGCCCTGAAGGTCACCAGCTTGGAGATCTGAAGTTCGTTCCGGTTTTGGGTTCTCCGTCCGGTGCGCCGGGAAAATCTTCCGGTGCCTGCGGTTTGCCACTGGCCGCAATCCGCCAAGAATACGGACATGTTCCGCCGCGTCTGTCCCCCCATGCTTCGGGGAGTCTTGTCGGGTTGGGTCGTCGTCCAGTGGGTGGTGGCCTTGGCCGCCGCCGCGCCGGATGGGGTCCGCTTCAATCGCGACATCCGTCCGTTGTTGGCGGACAATTGCTTTTCCTGCCACGGCTCGGACGCCGGACATCGCAAAGGGAAACTGCGTCTGGATACCGTGGAGGGTGCCACGCAGACCAACGCCGCGGGTCGGGTGGCCCTGAAACCCGGCCAGATTGCGGCCAGCGAGGTCTGGCAGCGGATCAATTCTGCGGACCCCGAGCAGGTCATGCCGCCCCCGGATACCGGGCGGACGCTGACCCCGGATCAGCGGGGGAAACTCCGCCAGTGGATTGAATCGGGCGCGCGCTACGAGCCGCACTGGTCCTTTACCGCCCCGGTGAAGGCGCCGCTGCCGGCGGGAATTGCCGGGAACCATCCCGTGGACCGGTTCGTAACGGCCCGGCTCGCGGCGGAACATCTGGTGCCCGCGCCCGAAGCGGATCGCTGGACCTTGATTCGCCGTCTTTCCTTTGACCTCACGGGGCTGCCGCCGACGCCGACGGAGGTGGATGCGTTTGTGCGGGATGGCGCGCCCGATGCGTATGATCGGCTGGTCGACCGGCTGCTGCGGTCGCCGCACTACGGCGAGCAATTGGCGCGGCACTGGCTGGATGTGGCCCGGTATGCGGACACCCACGGCATGCATCTCGACAACGAACGGCAGATGTGGCCGTATCGGGATTGGGTCGTCGGAGCGTTTAATCGCAATCTGCCTTTCGACCAGTTCACCATCGAACAGCTCGCCGGGGACCTGTTACCGGAACCGACCGTTGGGCAGTTGATTGCCACCGGATTCAATCGCTGCAACGTCACCACCGGCGAGGGCGGATCGATCGATGCCGAATGTCTTTTCCGCTACGCGGTGGATCGCACGAGTACTGTGGCGCAGGCGTGGCTGGGACTGACCGCCGGATGTGCGATGTGCCATGACCACAAGTTTGATCCGATTTCGACCAAGGAATTCTATTCGTTGTACGCGTTTTTCAACAGTGCGGCGGATCCCGCGATGGACGGGAACATTTTGCGGACGGCGCCGACGGTGCAGATCAAACGGGCGGAGGATGAATCCCGGTTGGCCGAATTCGCGACCCGGTTGGGCGCGGCGGAAAGTCGGGTCGAGGCGGCGGTGGCCGGAGTGGCTTATGTGGATCCGGCGGAGCAGCAGCCGCGCCCGCCGGCCCGGGACGAGTCGGTGATCTGGCTCGACGAGGGCATTCCCACCGGATTCAAGACGGATTCAAATCCCACCTGGGTGGATGTGGCACACGGCGTGGTTTTTGCCGGGGCGAAGGCGTTGCAGCGGGAAGGCAAAGGGGTGGTGCAGGACGTGTTTGAAGCCACGGGCGAAGGCTTCACGCTGGGGCTCAACGCCCGGTTTTTCGTGCAGGTGTATCTCGATCCGGCGAACCCGCCGCGGACGATCATGCTGCAATGGAATCGCGACAATTGGGAGCACCGCGCTGTCTGGGGCGAGGCCGACGGCGTGCCGTGGGGTGAAAAGGGTCAGCCGAGCCGGGCCATTATTGGACCGTTGCCGGCGACCGGACGCTGGGTGCGCCTGGAAGTGGCGGCGGAGACGGTAGGGTTACGGGCGGGCGACCGAGTGAAGGCCTTTGCCTGCACCCAAATGGATGGACGGGTGACGTGGGATCAACTCGGGGCGACAGGACGGGTGGATCCGGCGGCGGACCCGCGGCATTCCTTCGCCGCGTGGCGTCAGGGGTATGAGGGCAAGGAGCCGGGGGAATTGCCGGAGGAGGTGCGCCGGATCTTCAAGAACACGAAACCCACCGAACGCACTGCCGCCCAGGTGCAGCAATTGCGGGAGCATTTTCTGACCCGGGTGCATGCGGGGTCGCGATCGGTGTTCGATCCGCTTTTGCAGGAGGTCGCCAAGGTGCGGCAGGAACGGACCGCCTACGAGGACGGTATTCCGCATTCGCTTGTCTGGCGGGACCTGGAGAAACCTCGGGAGAGTTTTGTGATGCAACGCGGGCAGTATGATCGGCCGGGGGAAAAGGTGACCCGCGACGTGCCGGCGGCGTTTCCGCCGCTGCACGCGGCGGGGACCAACGCGAGCCGTTTGGACCTGGCCCGCTGGCTGGTAAGTGCCGAGCACCCGCTGACGTCGCGGGTGTTTGTGAACCGGATCTGGCTCCAATTTTTCGGGGTGGGATTGGTGAAGACGACGGAGGATTTTGGAACGCAGGGACAAGCCCCCAGCCACCCGGAGTTGCTGGACTGGCTGGCCGTCGAATTTCGGGAAACCGGCTGGGATGTGAAGCGATTGGTGCGCCTTTTGGTGACCTCGGCGGCGTACCGGCAGTCGTCCCGGGTGACGCCGGAACTCTGGCAACGCGATCCGGAGAACCGGCTGCTGGCCCGCGGTCCGCGGTTCCGGCTGGAGGCGGAGCAAATCCGCGACCAGGCCTTGTTTGTGGCCGGCCTCATGGATTTGACGCCCGGCGGACGCGGGGTGAAGCCGTATCAGCCGCCGAACATCTGGGAACCGGTGGGTTTTGTGGGATCGAACACCCGGGACTATCGGCAGGATATGGGGGCGGCGTTGTACCGGCGCAGCCTCTACACGTTTTTCAAACGGACGGCTCCCCCGCCGTTCATGGCGGCGTTTGACGCGCCGAACCGGGAGCAATCCTGCACCCGCCGTGAACGCAGCAACACGCCCCTGCAGGCGCTGCAATTGCTCAACGATGTCCAGTATGTGGAGGCGGCGCGGCATCTGGCGCAACGCATGCTGACCGTGGGTGGCGGGACGCGGGAGCAGCGGCTGCGGTTTGGTTTCCGGCTGGTGCTCGCCCGGGAGCCCGATGCCCGTGAACTGCAAACCCTGTCCGGCGCCTTGGAGCGTCATTTGATCCGCTACGAACGCGAACCCGCGGCGGCGGAGAAGCTGCTCGCCTTCGGGGACTCCCGGACGCGCGCGGATCTGCCGGCGTCCGAACTCGCGGCCTACACCCTGACCGCGAACCTGCTCTTGAATCTCGATGAAACCGTCACGCGCAACTGAGCCCTTCGGCGGGCTTTTTTGATTATGGATCCACTTTTAGAATACCACGTACAGCAGACGCGCCGGCAATTCTTCGGCACAACGGGACTGCGCTTGGGCTCCATCGCGCTCGGTGGCCTGCTGGCCGGTCGGGGGTGGGGCGACGCGGCACCGGCCGTTGCGGCGGAACGGGTGCATCCACCTCTGCCGGGCTTCCCGCACTTCGCCCCACGCGCCAAGCGTCTGATTTATCTGCACATGAACGGCGCGCCGTCGCAGATTGATCTCTGGGATTACAAACCCGGCCTGCGATCCCGCTTCGACGAGGATTTGCCGGACTCGATTCGCCACGCGCAGCGATTGAGCACGATGACCAGCGGGCAGAAACGGTTCCCGGTGGCGCCGTCCAAATTTGCCTTCGCGCAGCACGGTCGCAGCGGCACGTGGGTGAGCGAACTGCTGCCGCACACGGCCGGGGTCGTGGACGAAATTGCGGTGGTGCGCAGCGTGTTCACCAACGCCATCAATCATGATCCGGCCTGCACGTTTGTCATGACGGGCTCGGAGATCCCCGGCAAGGCCAGCATTGGTTCGTGGCTGGCGTACGGACTGGGCAGTGAAAGCAACAACCTGCCGGCGTTTGTGGTTTTCACCCCGACCTTCCCGAGCACGGGCAACGGCCAGGCGCTCTATCATCGGATGTGGGGCAGCGGTTTTCTGCCGGGTCGATGCAGTGGCGTGGCGCTGCGCGGGGCGGGGGATCCGGTGCTGTATCTGCCCAATCCGCCCGGGATCGAGACCACGGATCGGCGCACGATGCTCGACGCCCTGAACCAGTTGAACCAACAGAGCTACGAGCGGTTGGGCGATCCGGATATCCAGACGCGCATTGCGCAGTACGAAATGGCGTTCCGAATGCAGGCCAGCGTGCCGGAGCTCACGGATCTGTCGGGCGAATCCGCCGCCACTTTGGAGATGTACGGTCCCGACGTGAAGCGGGGCGGTTCCTTTGCGCAATCCGCGTTATTGGCCCGGCGCTTGATCGAACGAGGCGTGCGCGTGGTGCAGTTGTTGCATCGCGGCTGGGATCAGCACGACAATCTGCCCACCGCCCTGCGCAATCAGTGCCTGGATACGGACCAACCCATCGGCGCGTTGATCCGCGATCTGCGGCAGCGGGGGCTGCTGGACGACACGCTGGTGGTCTGGGGCGGGGAATTTGGTCGCACGGTGTATTCGCAGGGCACGCTCACCAAGGACAACTACGGCCGGGACCATCATCCGCGGAACTTCTGCATGTGGATGGCGGGAGGTGGCGTGAAGCCGGGCACGGTTTACGGGGCGACGGATGATTACAGTTACAACATCACCGAGAACCCGGTGCACGTGAACCAGATCAACGCGACGATCCTGCATTGTCTGGGCATTGATCATCGCCGATTCAGCCATCGATTTCAGGGATTGGACCAACGGCTGACCGGCGTGGAAGAAGCCCGCGTGGTGAAAGAGATCCTCGCCTGAAACGGCGCTTCTTCCACCATCGATGGCGCACACGTTCCGACGAGCGGGGAGAGCGGTGTCGTTTGGTGGCCCGGTGGCGCACTACCTGAGTGCACCGGCTGTAAAAAGTCAGGCGTAACCGACCGGGCGTCGATTTTTCAGCGTCAGCCGATCGAGTGCCGTTGAATACCCGATCGTGGATTCAGGTCTCGCGGTCGCGGGTGGCTGAGGGCCGGTGGGACACGGTGCGTTCCCCCGCTATTCCCCGGGCACCACCGTTGTCGCGGACAGCCCGAACCCCTGCGATGCCCGGCTAAGGGCGCGGTAGGTTCCCTCCCGCCGCGGAGAAGGGGAAGTCCGCTTTGCTTCGCCTTTCGGTGGGAATTTCCCACTGCATGGCCCTGAAGAAAGCCGATCGACATCGGGCTTGATGGGCAATTCACGGCGCGGATGCGTCATTTTTCTTCTGGCGTCCAGCAATTGGCCGCATGATCCTTGCCGCCACCACTGCCGTTCAAATCATCGGATGACTCCTGGATTGCCCTCCTTCTTTTCCCGCAAAGCCACCGTGGCCGAGCCGGGCTTCAATCGCTGGATGGTTCCGCCGGCCGCCATCGCGGTCCATATTTGCATCGGTCAGGTTTACGGCTTCAGCGTTTTCAACGAACCGCTCACCCGGGAATTGGGGAAAACCGCCGCCGACTGGACCATTCCTCAGGTCGGTTGGATTTACTCCATCGCGTTGGTGATGCTGGGCCTTTCCGCGGCGTTTTTTGGCAAATGGGTCGAACGCAGCGGCCCCAAAAAAACCATGTTCACCAGCGCCGCCTGTTTTTGCGGCGGACTTTTGGTCGCCTCGGTCGGGGTGCGGATGCATCAGCTCTGGCTCGTTTACCTGGGATATGGCTTGATTGGTGGGATCGGTTTGGGGTTGGGCTACATCGCGCCGGTATCCACCCTGATGCGGTGGTTTCCCGATCGACCGGGCATGGCGACCGGTCTCGCGATCATGGGATTCGGTGGTGGGGCGCTAATCGGTGCCCCCCTGGGCGTCGAACTTATGAACCGGTTTAAGACTCCGACGAACACGGGTGTGGCTTCGGCGTTCATGACCATGGCCGGATTGTATGCCATCTGGATGTGCCTGGGTGCCCTGATGGTGCGGGTTCCGCCGTTGGGTTGGAAGCCCGATGGCTGGACACCTCTGAAAACCGGCCGCCGGGCCGCGGTGACCCACAACGTCGCCGTCGATATCGCCTGGAAGACACCCCAATTCTGGCTGTTATGGGTTGTCCTCTGCATGAATGTGAGTGCCGGGATTGGTGTGCTCGGACAGGCGTCGCTGATGTGTCAGGATATGTTTGGGGTCAGTGCGGCGGTGGGGGGTGGGTTCGCCGGATTGCTTTCCATTTTCAACATGGGTGGGCGATTCCTTTGGTCTTCGGTTTCGGATCTCACGGGTCGCCGAACCGTTTACACGATCTATTTTCTGCTGGGTGCGGCCTTGTACGTCTCGATTCCGCTCACCCAGCAATTGGGAAACAAGGCGCTGTTCGTCGCGGTCACCGCTTTGATCATCTCGATGTATGGAGGTGGATTTGCCACCATTCCGGCGTACCTCCGCGATGCCTTCGGCACGCATCAGGTCGGAGCCATCCATGGCCGTCTGATCACGGCCTGGTCGTTGGCCGCCATCGTGGGACCCATGCTTGTGAATTATATCTCCACGGCGAAGAAGGCTGCGGGCGTACCCAAGGCCGAGGCCTATAACTCCACGATGTACCTGATGGGGGGCATCCTGATGGTCGGGCTCGTCGCCAACCTGCTCGTGCGGCCGGTGCATCCGAAACATCATCTCGCGCCCTGAAAAGGTCCGGCAAACCCACCCGAAAATGAACCGCTTCAAATTGCTCGTCACCTGGCTGCTCGTCGGGCTTCCGCTCGTTTGGGGGGTGGCCCGCTCGGTGCAAAAATCCCTGCCGCTGTTCTCCGACGTGGCGGCGGCCGCTCACCGCAAATGATGCTGCTTGCCTGCACTGATTTTACCAACGCTCTCCAGTCCCGAAAATCTCATACCAAATCCATGAAATCCAAAGCACTCCTCGCGCTCGTAGCGGCGATGTCCGTCGCCACCATGGCGGCTGAGCCCAAGCACAACACGGCCGTTTCCGGCGGCAAACTGCCCAAGCCGGTCAAGGTCGCCCTCGTCAAGGTTGCCGGCGGATTTGTCGACCCCGTCCGCGTTGCGTTGGCCCCGGGCGATAACCAGCGTTTGTTCGTCTGCGAGCGCACCGGGGTCGTGCGCCTGATCAAGGACGGCAAGGTCCAGGACAAACCCTTCCTCGACATCCACGATACGGTGGTCAGCTCATTTTTGGAGCAGGGCCTGTACGATTTGGAATTCCATCCGAAGTACGCCGAGAACGGCAAGTTCTATGTCAGCTACTCTGATATGTGGTTCAATGGTGCCACCTTCATTGTCGAGTATCGCGTCTCCCCAAAGAATCCCGATCGCGCCGATCCTGAGTCGGCCCGGGTGGTTTTCCAGATGCCCCGCCCCTACGCCAATCATAACGGCGGCGAAATCGCTTTCGGCCCGGACGGTTATCTCTATATCGGGAGTGGCGACGGCGGATGGGAAGGCGACGTGCTGGGTGCGGGCCAGGACCTGACCACCCTGCTGTCGAAGATCCTGCGCATCGATGTGAACCCCACCTCACCGGACCGGGGATACTCCATTCCCAAGGATAATCCGTTTATCACCCCAGGCTCGCAGATGAAGCTCTTTGGGGTGACCGAGGAAGCCTTCAATAAACTGCATCCCAATGCGCGGCCCGAGATTTGGAGTTATGGCCTGCGCAATCCGTGGACGTTTCAGTTCGATCCGAAGAGCGGGGACATGTACATCGCCGATGTTGGGCAGAACCACTACGAAGAGATTGATTTCGAGCCCAAGGGCAAAGGGGGCGTGAATTATGGATGGAAATTCATGTGTGCCACCCATCCGTTTCCGTTGCCGCTGGATGCGGCCGGTAAACCGGACCTTGAAGCGGTAAAGGATGCCCCGCGGGTGGGCGAGATGCCCATCTGCGAATACAGTCACGTGGATCAGGGTAACTGCGTGATCGGCTTCGGGGTCTATCGCGGTGCGAAATTCCCGCAAATGGACGGCACCTATTTCTTTGGCGACTGGGGTTCGGGGAAATTGTGGGGAACCGCCCGTGATGCCAAGGGCAACTGGCAGATGGAGGAATTGCTGGACACCAAATTGATGTTTACCGGCGGTGGCCAGGCTTCCGACGGCACACTTTACGTGACGGATGCCAAGGCGAACTACGGCGGGCCGGCGGATCCCGCGCAGAATGAGCGGGGCGCGGTGTGGATGCTGGTCCCGGCCGACAAAGTTCCCGCCGGGGCGGAGCTGGCTCCGCTCGAATGACGGATCGCGGGAGGGGCGGATGCCCCTCCCGGCCGCTTTTCCAAGCTATATTTCATCCTGCACTCGTCCGTTGCTCTGTTGTTTTAACGCCATGCCCCCTCGCTTTTCCCTCGCCCTGTTGCTCGGCCTGTCGCTGGGTCTCCGTGCCGAAGACGCTCCGCCGGCCGGTCACGCGGCGCATGCGGTTGCTGAAGGCGCCAAAACCGCCGAACCGAAAGAGGACATGTTCATCGCCCTCGATCCGTCCGCGCCCAAGACGGTGAAATTAGTCATAATCGCGGCTTACAATGCGGCGAACTACGGCATGAATTTTAATGGCTTTGCCAAAGGGGGCGCCCAATACGTCATTCCGCAGGGATGGCAGGTGGTGGTGAATTTTACCAACAACAGCCCCGTGCCGCACAGCGCCATCGTGGTCGAGCGCAGTTTCGTGCGGAAGATCCAAATGGGTGAACCTGCCTTCAAAGGTGCGTCCACCCCGACTCCGCTGCGGGGCACAACGGGTAAAAAGGGGGTTGAATTTCGGTTCACGGCTGAGGAAGCGGGTGATTATGCGCTCGCCTGCGGTTTCCCCGCGCACTCGGCCAACGGGCATTGGATTGGTTTGGAAGTGAGTGCCACCGCCGAAAAGCCCAGCCTGAAATTCGGTGCGGGCGCTCCGGTGCTGGCGAAGTAGCTCGCCCTTGGAAAGGGACATTCGCCGGTCACCGTTCTTTTGACGTGAAGAACGGGGAGGCGAATACCTTCCGTCGATCCCCACGGAGGAAGATCGCCCTGGCCTCCGAAGTGCCTGGCAGCGGACGACCGCGGCTGCCTCAAAACACCGGCCCCAGCAACCACGGGGCAAACTCCTCGTCACCGATTCCCTGAAGTTCGCTCTTGGTCCGTTTGCCGCCGGCCACGGCGATGATTTCCTCCAGAATCCGGTGACCGACCTGATCCACCGTCTCCGTGCCGTCGAGGATCGTGCCGGCATTGATGTCCATGTCGTCCCGCATCCAATCGTACAACGTGGTGTTGGTGGCGACCTTGATACAGGGCATCGGTTTGCAGCCGTAGACGCTGCCGCGGCCGGTGGTGAAGACGCCCACGTTCGCACCGCCGCAGACCAGGCCAGTCATGCTCACCGGATCGAAGCCCGGGGTGTCCATGAAGCCCAGTCCGGGTGTGGTAATGGCCTCGGCGTATTGATAGACCGCGGCGAGCGGTGCCTGGCCACCCTTGGCGAGGGCGCCGAGGCTTTTTTCGTAAATCGTGGTCAGGCCGCCGGCCTTGTTGCCCACGCTGGGGTTGTTGTCGATGGATGCGCCGTGCAGCCGGGCGTGGGCTTCCCACCAGCGGATCTGGGCCACGAGCTTCTCGCCGATCTCCCGGGAAAGGGCGCGGCGGGTCAATAGGTGTTCCGCTCCGTAAATCTCCGGGGTCTCCGCCAGGACACTCGCGGCGCCGTGCCGGACGAGTTCATCGCTGGCCACGCCGAGGGCCGGATTGGCCGTAATCCCGCTGGCGCCGTCCGAACCTCCGCAGTTCAGGCCGAGGGTCAGCTTGCTCAGGGGCATCGGTTGGCGGCGCTGGGCGGCGGCCGCGGGCAGGAGTTTTTCCACCGCCGCGACAGCGGCCGTGATGGTTTTGGCAATGCCCCCCTGCGTTTGGATGTTCATCACCGCCGGGGCCTGTTCGCCGGGTTGCAGGCGGTCGAGATGGAAATCCTTCACCAACCGCTCGGTCTGATTGACCTCGCAACCGAGGCCAATGAGGACGTACCCGGCGATGTTGGGATGGCGGGCGATGCCGGCCAGAACGCGCTGCAAGAGGCGGGTGGGTTCGTCGTCGGGCATCGCGCAACCGCTCTTATGGGTGAAGGCCACGACCCCATCGACCCCGGGGAAATTGCGGGCGAAGTCGGGTCCGCGGAAGCGTTCGGCGACGTATTTTGAGACGGAAGCCGAGCAGTTGACGCTCGAGATGACCGCCACGTAGTTGCGCGTCCCCACCCGGCCGCCGGGACGCAGGAAACCCGGGAACGTACGCTCGGATCCGGCCGGTAGCGGGGGCAGTGGTCGGACGTTGGTGCCGAATTCGTAATCCCGGGCGAAGTCGCGGACCGCCAGATTGTGCAGGTGGACGTGGTCGCCGGGGCGGATAGCGCCGCGGGCGAAGCCGATCGTCTGGCCGTACTTGCGAATGATCGACCCGTCCGCCAGCGGGCGGACGGCGAATTTATGGCCCCGGCCGATGTCCTGGTTCAGACACAGCACCTGCGGGCCGTCGGCGATCTCGCAGCCGGCCTTCAGGGGGGATTTGGCGACCGCGACGTCATCGTCGGGGCGCAGGCGCAGGGCGACTTCGGCAAAGGGGACTGCAGGCATGGTCGCAGGTAACCACATGTGACGGACTCGCGCAAAGAAGCCCGCCGGAGGGTGCGGTGTCGCGACGGAAACGAACGGGCGAAAGCGGCGCCCGGCGCCGGGAGGTGTCGAAAAGGTGAACTTTCGACTCCCTAAAAGCTCAATCTTGACCCCAAGGCGGGAACCGCCATTTTACGATTTCCCCCAAGTGGGGAAAGATTTCATTTTATGCAGCATATTCGTAACATTGCGATCATCGCGCACGTCGATCACGGCAAGACGACGTTGGTCGATTGCCTTCTGAAGCAGTCCGGGACATTCCGTTCAAACCAGGCCGAGACCTCGGTGGAGCGCCTCATGGACTCCATGGATCTGGAGAAGGAAAAGGGCATCACCATCCGGGCCAAGAACGCGGCCTTCAAATACAAGAACTACCACATCAACATCGTCGACACCCCCGGACACGCGGATTTCGGCGGCGAGGTGGAGCGGATCATGAACATGATCGACGGTGTGCTCCTGGTGGTGGATTCCGCCGAAGGTCCGCAGGCGCAGACCCGTTTCGTTTTGCGCAAGGCGCTCGAAGCCGGAGCCAAGCCGATTGTCGTCATCAACAAGATCGACCGCGACAACGCCAATCCGAAGAAGGTGCTGGACCAGGTGTTCGAGCTCTTCATGAGCCTCAACGCCACGGATGAGCAGCTCGATTTCCCCTTCATCTACTGCTCGGCCAAACAGGGCTACGCCAAGTTGGAACTCGACCACGTCACGGGCACGATGGAGCCGCTTTTCGATGCGATCGTCAAGCACATCCCGCCGCCGCGCGCCCATGCCGGAGAGGGATTCCAGATCCTGATCGCCAACCTCGATTACAGCGATTACCTCGGCCGGATTGCGTTCGGCAAGATTTACGAAGGCAAGGTCAAGGTCGGTGACTCGGCCATCTGCCGTCACGGCAATGGCAAGGTGTCCCGGAACAAGATCACGCAGATCTACCACTTCGAGGGTATGAAGCGGATCGAGATTCCCGAGGCCCACGCCGGCGACATCGTCGGTGTTACCGGCTTCGAAGAGGTGTTCATCGGTGAATCCATTTGTGATTCCGAAGTGCGCCCGCCGCTGCCGTACATCCCGATTGATCCGCCGACGATTCAGATGGAGTTCGCCGTGAATGACGGACCGCTGGGTGGCGTGGATGGCAAACTGGTGACGGCCCGGCACATCTGGGACCGGCTGGTGAAGGAAATTCGGACCAACGTCGCGTTGCGTATCGCGCAGACCAGCGATCCCAAGGTGTTCGCGGTGGCCGGACGCGGCGAGATGCAGATCGCGATCCTGGTCGAGCAGATGCGGCGTGAGGGTTACGAGGTGCTCGTCTCCCGCCCGGAAGTGCTCTGGAAGAAAGACGAATCCGGTAATCCGCTGGAGCCCATCGAGAAGGTGTACGTGGAAGTCCCGTCCGAGAATCTCGGTTCGGTGATGGAAAACCTCGCCTTCCGCAAGGCCCAGATCACGGGCATGAACCACGTCGGCAACACGGTCTCCGTGGAAGCGCTGGCGCCGATGCGCGGGCTGATCGGCTTCGAGACCGACCTCGTGAACATGACCAAGGGCATGGGCGTGATGAGCCATTTGTTCCACGAATACGGCACGGATCGCGGCGAGATCGCGGCACGAAAGAATGGATCCCTCGTTTCGATGGAAGGCGGCGAAGCGACCGCCTATGCGCTGAACATGGTGCAGGAACGCGGCCGCCTGATGGTGGAACCCGGCGACCAGATCTACATCGGCATGATCGTGGGCGAAAACGCCCGCGAGAACGACATCCCGGTGAATCCGGTGAAGGAAAAGAAGCTCACGAACATGCGTTCGCAGGGCGACGGCAAGGGCATCCAGCTCAACGCGCCGATGAAGCTCAGCTTGGAACGGGCCTTGGAGTACATCGACGTCGACGAGTATGTGGAGGCGACGCCGAAGAACCTGCGGTTGCGCAAGAAGATCCTCGACGAGGGTCAGCGCAAACGCTCGGAGAAGGGCCGCGTCATCAAGTTCGTCGACGCGACCTAAGGCCAATCCCTTTAGCGAACGGGAAACAGACACTCTCTGTTTCCCGTTTTTTTGCGCCCCGGCTGGGCGCGCTTTCTTCGGGTTGAAGTGCCCCCAGCGGGTCCGACAAGGGGAATTGGCCCAAGCCGAAGGCCGCACGCCGACGGGAAAGTCAGTGGTACTTACCACCGGTTTTTAAAACGGCGAGGCCGGGGATCGTGATGGACGGTTGCTACTTTTTGAGGCGCTCGCGCAGGAGTTTGGGTTTGTTGGTGGTGATGCCGTCCACTCCTGCGGCGGCCAGGACGGCGGCGCGCTCCGGATCGTCCACCGTCCAGACATGGAGTTTTAGTCCGGCGGCGTGTACCTGTTGAACGAAGCGGGTATCGATCGGGAATTTGGCGTCCAAATCCAATCCGTCGAGGTGGGCCGCCCGGGCTTTGGCGATCAACTCCGTCACGCTCGGCGGCTGCCCGGTCGCCGGGTCCTTGCCATACCCCACCAGCCAATAGACCTCGTGCTTCGGAAAACGGGTCTTCGCGGCCTGGGCGGTCTCAAGATAAAACGTGATGATCCGCAGCTGTTGCGGGGATTTGTGCGACGCCTGGAAGGCGGCCTCCAGGGCGGGCAGGATCTCTTCATGCACCTTGATTTCGATCAGGAAGCATTTATCGCGGGGTACGGTGGCGATCAGCGAGTCCAGGGTGGGCAGTTTTTCCCCGGCCCAGTCCGCTCCCTTCCAGGAGCCGACATCGAGGCGCTGCAATTGTGCCCAGGGGGTGCTGGCGACCCGGTTGCTGATTCCGCTGACTCGCAGGGTGTCGTAGTCATGGATCACCACGATCCGTCCATCCTGCGATAAATGGATGTCGGTCTCGATCCCGTCCGCCTGCTGGCGCCAGGCGAGGTTCATCGAGGCGAGCGTATTTTCGGGGGCGTCGAAGGAGGCGCCGCGATGGCCGATGATTTCCACGGCGTGCAACGAAGCACTCAAAAAGAGGGCGCCCAAGCCGGTAATGGTGCGCGGAAGCCAGGCGGACACGGTGATCATTCGTTGATTGGTAGGACGCCGCATCCCTGGACTCAAACCCGACCGTCAATGGCCTGGGGCTGCGGCGCCCGGGCTATTTTCAACGCGTGATCAGGATGGTGGAATAGTTCTTCCCGTCCCGTCGTTCGTAATCCAGGCGCCGAACCAGTTTCCGCACCAGCATCAACCCCAGGCCTCCGGGCGTCCGTTGTTCGAGCGGCAGCGTGGTGTCGGGCGCAGCCGTTTTCGTGGGGTCAAATTCATGGCCATCGTCCTCCAGAAGGACCTGGACCGTGTCCGCGGTCAGATCGACGCGGAAGTACACGCGATGGGTGTCGGCGTCGTCGTAGCCGTATTTCAGGATGTTTGTCCCCATCTCTTCCAGCACGAAGCGGACGTGGTAGAGGGCCTGGTTGGAGGCGCCGTTTGTTTCCACAAACTGCACGGCGTCTTCAATCGCCTGGATCAATTCGGGCGATTTGTTATCGAAGGAAAGTTCCCAGTGCACGGTGGTTCTTATCCGGTGGTTGACGGTTATCTCGGCAGTTTCCGGTCGGGCCGTTTAGGTGAAATGGAGGCGCAACAGGCTGTAGTCGTCATCAAAGATGTCGGTTTTACCGACCCGGCGGGCGACGTCGAGCAGGCGTTGCACGTCCGCCGGACCGTCTGCCAGCGGAGCGCTGAGGAGTCCGATGAATTCCTCGAGTTGATACAACGACTCATCGGGCTTGGTGATCTCATAAACGCCATCACTGAAGATGTAGAGCAGGGAATCGGGTGGCACGGTGGTTTGGTTCGAGAGATACCGTGCATCTTCAAGGCTGCCAATGGATAATCCGGGCGTGCGCAGCAGTTCCCTTGGCTGACCACCGGCCTTGATCAGGACCGCGGGCGGGTGGCCGCCGCTGCCAAAGCGCAAGGTGCGCGTCGGGGCATGGTACACGCCATACCAGCAGGTGAAGTTCATATTGTTGTGACGTTCCATGGGGAACGCCGCGTTCAGGCCGCAGAGGACCGATACCGGGTCGCGGAAATCGATCCGGGGCAGCGACTGGGACCGCAGCACATTCACCACCGAAACTGCCAGCAGGGCCGCGCCCACGCCGTGTCCGCAGACGTCGAGCAGATAGATGGCCAGGGTGTCTTCATCCAGCCAGTGATGGCCAAAGCTGTCGCCTCCGAGGGAGCTGGAACTGATGAATTCCCAGGCCGTGGTGACGCGGCCGCTCAGGGGTGGCGGGAGGATGCCCCGCACGTACAAGGCTGCCTCGGCGAGTTCCCGGTTCAATGCCTCCTGGGTGCGTTGCAGGGCGGCGAAGGCTTCGTTACGTTCGATGAGGTTGAGGTAACCGCGGGAGTGATGCCGAATGCGGGCGATCAATTCGATTCGGTCCGGCAGTTTGACCAGGTAATCGCTGGCGCCGTTGGCAAAGGCTTCGGCCTTGGTCTTGGGCTCCTCCTTGCTGGACAGGACGATCAACGGGATTTCCGACGTCGCGAGGTGGGTGCGGATTTGTCGGGCAAGGGTAATGCCGTCGACGGCCGGCATGACCAGATCCTGCAGGATTACCGTCGGCCGCACCTGTTCCGCACGGGCGAGCGCGCGGGCGGGATCGCTCTCGTAGTGCAGGGTGATGTCCGTCTCGCCCGCAAGCATGCGGCGGACCATCTCGCCGACGATGGGTTGGTCATCGATGAGCAGGACGGTGAGCGGCCGAGGGGGTGCCGGGTTTGAGACGATGGGATTCATAAGGCGGCGGGGCGAGTCGGGCGGAAGGCGGATTGGAGCGCGGTAATGAGGGCGTCCGGTCCCAGGATCTGACTGGCGGCCCCCAGCGCGATGGCGGCGGCGGGCATGCTGTCGACGAGGCACGTGGCGGGATCCTGGGCGAGTGTGCGGTGTCCGCAGCGGTGGAGTTCGCGCATCCCTTCCGCTCCGTCGCGGCCCATGCCCGTTAGCAGGACGCCGACCGCCGACCCGCGCGGGAGCGTGGCCAGACTCTCAAAGAAGACATCAATCGATGGACGGTAAAAACGCCCGCCGGGTTCGAGGCCGCTGGCGAAGCGCGCACGGTGATCGAGCCGCAAATGTTCATCGCCCCGGGCCACGTGTACCTGATCGATCTGCGGCGAGTTCCCGGCTTCGGCCAGGGCGACGGGCAGGGTCGTGTGCTGTCCCAGCCATTGCGCCAGGCCTTGGGAGAAATGGGCGTCGATATGCTGCACCACCACGACCGCCGCGCCGAGACCGGGGCGGAGGCCCGCGAGGATTCGGGCACAGATCGCGGGGCCGCCGGTGGAGGCCCCAAGAGCGATCACCGGCGGGCAGTAAGCGCCCGGATTCATGGGGGCCGGCGGACTCACGGGCGCCGCCCCTCCGGGCTTGCCGAGCAGGCGGCTGATCGTGTCGATCTTGGCCAGCAGCGGGGCTCCCCAGTCGGGACTGGATTTGAGACCAAAGCTGGGCGTGTTGACCGCATCAAGGGCACCGTAACCCATGGCTTCAAAAACCTTGGTGGCGTTTTTCCGGACACTGGCCGTCACCACCAGAATGGCGCACGGGGTTTCCGCCATGATGCGCCGCGTGGCTTCCACGCCGTCCATGACGGGCATGATCAGATCCATCAGCACCAGGTCCGGGCGATCCATCCGACAACGTTCCACCGCCTCGCGCCCGTCCCGCGCGATCCACGCGAGTTCGTAGCCGGGGGCCAGGACAATGGCGCGACGGAGGGCTTCGACCGCCAGCGTCAGGTCATTCACGATGGCGATTCTCATGGGGTGTGGTGCTCCAGCAATTCCGTGACGGTCTGCACAAAGGTCTGATCGCGAAAGCTGCTTTTGGTGAGATACAAGTTGGCACCCGCTTCCAGACCGCGCATTTGATCCTCCTCGCGATCCTTGTACGACATGATGATCACCGGCAGCCGGGCATGACGGGGCGACTGTCGCACCCGCGTGACCAATTGCAGCCCGGTGAGGCGGGGCATGTCCACATCCGTAATCAACAGGTCCACGGCGGTGCTGAGGAGAACATTCCAGGCGTCCATGCCGTCGACGGCCACATGAACTTCATACCCCGCCTGGGTGAGGAGTTTTCGCTCCAGTTCCCGCACGGTGAGAGAATCCTCGGCGATCAGGATGCGCCGGGGCGCGTGGGCCTCGCGGGGCAGCGCCGCCGTCGGGAGCGGCCGGAGCGCTCCCCGGTGCAGGTGCGACTCAATGGACCGCAGCAGGTCGTCGACATCCAAAATGAGAACCGGCGAATGATCCTCAAGCAGCGCGACGGCGCTGACGTCGGGAATCTTGCCGAGTCGTGAATCCAGCGGCCGGACCACGAGTTCGCATTCGCCGACGAATCGGTCCACCTCGATCCCGTAGGTCTGGTGGGCGTCGCGCAGAATAACAGCGGTCAATTCCGCCGCGGAAGTTTCCCGGGATGGCGCCGGAAGGCCGAGTAGTTCCGCCCCACCCACCAGTCCGACGTTTTGTTGATCGAGCAGCACGAACGGTCGGCCTTCGATGTGGCGGAGGCTTTCGCGGGGAGCCTGGAGGGCGCGATGAATGCGGGCGAGAGGCAGCGCAAAGATCTCGCCGGCGATTTCCAGAAGCAGCGCCCGGATCACCGATCGGGTGATGGGTAGTTGCAGGTGGAACGCGGTGCCGCGTCCGGCTTCGGTGGTGACGCGCAGGGTGCCGCCCACTTCCTGGACCATCGTCTGCACCACATCCAACCCCACGCCGCGGCCGGAGATTTCTGTGACCTTCTCTGCGGTGGAGAATCCCGGCAGGAAGAGAAACGTTAGCAATTCGTCCTCCGACAAGCGGGCGGCCACGTCCTCGGTGCACATCCCCTTTTTGACGACTTGCGTCCGGAGTCGGGGGGCTTCGATGCCCCGCCCGTCGTCGCTCACCACCAGACACAACATGCCGCCGGCGTGTCGGGCCTCGAGGCGGATGCGGCCTTCTTCCGGTTTGCCCCGGGCCACCCGTTCCTCGGGGCTCTCCAGCCCGTGATCGATGGAATTGCGCAGCATGTGACCGAGGGGCGCCTCCAACTTCTCCAGCAGATCGCGATCCACCAAGGTGCCTTCGCCGATCACGGTGAATCGCGCACGCTTGTTCAACACCCGGGCGGTATCGCGCACCAGGCGGGGGAATCCCTGGATCCCTTCCGACAACGGTCGCATGCGACTCGCCACGAGACCGTGATGCAGGCGGTCGGCGAGAGTGGTGCTGCGGCGTAAGATGCGATCGAACTCCTCCCGTTGGGTGGCTAGAACGGACTCCGTGCGCGTGAGCTGGTCCCGGATTTCCGCGAGCCAGGCGGTCGGTGGGACGGTGCCCGGGTGTTCCCGCCCGGCGGGAAATGCATTCAAGAGACGGCGGAGTCCCTCGTGGTTTTGTTGCAGCTGCCGCAGCGAATTTCCGAAGGGGGTGAGGTGACGGGATTCCAGGATCGATTCCGCGGCCAGTTCCATCAGGCGTTGGAGATTGGCCCCGCTGATGCGGACCGTGGTATCGGCGGGCTCGGTGGCGGTCGCCGGCGGATGCGGCTTCGTGAGGGCCGGAGGAGTCGCTGGCCCGGGGCCTTCGTCGGAGACGGCGTTCGGTTCGGGGGAGGGGACCGGGGCAATCTCGATGGGTGCCGGTGTGGCGGGCGGAACGGGCGCGGGCGGGGCGTTGAGGATGGAGCCGAGGCGTCCGATCAAAGCGTCCGCGGCGGGTTGGATCGATTGTTGAAAGGCTTCGACAGCGTCCTCGGTTTGGCGGGAAATCTGCCCCAGCCAATCCACGCCTTCCAGCAACCAGTCAATGTGGAGAGCCGTCAATTGGGCGGTCCCGTCCATGGAGGCCACCAGGACGCTCTCCATTTCGTGCGCGAGGCTTACGGCGGTGTTGAGCCCGCAAATCCGGGCGGCGCCCTTCAAGGAATGGGCGGCGCGCATCAGGGCTTCGGCCTGCGCCTGCGAGCGGTCCGTTTCCAGGGCGACCAGTCCCGAGCTGAGCACCGAGAGCTGCGTCTCGGCTTCGAGGCGGAACAGCTCCATCAAGGAGAAACCGCTGAGATCGTCGCTCATGCGAGAACGCTCCTGTGCAAGTGGTTGAGCAGGGCTTCTGCATCCAGGGCGCCCACCGGCTGGTTCTGATGCTGAAAAATGCGCGTGGTGAACGAGGGCACGGCCTTCTGGAGCGTGGAGGGCGCCGCATGGCTGGCCGATTCGTCAAAGCGGAAAACCCCCAGAACCTCGGCGACCGGGAACGCCATCGATTGCCCCGCACATTCGATGATCAGCAATTTCGTGGCGGTGGATGGCGGGGTGTCGGCGTCGCGTCGCGGAATGCCGAGCAGGGCGCCGAGGTCCACGCAGAGGTGAATGCGGCCTTCCACGGCAACGAGGCCCAGAAAAATCTCGTTGCTGCGGTGCGGCACCCGGCGCGGGCAGCGGTATTCGTCCACACCCAGAAATGTGCTGGTGCGCAGTCCAAGGCACTCGCCGTGGATCCGGAAGACCACCAGGGATTCGATCGTCGTCCGGCGGGTCACCGGTTCCTGGGCCAGGACCTCCGACCATTGTGCCAGGTAGCCGGGCGGCGGAGCGGTTTCGAAGAGCGTTCGTCCGTGGTCGATGAAGACCGGGCAATTGCCGCAGACGCTCCATTTGGGTAATTCCGGGCAGCTGTGGTCACCGTCGACGCCGATGCGCGACCAGCAATCACGGGAGGCGGGCGGGGTGTCGCTCATGACCGGTGGGGTGTTGCGGACCGTTTTCCTGGCGGCACCAACCCGGGCCCGGTGGGGAGGGGAGACGGTTTTTTCGGGGCGGCGGATTCCGCGGCGAGATGCAGTCGGGCGTCGTGGTTGTGCGGGTCGAGGCGCAGCGCCGTCGCAAACAGTTGCCGGGCCTCCGTCGGATGGCCGTCGGCACTGCGAATCAGTCCCAAGAGGTAATGAGCCCGACTATTGGACGGATGCTGTCCGATCCATTCCGCGCACAACGCACCCGCTTCCGACAATCGTCCGGCATCCGCGAGGGCTTCGACGCGATCCAGCAGCGCCGTTGCGGCGGTGTCCTGGGAAAGGCGCGCGGTAGTTGGATCAGAAGGTTCGCGATGCCGAGTCTTGGACGGGAGTGAAATTTCGGGTGTGGGTGAGGGTGCCGACTTCGCTGTGCCGATGGCGAGCGACTCCGCTGGCACTGCCCCGCGCCGGACGAATGCAAAGGCTCCGGGCGGTGGCATCGAAACCCACGCGGGATGTCGCCCGATCTGGGCTGCTTCGGCGTGTCCGACGATCAAGAGTCCGTCCGAGGCCAGTGACTGGAGCAGGTTCGCCTGCAATTGGTGTCGACCGGCCTCGGTCAGGTAGACCAGCAGATTGCGGCAGAAAACGGCGTCATACGGCGCGGCGGGTGCGGAAAAATTGGGTTGGGTGAGATTCCGTTCGTGGAAGCGGACGTGTCGCTGCACTTCCGGACGCACTTGCCAGGAAGCGCCGGATCTTTGGAGGAAACGTTCTTTTCGGTCGGTCCGCAATGGCTGTACGCGTCGGGTCGGGTAGAGGCCGCGTTGCGCTGCGTGCAGGACGGTCCGGCTGATGTCCACGGCATCGATGACAAACGAGTCTTCCTTCCAACCCGACTCCAGCAAGGCGATGGCGATGGAGTAGGGTTCCTCGCCGGTGGAGCATGGGGCGCTGAGAATCCGCAAGGTCTCCCCGGAGTGGCGACGTGCTTGCGCCCAACAGGGCAGGAGACTGAACGGGGTTTCGTCGCGGAAGAATCCGGTCTCGGCCACCAGACATCCGTCCCGCAATGCGGCCAATTCCACGTCCGAGTCCGCGGCTTGCTCCCAGTAGGAAGTTTCGTCTTTTAGTTCCAGTATCGCCATGCGCTCCGCCGCCGCCAGTCGCAGGGTGCGGGGATCCAGAAACTCGTCCTGTAAAGCCAGTTCCCGCAGCAGCCGGTCACGGAGATGCGCGGAGAGATTCATGCGGGCTCCGGGGAGACGGCCGTGAGGGTGACCCCGGCGGTGGGTGGGGCGCCGAGGGCCAGCAGGCGGGCGGGCTCCAGAATGTGGATCAGACCGGCCGGGGTGTCGGCGACCCGGCCTGACATCAGACCGGCCACTGCGCCGGGCAGCCCGGAGAAGCGGCAGTCGTCCTCGGAAAATTCGAGCACGTTCAGGACCTTTTCTGCCAGCACTCCGAGCACGACGCCGGGGAGATTGGGGGCGCGTCGGAGCAGGATGATGCGGCTGCTGAGTTTCACCGCGGCGGGTTGGTGAATCAGCAGGGTGCAGAGATCGATTACGGGGACGACGCCGCCGTGGTAGCGCAGTAACCCGTGGACATGCCCGGGTGCCTCGGGGATCGGGGTCACTTCCACGCGGGGAACCACCTGCTCCACCCAACTGCACGGGAGACAGCACGCGTGCGGGCCCACGCTGTACTGCAAGTACAATCCCTTGGGCGCCGGGCGGCCGGGCGGTGCGTCAGGTGACGGCATTCGACGTGTCCCTCAGTTGGGGTGATGGCCGGGCCGGCACGACATTCCGTGCCTGGGCGGCCCGGTTTACTCGACTTTGAATCGCGAGATCTCTTCGCGCAGATCCTTGACCGCCTCGTAAAGGTTGGCGGTGGCCTTCTCAAACTCCCCAATGGCGGCGCTGGTGGTGTGGACTCTCCTTGAATTGCACCATCGCCTCGCTGATCTGGCCGGCCCCGGTGGATTGAGCCTGCATGCCTTCGGTGATCGATTGGAATTGGGGTGTGACCTTTTCGATGGCGTTGATGATTTCCCCAAGCTGATGACCCACGCCGGAGGCATCGCGCACGCCGCGGCTGACTTCGTCGGTGAATTTCTCCATCTCCATGACCCCGGCGGAAACGGCACTCTGCATTTCGCCGACGATGCGGCTGATATCGAGGGTGCCGATGGCGGTTTGATCCGCGAGCCGGCGAATTTCCCGGGCAACGACGGAGAAGCCGAGGCCGTATTCGCCGGCTTTCTCGGCCTCGATGGCGGCGTTCAGGGAGAGGAGGTTGGTTTGATCGGCCACCTTGGTGATGGTGGTGACTACGGCATTGATGTTCCGGGCCCGTTCGCTGATGGCGGTCAGTTTGCCGGAAATGGACCGCGTGGCCTCCTCCAGCGATTTCATGGTTTCGCTCAGACCCCCGAGGCTGTGGCGGCCGTGATTCGCGAGTCGCGCCGTTTCACCGACGGTGAGCGAAACCTTGCTCATGGTTTGGGACAGCTCGCGGGACGTGGCGGAAATCTCGTTCACGGCGGCGGCCATCTGGTGGGTCGAGGTGCCGAGATCGTGGACGGCGGTCTTCTGGGACTTGGAGGACGCGGAGATTTGGGTCGCGGTGGAGACCAGCTGGATGCTCGACATGCGGACTTTGCCGACCAGGCTGTTCAGGCTGGAGATCATGCCGCTGAGCGCATTGAGGAGATCGCCGGTTTCATCGCGACCGCCCGGAGTGACGGCGCAGGTGAGATCGCCGCCGGCGACCTTCTGGGCGATGCCCGAGGCATAACCGACCCGGCGGCTGACCGCACCCGCGAGTCCGGTCAGAATGAACACGATGCCCGCAACGCCCACCAGCGCCGCACCAATCGGCCAGAGCAGCGCATCCAACGCGGGCTTGGTGACTTCGCTGGTATCGATGCGACAGACCAGTGTCCATCGTCCCACGGGAATGAGGGCGGCGTGAAAGATGTGGAATTTATTGTCCCGGGGATCCCGGAGGAACACCGGGTGGGCGGGGGCGCTGGCGTAGAATTGCGGCAGCAGGTCGGCGTAGGGCGTCTCTTCGATCCGGTGGGTCTGCTGCGTCTTGTCCGCCGTGGAGCAGATGACGCGGCCGCGCCGGCTGATCAGCAGGAACTCGGCGGAGGCGAACGGTTTGAGGCCGTCGATCAGGGTTTCCAGATCCTTGAGGGCCCGATCCACGCCGCAGATGCCGGCGAAACGGCCGTTGCGAATGATCGGAAAGG
This sequence comes from Verrucomicrobiota bacterium, assembly GCA_947471985.1. GTDB lineage: Bacteria > Verrucomicrobiota > Verrucomicrobiia > Limisphaerales > UBA9464 > CANIZL01. Next base: position 25,714 of record CANIZL010000008.1, on the reverse strand, counting down.
TCTGCTCGACCATCAGCACGCCCTCGTAGTTGTACGGCTCGGTCATCATGTAGGCGAGCTGCCCCCGGGTGGTGGCGGGGTCATAATGGCGACTGATACCGCCTTCGAGGACGATGCCCTGGGTTTCCGTGCCGTCCTCTACGCGGTTCTTGATGCCGCGGTAGTAGAAGCTGGACTCCATGTCGATCAGCGGCTTCAGCTGGATGGCGCCAGTGTTGGTCGGGCTGCGGAACCAATAGGGCAGGTAGCGGCCGGTGGCATCATGGGCGTGGGACAAGGCCGGTTCGCTGACGGATCCCTTGAACTGGGCATCCTGGCCGTCGGCATTGGGCTCGTAACCGACATAAGCCCCGGTGAAACTCGCGTGCTCTTCCAGAACCCGCCGGGCAAACTGGGAGGATTCAAGGCGTTTTCCGAAGAGCCCGGCCTCCTGGGCTCGGGCCATGATCTCGGGGACGATGGTGGCTTCCCGATTGGCGCCATTGATCATGCTGGCGGCCTTGGCCACCTCCGCTTCCAGGCGCTTGAGCACATCCTCCCGTTCGCCCGCGAAAATCTTGTAGCCGATGAAACCGATGACGAGGACCTGGATGAGGAAGATCGGCAGGACGGCGAAGACCAGGATCTTGGCCCGAAGGCTCTTTAGGAGGGGATTCCGCGGAGGGGTCATGGTGGGAAGGGGACGGAGCTCCGGCGGGCGGTGGTGCGGCGCCTCAGAGCGCGGCCCAGATGGCTTCGTCGAGCGAATCCAAAACGGGCATGATGTCGGGCAGGCCGGCGAGGGCGATGATTTCCCGGGCCGGTCCGGGCGGGACGTGGAGGGCCAGTTTGCCCCGCGCCTGCGAGTACGCCTTGGCGTATTTCAGTACGGAACAGAGCCCCGCGGAACTCAGGTAGGTCACCTCGGCCAGATCAAGGATCACGGCGCGGTGACCCGCATCCAATTCCATCTTCAGGATCCCTTCCAATTCGGGGACGATCTTCACGTCCAGCCGGCCCGAGGCGAAGATGACCCGCACGCGGCCGTTGCTTTCGGTGGAGGTGCGGAAAGGGGAAGCGAAACCGGAGACGGCCAGCTCGACGTTTTCCTGTACGGGCAGGTGGCGGGCCAAACCGGCGGCGTCGCAGGTGTCGCGCAGGGGGCCCGTCGGACAGACGACGCGGAGGTGGGCCGAGCGGGTGGCCAGTTGTCGGCGCAGCTTCAGCAGCCAGTGGACCCCGGCGGCATCCAATTCCTGCAGGCCCTGCAGATCCGCCACGACGTGCTTGGTCTCGGGCGCGAGCAGACCTTCACACTGGGCGAGTTCCACGTCGCCGGCGGTGGCATCCAGCGAGCCCTGGAGTTCCAGTACCAGGGCGTGGCTGACAAAACGACTTTCAATATTCATCCGGCGGCACAGTAGTCAGTTATCGGGGGGCGCAAAATCTGTCAAAACGTGGGAAAGGGGATCGCTCAAACGTAGGCCCGTTGCAGCAGTTCGGCCACGGACGGGGAGAAACGATCCCGCTGGCGGATTTCCTCGAAGCGACGCAGCAGGTCGTCGGGCTGGGCCCGGGCTTTGTCGGCTCCGCGCAGATCGCTGAGAATGCGGCCCTGGTGCATCATGATCAGCCGATCCCCGAGGTGAACCGCTTGCTGCATCGAGTGGGTCACCATCAGCGTGGTCAATTTGTCGCGCTGGATGATCTCGTGGCTGAGACGGATGACCTGATCGGCACTCTTGGGATCCAGGGCGGCCGTGTGCTCGTCGAGCAGCAAGAGTTCGGGCTTGAGCCATGAAGCCATCAGGAGGGTCAATGCCTGGCGTTGACCGCCGGAGAGGCTGCCGATGGCATTATCGAGGCGTCCCTCGAGTCCCATGTTCAGGGAGCGCACGCGTTCGCGCAGTTCCTCCCGCAGCCGTTGATTGAGCGCCCAACCGAAACCGCGCGGACGCCCCCGACGGGCGGCGAGCGCCATGTTTTCGGCGATGGACATCGACGGCGCCGTGCCGCTGAACGGATTCTGAAAAACCCGGCCGATCAGCCGGGCGCGCTGATGTTCGGCCCAGCGGGTGATGTTATGGCCGGCGAGATGGATCTTTCCGGTGTCGACGAAGAAGGTGCCGGCGACGGCATTCAGCAGCGTGGATTTTCCGGAACCGTTCGTGCCGATGATGATGAGGAACGAGCCGGGATCCAGCGTCAGGCTGACGCCCTGCAGGGCGCGCACCTCGTTGGGCGTGCCCGGGTGAAACGTTTTTTGGAGATTATCGAGTTCCAGCATGTCAGGCCGGGTTGGAGGTGATGACCGGACGCCGGGCGGTCAGGCGTTGCAAGAGTTGCGGACCGACCAGCGCGGCAAAGACGAAGAGGGCGGTGATCAGTTTTAGATCGTTTGGGTTCAAGCCCCAGCGGAGTGCGATGGCGACCAGCAAGCGGAACAGGACGGAGCCCATGACCGCACCGGTGATCAGCAACCCGACGCTGGTGGAGCCCACCAACGCTTCGCCGATGATCACGCTCGCCAGGCCCCAGACCACCATGCCGATGCCCATCTGGACATCCGCGAACCCCTGATACTGCGCCAGCACCGCCCCGCCGAGGGCGATCAAGCCATTGGAGAGACCGAGGCCCAGGATGAGGATGAAATCGACACTCACGCCCTGCGCCCGGATCATCTGGGGATTGTCCCCGGTGGCCCGGATGGCGGTGCCGAGATTGGTGCGAAAGAAGAGATACAGCGCGACGCCGAGGACGGAGATCAGGGTGAAGACAGCGAGCAGCATGGAGGCATCGCGGACGCCGACCTCCCAGCCAAAGACATTCAGGTCAGCGGTTCCGCCGAAGACGGCGGCCCCGATCTTTTCCGCCTGGGTGGCCAGGGTGGTTTCGTTGAGCAAGGGCACGTTGCTCTTGCTCATCACGTGCAGGTTGATGGAGTACAACGCGGTCATTACCAGGATGCCGCTCAGGAGGCCGTTGATGCGGCACTTGGTGTGGAGGATGCCCGTGACCGCTCCGGCGGCGACGCCTCCGGCGAATCCGGCCGCCGTGGCGGTGACGGGGCCGTAGCCCCGGACCAGCAGAGTGGCGGCGATCGCGGCGCCGAGCGTGATGGAACCTTCCGCCGTGATATCGGGGAAATTGAAGATGCGGAAGCTCAGATAAACCCCCAGCGCCAGCAGGGCGAGGATCAATCCGATGGTGAGTGCGCCAAGGAAAAGCGTCATGGGAACAGCGGGGTTGAAATCATGAACGAGAGGTTTGGAACCGTGCGATTGGCCCCACCCAGCAGGCACCGCGCACCAGATCCGTCTGGCCACTGCCTTCAAAGGCGCGCTCATCGGCGAGCAGATGCAGAAGGCCTTGGGCGGACTCCAGGGACAGCAGGTCCGTGACGGCCTTTTTGAGTTCCAGATTGCCGCGTTGAATGGGGCGGTAGGGGAAATACGCGGCGTGGAAATGTCCCTGCGCGGACGTGCCGGATCCGATGGGCCGTACGAAGGGCAGCAGTTCGGTGGTGGGTTGTCGGGAGGCAATCCCGACGATGAGCACCACATTGCGCGTGTTGGATCGCTCGGTATTGGACGAGATCCATTCGCGGGCCTGCGGATATTCCAGACGTGACGCGGCGCCGGCCTGGCCGGGCGACTGTCGGAGGGCGGCGCCCACGATGCCCGCGGCCTCGGCGAGAATGACCATGGCCGCGTGGGTCGAGCCGCTGAGTTCCAAGGCGGACTCCACGAGGCTGCTCAAACTTAGCACTCCAGGCGGTTCGGGTTTGGCATCGAAGCGGAGCATCTGCGCAAACTGGCCCCGGGCGCTCAGTCCGTACAAAACCTTCAGTTCAGGTACCAGGTCCGCCTCGGTGATCAGCCAGTCCGGTACCGTGCTGCCGTCGGTGGGTAGCGCCGCGGCACTCCCGGCCACGGCGAGAAATTCCCCGAAGCGTGATTGGCAATCGGCGAAATCCCGCCCGAAGGCTCCCAGACCAAGGCCCAAGGCCCCGTCAGGGAAGGACAAATCCGTGCAATCCGCCGCCCCAAATTCCTGCCGCGGGAATTTTTCCGGGTGCCCGGTCAACGTACATTCCAAGACCTCACCCGGGGCCTGCGGATAAATTTCAAACACGGCCCCCGGGCGATCGACCCGTTGCGCTGCGGCCACCGCGGCGGCCGCGCGTGGAGCGGTGGCCCGCGTGGGTGAGAGGAGCAATTCCGCCAGTCCGGCCAGTTGGAGGATCTTAAGCGCCCCTTCGCTGGGATGCGTGATGCTCAACGAACCCTTCACAGCCTTCAACTGCTTGTAGGAATTCAGGATCGTTCGCAGCCCGGCGGAGCTGAGGTAGTCCACCTGCGCGAAATTCAGTTCGATGCGGTGACTCCCGCCCCGGATCGATTCGGCGACGGCATTGCCGACGTAATCGGCCCAATGGGCATCGATGCGCCCCTGCAACCGCAGTTCCAGCGTGTCGCCGGAGGGATTCCTGGTAATTTCCATGATGAGCTCTGGGGTGTCGTTGGGCTAGCGGAGGACACTGTCCGCTTTCCGAATGATTTCTTCGGGAATGGTGACTCCGGCCCGGCTGGCGGCGGCGAGATTGACGCCGAGTCGCATTTTGGTGACGGCGGTGAAGGGGATGTTGGCGGGATTTTCCCCGCGCAGGATGCGGGCGGCCATCTCCCCGGAATCGACGCCGTTGTCGTGAAAGTCGCGGGAAAGGGCCATGAACGCGCCGTGCTTGGTCTGCTCCGAGGCAAACGCCAGCAGGGGAATGCGGGAGCGGGCGGCGACCTGGCCGATGCTGGCGAAACTGGCGCCGGTCAGATTGTCGGAGATCTGGCAGAAGACATCGATGTTGCGACCGCACAGGGCGAGAGCGCCATCCGAAACTTCGCTGCTGGAACTGATTCCCAGTACCTCGACTTCCAAGCCCGCTTTGGCGGCGGCGGCCAGGAGTTCGTCCTTGTAAAACACCGAATTAACTTCTGCGGGAACGAACAGCGTGCCGATGCGCCGCGTGCCGGGCAGGCATTTCTTGAGCAGCGCCAGCGCCTCGGCGTGGGGCGCGGAGGCGTAGGAGCCGGTGACAAACGGCAGGTGATCCCGATCCGATTTTCCGGCGCCCGCCACGATGGGATTCGCCACCAGGGTGAAGACGATCGGCTTGCCGTGGGACCGTCGCAGTGCTCCCTGGAGGGCGGGAGTGGTGGAGGCGATGATGAGGTCGGTGTTATCCGTCACGGCGGCATCGACGAGGCTGCTGAGCGTGGCCATGTCGCCCTGGGCATTGCGGTGGCGCAGTTCGAAGTCCACACCGCGTTGCAAGCCCCCTTTGGCGAGGCCTTCCAGGACGCCGTCCCGGGCCATTTCGACGTTGGGCGTGTCCAGATACTCCAGCAGGTCCACGAAGAATTTCCGTTTGGGCGCGGTGGTCGCTGCCCCGCCGGCGGGTTTGGGGGGCGTGGCCCGGGCCTTGGCTTGGGCTGCTTCCGCGAGAATGGCGGGCGGGAATTTCAATCCCAGTTTCCGGGCGCGCTCTTCATTCAGGACCAGGGCCTTTTGGGAAACATTCTCCAAGGGGATCCCCGCGGGACTTTCCCCCAGCAGCACCCGCGCCAGCGGCGCGGCCGCCGCGACGCCACTTTGGTAATAGCCCAGGCCCACGCAGGCCACCGCTCCGCGCGCGGCAAAATCCGGGTCGTCGTTGAACAGCGGCAATCGGCCGTCCTGCGCCACCTTCACCAGCACGTCGAAGGCTTGGGCCACGGTGTTGTCACCCTGCGCGTAAAACGCCTGAACCCCGCGCGCCACCAAGGCCGTGGCAGCGGTGATGACATCGCCCGAACCGGTCACGGTCGCTTCTTCGAGCCGGATACCCGCCTGGGCGAAAATTCCCCGGGCGACTTCCACCACCTTGCGGGAGTTGGCCTCCGAGGCGTTGTAGACCGTGCCGACGGATTTGATTCCGGGGACGGTTCCGCGGATGAGATCCACCATGTCCTGCACTGGCGGAAACGAGCCAATGCCGGTCATGTGCTTGAGGTGATTGGTGAAACTGGAGCCGACTCCGGCTGCCAGGGGATCGGAGCAGTAGGTGAACACCACGGGCTTGTGCTTCACCATGCCGCAGGCGGCGCTGATGACGGGCGTGGTCATCGGAACAATGACGTCGACATCCGAGCCATCGAAGTTTTGGAGGATTGCCGTGATGTTGGGGATCTCGGCCTGCGCGTGGGAGCGTCGGACCTCAAGGTTTTTGCCTTCCTCGAAGCCCAACGCGCGCAGGCCGTCGAAGATTCCCTTCATGCAGATTTCCGCGCCGGGTTCCGGGGCGAAGTAGGCGAGTCCGATCTTGTAGTTCTTGCCCGCGGCGGCGCGGGGGGCGGTGCCGGCGGTGGTCTTGCTGTGCAGCCCGGTTTCATCCTGTACCAGGTCGGCCCGCTTGACGACTGACTCCGGCAGCTGCCAGGCGTCTTTCAGGCCATCGAGCGCGAGTCGGTTCACGGCGAGCATCTCCGGGACGAGGTTTTCGACGGGAATCTCGGCGGGTGGACGGCCGTCAAGTACGTCCGCGGCCAGCTCACCGACCGCGCGGCCTACGTCGGCATAATTGGCACCGAGGTCGAACAGGCTCCCTTTCTTGATGCTGGGTGGGATGACGGTGAAGACGGGAATCTTGCCGCGCCGGGCGGCGGCGATCACGGCGTCGACGGCCACCAGCACGGTGACATCGCCACTGACCCAGACGGCCTCGACGCCGCGGGCGATGAGGGAATTGGCGGCTTCCGAGACACCGGTGGTATTTTCGGCGTTCGCCTCGACCAGGGTGATCCCCAGTTCCTGACAGACGGCGCGGCCCACGCGGGTCTGGGCTTCGGAGTTTGATTCCGTGGGGTTCCACACCAGTCCTACGGATTTGAGTTCGGGACGGAGTTGGCGGGCCAGCCGGAACGCCGCGGCCACGGGCTGCATCGTGCCGTACCCCGTCATGTAGGGCGGGTGATCGAGATGGTTGGTGCGATTGATTCCAACTCCGGCGCCGTAGGGGTCGGTGACCAGTCCGAACACATGGGGCGTGTGGCGGCCGAATTTGTTGGCGTTGGCGACGGTTTGCAGGGACGGGGTGCTGATCGTGATGATCAGATCGTTGCCGGCGTTGACGGCATCCTTGGCGATCGAGTTGGCGACGGGCATGTCGGCCTCGGCGTTATAGCGGCGCAGTTGGATGGATCCGCCGTCCGCATAGCCTCGTTTTGCCAGGGATTCGAGCACCCCGCGAACGCCGTCTTCAAGAATGGATTGCGAGGCCTGTTGAATCAGCGCGACCCGATGTGTCTTCGCGGCGGTGGCGGTGAGGCTGCGCTTCTGCCGGTACCGCGAGGCGCGATCCGAATACAGCAGGGTGGCGCCCGCGGCGATAATCAAGACCAGACCCAGCGACAGTCTCTTAAGCGTTCTGAGCATCCCGTCCTTTCAATTAAAAATAAGCCGGCGACCGGGTATTTTCCCCGCATGAGCGGAGCCCTGCGACCGGGTGATGAATCGCGAAAAATCTTCCGGTTGAAAACCAACCTTGAAGCAGGGCACCGCACTCAAGGCTTGGGAGAATTTCGCGGGGTAGAGTTATTTCACTGTTCCGAGGGTGTCAATGCCAGGGGACCCGGTTACCGCGGTGTCGGTTGTTCCGGCGGCAGCGGTTGCACGGGGAAATCCAGGGGCAGCAGCGCGGATGGCGTCTTCCAGACCCAACCCGGGAGCGCGCCGGCATCCGGTTCCGTCGGCGATGCCAGGGACAGGAGCGGCGTCGGCGGACTGGCCGCCGTGGCAGGCAGCGCATAAAATATCGGAGTCGCACCGGGGCGCGGGGCGTTCGTCTGCAACTGAGTTCCAGCCGGGTTGGTGTAGATGGGAATCAGTCCGGCGGGGCGCCGGGCGGCCGGGATGGCGTAAAAGGCAATCGACTGGATCCCGGCCCAGGCCTGTTCCGCCTCGACGTCCTCGCGCATCAGGTAACGAACCGGTTCCTGGTTCCGTTTCACTCGATAAACCGGCGCCGGCAGATCCAGTCGCGGATCGGTCAGCGTGAGTCGGTACATCAATTGGTTGTATTCGTAACGCGGTGTCCGCGCGGGGGCGTCGGAAAAAGTAGCGGTGTAGGTGCCTTCAAAATAGAGGACGCGTCCACCGGATTCGTCGAAGAACGGGTGCTGGGTCGGGTTGTAGAAATTATACCGTCCATGTTCGGCGATGCGGCGCTCATAAGCCCAGGGGCCGGTGGGGGTGTCGGCTTCCCCGAGCCAAATTTCACCCGCGCGACCGGAGTGGATCCGGAGCCAGCGGCGGCGGAATTCGTTCCAGAAAACCGAACCGCGCCCCGCTTCGACGGATGCGCCGGTTTCAACATCGTACGCCCGGCCTGGATGTTCTTCGGGGGCTAGAAGGCCCATGCGGGTCAACTCCTGCATGCGCCCGCCGTGCAGTCGATCGGCCCCCGCCCGCCACGCATACCGGGCCCGCCCCAGCGCGTCCCGCGCGATGAGGGTGTTCGTCCCCTGGACGTGACCTTCGCCGGCAACGCAGGTGAAGGCTTCGTAGTTCTTCAAGTCGCGCAGGGCATCGGACTGTGCCCGTACGCGCAGGTCGGGGTAGATGTACAGGTAATCCTGGCCGTCGACCCGGGCCCGGAAGGGGTGGGACGAATCATGACTGTCGTGGATGTCCCAGCGAACGACGGACTCGAAGCATTGCGTCGCGTCATTGAAGCGGGCGAGGTGCCAATCACGGGTGCTGCCGAGCCCCGTACCGGCCGCGACGCGCGCCCAGAGGTGCTCCTGCCCGTCGGCATCGCGCAGGGACATAACGCCTTCAATCCATTTAAGACCCGCGCCGAAGCTGCTCTCCGGGCACATGGCGCGGGTGAAGCCTTCGGCGTTGGTGAAATAGTCCAGGTTGATCCCCTGATGCGGAGCGAGACCGCCCCGTTCCGGCCACTCCGAGGTGGCGCCGGTGCCGCTGAAATTGCCCAGATGAAACCCGGCGCGGTCGGTGTCGCCCCAAAACCAATACAGTCTTCCCCGGTACGGAGTGACGATGACCGTATCCTGTCCGAGGACCTGGGCATTGAGCGCGGGCTCTCGCAGGGGGACGGGCGCACCGACCAGCAGGCTGTCGCGGTAAATGCCCTGTCCGGTGACGCGGTACAAACGTTCGGCGATCTGCCGGCGGCGGAGGGTGATTTTGGCCTGGCCACCGGGCTCGACGCGCAAACGGATTCCCCGCTGATGGAAGGTATCCTCCGGATATTCGTAGCCCGGACTGGCGATGTGGAAGTAGACCGATTGACCCATTAATCCGGGTTCGTTCCACGCCACCACGCCGGCACTATCGGTCCACGAGGCGATGTGGTTGACCGTTTTCAACTCCACCAACGGCACCCCTCGCCCCGTGGCTTCGTCGATGACCTGGAGGGTGAAGTAGCGATCGGCCGGGCGGGCCAGAGCGCGGATCGCGGGAAGGGCCAGCGCCAGAGCGGCGGCCAGTGCACCTGAAAGACTGCGCTGCTTTGCGCGGGCGCCGGCGGAGGACCCGGGCGATACCGCGCTGGCGGTGCTCACACGCCAAAGCCCGGCCGATACGTCTTGGTGACCAAGGCATTGGCGGCGGCGGTGTCGGCCTTCAGCGTTGCGGAATTCCAGTGGATTTTTTGTCCTGTGCGCAGGGCCACGTTGCCCAACAGAATGGTTTCCGAGACCGGTCCGGAGACATCGAAATTGGAAACCGGCTTCGGACCGCCCTTGCAGGCGGCAATCCATTCTTCGTAGTGGCTGCGTTCCCAGCCGTCGTGTTTGGGCAGGAAACTGGGAGCGGACGCGAAGTCGGCGATCGTTGCGCCGGAAAGGAATTTCGCCCCGCCGTCGTAGGAGGTGAGCATCGTATCCTTGTCGCCGATGACGAGGACTCCGTTTTCTTCCGTGATCTTGCCGCCGAAGAGTTCCGACGGCGCGCGCCGGCCGCCATCGTACCAAATCATTTTTATCGGACCATGATTGCGGGCGCTGGAGAATTCCCAAGTCACCCGCGACGCCACCGGAGGGCTCTCCTGAGTGCCGCCCACGCCTTCGGCCTCGATACTCACGGGATCCACGAGGGGCCAAACCAGCGCGGCGAGGTTCATGAGATGGCAACCCATGTCGCCCAGGGCACCAGTGCCGAAATCCCAGTGGCCGCGCCAGGCAAAGGAGTGATAGCCCTCGGCGTAAGGCCGTTCGGGGGCTACGCCCAGCCACAGATCCCAGGCCAGAGTCGGAGGGACGGGTTTGGCCTCGCCGCGTTGGAGGCCCTGTCGCCACCAGCCACCGGGCCGATCCGTCCAGATGTGCATTTCCCGCACCCGGCCGCACGCACCGGCCCGCACCACCTCGGCTTCGCGCTGCAGGCGCGGATGGCTCATGCCCTGATTCCCCATCTGGGTGGCGACCTTGGCCTTGCGCGCGGCGAGGGTGAGTTGGCGGGCTTCCCAGACCGTGTGCGTCAGGGGTTTCTGGCAATAGACGTGTTTGCCCAACCGAAGCGCGGCCAATGCGGGAGGGAAGTGCATGTGATCCGGGGTGGAGACCGTGACCGCATCGAGGGACTTTCCGTGCTTTTCGAGCAGTTCGCGCCAGTCGGCCAGCGCCACCGCGCGCGGATATTTCTCCTTCGCCTTGGCGAGGCGGGTGGCATCGACATCGCACAATCCGACAATGTTTTGGGAATCGCAGCTGGTGATGTCGGTCCAGCCCTTACCGCCCACGCCGATGCCGGCGATGTTCAGTTTGGAGTTCGCTCCCAGAACGGCGCCCCGGCTGATGAGCGGGAAGGCCAGCGCGCTGGCGGCCGCAGCCGAGGTTTGGCCGAGAAAGGCGCGACGGGAGGAACGGGGTGTGATCACGGAGACAAGTGACGCAATTCCCGACCCGGGATTCAAGTCTGAATACGGGACACGGACCGTTGAGGAGGGTGTTCCGCTTAATTTCCCCCAAACGGCGGCGCTCCGGCTACTGCAGTTTCGGCGTTCCGTAGGGCAGTGGCGCCGGCATCTCGGTGATCTCGGCAAACGCCTGGAACAGGCGGCTGAAATCCTTGTTGATGTCGCCCGAGAGACAATCGGTCAGGTCGCCCGCCAGCACCGGATCCTTTTCCGCGATGGTCTTGAAACTGACATTGGGATCGTAGAACGCATACACCAGCTTGCGCATGTTCTCCATGCCTTCAGCCATGACTTCCCCGTACCGGGTGAAACGCCCGGCCGAAGTATCGCCCGCGAGGAGCGCTTCGTGGATGGCGTCCGCCGCGAGCACCGCTGATTTCAAGGCCAGCATCAAGCCGCTGGAAAAAACCGGATCCAGGAATCCGTAGGCGTCGCCAATCAGAATCAGGCCGTCGGCGGCACAATATTGCGAACGGAAGGTATACTCTCCGGTGAGCCAGTATTGTCCGGTGCAGGTGCCGGGGGCCAGATGATCGGCGATCCAACGATTCTCCTGGATCTCGCGTCGGAAAATGGTGCCCGGGTCCTTCACTCCGTCACGGGTCAGATATTTTCCATCGGCCACCACGCCAACACTGACCCGGTTGCCCGCTTGAGGGATGTACCAGAACCAGCCTTTGTTGGGGATGAAGCCAATCGTAGTGGCGCCTTCGTCGATGCCCGGGTCGCGCAGGGCGCCCTCGTAATAGGTCCAGACCGCGACCTTATTGAGTTTGGGATCCCCGCGCCGCCAGGCGCCGCGAGTGGCAGCCAAGGCTTCGCGGCCGGTGGCATCCACGGTCATGGGGGCACGGAAATCGGTGAGCTGCCCGGCGGCGTCCCGGGCCCGGGCGCCTACGACGCGCCCGTTTTCCCAGAGCAATTCCGTCACCTGCATCTCCTCCCGCACGTCGACGCCGTGTTCGCGGGCGTTGGTCATGAGCAACTGATCAAATTCACTGCGCAGCACCTGCCAGGTCTGGGCGATGGTCTCGCGATCGTAGCGGTTGAAGAAATAGAACGGCTGCGAAGCCCGGCCGCTGGGGGCGATGAACTGGACGGAGAATTTCCGGGTGAAGGCGGATTGCTTGAGCTTGGGGATCATGCCCAGCCGCTCCAGGGCCGGATACGTGAACGGAATCAGGGATTCCCCGATGTGGTAGCGCGGAAATTTTTCGCGTTCCAGCACGATGACCCGGTGGCCCAGTTGGGCGAGCACGGTCCCCACCGCGCAGCCCGCCGGGCCGCCACCGACCACCAGGACTTCACACTCAACGCTCGGGGGCAGTTCGTTGCGATTCATACGTGTACGTACTATTGAGTCCATTCCTACCACGGAAGCAGGAATGTGCAAGCCGCGGGTGAATAAATTTATGCGCCGAGCTCAGTAGCCGGCGGCGGCGGCGTCCGGATCGCGGGGATCCGCCGCGCCGAGGTAGCCCTCCTGTCCGGGCAGCCGCTGAATCGCCATGACCCGACCTTGCGCGCCTCCCAGTCGTACCCGGTGCCCCAGTCTTTCCAACTCGACCCTCGGCCACGGTACCGGTTGGCCGGCAGTCAGGGATTCCAGCACCAGTTCGTCCGGCAGCCATTGATGGTGCAAGCGCGGGGCGGCGACGGCGGTGGAGAGATCCATCCGGAAATCCACGGTGTTCAATATGACCTGCAGCACCGTGTTGATAATCGTGCGTCCGCCCGGGGAGCCGACGAGCAAAACCGGCTGGCCGTCACGCCGCACAATCGTGGGCGACATGCTCGATAGCATGCGTCGTCCCGGGCGGATGAGGTTTGGCGACGTTCCGATCAAACCGGTGGCATCCGTCCGTCCCGGTTGGGGGTTGAAGTCCCCCATTTCGTTGTTGAGCAGAAACCCCAGGCCGTCCGGTACGACCCGGGCGCCGTAGGAGTTTTCCAGCGTGTACGTCACGACGACGGCGTTGCCGGCGGCATCGATCACGGAATAGTGAGTCGTCTCCGGACTTTCGTAAGCTTCGTTGAGCCTGATAGGATCGCTGACGGCGGCAGCATCCGGGCGTATCGTGCGGTCCAGTCGCGCGGCGTGTTCCTTGGAAGTCAGCCGGGCCACGGTGGCGGACAAGCTGGGATTCGCCTCGGGATCACCCAAAAAGCGGGCCCGATCGGCGAAGGCCCGGCGCATCGTTTCGGTCAGCAAATGCAGATAGGGTGCCGAATTGTGTCCCAGCGCGGATAGATCGTGACGCTCCAGGATATTCAGCATCTCGATCAGTGCCGTGCCGCCGGAACTGGGTGGGGGCATCGAGAGGATCTCCCATCCCCGGTAATTGCCCCGGAGGGGCGCCCGCTCAATCGCGGCATAAGTGGCCAGGTCCCGGGTGGTGATCAATCCGCCATGGTCCTTCATCGCGGCGGCGAGGGCGCGGGCGACCGGACCGCGGTAAAACCCGTCGCGGCCCTTATTTTGCAGCCGGGTCAGGGTGCGGGCGAGGTCGGGTTGCCGCCAGAGCTCGCCCGCGGCAAAGGTGGAACCGTCGGGCTTTAGAAAAATCGCGGCGGCGGCGGGATTGCGGCGCCAATCGGCCTGGAGCTGGGCGAATTCCTGAGCCAGGGCCGGAGTTAGCGGGATCCCCTCGCGAGCCAGCCGAACCGCCGGTTGGGTGACTTCGCTCCAAGATTTGACCCCGTAGCGCCGGAGCGCGAGGTCGAAGCCGGCGATCGTTCCGGGAATCCCCACGGCCCGGAATCCTTCGTGATTGGACGACGGAACTAATTGGCCGTCCGCGCCCAGATACATCCCCGCCCGGGCCGCGGCCGGTGCGGTTTCCCGAAAATCCAGGGTGGTGGCTCGGCCGTCCTTCAGGGCGAGGACCATAAACCCGCCCCCGCCCAGGTTGCCGGCGGCCGGGTGCACCACGGCGAGGGCCAGGCCGGTCGCGACGGCGGCATCGATGGCATTGCCGCCCGCCTGCAGGATCTGGAGGCCCGCCTGGGAGGCGAGCGGGTGGGCGCTGACCACCTGGCCGTGCGTTGACGGGACCGGCCCGTTGGCGCGGGCCGCCCAAGCGGCCCAGCAGGCAGTAACGACGAGCTGGAGCAGGATGAAACGCACACCCGATAACTAATAGATATTTTGCAGGCGGCGAGTTTTCGCGCGCCCTGCCCGGAGGGGCGGGTTTGAGAAGCCGGGTCCCCGCCGGTGAAGTTGTCCGGGTGACGCTTTAAAAGGGTGAGTGTTACGAGAGAAAAGCGTCGGAAATACGCTGACTCCGTCAGCCGATTCGGCACTACCGAGCGCTCAGGATTGGCCTTACAGTTGCCGGGGCAGGTAGGTGTTTCCTCAGCTTGACACCCCGCGCCCTCAGTGAGAAGGGTAGTGCTTGTTGATTATTCGCGTCGTCGACTAGGTTCGGTGGCCGGGGGGTGCCGCCGGTACTGGTGGGTCGCCCGGCTTGCTGGTTCTGACGCGCGCGGACGTATTGACAGCTCTAGTTTGCCCCCTGTAATTTGAAGTTGGTACAAATTCTTTTGTTTTGAAATGAAAACTCACAATGCCTTGTACGTGGCGGCCTTGATTGGTGCGCTGACGAGCGCCGCGATGGCCCAGGAAACCGACCGCGAAATGCGTACTCGGGATCGCCAAACCTATGAAGTCATCGTTGGCGACTTTTACACGGGCCGTTCCCCCTATTTCAAAGGTTCCGGAGTTCCGGCGCCCCCTCCCGTTGCGCGACCGGTGGTAGTGGCCCAGGCGCCCCGTCCGGTGGTGGCCAACAACACCAAGTGCTCGGTGATCAACACCGGCCTGGTGCACATGAGCAAGACCATGCCGGCCGAAGCCACGCTGGGTGAAAACTTCACCTACGAGCTCAAGCCCATGGCGACCGGTTGCGCCGGCAATGTGGTGGTGACGGACGAACTGCCGGCGGGTGCCACCTTGGTGGGCACGGAGCCGCAGGCCACGGTTCAGGGCAACAAACTGGTCTGGAACCTGGGCAACATGGATGCGGGCGAAAGCAAGACCCTCAAGGTGACGCTCCGCCCCGACAAGGAAGGCACTCTCTTCGGCTGTGCGACGGTCGCCGCGGATCCCCGCGTCTGCGCGCAGACCGTGGTCGGCAAGCCCGCTTTGGCGATTGACAAGTCCGGTCCCGAGACCGCGCAGCTCGGTGCGGATCTGAGCTACAACGTGACGGTTAAGAACACCGGTACCGCGGTGGCCAAGGGCGTCGTGATCAACGACGAGATCCCGGCCGGCCTCGGCGGCGGCACGAAGTCGTTCCAGATCGGTGATCTGGCCCCCGGTGCCTCCAAGACGGTCACGGTGCCCGCCAAGGCGGCGCAGCGCGGCAAGTTCTGCAACGTCGCCGTCGCGACGTCCACCAACGCCGGCCAGGTCAAGGATGACGCCTGCACCACCATCGTGAAGCCCGGTCTCAAGCTCACCAAGACGGGCGAGCCCGAGAAGTACATCAACAAGCAGGCCAGCTACAAGATCGTCGCCGAGAACATCGGTGATACCGAGCTGACCGGCGTGGTGGTGACGGACAACGCTCCCGCGGGCACGAAGCTGATCAGCGCCCCCGGCGCGAATGTGAACGGCAATGTGGCTACCTGGAACGTCGGCAGCCTCAAACCCGGCGAAACCAAGAGCTTCGATGTCGTGTTGACCAGCCCGACGGCCGGCCGCACCTGCAACGTCGCCAGCATCAACACCGCCCAGGGTCTGCGCGAGAGCTCCGAAGCCTGCACCGTCTGGAAGGGTATCTCGGCGGTCCTCCTCGAAGTCGTGGACGAGCCCGATCCGCTCCAGGTCGGCGAACAGACGCTGTACACCATCCGCATCACCAACCAGGGCAATGCGGACCTGACCAACATCAACACGGTCGCGCAGTTCCAGAAGGAAGTGTCGCCGGTGTCGAGTCAGGGTGGCACGGTGAATGGCAAGTCGGTCAAGTTCCCGACGGTGCCGAAGCTCGGTGCGAAGCAGACCATCACCTACACCATCACGGGTAAGGCCGTGGAAATCGGCGATCACCGCCTGATGGTGACCCTCACGGAAGACCAGCTGCTGGCGCCCGTGAAGGAAGAGGAATCCACGCGCGTTTACTAAGCCGCGTCGGCTGAATCCACCAAGCCCCGGTCCCTGGACCGGGGCTTTTTGTTTCTCCGGATTGCGCCATCTTCGGGCGCATGTTCCTTCGTTGCCGCTGCGGGTGGCTGTTGCTGATCTGGTGGTTCCTGTCCCGGGTATCCGGTTTGGCGCTGCCTCCCGTGCCGCCGCCGGTGGCGACCACCGATGCGGCCCTGCTGGATCACCTGCAGCGAACCGCCTTTGATTTTTTCTGGCAGGAGGCCAATTCCCGCAATGGGTTGATCCCGGATCGCACGCGCACGAATTCCAAATGCAGCATTGCCGCCGTTGGATTCGGACTCTCCGCGCTGCCGATCGGAGTCGAACACGGCTGGGTCTCCCGATCCGCCGCCGCCGCCCGCGCAGCGGTCACCCTGCGGACCTTCGCCCGCGGAACCCAGGGACCCGAAGCCGAGGGAACCATCGGTCACCGCGGTTGGTTTTATCACTTTCTGGAGATGGATACCGCGCAGCGGGCTTGGAAATGCGAGCTGTCGTCGATCGACACCGCCCTCTTCCTCGCCGGAGCCCTCGATGCCGCCGGCTTCTTTGGGCAGTCCGGAGATCCGGTGGAACGGGAGATTCGGGATCTGGCTGACCGCTTGCTGAGTGAGGTCGATTTTGAGTGGATGCGGAATTCCGGTGACACCCTGACCATGGGCTGGCATCCCGAACGGGGATTTATCCGCTCGCGCTGGCAGGGATACAATGAAGCGATGATCCTGTACCTGCTGGCCTTGGGATCGCCCCGCAATCCGCTGCCCGCCCGGGCCTGGACCGCCTGGACCGAGTCGTATTCCTGGCAGACCCATTACGGCCAGACCTATGTGGCGTTTCCCGCTCTGTTTGTGCACCAGTATTCCCACTGTTGGGTGGATTTTCGGGGCATAGCGGACGCCGCCCTGGCGCCCCATGGCATCGACTATTTTGAGAATTCCCGTCGAGCCACGCTGGCCCAGCAATCCTATGCGCGGGCCAATCCTCGCGGGCATCCCGGTTACGGAGAGTGGTCGTGGGGCTTCACGGCCTGTGACGGTCCGCAGGGATACGGTGCCCGGGGCGCCCCGCCGCCGGCGGAGGAAGATGGCACCATTGCCCCGACGGCCGTGGGTGGCTCACTGCCGTTTGCCCCGGAAATCTGCCTGCCGACCTTGCGGGAGTTTCATGCGCGGTGGGGTCGGGAGTTGTGGACCCGGTATGGCTTCCGCGACGCCTTCAACGTGAGGTCGAATTGGTTCGCGTCAGATGTTCTCGGCATTGATCAGGGGCCCATCCTGATCATGATCGAGAATCATCTGACGGGATCCACCTGGCGCCGGATGCGGCAGTCACCCGTGCTCCAGCGTGGACTGGCGACGGCGGGTTTTGTGCCGCTTCGGGAGAAAAAGTAAATCGGGGCACGACACTGGGGAGTGAGCGTGCCCGGTGGTCCCTTAATTCACTTCACTTCCAAAAAGCGCACGCAGACCGGATGGCCGACCTTCAACTCCTGGCCCGTTGGCGTGAGATCTCCGGTGTGGGGATCAAAGCGAAAAACGATGATGTTATCCGAGTCCTGATTGGCGGCCCAGAGGTAGTGGCCGTCGGGTGAGGGACAGAAATTCCGCGGAATGCGTCCGCCGGTCGACACGTGGCCGGCCGGTGTCAGGGCCCCGGAACCAGCGTCCACCTTGAAGCGTGCCAGCGAATTGTGTCCCCGGTTCGAGACAAACAACCACCGACCGTCGGTCGAGGTCCGAGTTTCGGCCGTGGAGCTGTTGCCGGTAAAGCCGGTCGGCAGCGTGCTCAGGGTTTGCTGGCGCTGCAGGCGGCCTTTCGCCGCGTCGAACCCGAAGTGGGTCACCGAACTCTGCATCTCGTTGTTTACGTAGACGTGACGTCCGTCGGCTCCGAAGGACAGGTGACGGGGGCCGCCGCCCGGAAGGGCTTTGGCCGTGAGTTCGGGGGCGGCAACCAGACCCTGTTTGGCATCCACCCGATAGACGCGGACTTCGTCGGTTCCCAGATCACACGCAAAGACGAAACGATTATCGGGTGAGAAATTTACCGAATGGGCGTGCGGCTCCTTCTGACGGCTGGGATCCACGCTGGATCCGGTGTGCTGGAAAAACGCCCCGTGGGAGCCCAGGGTGCCGTCGGGATTGATGGGGAGGGAACCGACGCTGCCGCCGCCATAATTGGCAAACGCCAACAGTCGCCCGGTGGCGTCGACGTTCAGATGACACGGTCCGTCGCCCGTGGTCGAGGCGCTGCCCAGCAGCCGGAGTTTGCCGGTGGCGGTGTCAATCTGATAGGCCGAAATCGAGCCGCTGTGCGTGCCCTGAAAGTTGGCGACTTCATTGGCCGCGTAGAGAAATCGGCCGTTGGGATGCAGGGCTAGGAAGGTCGGGTTGGGCGTTTCCGCCACGAGGCCCAGTTCCTCGATCACCCCGCTATTGGAATCGAAACGAAAAGCGTGAATCCCTTTGGATTGCGCACCGGTGTACGTGCCGACATACGCCAGGTACGTGTGGGCTTGGGCGGCCAGGGCGGTGGAAACTCCGAGTGCGGCCAGCCAGGGGAACGTGTTCATCCCAAAAGCAAAGCGCCCGCTCCCGGCCCTGCGCAAGGGGATTGGTGCGCGGGGGGGATTTTCCCGCGCTACATCGGGCCGGACGCAAAAAGTCGCCGGTCCGGGAAACCCGGAGCCGGCGAGGAGGCGCTGGTTTTGTCGCGCTGAAGGACGGCCTTAATGCGCCTTCTTCTTGCTGTAGACGTGCGTGGCGTAGCCAAAAAAGGCTTCGGCACTTTCCATGAGTGTCTCGCTCAGCGTCGGATGCGGGTGCACAATCGCCGCCAAATCATGAACGGTCGCGCCCATTTCGATGGCCACGGCGCCTTCACCGATCAATTCACCCGCCCCGTGTCCGACGATGCCCACGCCCAGCAGGCGTTCGGTTTCCGGTTCCACAATCAGCTTGGTGAGACCGTCCGTGCGGTCATAGGTCAGCGCCCGGCCGCTGGCCGCCCACGGGAATTTGGCGACCACCACCGCGATGCCTTTTTGCTTGGCTTCCGCTTCCGTGAGTCCGACCCAGGCGACTTCCGGATCCGTGAACACCACAGCCGGGATGACATAATCCCGATTCACGGCCTGGCCTTCGCCGCAGAGATTGTCGATCGCGATGCGGGCCTCCTTGCTGGCCTTGTGGGCGAGCATGATGCCGCCGGCGATGTCGCCGATCGCATAAATGTTGGGATCCGTGGTGGCCATGCGTTCGTCCACTTTGAGGAAACCCTTTTCGTCTTTCTGCGCCTTGGTGTTTTCGAGCCCGAGGTCCTGACCATTCGGCGAGCGTCCGACGGAGACCAGTACGCGGTCGTAAAGTTCCTCCATCCGGTTGCCGTTGTATTCGGAGGTGACCTTGATCTGTTTTCCGGCCGTCTTGAGTTCGAGGACCTTGGCCTTCAATCGCACTTCCTTGAAGGCCTTCTTGGCGTAGGCCGCCACGGGGCGCACCAAATCGGGATCCGCACCCGCGAGGATGGTGTCCAGGGCTTCAATGACGGTGACCTCGGAACCCATGCCGGCGTAGACCGTGCCCAATTCCATGCCGATATAACCACCGCCGATGACGAGCAGTTTTTCCGGGATGTCGGCGATTTCGAGCGCCTCGGTGGAGGTCATGACGCGCGGATTGCCGAGGTCCCAGGCCTTGGGCAGGGCGGGGCGGGAACCCACGGCCACGATCGCCTTTTCAAACTTCAGGTACTTCTGGCCCTCGGTGGTCTCGATGCGCAGGGTTGACGAGTCTTCAAAATAGCCGCGTCCGTGGACGACGGTGACGCCGCGCATCTTGGCGAGGCTGGCGATGCCGGTGCCCAGCTTTTCCAGGATGGAGTTCTTCCAGGAACGGAGGCGGTCGAGATCGATGGTGGGTTCACCGAAGCTGATGCCGCGATGCGCGGACTCCTTGGCTGCGGAGATGGTGTGGGCGGCGTTCAGCAGGGCCTTGGAGGGAATGCATCCGCGATTCATGCAAACGCCACCCAGACGTGGGTCCCGCTCCACCAGGACGACCTTCCGTCCGAGATCGGCCGCGTAGAAGGCGGCCGCGTATCCGCCCGGCCCGGCACCAATGACAACGATATCCGTCGAATCCATAAAAGCAGCGGCGACCTTCGCCGAAGTCGGCGGGGGGTAAAAGAAAATGACGCGGAAGGATTTCGACCGTCCGGCCGGGCCGGGCCGGGCTTGCTCCGGCGGTTCCGGACGGTTATCAGGGCGGTATGCTGGGAAAAACGTTGAGCCTGACCCGAATTCTCCGGGGCTTGTGCTTTCTCGCGGTTCCGGGGGCATGGCCGGCCGTGTGGGCGCAGATTGATCCAGTGCCCCGGCGCCTGCTGCAATTGGGGTACAACCAGCCGATGGAAGGCAAGGCCCCGTTCGCGGGATACGCCTTTTATTACCACAATGAACCGGGTTTTGTCCGGACCAATTGGACCCTGCGCGCGGCGGTGGCCCCGGTTTACGCCGATACGGAACTGGGCCTGAAAGGTGCCCTGGGGCCTCAGACCGATCTGGGAATCGGGGTGGCCGGAGGTGGGTTTGCGGATTCGCATTCCGAGATTCGGGCCGGTCGATGGGTCCAGACCGAATCATTTACCGGGCACGCGGGAGAGTTCAGCCTCGGGGTTTATCACCTGTTCAACCCGCTGGCGGACGGGGCGACGCCGACTGGATTGATGGAGGCGCCCCTGCAATTCGTGGGGCGGGGGGCGATGCGGTACAGCCTGTTCGAGCGCGACGATAAGACGGCACCCAATTTCGTCCTCCCGGAGGACCGTCCTACCGGGCACGTTCGGCTGGGTTTGCGCTGGGGCGGGCGGGAGCCGCTAATGACTCCGCCCGTGGCCTTCGAATTGAGTGCGTGGTACGAGGGCCAATTTCGGGGAAATACCGACAATTATGGTTTTGCCGGTACGACGCCGGCGGAGCCGCAGTCGCACCTGTTCTGGGCGCGCAGCCTGCTGGCGTACACGCTCCCCTCCGCGCACCGCTTCGAAGTCAGCCTCACGCTGGGCACAAGCGCGAATGCGGACCGGCTGTCGGCCTACCGGCTCGGTGGCACCCTGCCGCTCGCGGCGGAGTTTCCCCTCATGCTGCCGGGCTACTATTTCGAGGAGCTGAGCGTCCGCTCTTTCGCCCTTTTGAATGGTTCGTATTCGGTGCCGCTGGGCCGGCGATGGGAAATTGTCGGGCACGGTGGGGCGGCTTTTTGTGATTACCTGCCTGGATTGGAGCAGCCGGACGATTTCAATGCGGGCGTCGGTGCCGGCCTGGGTTGGGAATCCGCCGATGGCGGTTGGCACGTCCTCGTGGGCTATGCCTACGGGATCAACGCGGTGCGGACTGACGGTCGGGGCGCCCATAACATCGGGCTGTTGGTGCAGTGCGACCTGGATCGCGGGAGGATTCCCGGGGCCGACGGGGTTCGGTCCGTGCTGGGACGATTGAATCGCACCGGTTGGCGGGGGTTCAACGGATTGTTCCGGCGATGAAGTTTTTGATCCTGCTCGCGGTGTTTGCGGGTGGCCTGCTGCCGTTGCAGAGCTGCCTTAACGCACGCCTGCGGGGCCCCTTGGGCGGTCCCTTGCCGGCGGCGCTGGTGTCTTTTTCGGCGGGATTGCTCGCCCTTATCGTGGTGTGTGTCCTCGGCCGGGTTACCTGGCCGACACTGGCCGCAGTGCGGCAAATTCCCTGGTGGGCGTGGGTGGGTGGCGGTCTGTGCGGGGCGGTTTTTGTCAGTGCCAATGTACTGCTGACTCCCCGCTTGGGCGTCACCACCACGTTGGTCGCCGCCTTGGCCGGACAACTCGCCGTCTCGGTGCTGTTGGATCACTTTGGATGGTTCGATTTACCGATGCGTCCGGCCACTCTGCTGCGCATCCTGGGGCTGGGATTGATCCTCGGTGGAGTCCTGTTGGTCCGCCGATATTGACCACCAAAGGGTGATCTGGCGGGGGAGGGGTGGTGGTTGGGTGACGGAGCCGGCGGGGGGCACTTTTTTGTCGCTCGCCCGGATAAATCCGGTTGCTGGAGAATTACGCGCCGTCCCAAATTTCCTCCGGACGGTTCCATTTTGGCGGCTTCAAGGTGCTGGAAATGGCGATTTCATTGGGCTTTGTTCGATATTTTCGCCTCGGGTGCCGGTTCGAACCTGGGTTTGGCAGCATTTGGCCCCCTATGAATGGGTTTGCAGCCCGCTCTTGCCACGGAGGCGGCGGTTCCTAGGCTCCGCCCTCAAATTTTGTCAGGAAACATGCTGTCTTTTGTAACCACGCTGCTCGCTTTTGCGGCACCGCCCACGTCCGGCACGCAGGACGCCAACGCGGGCAACCGCGCCATGGTCACGCAGTTGACGATGATGCTCTTCATCGGCGTGGTCTTCTGGTTGATGTTTGTCCGGCCCCAAAGCAAGAAGGCGGCGGAGCAGGCGGCGCTCATCAAGCAGCTCAAGCGCAATGACAAGGTCACCACCACCGGCGGGCTCGTCGGAACGGTGGTCAGCGTCCGGGATGACAGCGTGACGCTGCGCACGGGCGACAGCACCCTGGAAGTGACCAAGAATTCCATCACTCAAGTGACCGAAAAGGCCGCCTGAACCGCCCCGCATCGCTGAACCCGGCCGCAATTTTCAACTTTCCCTTTTCACCATGACCCGCAGCCATCTCTGGAAGTTTCTGTTCGTCCTGCTGACCATTGCCCTGTCCGTAGGCTCGATTGTCCCGATCCGCCCCCGCAACCTGATCAACCAGTTTGAAAAGGCAGCCACGGAAGGCGATACCAACAGCGCCAAATTGCTGGACGCCATCGTACTGAAGGCCCGGGATCTGGATGCCAAACGGCCCACCCAGACCTACTCGAATCTTTTGGTGGCGATTGGGGACACGGATCTGACGCAGTTCTTTCCGAAGAACTACGTGGACTTCAGTCAGACCTCGAATCCCAACCGCACGATCCTGAACCGCGTGCAACGGGACGCGGGGAGCAAGTTTCGCTTGGGCATCGATCTTCAAGGTGGTACGTCCTTCCAGTTGGAACTGGATCCCACGAAGGCTGGCAAGGGCACAACCAACGGCATGGTGGCCCGTCTGAACGACCAGCAACTCGTGGATCAAGCCATGGGTGTATTGCGCAAACGCGTGGATTCATTGGGTGTGTCGGAACCCATCATCCAATCCGCGGGGAACAATCGGTTGCTCGTCCAATTGCCGGGCCTGTCCGACGCCTCCAAGGAGGATGCCCGCCGGATTATCACCAAGGCGGCTTATCTTGAATTTCGCCTGGTGCACCCGAACAGCCGGGAATTGATCAGCAGCGGGTTGATTCCCCCCGGCTACGAAGTTATGACCGAGCGTCGGCGTGACAAGGTCACCGGCGAGACGCACACGGAATCGCATGTGGTGAGCGACGGGCCGGAGAGGGGCTTGGATGGACAATATTTGGAAACCGCCCAGGTATCATTGGATCCCACCACCGGCAAGCCCGAGGTCAATTTCGCGGTGAAAGGCGAAGGCATCGCGTTGTTACGCGAGATCACCACCGCCAACATTGGGCGTCAGCTGGCGATCGTGTTGGACAAGGAACTGATCTCCGCGCCGGTCATTCAAAGCGCCATGCCGAACGGTAGCGGCCGGATCACCGGAAACTACAGCATGAAGGAGGCGCAGGAACTGGCCTCCACCTTGGAAAACCCACTGGCCGCGCCGCTGCGGATCATGAGCGAAACGAGCATTGGTTCCTCGCTGGGTGCCGAATCCGTGGATGCCGGCTTGAAGGCTTGCGTCTGGGGCGTGATCGCCGTCGCCGCCTTCATGCTGGTTTATTACATGTTCGCGGGTGCCGTGGCGAACGTCGCCCTGCTCTTGAACCTTCTGTTGCTGCTCGGAGTGATGTGCTCGCTGAATGTGACCTACACCCTCCCCGGTATCGCGGGTATCGTGCTGACGGTCGGTATGGCGGTCGATGCCAACGTCTTGATCTTTGAGCGTATGCGAGAGGAAGCGGCATTGGGTAAATCCCTGCGGGGTACCGTTGCGGCGGGTTATGACAAGGCGTTTGGTACCATTTTGGATTCCAATATCACGACGCTGATCTCCTCGGTGCTGCTGATCATTCTCGGCACGGGTACGGTGAAGGGCTTCGGTGTCGCGCTGACTGTCGGTTTGATTGTCTCGATGTTCACCGCCTTGGTGGTGACGCGCTTGATTTTTGACTTCCTTTTGGCCAAGGGCTGGTTGAAGGCCCTGCCAATGCTGCACCTCGTCAAAGGTTCCAGTATTGATTTCATGCGCCTGGCGAAACCCGCCTTTGCCATTTCCTGGGCTCTAATTCTGATCGGTATCGGGTACGGAATCTTTGGTCGCGGCAAAAACCTGATGGGTGTGGAATTCACGGGTGGTGATAGCCTGACGTTCAGCGTCAATGCCAGTGCCAAGCCGGGGGATGCGGAAGTTCGCACGATCATTGATGAGCTGAAGCTGGGTGAATCCATTGTCCGCTATCAGGCAGAGGCCAGTGGCCGGGAGTCCCTGTCGGTGATCGTCCCCCATAACGACGAGTTGTTGGCGGGACAGATTAGCAACGGTGAAAAGGCGGAGGCGGCCCTGACCAAAGCGTTCCCGAAGGCTCAGTTCGTTCGTACGTCCTTGGAACAGGTAGGACCTTCGGTCGGTTTCGAGATTCAGAAGTCGGCGATCATTGCGACGCTGCTGTCCCTCTTCGGCATCCTGATCTACGTGGCGTTCCGCTACGAGTTCAGCTTCGCGGTCGGCGCCGTTGTGGCGGTGATGCACGACGTCCTGATGACCATCGGCTGGTATTGCCTTACCGGACTCGGCGGACACGGACGTCAGTTGAATGCGACGTTTGTGGCGGCGATCCTGACGATCATCGGTTTCTCCATCAACGATACGATCGTGATCTTCGACCGAATTCGGGAAGACCTGAAGCTGGGCAAACCGGGTACGTTCACCGAGGTGTTGAACCGCGCGTTGAATGAGACCCTGAGCCGTACGATTATTACCTCCGGCACGGTGTTCCTGGCGTCGATCATTCTGTATGTGTTCGGTGGCGTGGGCATTAATGACTTCGCCTTCACCTTCCTCGTGGGCGTGATCACGGGTACGTACTCGTCCATCTACATCGCCAGCGCGCTGGTGCTCTGGTGGCATAAGGGACAACGACCCAACATCGGCTCGGCC
This sequence comes from Verrucomicrobiota bacterium, assembly GCA_947471985.1. Classification (GTDB taxonomy): domain Bacteria; phylum Verrucomicrobiota; class Verrucomicrobiia; order Limisphaerales; family UBA9464; genus CANIZL01. The sequence continues at coordinate 365 of CANIZL010000008.1, read as the reverse complement.
GTGAATCCCGGCACGCAGATCGTGGATCCCACGGTGATGAAGGAAGCCTGACCGGTCGGCTGAAATCAGGGGTGCTGCGACAAGTGGTTGCAGCACCCCTTTTTTGTGCGCCCGGCAGGGCGCGTTTTCTCCCGGTTTGAAGTCCCCTGCCAGTCCTCCAACAGGAACGGTCAGCTGCTGGTCAAGGGTACCGACCGACAGACGGGTGAAGTAAGTCGTGTCCCTTCGGCAAGCGTGCGGAGCTGCTTGAAAGCCCCGGGGCGAGGGCCTGAACGGGGCTTGTGGCCGCGAAATCAGCTAGGCGGCGAGGTTTGGGCGGCGGCGAGGGTCTCCTGGTAGTTCCAGGGCAGCCAACGGCCCGGGTC
>CANIZL010000007.1 GCA_947471985.1 Verrucomicrobiota bacterium | reverse complement strand
CGGCGTTGAGCCTCAGCAGCGGGACGCTGAGCCCGAGCTTTGCCTCGGCGACGACCATTTACACGGCGAGCGTGGGCAACGCGGTGACGTCGGTGACGGTGACGCCGACGGTGAGCCAGGCCAATGCAACCGTCCGTGTCCGGGTGTACAGCGGGTCCTGGGCGAGTGTGACCAGTGGAGCGGCGAGTGGGTCGCTTTCTCTGAGCGTGGGAACCAACACGGTGGAGGTGGAGGTGACGGCGGAGGACGCAACGACTACGAAGACCTACAGTGTGTCGGTGACGCGCCGGACGAACCTGGAGGACTGGCGCGTGAACTACTTCTCGAGCGCCGCCAACGCCGGCAACGGCGCGAATACTGCCAACCCGCAGGGTGACGGGCTGTCGAACTTGGAGAAGTACGCCTTTGGTCTGGACCCCACCGCCTCGTTGGGCACCGGGGACCGGGTGGCGGTGAGCGGGGGAACGATCACCCGGGGGCGTCCGACCATCGACGTGCAGTCGAACTCGTCGACGAGCATCGGGGTGAAAGCCCGGTTCGTGCGCCGCAAGACGCATTTGGTGGACGGTCTGACGTACACGGTCAGGTTCAGCAACGACCTGAGCACGTGGCTGACGAGCACGGCCACGCCGACGGTGGTGGCGAGCGACGCCGACTTCGAGGTGGTGGAGGTGCCCTATCCGTTGTTCATCGGCGGCAAGAAAGCGGGGTTCTTCTCCGTGGTGCTGGACCTGGTCAACAACGACTGAACGATCATCCGCCCCCCCCTCCTCCGACATGAACATTCTCCATATCTTGACCATGAACTTGAAGAGCCCCTCTTTCACCGCGCTGCGCCTCGACCTGGGTCTGATGGCAGGCCTGTTGTTGGCCTCGACGCCGGCAGCCCATGCAGCGGTCTTCTACAGCGGCCTCCAGGACATCGCGATCCCGACCGGCTTGGACGGCGTGTACCTGGACCTCGACACCGGTAGCACATCCGCATCGAGCTTGACCGGATGGGACATCAACCTGTTCTACGGCGGGTATGCCATCGCCAATATTCCGACGTTCCAGCCCGGTCGCTTGACGTCAGCAGTTGACTCGGTGGTGTTGAACTTGGCGGCGGGGACGACGACGGGGCCATCGGCCTTCTCGGTGGCGACGACGTTTGCCGGGAGCGAGGGGCATGTCGGGAACGGGGCGGGGCAGTTCGCGTCCGGGACGGAAGGGTACCTGGGGTTCCTGTTCACCCCGGATGGCGGGAGCGACCCGTACTACGGTTGGATGCGGGTGGTTTTGACGCCCAACACGGCCGGTGGGCTCATCCGGGACTGGGCCTACCAGACGGACGGGACGCCGATGACGGTGGGAGAGGTGCCGGAGCCGGAGCATGCGGCGGTAGTGGTAGGTGTTTTGTTGGCGATGTTCGCGGTGGCGAAGCAAGAGAAGGTACGGAGGAAGGCGTCTTCCGCGTAGGACGGCGCTGTGCCCAAGGGGCATCCTCCACCACCGCCGCTTGCTCAGATCAGTCAGTTCTTCATTCACCAACTGCTTTAGGCGGTCAACGATGGCTGCTTTTTGCTCCTCCGTGATTTTCTTCTGCTCTGGCAGCCACTTCAATGGAGATTCCAGAAAGCGGGTCAGCACCTTAGAGCCCATCTGAAAACTCATTGCTTGAGAATAGTGGGTTAAAATCGTTAAAATACCGAGCAAATCGCGCGTTTATGTTTAACATAAGCCTGAGGTTGAGTTGGTCAACTTTCCGCGGAAGCGGCTGTCGGGGCGATGAAAAAAGGGCGGGTGACTTTGCCGATCGGCGAGCATTTCGGTCTCTGGGGGCGGATGCACCGCGAGGTTTCTGGATTGCCTGATGGGACGGAGATTCAGATCGAGTGGAAGGATTAACGGGGAGGCGGATCGAAGTGGGTGGGTGAACACCGGTCGCTCCGGTGTTCGCCGGTGGGCGTTTTGGCCGGTTAGGTCACAGTGGATTCCATGCTGAGTCTCAGGGACATTTTAAGGGGCAAGGTCCAGTGGGTGCGCCGGGTTGGTTGGTGCGACCAACCGTTCGTGAGCATCCAACTCCTGCCCATGAAGCGGCCCACCGTTCAGCAGATTCGGTTTGTTCAAAGCATCAGCTTGTTTGCCGATCAGAACTTTTTGAAGATTCGGGGACGGCTCCAACGGGGTGGTGAGAGTATCTTCGGCGGTCTGTTGCCGGACGAGGCGGAACGATTGGGGGTTCGGCTTCGCGAGATGGGATTTTCGTATTCCTTGCAAAAGGAGAGGGTTTATCGCCCGAGAAAATGGTGGTGAGGATCGTTGGGTAATCCCATCAGGAGGTGCGCGGGTCGTGGCTGGCATTTGAGCCCGATTGGGTGTGGGCGGAATTGGGTAACGCCAGAAGGTCAGTGGTGTCCGCTTGATGGTCGCGTGGGTGTTCCGGTTTGTGCGCCTGATTCAATCCCTTCAGAAACGGACCAATCAAACGGGGTGGGACCCGGGTTGGCCCGTGGCGGGGGACCCCGGGTTGGAGGATTCAATCCCGTTGGGATAGGGGGACGGATTGATTTGGCGGAGGGGATTTGGGAGTCGAAAGTTGGCCCTGATCCAGCCGCCTTTGTGGAGCGTTACCTGTGGGGCACGGGTTGCCGATAGATGCGCGTCGGTTCGCGGGGCGTGGGTTTCGGTTCGCGCGCCCGATTCAACCCCTTCAGGGTTGGTCCAATTGAACGGGAGGGGACCCGGGGTAGCCCGTGACGGGCAACCCCGGGCTGGATGATTCAATCCCGTTGGGATAGGGGTGGCGGCTCCATGTTCAGACTGGGTATCGGTCCTCGGCCAGTACGGACGGCAAGGATGCTCATCTCAGTCGACGGGGCAGCGTTGAACTGGGGGGGCATGGTGCAACCCAGCCTGGGTTCATGCATTCCCTGGAGCGGGCAGCGAATCGCTAGGGATGCTGGTAGGCTATTCGCCGCAAAAAGTGCGGTGAATAAGGCGGCGATTCGCCGCACGCGAGCTCCTTCGTGGTGCTGGATTCAACCCTTTCAGGGTTGGGGATTTTATCGGACTGGGACCCGGGGTAGCCCGTGGCGGGCTACCCCGGGCTGGTGGATTTAATCCCGTTGGGATAAGTCGGGAATTCTGATCGGAGTGATCGGTGGGGCACTGGATGGGCGCGATGTGCAATGGTGCGGGGCCGGGATTCAATTCCGAGGGGATCGGGAGATCCGGCAGAGTGGGCGAATTCGGCGACTGGACCGCGGGAAATTATTTTACAATTCTTGTCCTGAACGGGTTGCCTCGTTCGTTTAGGGGAGGAAACTGCGGGAAATTCTAAGAGGAACAACCATGAGCACCGTTCGAGTCCTGGTCGGCACCAAAAAGGGAGCCTTCATTCTCACCTCCGATGGCAAGCGCCAGAATTGGCAGGTTCGCGGTCCGCTCTTCGCGGGCTGGGAGATATATCATTTGAAGGGATCGCCCGTGGATCCCAATCGCATCTACGCCTCCCAGACCAGCGGGTGGTTCGGGCAGATGGTGCAACGGTCCAATGACGGCGGACTGAATTGGGAAACCGTGGGCAACACCTTCCAATACGAAGGCGATCCGGGAACCCATAAGTGGTATGACGGTTCGCAGCATCCGTGGGAGTTCAAGCGGATCTGGCATTTCGAACCTTCGTACACGGATCCCGACACCGTGTATGCCGGCGCGGAGGATGCGGCGCTGTTCAAGAGCACGGACGGCGGTACGTCGTGGCAGGAGTTGCCGGGGCTCCGGGCCATCAAGGGGCATCTCTGGCAGCCGGGCGCGGGTGGCATGGGGCTGCACACCATTCTGCTCGATCCGCGCAATCCCAACCGCATCTACATCGCCATCTCGGCGGCGGGGGCGTTCCGGACCGACGACGGCGGCCAGACGTGGCGGCCGATCAATCGGGGGCTCAAGTCCCTGTACGAACTGCCCGATCCTGATGCGGAGGTTGGGCATTGCGTGCATCACATCGCCATGAATCCGTCGCGGCCGGACGTGCTTTTCATGCAGAAACACTGGGACGTCCTGCGTAGCGACAACGCGGGGGAACTCTGGACCGAAGTCAGCGGCAACCTGCCGACGGATTTTGGATTTCCCATTGAGGTCCATGCCCATGAGCCGGAGACCATTTATGTGGTGCCGATGAAAAGCGACTCGGAGCACTATCCGCCGGATGGCAAACTCCGGGTCTATCGCAGTCGCACCGGCGGCAACGAATGGGAACCGCTCAGCGAGGGACTGCCGCAGAAGGATTGCTATGTGAACGTGCTGCGAGATGCGATGGCGGTGGATTCGCTGGAGCCGTGCGGCGTCTATTTCGGCACGACTGGTGGACAGGTTTACGTCTCCGCCGACAGCGGCAATACGTGGAACGCGATCGTTCGCGATCTGCCGGGGGTGTTGTCGGTGGAGGTGCAGGTGCTGCCATGATTCGCGTGGTGTTGCCGTATCACCTGCGCACGCTGGCCCGCGTGGAGGGCGAAGTGGAGTTCGATCTGGCCGGTGCCGTGACGGTAGTCGCAGTGATCGAGGCGTTGGAAGATCGCTTTCCCATGCTGCGAGGGACGATCCGCGATCCGGTCCATTTTCGGCGTCGTCCCTTTATCCGGTTCTTTGCGTGCAAGGAGGACCTGTCGCTGGATCCGCCGGAAACCGTCCTGCCCGAGGCCGTGCGGTCGGGGCAGGAGCCATTTCTCGTCGTGGGCGCAATGGCCGGTGGTTGAGTTGGAAAGCTGCTATTGGAAAAAATAAACCTGACCGAAAAAGAGCACCGCCGAAGGACGATAACGATTTTTCATCGCCGGGAGATGAATGGCCCGGCGAACTGCGGTCGTACCTCATTTTATTAACCGATCACTCAGTTGGGTTCACCTTTAATCGTAAAATTGCCTATTTATGAAATCACACTCCGAACACGGATACCTCCTTATTTTCCGCGGCACCGACTGGCACAAGGGGCTGTCGCCGGAAGAAATGCAACGGGTCTTCAATGACTGGATGGCCTGGTTTGAACGGCATCGACGAGCCGGCCGGGTGGCGGGTGGCAATCCGTTGGAAAACGAGGGCAAGGTCGTGACCGGCGGCGGGGCTCAGGGGAGCGTCGTGGCCGACGGACCATTTGCCGAATCCAAGGAGGCTATTGGCGGGTATTTTCTGCTGACCGTCCGGACGGAAGCGGAGGCGCTGGCCATTGCCCGGGAATGTCCCGGGCTGCCGCACGGGGTGATGGTGGAGGTCCGGCCCATTGCGGGCCTGTGCGAGGCGGGACAGGAAGTGGCGCGGGAGCGGGAAAGCACCGCGCTCACCGCCTGATGTGCGCGCCGCTGCCCCGCGGGTTTGTTGAATCATGAAGGATTGGACCGGACCTGCGGCGGCAACGTCCGTCGACGACGCGGACGCGTCCGGCATGCCCGTCACGCCGGCCGTGGGGCAGGTATCGCAATTGGTGGAACATCTGTTCCGGCACGAAGCCAGCCGGATGATCGCGATCCTGACGCGGGTTTTCGGGCTGGAGAATCTCGGCCTCGTGGAGGATGTCGTGCAGGAAACATTGGCGCGGGCGTTGCAGACGTGGCCGTTCCATGGCGTCCCCGAGAATCCCTCGGCGTGGATCCTCCGGGCCGCGCGCAATCGGGCGCTCGATGTGGTACGGCGGGAACGCAACTTTCGCGACAAGGAGGCGGAGATCGTTCAGGCCCTGGAGCGATTCGTACCGACGCCGGCTGAGGACGCGGCGCTGGATCCGGAAGTATCGGATGACTGTCTGCGGATGATGTTTGTCTGCTGCCATCCGCAGTTGCCCCTCGAGGTGCAGGTCGCGCTGGCCTTGAAGACCCTCTGCGGATTCAGTGTGGCGGAGATTGCGCGGGCCTTTCTGACGACCGGCGCAGCGATTGCCAAGCGCCTCACGCGCGCCAAGCAGGCGATTCGGGACGCGCGCATTCCCTTTGAAATCCCGGAAGGTGCGGCCTTGGCGGCGCGATTGGAGGGGGTATTGCGTTCTCTTTACCTTCTGTTCAACGAAGGCTACAAGGCATCGGCCGGGGACCGACTCGTACGCGTGGAGGTTTGTCAGGAAGCCTGCCGATTGGCGTCGCTGTTGGCGGAACATCCCGCCGGCGACACCCCGAAAACCCACGCGTTGCTGGCGGTGATGTATTTAAACGCCGCGCGATTTCCGGCCCGCGTGGATGACGAAGGCACTCTGCTGCGCCTGCAGGAGCAGGATCGGACCCTATGGGATCCGGCGTTGATTGCCCGCGGAATGTATCATTTCGCCCGCTCCGCGGCGGGAGGCGACATTTCCGAGTACCACTTGCAAGCGGGGATTGCCGCGTGCCACGCGGCGGCGCGGAGTTATGAGGCGACCGATTGGCGGCAGATTCTGTCGCTCTACGACCAGTGGATCGAATGGGATGCCTCACCGGTCATCGCGTTAAACCGGGCGATTGTCGTCGCGCACGTGGCGGGACCGCGGGCAGGGCTCGATGCCGTGGCGGCGATTCCCCAGCGCGAAAAGCTGCGGGAGTATCATCTGCTCTACGCGGTCCTGGGCGAGCTGGAGGCCCGGCGGGAAGCGTGGGACGTTGCGGCGGGCTGGTTTGAGCGGGCGGTGGAATTGGCCGGATTAAAATCCGAACAGGAGTTTCTGCGGCGCCGACTCCAGGAATGCGCCGGGCGGGCGGTGGCGGGTGGCGCGAGGAGGTAAGGAATCCCGCCCAATAGATCGAACCTCCAGCGAGCTCTTGGTGCGAGCTGTAGCCGAAAAGGGTTTGATCGGTACAATCCTCGGCCGGTACGGTGTGCCTCAGCACCACACCCGGACGGAGACCCCTCTGGTCGTTCAGAGTCCGCGGTATCCGGTCGGTCCGTGGGCCGGTGCTGTTATCCGATGAAGTTTCGTTCGTTGCTTGGGCTGTGGGTTTGGCTGTGGGTGGCGACGGTCCCGTCGCTGGCGCAGGCGCCCGTGATCACCGAACAGCCGCCACTCAGCGTCTTCGCCAATCCCGGGGATAGCGTCACGTTGTCGGTGCAGGCGACCGGCGAGGTGGTCTATATCTGGCGTTTTAATGGCTTCAATATTCCGCAGCAAAACAGCGCCACGCTGACGTTGCCGGCGGTGACCCCGGCCGACGCGGGATCCTATAGCGTCTTCGTCACGTCCGTATTCGATGGCTCGGTGGTCAGCCGTATTTGTGTGCTGGAGGTTAATGGGCCGGGGGGAGCGGTGAATTTTTCCAATCTCGCCGTGGATCAGCCGATTTATGACAGCGATGGGGTTACCGGGCTCTCGGGGGATGGCTATCTGGCCTTGTTGTATGCGGGGGCCACGGTGGATTCGCTGGCCCCGGTGGGGGCCGCTGTGCCGTTCCAGACGGGGAATGGAGCCGGCTATTGGCGGGGCGGGGTGCGCAATCTGACGGGCATTGCCCCGGGCAGTCCGGCGGTCGTCCAAGTTCGAATCTGGGAACTCGGGAAGGGACGTAATTTTGAACAGGCGCTGACAGTTGGATCGAAGGTCGGCGTGTCCGGTCTCGTGCGGATTCCGGCCACGGGTGGGTTCGGCGAGCCGCCCGCGTTGCCGGCCGCGTTGGCGGGCTTGACGTCCTTCAAGCTCGGCCCGGTGGTTCCGTTGGCCTTGGCGACCCAGCCGAACCCGGTGGAAACGACCGTTGGCGGGGCGCTGCGCCTGCAGGTGGGCGTCGCTGGCTCGGGTGTTTTTGCGTATCAATGGCAGCGCAACGGCGTGGATATTGCAGGGGCGACCAGCGAGGTTCTTGAGCGAACAGCGGCCACCGTGGAGGATGCCGGCGCCTATCGGGTGCGAGTCCTCAGTGTGCTGGGAACGCTGACGAGTCGCACCGTGGTCGTGGGCGTCAACGAGCCGGGCGGAAAGGTGTTTTTCGATAATGCGGCCCTGCGGGTGCCGGTCACCGGAGAGGATGGGACGACGGGGTTGGCGGGGGACGGGTATTTGGCGCAGCTCTATGCGGGTGCCACCAGTGCCGAACTGCGGCCAGTCTCGGCGGCTGTGCCGTTCAATACGGGACCTTTGGCGGGCTATTGGGTGGGCGGCACGCGCTCGGTGCCGGGTATTCCCCCCGGAAGCGCGGCGGTCGTGCAGGTGCGGGTTTGGGAAACCAGTGCCGGCCCCTCCTTTGAAGCCGCGCTCGCGGCGGGCCGCCCGGTCGGGACGTCTCGGGTGCTCGCCTTGACGCTGGGTGGCCCGGGCACCGGGTCGCCCTCGGGTGCGCGCCTGACCGGTTTGACGAAATTCTCGCTGATCCATCCGACGCCCCCGCAGATCACCCAAGCGCTCCGCGCCGTGCCGGCCGATTTTGGGCAACCGTTTCAGCTGACTGTGCGGGCGAGTGGGATGGAACCGCTGTTTTACGATTGGCAGAAAAACGGCGTGACGTTGGCGAGTACAACGAATCCGCGTCTCGAGCCGGCACCCGCCGTATTGGCGACGGCCGGGAGCTACACCGTGGTGGTGCGCAATGCCTTTGGTGAGGTCGTCAGTGGACCGCTGGCGCTGGAGGCCTTGATACCACCGGCGATCAGCGTCCCACCGGTGGCACAGACGGTGGTGATGGGTGCCCCGGTGGCGTTCACGGTGGTGGCGGGGGGCACGGGCCCACTCAGTTATCAGTGGCGGCGGGACGGCGTGGACATTCCGGGTGCCCTGGACGCCACGTTCCAAATCGGTTTGGTGCAAGCGGCGGATGCAGGGCCGTATTCGGTGGTGGTCAGCAATTCCGCCGGCTTTATTGAAAGCCCGGCCGCGTTGTTGCGGATCGACCTGCCCCCAAGCCTCACCGCGGAACCGGAGGACATTCGGCTCGATGTGGGGGCGTACGGAGTCCTCGGTGTCGTGGCCACGGGCACCGCGCCTTTGACGTATCAATGGGAATTCAATGGCCGCGCCATCCCGGGGGCGACCGGGCGGGAATTTCCGCTGACGGGAGTGACGTCGGCGACTTCCGGAGCTTACCGCGTGCGGGTGCGGAATTCGGCTGGCTCGGCGCTGAGCCGATTTGCGCTGGTGACCGTGGTGACGGCGGGGGGCAGCGTGCAGTTCAGCAACGTGGGACTGCACGCGCCGGTAACGGCGGCGGACGGGGTCTCGTCGTTGGCGGGCGATGACTTTTTGGCGCAGCTCTATGCGGGGCCGGATCTGGACTTGTTGCAACCGGTTCCGGGAGCGGTGCCTTTTGCGCGGCGCAACGCGGCGGGTTTGTGGCGCGGGGGGACGCGGCAGATTCCGACCCTCGCGCCGGGCGCAACGGCGGTGCTGCAGGTGCGGGTTTGGGAAACCGCGGCGGGGGTTTCCTTCGAGGAAGCGCGGGCGGCCGGGCATCCCGTGGGAATTTCCGTCGCCGTACCGGCCGTCCTCGGCGGCGTCGGTGAGCCTCCGTCGCTCCCCGTTTCCCTCGGCGGCTTGCTGCCATTTTCGCTGACCGCGTGGACCCCGCCGACGATCACTGCGGCACCGACTCCGGTGGATCTCGTGGCCGGACAATCCCTGCACTTGGCGGTGGCCGCCGAGGGTACAGCGCCCTTGCGCTATGTTTGGCACCGCAACACGACGATTCTACCCGTCGATGGGCCGATTTTGGACGTGCCGGCGGTGACTGCGGCCGACGCCGGGGACTACCGGGTGGAGGTCATCAACTGGGTGGGGCGGGTGGAGACTTTGCCCGTGACCGTCGGTGTGCGCGTGCCGCCGGCGATGGTCGCGCAGCCGCAATCGTTGGTCCGGGTGATGGGCGCGGCGGCGCATTTCGAGGTCGCGGTGACGGGCTCGTTGCCCCTGACGTTTCAATGGACCAAGGACGGAGTCGATCTGGCCGGCGCGCAATCGGCTGTGTGGGAGATTCCCGCGGTGCAGACAGCAGATGCGGGGGCCTATCGGGTGCGGGTCGCCAATACCGCCGGTACGATCCTCTCGGATGCGGCCACTTTGAGTGTGGGAGTCGCCCCGGAAATAGCACCATTGCCGGGCTCGCTCGCGGCGGTCACGGGCGCGGACGTGACGCTCATCGCGGTGGTCAGTGGCACCGCCCCACTGACGTACCAATGGCTCAAGGACGGGGCACCCGTACTTGGCGGCACCTTCGATCGACTCGAACTTCACGCGGTCACGGTCGCCGATGCCGGGCGATATCAGGTGCGCGTGACGAACGACTTCGGCTCCGGGTTGGGCAGCGAAACCCGATTGACCGTGGAGACCCCGGTGAATCTCGCCGGCACGGCGGTCGATGGTTATATCGTCGACGCCACGGTCTTTTTTGATGCCAATCGCAACGGGGTGCTGGACCCCGGTGAACCCCATACCACGACGGATCGGCAGGGAAAGTTCTCGCTGGATATTTCGCTGGAGCGCTTTGATCGGAATCACGACGGAATTCTGGATGTCACCGAGGGGCGCCTGGTGCGAACGGGTGGCGTGGATTTGGCCACCGGGCTGGCGGCGGAGATGCCCGCGGTGGGACCGGTGGGTTCGAAGGCGCTCGGGCCGCTTTCGAGTCTCGTGGATGCGGTGCAAGCGAGCGCGGTGGGATTGTCGGTTCGCGAGGCGGAGCAAATCGTAGCGGCCGGGTTGAATCTCCCGCGGGAACTGGAGCTCACGCAGATTGACCCGATTGCAGCTGCCGTGGCGGGCCACGAGTCGGCCCGGCAATTATTGAACGCGGCGGCCCAGGTTCAGGACACCTTGATTCAGGTGGTTTCGGTGGTGGATGCCGGCGGCGGTGGCTCGGATTCGGCGGCGGCGAGCGTGTTGGACTCGCTGGCCCGCAGTCTGGGACCGACGGGGCCGATCGATCTGACCGCGCCGGACCGGATTGGACAGTTGATTGAGCAGTCGGCGGAGCGCGAAGGACTCAAGCTGCCCCAGGGTCTGGTGGCGACGGCTTCGCAGATCGTGGCGGAGGGCAATCAGACCACGCACGACGCGGCGCAGACGGGCACGCCGCTCGAAGTCGCCGGGCGGATCAGCCGCATCCAAGCGGTGGTGCAGGGGCCGACCGCGGATGATTTGGCGGACGCGGCGGCGGGGCGGCAACCGGAGGCGGAGATTTTGGCCCGCAATACGGGGGAGCAATTGGATCGGCAAATTGACACCCGGGTCGGCGGGGATTTGCTCGGGACCGAGGTGCGGCCCGGGACATTTTCGTTCGGACCTGAAGTGCCCCGGGTTTTGGAAAACGGGCAGGTCATTCAAGCGTTGACGGTGCTCCGGGCTGAGGGAAATCGGGGGGCAGTCCGCCTCCGGGTCCGATTTACGGCGGATACCGCCACGGAAGGCGCGGACTTCAAGGCGTTGGTGCTGGTCGTGGATTTCACGGATGGAGAGACGATCCGCACCGTTGATCTGGGCTCGATTCTGGTGAACGACGAAACACCGGAAACGACGGAATCGTTGTTGGCCACGCTGGAACTTGAGGACGGCGCGCCGGTCGGCGCGAAGCTGGGCGATCATGTGGTGACCCGGGTGTACATCGAAGATGACGATGCCGCGGGAAGCTTCGCCTTTGCGACGGACGCCTTGGAAGTGGGCGAGGACGGGCGCTTTGTGCGGCGACTGTTTGTAGAACGGAGCCAAGGCGTGAAAGGCACGGTCAACCTGATGGTTCGCCCGCGGGCGGTGGCGGGCGGGGCCAGTCCCGGGCGCGATTTCGATGCCACACCCGTGCCGTTGACGTTTGGACCGGGCCAACGACTGGCGCAGGTGGTGGTGCCGGTGGTGGTCGACGACCTTTACGAGCTGAACGAAGAAGCGGGGCTGGAACTGACCCTGGGTGAACCTTCGGCAGTGGGGGCAACGCTCGGCGCCCGGCAGACGGCGCGATTGGTGATTGTGAATGATGAACAGCGCGCACCCCAATTGCGGATTGCGGGACGCTGGGGGGCGGGAGCGGAGTCGGCGGGACTACAAATCCTCGGCCCGGTGGATCAACGGGTGGGGATTGAAGTGTCGGATGATCTCGATGATTGGGCGCGCTTGTCGGACGGGGTCATTGGATCGGCGGGTGTTTATGAATTGCCGCTGGATCGGGCACGGCTGGGGCGGTTTTATCGGATCAGCGCCAAGCCGTGAGTAAGGGGGCTGGAAGTCGCGAGAGCGTCGTGGACTGCGGTTGTCGCCTATCGCTTTGGAGTGGGGCGTGGAGAAATTTAGCGCGGGTCGAAGCGTCCAACGCCGGTCCGCTGGGAAAGCTCGACGTTGGTACGGCTCGTATGTCGGTCTCCAAAGCGTCAGAGGACTGCCGCAGTCCACGACCTCGCGGAATTCACCGGCGGCGCAAGGACTCGCAAAGTGTCCTGTACGGAGGTTGTTCACTACCGCTTCTCCCTGGTGGCGTTCGGGAAAGGGGGGTGCTTGTCGGGTCCCGGTTGTCGCAGTAGGGTGCGGCATGGTTGATGACGCGACGCTCGAGGCGCTGCAGCAGAAAGTGTGGGATGGCGGCCGGATCTCCGGGGCCGAAGCCCTGAGCTTGTATCAGTTGCCGCTCCCCGTATTGGGCGCGCTCGCTGATCGCCGTCGGCAGCTCGCGCAGGCCAACGCCCAAGCGGGGCGGGGGAATGAGCTGGTGACGTACATCGTCGATCGCAACGTCAATTACACCAATGTCTGCGACGTCTATTGCAAGTTTTGCGCCTTCTGGCGCACCGAGCGGGACGCCGATTCCTACGTCATCACTCTGCCGGAATTGGATCGAAAGATCGAAGAAACGATTGCGCTGGGTGGCACCCAAATCCTGCTCCAGGGCGGTCATCATCCGCGCCTGACCAAGCAGTGGTATCTGGATTTACTGAGTCATGTCCGGGAAAAATTCCCGGGCTTCAATGTGCACGGGTTCAGTCCCAGCGAGTTCTTTCATTTCCAAAAAGTCTTCGGCGAACCCGTGGCGGATCTGTTGCGGGATTTCGCGGCGGCCGGATTGGGGTCGCTGCCGGGCGGCGGCGGGGAAATTCTCGTGGACCGCGTCCGGAAACGCATCTCGCCGCTCAAGGCGAATACGGCGCAGTGGATGGGCGTGATGGATGAGGCGCATCGGCTGGGACTGGCGAGCACGGCGACGATGATGTTCGGGCATGTCGAGACGGTGCCGGAACGGATCGAGCACTTGGAAGTGGTGCGGGCGCAGCAGGATGTTTCGCTGGGGCGCCTGGGTCTCGATGTGGCGGGGTATGCCCGGGGATTGGCGGATCGGACGTTGAACGGCGGTGCATTCACGGCGTTTATCGCCTGGACGTTTCAAGCGGAGAACACGGTCTTGAAGGCGCCCGCCGTCGGGGCCCACGAGTATCTGCGCATGCAGGCGCTCAGCCGAATCTACCTCGACAACATTCCAAGCATTCAGAGTTCCTGGGTCACGCAGGGACCGGAAGTGGGGCAGGTCGCCTTGAAATACGGGGCAAATGATCTCGGCAGTATCATGATCGAGGAAAATGTGGTCAGCAGTGCCGGGACGACTTTTTGCATGGGGGTGGCGGACATGCAGCGGGTGATCCGGGATTTGGGTTGGGAGCCGCGCCAACGCGACAACTGGTATCGCGAAGTTGCGGCGGGCACACCCACGGTACCGACAGCATCGGTGGCGGCCGAGAAGGTTTGAGCGGACCCCGATTTGGTTTCACGGGAGGACCGCTATCCGACGGGCGTCCGGTGCTCTCCGCCCGTCCTAGAGGCGCTTCAAACGAAGGGATTTTTGGTCGAACCAAGCCTCACCGCGGAGCGCCCGCAGTTCGCATCGGAGTTCCACGGCAGTCATGGGTTCCGTGACTTCAAATTCGATCGCCGTATCCGTCCATTCGGTGTCGCCGGTGAATTTATGCTTCATCCGCTGACTGTCGGTTCGGAGACCGACCCCGGCGCGGCGATCGCCCGGCTCCGCGGCGACGCCTAGACAACGGATCCGTCCTTCGAAACGATAGCGGCCGGTATCCAACCACACTCGCGTGGCCCACGTGCCCACCGCGCCACCGGCTCCGGCCTGAATGTGAAATGTCGACGGACGGTCCGGCTCGGCCCGCTCGCGGAGGGTGGCGTGACCGAAATCCTCGCGGGGTTTCCAGCCGGACAAGGGGTCGGGTCCATTGGGATCGTAGGCGACGACCGCGAGTTGTTCGCGCAGACTTTCGGCCCGCTCCACGATGCGCTTTTGGAGGTCCGTCACGGCGTAAGCAAAATTCGCGCCCCGGCCGGATCCGCGTTCCGCCAGAATCGGTCGCAATCGGGCCGCTAACTTTTGCACGCGGTTGGTGAGATCCTCGACGTGAAAATGGCGCGCCACCAACTCGGTGAGGCGTTGTCGGTAGAGGGTCCGGCCTTCGGGTGATTGGAGGACCGCCTGAGCCACCATGCCCTCGACCGGCGGGAATATGGGGAGGCTGGTGTCACAGCGGAAGGTGCCGAGCATTTGGTCCAGTCCGTGCGGCATGAACACCAGACGATCCACGACGGGATCGTGATAGATCCGATAGTTATTTCGGTTCATCGCGTAGCCATCGCTATTGCACAGGATGACATCCATGGCGAGCAGGCTCAGGAATCGATCCACGTCGAGCACGGACCCGAGGCGGGTCAGTGCATTGGTGGGACCGCTATCCATCGCTGCAGTGGCCAGACGTTGAAGGTCGGAACGATCTTCGGTATGGGCGCCGGAGGATAGATCCAATGGTTCGGTGATATCGCGGACGAAGCCACCATCGTAGAGATGCCCGGAATCCCGCGAGAAAGTGCGGCGGAGGAATTGTTTGTTATAGGCTTCGAGCAGGACGTAGAGACCCAGATTGCGGCGGTTGAGCTGCACCTGGGCGTGGGTGGCTCTGGGCACGGGCACTCCGGCAGCAGCGTAAAGTTCACGACTGATCTGTTCGGAAAGATACGACGGATCCTGTATGGAATTGTTGAGCGAAAGCCGCTCGAGACCGTGAAAGGTTTGTCCGCGGATGTTTTTGCTAAAATTCAGGGTCAGTCCCGGCTTGCTGTCGATGGAGCGGAAACTTCCCGCGGAGCCCTTGAGATGGAGGGCCACCTTTTGATAGACGTTGGTTCCTTCGCGGACGGTTGCCGAGACCGATGGGCGGTCGTCGGGGTTTCCCCCCGGGCCGGGCCAATGATACTCGCGCAAAGTCGCCATTTCGGGTTCGCCCAATTCAATTTCGATCCGATACACGGGATCGTCGTGGAAGACGGCGGCGGCTTCGTCCTTGGCCGGCGGGCGATCCTTGGCGGCGAATCCCGGGCTGATGGCCCAGGCGAATCCCAACCAGAGCAGCAGGGTGCAGAACGGCGTGCGGTCGACCAGCAGTCGGTGATTTTTCATGGGTCGCGACGCGGCCAGTGACGCGCCGGGATCTGGTGGAGGCAACGGAATTATCGGAAGGGATTTCCATTTACCGATCCGGGAGCTGCCGTGATGGTGGGCGGCATCTCCCGGCTGCCTCCTGCTGCGGGGAGGGCTTTCAATTTGATTAAACCGTCCATGAATACGCAAAAAATGCTGGCCGTGCTGGTCCTGCTCGGGATGGGAGCCACGGCCTGTTCCAAGAAGAGTTCGACCGGTGCGGGGCAGGAAGGCAATGCGGCGCCAGCGGCCACCGCGGGCAGCCCGGCGAACGGGGCGGCGACGACCTTGGCCGTGCGATGGACGGTGGGCGATCACCTGACCTATCGGATGGATTTCGATCAGCACAGCACCAGCAAGGTTCCGCAATTGCCCAAGCCTTTGGAGCAGACGGTGGTGCTGGGACTGACCTACTCGATCGAGGTCCAGAAGGAGACTCCGGGCGGTGGACGGGAATTGGAGTTGGAGTTCGTGACGCAGGAGATGGATGTGACGATGGGGGGGCAGCCGGTGATTGCCTTTGATTCCAAGGAGAAGAGCAAGGGCGACCGCCAGAACCCGGTGGCGGGTCCCTTTCGCAAGACGATTGGCAGTCGCATCCGCTATCAAATGGAATCCTCGGGCAAACTGGCCAAGATCCTGAATTTGGACGAGTGGCGGAACGGCGTCCTGGAGGGGGCCTCGGAACAGGGCAAACAGATCTTCCTGCAAACCTATAACGAGGGCTACCTGCGGCAGTTGGTGGACTACGCGTACGGCATGCCGGGCGTGGGCGTTCGGGAAGGCGATTCCTGGCCGGTCAAGCTGGAGGTGCCGTCGGGACCGATTGGAACGGTGGTCCTGAATATGAAGAGCACGCTCCGCGGGGCGGAAGAACGACAGGCCTACAAGTGCGTCCGCATCGAGTCCACGGGAACGATGACGAGTACCGGGGCGATGGGGATCGGTCCGATGGCCAATATGAAGATCGAGAATGGCCGACTGACGGGCACGAGTTGGTTTGATCCCTCGGCGGGCATGCTGGTGGAGTCGGGCAGTTCCCAGACGATGCGGATCCGTGGAGGGATACCCGGCGGGCAGGGGGCGGAATTTACCAGTGATGTGTCCCAGAAGGTGACGGTGGCCCTGGCGGAGTATCGGGCGGCGAAGAAGTAGGCCGGAAGGGGCAGGGTGGGAGTGGCGCGGTGACAAAGTGCGGAATCGGGCGATAACTCTGTCCGCCTGAAGCTGTAACCGGCCATTTGGCAGGCAGTCTTCCTCCAGTTGCTGCCCTGCTTATGATTCTTCGAAGGACCTTTCCGCTGGTTACCGCGCTGTGGCTCCAATTTGCGCCCATGCTGGCGCGATTGGAACCGGTGGCGGCGCCGTTTCTCCAGCCGGTGGTGATGTTGCTGCGATGGTTGGCGGCGGGTACCGCGGTCACCGGGGCCTTTCACGCGGTTTCGGGGGCGACGGGTCTGACCATCACGGGGTCTTCCGGCAGCATTCCGAGCACGTCGGCGATCCCCGCCACCAACGGGGCCTCCTTCACGGTGCGCTTTCAGATCAATTCCAGCCAGTACGGGATTCCCAAGACCTACACCTACCTCGACCTGCCGCCGGGAATCACGCGGGTGTCGGCCAAGCCGGACACGCTGCAAGGCAAGCCCACTCATTCAGGGGATTATTTTATAACGGTACGCGGTTGGGAGAAGGCAAACGCATCGGGCTTCACGGCGGAATTCAGTGTGCTGATTTCGGTCCACGGCATCGCTCCGGTGATTACCCAGCAACCGACCAACCAGACGGCTAATGTTGGCGATACGGTCACCTTCAAGGTGGCGGCCACCGGGGAGGCTCCGTTGAGCTATCAATGGCTGTATGAGGACCTGGAGATCAATGCCACGGAACCCACGCTGACCCTCGCCAATATCACCACCGATCTCGCGGGGCGATATCGGGTCCGGGTGGACAGCCCGGCCGGGCCGACGTTCAGCGAGTTTGCGACGCTGACGGTGGTGGCGCCGCCGCCGGCGCAGATTACCCAGGAGCCGGTGGATGCGGTGGCGTTTGAGGGCGGGCCGGCCAGTTTCGAAGTCGTGGCCACGGGCGCCGCGCCGTTGACCTATGCCTGGTTGAAGGATGGGTTTGAGCTGGGCGGCGATGCCATTGGGGCGCGGCTGCAGCTGGGCCCGATCACGGCCAATGACGCGGGGGAATACCAAGTGCGCATCACCAACCCCGGGGGCGATGTTTTCAGCCGTAAAGTCCACCTGACCGTGCAGCCCCTGGTGAGCCCCATCCTTTCGAGCCAACCGACGAGCCAAAAGGTCAAGGTAGGGAGTCCGGTTACCTTCAGTGTCACGGCGGTTGGCGCGGAACCGCTGGAGTATTTTTGGATGAAAGACGGGCAGGAGTTGGGCGGCACAGCGACCAACGCCAGTTTGACTCTGCCGGCGGTTACGGCGGCCGATGCGGGCGATTACCGGGTGCGGGTACACAATCCGGGAGGCGACACGCTGAGTGATATCGCCAGCCTGACGGTCGAAGCCGCCGGGGTGCCCCCGTCCATTCTCACGCAGACCGGAGATCTCGCGGTGTTTCCGGGGGAATTTTTACATTTAACGGTGACGGTGAAAGGTACCGCCGGGGATCCGCCCCCGACCGTGACCTGGCAAAAGGATGGGCAGGATTTGCCGGCAGCGGCCGGGACATCGCTGAGCCTGGGGCCTGTGACGGGAACGACGGCCGGTGCTTATCGGGCCAAGGTGGTGGGCCCCGGCGGAACCACGCTGGGCACTCCGATCCAGCTGCTGGTGGCGCCGTTACCCGTTTTGGATACCACCCAAAGCCTGGCGGAATTGAAGGTCGGTTTCTCGTCCGTGGCGGGGCGTAGCTTTGTCTTGGAGGCGCAAGCGGCGTTGTCCGAGCCCTGGCAGGTGAAGCAGACGTTGGCGGCGACGGCGGCCCGCACCGAGGTGCTCGAACCTATTACGGCGTCTGCCCAGTACTTCCGGGTGCGCTTGGTCGCCTTGCCCTGACCCTCGTCGCCAGCTGGGAGTGGACATTCCGGGTGGCCCCGGGGGGGCGGATTTTTGGACCTCCTTTTGTGTCCTGATCCTCGGAATTCTGTCCGCCTCCGAAAGGAACCGGCCGTCTTTGGTGTAGAAACTGAATTTTATGATACTACGCCGATCATTTCCGCTGCTGACTGCGATCTGGCTCCAGTTTGCGCCGATGATGGCGCGCCTGGAACCGGTCGTGGCGACGCTTTCCCAACCCATTGCCCTATTGCTGCGCTGGCTGGCGGCCGGGACGGCGGTGTCGGGGGCCTTTCATGCGGTGTCGGGGGCGACGGGCATCACCATCACGGCGGCTTCCGGTACGATTCCGGCGAGTGGCACCATTCCGGCGACCAACGGGGTCTCGTTTAGCACCCGCTTTGCCATTGTCACCGGGGACGGCATTCCCAAGACCTACACGTATGTGAATCTGCCGCCGGGCCTGACGCCCGTGTCGACGAAGCCGGATACGCTGCAGGGGAAACCCACCCAGGCCGGGAATTTCGTCACGAAGGTCATTGGATGGGAGAATAAGAATGCCTCGGGACATTCAGCCTCGTTTTCGGTGAAATTTGCGGTAAAGGGCGCGCCTCCCGGGATTACCCAGCAGCCGACCAATCAAGCCGTGGCGGCGGGTGGCACTGCGGCCTTCACGGTGGCGGCGACCGGGGTGGCACCATTGACGTATCAATGGACATTTGGGGACGTCTCCGTGGTTTCCAGCAGCGCCACCACCTCGAAGTTAATCGTGAGCAACGTGACGGCGGCGTCGGCGGGGCGGTATCGCGTTCAGGTGAACAGTTCCTCGGGGTCCACGTGGAGCGACTACGCCACCTTGACGGTGTTGACGGCTCCTGCGGTGATCACGCAGCAACCGGTGCCCGCGACGGTCCTGGTGGGTGAAGGCGTGCAGTTGACCGTCGCGGTGACGGGAGTGGGCCCGTTCACGTACGTCTGGCTTAAAAATGGGGCGATCCTCGGTGGAACGGCCGTGGGGCAGACGCTTTCCCTGCCGGCGGTGCAATTGGCGGATGCCGGCGACTACCAATTGCGGGTCTCGAATGCCGGGGGTGATACCTTGAGTCAGGTGGCGAAGTTGACGGTGAATCCCGTTCCGGTGCCCGTGATTGCGACCCAACCGGTCGCCTGGAAAGGTACTGTGGGGGCAGTGGCGACGTTCAGCGTGGTGGCGACCGGCGTAGGCCCGCTGAGCTACGCTTGGTTTAAGGACGGGCAGGAATTGGGCGGGGCGGCCACCAATGCGACTCTGACGCTCGCGTCGGTGCTGACGACGGATGCCGGTGAGTATTGGGTCAGCGTTCGCAATTCCGGGGGCGATACCCTGAGTAATGTCGTCCTGCTGACGGTGGACGCACCGCCGGTGATTCTGTCGCAATCGGGCGACGTGACGTTGTTTCCGGGCGAAGTGGCCCATTTATCCGTGACCTTGAAATCGGCCAGCGGATCGTTGTCGCCTACGGTGGCGTGGTTGAAGGCTGGCGTTGAAATTGCCGGGGCGACGGGGGTGACGCTCACGCTGGATCCGGTCACGGAAGCGAGCGCCGGGGTTTACCGGGCGCGGATCCAGGGCTCGGGCGGAACGGTGTTGGGCGAACCGATTCAAGTGGCGGTGGCTCCATTGCCGGTGATTACCCCGTTGATCGACGCGGGGGGGCTGCGGGTGCAGTTCGTGGCGGTGCCGGGGCGGGATTACGTGGTGGAAACGCAGTCGGCCGCGGGTGAGCCGTGGGTTTCGCATCAATCGCTGCATCCGGTGGCCGCGAGCGCGGAAACGGTGGAGCCCTTCGAGGGTCAGGCCCAGTTCTTCCGGGTCAGTGTCGTTCCGCTGCCCTAGCCCGAAACGATTTGGCGGCGGGGGAGTGACCGCGGATAGCTCGGATAGCGCGGATGGGGAGGCAGTCGGATGCCCCTTTTTTATCCGTGTCATCCGCGTGATCCGCGGTTCTCTGCTTTTTTGGACTTGCGACTCGTGCCCGAGAATGACCGGGACCAAAACCGCTCCGTACGCCAAAAAGAACCGTTACTCGCGAGGAGGGCGAAGGGGACAAATCGGCGGGAAGAGGGGCGGCAGATTGACACCCAGCCGTACAACCATACGCTTAGCCATATTGTGAAAACGACCTTGGTTCTTCCCGATGATCTTCTGATGGAGGCCAAGATCATTGCTGCCCGTCGGAAAACCACGCTCAAGGCGATCATCGAAAGCGCCCTTCGGCGGGAGCTCCGGCCGGCCTCCGACTTGGAGAATCCAGATCCCGCCAGGTTCGAAGTTGGGCCCTTTGGCATCCTTCGCATCCGGAAGGTGCCCGGCCGTCCCTCCACCACCTTGGCTCAGGTTCGGGCCGTTCAGAAAGAGTTGGACGAAGAGGAGCTTCGCCGGGCAATCCATCCCGAACGCCCATGATCGCACTCCTGGACGCCAGCGTGCTCATTGCGTTGGGCGATGCCGGGCACGTCCACGAGGCCGCAGCACTGCGCTTCTTCGAGCGCGAGGCGGTTCCTGGCGGTTGGGCGACTTGTCCGATGACCGAGAACGCCTTCCTCCGCATCCTCAGCCACCCTTCCTATCCAAGAACTCTTGGAACTCCGATGGAATCGCGGCGGGTGTTGTCGCGCTTGTTGGCTTCTCCGGGGCACCAGTTTTGGTCGGACGATCTTTCGTTGACGGATAGTCGCCTCCACCCGGAGTTGCCCGCGTCCAAACACCTCACGGACCATTTCCTTCTGGCACTTGCCGTAAAGCACGGGGGGCGTTTTGCCACCTTCGACTCGGGCATCGACGCTTCTCTCGTTCCCGGCGGCCATGCGGCGCTTCACCTGATTCGGACATCCTGAATCGTCGGAGCGAATCGTCAGGGACCGGGACTGAAAGCCTGCGCCCTGAGGAGGGGCCCGCCGGTTGGAAAGTCAGCGTTACATCGCGACCGCGGCGGTCGGAGGGATTTGACCGCGGATAGCGCGGATAGCGCGGATGGAGAGGTAGTCGGAAGCCCCTTCTTTATCCGCGTCATCCGCGTGATCCGCGGTTCTCGGTTTTTCAGGATTCGCCGGCGGGAAGGTAAGCGGGACGATAATGACTTGGGGTAGAGTAATCGCAGTCTAAGGAATTCCTTGCCAGCTTGAGCTTTTTACCGAACCTTCGTGCAAAAGGTAGTAAAGTATTTCCCCCCATGATCACCCTCTCTTCGGCGATTCGGATTGCCGTCACTCCTCTATTGATGTCCGCGGCCCAACAGGGGTTGGCGGTCCCGCCGGCCTCCTTTACTGGTCCCTATGCGGTGGTGGACGGTACCCATCCGGCAGCGGTTTACACCAGCTTTTCGCCTCCGGCTGGTGGCAAACTGGGAGGTTGGAGTGTCGTGATCACCCCCGGTTCGACCATTGATACGTTGTCGGCGCCGGGTTCGGTGGTCCTGAATGCGGGGCAGCTGGCTCCGCTGTCCCAAGGGTTTTCCCCGCTGTTGGCCCCGGTGGGTTCCTTCGCCGAGATGTCCATTGCGGCTCCCGCCGCGGGCCTGTTCAGCTTCAATTACAATCTGGCCGCCGGCCAATTGGAAGTGTTCTCGAGCGTGGGCTTGCAGACATTGACGGGCTCCGGTTCGTTGTCTCTGGACATTACAGTCGGCGAGAACTTCGGCTTCCGGGTGGTCAGTGACACCTTCGCTTCGGCCCCGGCTTCCAGTCGTCGGGTGGCGCTGCCGGCCGCGCCGGGTCCGCAGGGGGTGACGATTTCCAGTGCGGTTTTTACCGAAGTCCCGGAAGCGTCGAGTGTCCTTGCCGGACTGGGTCTCGTGGGGCTGGTGGGTGGACGTTGGTTGTTGCGTCGTCGGCAGGCTTGATCGACAGCGCCGGACAACCCGGAGCGCCCCGGACTCGCTGGGCGAGCGGGCGCAATCCTTGCTGGGTGCGCTAGCTGGCGACGGAGGGCTGGGGGCGGCGGGCGGCGTCCGGCGGGTCCAGCAATTGGTCGCGCAACCAGCGGAAGTTGACGCTAAAAAGGACGCCCTCGGCGATAAGTTTGGCGGCGAGGAGGGAACAGCCCAGAACCTGGTGCAGCAGCAGGAGCAGGGCGTACGACGCGGCGGCAAAGAAGCCGACCAGCGCCAGTTGCCGGGTCGCCAGGCGGCGCGGCGGCGCGGCGAGCCGCGAAAGGCACCGCCGATTCAGCTGCAAACTGACCAGTACCGCCACGATTCGGGCGCTGATCTGGGCCAGGGGAAGGATTCCCGATCCGGCCAAAACCAGCGCAAATAGCCCGCTGTCGACCAAGGCGGCCACGAGTGCGATCGCCAGGAACTGCAACAAGACGGCATAGACCCGGAGCGAATCGCGAATCGGTCGGAAATGGGAGGTCCGGTTCCCCTCCAGATAAACGGTTTCGATGGGCACCTGCTCGATGCGCACGTGTCGGCAGCGGGCCAGGACCAACATGTGCAGTTCGAACTCGTAACCGGTGGTTTGGATCCGCAGCAGCGCGGGAACCAGCGAGCGGGGAAGACCGCGCAAGCCAGTCTGGGTATCGATCAATCCCTGCCCGTACAGGCCCCGAAAAAGTATCCGGGTGAGCGCATTGCCCAAACGGTTGCGCCAGGGCGAAGCACATTCAAACTGACGGGCGCCCAGAACCAGCCGGTCGGGATGCTCCGCCAACGCCTCGGCGACGCGGCGGATGTCATCGGGTCGATGCTGGCCATCGGCATCGGCGGTGATCACTCCCGGAGCGTCAGGGAATCGCCAGAGGGCGTGATTCAGTCCGGTCTTGAGGGCGGCGCCCTTGCCGAGATTCACCGCGTGCCGCAGGACCTCCACGCCGGGTTCCCGTTCCAGTCGATCAAACACGGACCGATATTCGGGGCCGCTACCGTCGTCGACTACGAGGAGCGCAGAGAACCCGAGTGCCTTCAGTGCTTCGATGACCTCGATCAGAATGGCCTCCGGCTCGAAGGCTGGGATGAGCACCACGAGCCTGCCGAAGTCGACCTGGTTCACGCGGTAGTCCCGTTGCGGAACGGCCGGCGCGGGCTCGGAGGCGGTTTCTGACATGGCGTGGTGAAACGCCGGGGTGAGTACGAGCCTGGCGTGCCTCCCACCAATACCGAGTTTTCGCCCGGACGAAAGCCAAATTGCCGGGGTGCACCCCCCCGCGGCAGCTCAGTACTGTATCACGATGCCGGTCGGATTGACCGTGGCGCTCACAATTGGGCGCGACCAACGCGCAGCCAGGCGATAGAACTGCCGCCCGACGGTCATCGGTGCCTTGATTTGTCGCTGCTCCAGATCCAGCTGGGCACCGGACACTGGCAGGTATGGCCCGTCCAATTCGGCGCTCGCCAGGAGGGCGGGACCCACGGACGCCAATTCATAGGTGGCGTGGCTGCCCGTCACGATATGGGCATCGGCCACGAGGGGCGTCAGGCCGATGTGCGCCGTGTTCCCAGCACTCACCGCCGCATGTGAATTCGCAATTCGCGCCTCAGGTGCGAGGCTTGGATTGATGTCCGTCGCGGAGCTGCAATCGCCCTGCAGGACGGCATCCAAAAAGTACGTTACGCCGGTGCGCAGTCGCACGATGGCCGTCTCGTCACCGTCCGTTACTCGAGCCGGTTGAAACTGCCGATCGAAGACCACCCGCCCAACGGGATTCAGTTGCCCGGTGTTGCTGAAACGGATTTCCAGGAGGGACTCGTCCGAGCTGCGCACAGCCAGAGTTGCCTCCACGTTCGCCGAGCCGTTGACGGCAGTGGCGGTGGCATCGACGCCCAGGGTGACGGCGACCGGTATCAGGGTGCCGGCGGGTACCCCGGGGCGTTGCACTTGGAGCGTGTCGGTCAGAACCGCGTTGCCGGCGGCGCTGGCCGATTCGCCCCACCAATTCCGCCAGACAAAGTTGGCCACAGAACCGGTTTCCAGTTGCAAGTGCAGGTGGCCGTACGCGGCGGTGGCGGTGGTGGAGCTGAACGTGCTGCCCGCCGGCTGCCCGTTGCCCTCGACATCGGCTCGCTGCAGAGCTTGAACGGTGGCTTCGGGGGATTTGGCCTGGCTTTTTTTGGTAATTGACCGGCCCCACCCAACCCCTGATACCGACCTCAAGCGACGGTGGGAGGGCATGGGCGGTCTGGGGTTGGCTCCAGGCCAGGAGGCAGCCGAAAAGCAGGCCCAAATCACAATGCAGGGCTCGCCCGGTGCGGGTGGATGCTGGGGCCGGGCGGCGGTGGCGGAGTCCGTTCATCACGAAACAGTTCGGCCGCACGCGGGCCGATTTTTCAGATGAACGAAATTTTATCGGCGGATTTCGCCGGTCGTTCCGAGCTAGGGGGCGGCGGATCGTCCCAAGGTTGCGAGTCCGGCAGGCCAGCCGAAGCGCTCTTGTTCCATGCTTTGCCGGAGGCGGGTAAGACTCCAGAGGTGCGTTACGCCGGTCTCATTGAGGACGGCCAGAAGTTGTCCATCGCGGCTGAAGACGAACCGGGAGATGACCTCGGGGGCAGCCGCCTCGAGGCGCAGCAATTCCTGACCGGTGCGGCCATCGAGGAGCGCGGTGATGTGACGATCCACCGCGACGGCGACCACCGATTGATCCGGCGAAAACGCTTCCCGTCCGGGGAGATTGCCAGCCACGGGTCGGGCGTAGGTCCAGCAATTGGACCGGCCCGGGATATCCCAAAGTCGATATTCCTGATCGGAGCCCAGCAGGAGTCGGCGGCTGTCCGGGGCGAAGCTGTGGATGGCCCCGAAATGGACCGGCCACTCTTCGCGCACCGCACCGGTGTCCGCTGCCACCAACCAGGCACGGTGTTCGAAGCGCGTTGAGAGGGCCAGCCATCGGGCATCCGGGCTGAGTTCGAAGTGTCCCATCCGATTCCACAAGTCGACCGGAATGCGGGCCGGTCGACGCAGGGTCCGGATGGGTCCGTCGGCGGGTTGAACGTGGATTTCGATTTCTTCGCCGGGGGCATCGGCCCACGCGCGGACATGACTAGCGGTCTCCTGCCACCATTCGTGATCGCCACTGGCCAGGGTTTTCAGCGTGCGAAGGGCCGTGTCGGTGGCGGCCTTTTCGGGGTCCCAGTCCATCTCCAGAATGGTGCCCGCGTGGATTCGCAGGGTGCCGGTGGCGGTGAATTCCGCGGCACAGGGATCGCGATAGGGTACCGGTGCGGGAGCCGCCCGGCCCGTCTCCGTTGACCAGCATCGCAGGCCATCGCCGGCCCCGGACACGAACCAGCGGAGGTCCGGGCTGAAGCCTCCGAGCCAGGGGCCGCTGCTGCCGAGGTGTTTTTCGTGGGCCAGGACGCGCACAATGCCGGTGCCCACCCATTCGCCGCGCACCCAGCGTTGGGCCCCGGTGTCCCAGCCGATCGAATCCGCTCCGGCGGGATGGAACCGAAGCGCGCCGAGGGTCGTGGACCAACGCCAGATGGGCTGACCGGAATGGGCGTCCCACAGGCGCAGCGTGCCGTCCCAACTTTCCGACTGCCACCAGTTCATGCCGGGCACGTTTTGCAACTGGGTGATGCGCCCCTGATGACCGGTGATGCTGTAGTCGGGCTGCGTGGGATCGTGCCGCAGAATGCGGATTTGGAAGTCGTCGAGGGCGACGGCGAGGTCGCCATTCGCGGCCCAGGCCACGACGGTCGGCGCGGTGGGGAGGGTGTATTCGCGGGTGCGTTCACCGGACTGCCAGTTCCACACTTCCACGCGGCGGACGCCCGCCGGCACAAATTCGTCGGCCCCGCGAAACACGGCCACCGACCGTCCGTCGGGACTGAATTCGACACCCGCGGCGGGCAGATCGGGGTGCAGGGCCACCACGCGATCGCCGGTCTCGACTCGACGGACTTCCAGAACGCTGTTGGTGGTCAGCCAGGCCGCATGGCGGTCGTCGGGGGCGAAGCGCCACGCGTACAGACGTTCGGTGAAGACGCGGGGTGCCGCGGTCGGTTGGCGGAGGTCGAAGACTTCCTTGGCACCGCCGCTGCGCCGACAGAGCAGCCAGCGTCCTTGGGGGGAGAATTCGAAAAGCCCCTCGCTCTCCACCGGACTGCCTTGCCGGGTTTGCAATAATTCGCCGGTCTTGGCCGACCGAATTTCGATGACCCCGTTGGTCAAGGCGCAGGCATAGCGGTCGAGGTTCGGGGCCCAGCTCCAACGCGCTTCGCGGTGGGGCAGTTGGGCGACGGGGAGGGGTGCGGTATGGAGATCGATGAGGGCGAGGCACGCCGCGGCTTCGCTTTGCAATTCCGTGTCCACGCGGATGACGGCCGCCGCCCGCAAGGCAGCGAGGGCGCGGCCGCGGCGACCGGCGATCCCGGCCAGGCGGACGGCCCGGGCCTCGGCGAGGTGGGCCCGGCGGAGTTGTTCCCGGGCCTCGCGATTTTGCTCGCGCACGCTGGCTTCGGCGTTTTGGGCGCGGGTGCGCAGATCCCGCTCCCGATGGGCCAGGCCGCCAAAAAACAGCACCGCCGTCGCGGTCAGCCCACCCATCCAAATCAGGCCCCGGCGAATGCGGGCCAGTCCCAGTTCCATGCGCCGCACCCGCTGGACGGAACCGCCGGATTGCAGCAACAGCAGATCGGCCAGCAGAGCCCGGGCGGTGGGATATCGGTTGGTGGGGGACGGCGCGCAGGCCCGGAGGATGATCGCGTTGAGTTCATGTAATCCAGGATCCTGCGCCAGTTCCGTGGCCGTGGTGAAAGGCAGGGACGGGAACGCCGAACGATCGCAACCCGTGGCGGCCTCGTAGAAGACTTTCCCCAGGGCGAAGATATCGGCCGCCACCGAGCCCGGACCTTCGGGCGCGATGAAGCCCTCGGTGCCGACGAAGGAACCGGCATCGCCGATCTCGGCGACGAGCCCGATATCGGCGAGCTTGGCCGCACCGCCGACGAAGATGATGTTGGACGGTTTGATGTCGCGGTGGACGAGTCCGTGATCGTGCAGGTGAGCCAGCGCCGCGGTGAGGGCCGCGAAAATGGGCAGGCATTCCGCCGTGGAGAGACGCCCCCGACGTTCCACGAAGGCCCCCAGGGTGGTGGGCTGATAGGGGGCGGGATCCGGTGCTCCCGCCTTCGGGGGCAGGGGATCGGCCAGCTCCATGATGTAATAGAAGAACTGGCCGGAGTCGTCGCGACCGGCGTGGAGGATATCCACCAAGCCATCGTGTTCCCGCGACACGGGCTCGAACCGGCGGATGCCGGAGAATTCCCGCTCAAACGGGCGCGCGTTGTCGAAGGACTGTCGGCGGACGATCTTGACCGCCCGACGGGTGCCCAGGGTGTTTTGCGCCAGCCAGACTTCGCCGTAACTACCGCGACCTACGAGCGTTAACAGCTTGTGATCGGGAATGGTGGGTGCCGGCGGTGGGGCGGCGGAGGAGCTCACGGGTGGGAAGTCTCCCCGGCGCGAGATCGTCGCGCCAATTCAATTCGGGCATTCCGGAGGACCGAGTGGATGGCGGCGGGCTGGATGACGGGTGGATGAATTTGTTTGAAAAGTCTCCCGTTCCGCCGACGAATCGACGGAGGTGACAACTACATTGATTCGTACGACCGGGCTGCTGCTGGCGTTGGGAGGTTGGCTTCCGCGGGCGACCGCCCAGTTTCAAATCACGCTGACCAAGCGGGCGGACTACACGCAAGCGGCCGCGGGTGTGCCGGTTTCGGCGGGTTATACCTTTCTCGGCGTGGCTCCCGGCGACGGCGGCGCGGGGATTTTCCAAAATCTCTCGCTGACCACGGCGAGCGGTGCCAAGCGGGTGCCCGTTTATCGGGCGGACGTGGACCAGTTCATTGTCGAGGAGCACACCGCGACGGCGGCGGCCTTGAATCAGACGTTTGGTCCGGGCCCGTATACCGTTTCCGTCACGGCGGGGGGCTTTCCGTTCAGTGGATCGCTGACGCTGCCGGTCGATGCCTATCCGGCCGCGCCCCAGTTGGCGCCGGCGGTGCTGGCCAAGCCTTGGGCGGTGCAGGGGCCGGTGACGGTGGCCTGGACGGCCTGGCCGGGGCCGAGGGTGGAGGGGGATGTCATTGCCCTGCGCCTGAGGTCGGGCACCACGGAGCTTTACGCCGCTGATTTGGGCGGTGAGGCGACGGAGGAATCCGTACCGGAGGACACCCTGCCGCCGAATCAGACGGTGACCCTGTCCGTGGAGTTTCGCCGGATCGGGGTGCAGGATGTGAGCGGGCTGCTGCCGGCGTTTGGACTCTTTGCCGCCCGCACCGAGGCCTCGATCACCACCGTCGGAGGAGCCCCCACCGATACCACCCCGCCGACGATGGTGCTTTCGGCGCCGGCGAATGGGCAGACCAACACAGTGGCGACGTCGCCCATGGGATGGCTGTTCAGCGAAGCGATGGACCCCACGAAGATGGCCATCGCCTGGAGCGCGAATATCGACACCAACAAATTGACGTATCTGTGGTTCGATCAAAACCGCTCCCTGATGGCGACCTACGCGGGAAATTTTCCCTCGGGTGAACGCGTGGACTGGACCCTCAACCCGGCGGGCGCGGAAGCGAACCTCCTGCGGGATGTGGCCGGGAACCGGCTGGCGGGGGCGCCCGTGACGGGGAATTTCAAAATGCCCGGTGTGCCGGTGGACGGCTGTCCGGGAGCGACGCCGGTCGAGGCGGCCGGGTTTGGCGTGTTCAAAGAAGTGCATTACCAGCAGAATTTCGGAGGTGTCCCGGGGTTGGTGCTGAGCAATGCGGCGCGGTTGACGGCCTTTGTCGGGGCGCCGAATCCCCTGAGTATTTCCAATCACCTGGTCACGCTGGAGTTTCCAGCGGCCCCCGCGCCCCCGCCGCGGAAACTCCAGGCGTTTATTTATCCGGCGCCCGGTTTCGCCACTTTCCAACAGGATTTTACGTCCCGCGAGTTGCTGGATACGGCCTATCCCGCCACCGCCTACGCCTTTCAGGAGCGGGCCCAGAATGTCGCCACGATTCTCAATACGGCGGTGGTGCATCTGGCGACGACCGGGTATCCGCCGGTACCGCTGTTTACCTCGGTGGTGCCCACCGATGGGCAATCGCCCGCCGGGGGACTGCTGATTTCCTGGGCGGCGCTGCCGGCGGACGTGGGAGAAATTGTGACGCAGTTGACGATTGTTTCGGGCGAAGGCACCCCGGCGGAAAAAGTGGTCTATCGCGTCCCGGATGCCTGTGCGGAGCGCCTGCTGCCGGCGAAGGCGACGAGTGCGGTGGTGCCGTCCGGAATTCTGTCCGCCGCCGGCGCGTATACGGTGCGTCTTGCGCAGTATCGGGTGCTGGATTCCACCGTTCGGTTGGGGGCGCGGCGCGGGGTTTCGGCGCTCGCCCAGATTACCCACTATCCCCTCAACGGTGGCGGCGGTGGCGCGACGAATCCACCGGTGGCGGTTTGGCCGATGGAAACCGAACCGCCGAACAACACGCTGGCCGAGCCGCTCGTACTGACCGGGGCCGCCACCGTTCCGGCGGTGTTGCAGGTTTCGGCGGATTTGTCGTCGTGGGTGTCGGTTGCGGTGGTGCCGCCGGTGGCGGGTGTCGTCCGTCATACCAACGACGGTTATGGGTTTACCGCTTCCTTTTACCGTTGGCGGCCGGCTTTGCCCGAACAGGTGCCGGCACCCTGGACGTCGGGGGTGGCGGCCCACACCAATTTTAGTAACGTGGCGCGGGCGCTGGTTCGCAACAGTGGCGGCCAGCTGGAAGTAACCGATGGGGCCGGCTGGAACTATCGGTTGGAAATTCCGCCGGGAGCGATCATCGGCTTCGAAGAGATCACTCTGCGGGCGGCGCTTCCGACCAATTTGCCGGCGGGATCGACCCCATTGGCGGGCGTGCAGATTGAGCCCACGGGCCTGCAATTGCTCGCGCCGGCCACGCTGACCGTGCGCCGGCCCGCCGGCCCGCTTCCCGTCGGCACGGCCGGATTGGGCTGGGGGTGGCGCGGCGCGGAGACGCACCTTTTGCCCACGGTCGTCAGCAACGGCATCGCGCGGCTGACGGCGCCGGAGTTGGCGGGCTACGGCCTGGTGGCCGTGCCGGCCGGCGGTCCGGCCGGTTGGAGTGCGCATCCACCCACGGATCTGGGCGACCAATGGACGCAGGGGATGGCGCTGCTGCAGTTGCGTCGCGCCGGAATTGCCGCGGGCGGGGCGGACGTGGATCTGGAGTATTTGCGGGCGTACTTTGTCGAGCGGATTGCGCCCCAATTGCGCTTGGCTGCGGCGAATGACGACCAGCTCGACCGGGCCCTCGCGGAATTCATTGTTTGGCGGGATTTCGCCAACATGCAGGAACGGCTGGAACAATTGGCTTCCGAGCTCAGCCAGGGATTCCAGCTGTCCAATGCGGCCCTGACCGCGGCGCTGGAACGCGCGGCGCGGACGTGTCGCCATCACGATCTCGACGGCTTGCGGAAGCTGGTGAAGTGGGGGCAGACGATTCAGTTGTCGCCCTGGCGCGCCGGTTCCTCCTCCGCCCAGCGCAGTCACTGGCAGCAGGAGGTCGAGGCCTGTGCGGGGTTTGAAATGGAGCTGGTGAGCGAACTTCAGGCGGCCAACGACCTCGGCACCGGGACCACGCGCGTGCGCGGCGTGGTGCCGATTCATTACCGATTGACCGCCGCCAACCTCTTGGAGAGTGCTTTTGAAAAAGGCCCGATCGATATTACTTCCGCCACGTGGGCGAATGTTCCGTCTCCGTGTGTGTACGCGGGAT
Organism: Verrucomicrobiota bacterium; assembly: GCA_947471985.1. GTDB lineage: Bacteria > Verrucomicrobiota > Verrucomicrobiia > Limisphaerales > UBA9464 > CANIZL01. The sequence continues at coordinate 70,182 of CANIZL010000007.1, read as the reverse complement.
CGCATCCGTCGTCCGGGGCCGGGTCGGCGGATCTCGACTTGAGTTTCAACCTGCGCAGCCGGCATCGTCTGAAGCCGGACTTCAAGCGCCTGCAACTCCGCATAAATCCGTTTCTCCCGGATGCCCGCGAGCATCACACCATTCTATGCGGGGCGGCGGGTTCGGTGGATCTCAACCTCTGGGCGGCCGGTTTTGGTCAGGCGCATCAGGCGGAAATCGAGCCGTTCGATTCCGGGGGATTGCAAATCTTCAAACTCTCGGACTGGTCGGCGGTGGCCGTGGACGCTTTGCTGGCGGAAAAGCAGACGTCGCACTCGGTGCCGGGCCGGCTGTCGTTCCAGGAAAGCTCGCAGTGGCGCCTGTTTCATCGGCCCAAATGATCGGCGGGGGGGGCGGTAACCGGCTCTTTGGGCCGCTACCGCCCCCGGGCCATCGTCACCGAATCGCCTGCGCCCGGGTTTGACCCACGGGGGTGGGTTGCTAGCGTCCGCCCCTGTTTATGCACGTATTGGTTTGTGATCCGATCTCTCCCCGCGGCATAGCCTATTTCCAGGCCCGACCCGAATTCAAGGTCACGGTGCTGCCCAAGCGGCTCACCGAGGCCGAACTGCTTCCGCTGGTGGCGGACGTCGATGCCATGGTGGTGCGTTCAGAGACCAAGGTGACGCGCAAGCTCATGGAGGCGGCGCCGAAGTTGCGGGTCGTCGGCCGCGCCGGCGTCGGTGTGGACAATGTGGACGTCGAAGCCGCGACCGCCCGGGGTGTGGTGGTGATGAACACCCCCGGTGGCAACACGGTGACCACGGCGGAATTGACCTTCTTCATGCTGGGCGCCCTGGCGCGCAAGATCCCCGCGGCACATGCCACCATGATCGCCGGTAAATGGGATCGAAAGGCGTTTCAAGGCACCGAGATCGCCGGCAAGACCCTGGGCATTCTGGGCGCGGGCCGGATTGGTACCGAGGTCGGGAAGCGGGCTCTGGCCTTCGGCATGCGCGTGGTGGCTTACGATCCCTTTCTCTCGGATGCCCGGGCCAAGGCCTTGGGATTTGAAGGCGCGAGCGATCCGGATGCGGTGTACCGCCAGGCGGACTTCATCACGGTGCATTTGCCGGTCACGGCGGAGACGCGCGGGATGATCAATGCGGAAAGCATCGCTAAAATGAAGCCCGGCGTGCGTCTCGTAAACTGCGCCCGCGGCGAGATCGTCAATGAGGCCGATCTGGCGGCGGCCCTGGAATCCGGCCGCGTGGCCGGTGCGGCCTTGGACGTGTTCGTCACCGAGCCCCTGCCGGCGGATCACAAGTTCCGCGCGCTCACCAACGTGGTATTGACGCCTCATCTCGGCGCCAGCACCGAGGAAGCGCAGGAAAAGTGCGGCTTGGAAGTCGCGGAGATCATCACCGGTTACCTGCTGACGGGTGAGGTCCGGAATTCGGTGAACCTGCCCGGAGTGGACGCGAAAACCTTTGAGCTGGTTAAACCCTACGTCGGCCTCGGAGAAAAACTCGGCAAGCTGCTGGCCCAGGTGGCGCCCGTGGGTGTGGACCGGGTTTATGTGACGTTTGGCGGCAAGGCCAACGAACTGCCCGCCACCGACCCGGTCACCCGGGCGATTCTTTCCGGGTACCTTCTCGCCATCGGAAGTCACGGGGTGAACCCGGTGAATGTCCGCGCGGTTACGCAGGCGGCGGGCATCACGGTCGAGGAGAAGAAATCCGACGAGCCCGTCACCTACAACGAATGGCTGCATGTGCAGCTGTTTCGCGGCGGCCAGAAGGTGGCGTCGGCCGGGGGCACGTTCTTTGGTTCACCGACCAATCCACGCATCGTCCGGCTGTCGAGCACCCCGGTGGAGATTCCCACGCAGGGCATCGTCCTGCTGCTGAACAATCGCGACATTCCCGGTATCGTCGGCAAAGTCGGCACGGTGCTGGCCCGTCACCAGGTGAATATCGCCAGCATGAGCCTGGGCCGCGAGGCCGTGGGCGGACAGGCCTTGACGGCCCTGACGCTCGACAGCGTGCCGCCGGCGGCGTGTCTGGACGAACTCCGGGCCGACGGCGCCATCACCAACGTTCAAGTGGTGACGCTCTGAGTCCCCGTTTGGTAAACCCGCTACCAGCTTGAGCCATTCCTCGGTCATTAAATTCGGTCGGGAAGTTCTCCGACCGGAGGACGTTCGCGGGCGTTCGGTGATCGAGGTGGGCTCGCTCGACGTGAACGGGAGTCTGCGCCGCTATATCGAGGCGGATCAACCCGGTTCCTATCTGGGGGTGGACATCATCAGCGGCCCCGGAGTGGATGAGGTGTGTGATGCGGGGGATTTGGTGGCCCGATTCGGCAGCGAGCGCTTCGAAGTGGTGGTCACGACGGAGATGATGGAGCACGTGCGGGATTGGCGCCGGGTGGTCAGCAATTTGAAGCAGGTGCTGCGGCCGGGGGGCTTGCTGGTCCTGACCACGCGAAGTTTGGGATTTCCGTACCACGGCTTTCCTCATGATTTTTGGCGGTACGAAGTGGCGGATATGCGGGCCATTTTCGCCGACTTCACCATCGACGATCTCCGGCCGGATCCCGACCAGACCGGGGTGTTCCTGCGGGCCCGCAAGCCGTTGGATTTTCGGGAGGCGGATCTCTCGCAATTGGCGCTGCACTCGATGGTGAAGGGGCGTCGACTGTTGGGCACCGATGAAGCGTCGGTCGGACGCCCCTGGTGGTCCGGTCCGGTGCACTTGCTGCGGCGCAGCGGGGTATTTGGGATGATTCCCGGGAGCTTCAAGATCCGGGTCCAAAAGTATCTGGGCATCCGCTAAAGCGCAGGGAGGAAACCGGCGCATGACGAATTCTCCGACACCGTCCGCCCCGCCGGCCGCGCGGGAGCCGGGCCCTTCCCGGCGTATCCTGTTGTTCACTGTCGGCACGCTGGGGGATTTGCTGCCGGTGATTGCCCTGGGACAGCGCCTGCGGTCGCTGGGCCATGCCGTGACGGTGACGACCCACGGATCGTATCAAGCCCGGATTGAAGCGGCCGGGTTGACGTTTGCCGAACACGCGGCGGCGGATCCCCGCAAACAATTGCAGTCGGTCCAGCACGATAAGGCCCGGCGTGGACGTTTGGGTCGGCTGCTGGCGCATTTTGCCCCGGTGGGTGCGCCGGATCGCGGGCCGTTGGATCACCTCGTCCAACTCGCCCGCGAACACGATGTACTGCTTTCGGGCTACGGACTGATGCGGCATGCGGCCGAAGGGGCGGGGATTCCTTTTGCCCAGCTGGGATTGTATCCGCTGCATGCCACGGGCGCCTTCCCGAATCAGCTGACCCGATGTCATCGGTCCCTCGGCGGACCCCTCAATCGGCTGACGCACTGGCTGGTGGGGCAACATTTCTGGCGCCGGGAACGCACGTGGGTGAACGACTGGCGGGCGGCGCTGAAGTTGGGTCCGCTGAATTTGCGGGGTCGACCGGTGCGCGGGGTGGCGCCGCCCGTGCCGTGTTTCTACGGCTTCAGTCCGACGGTCTTGCCGAAGCCGACGGATTGGCCCGCGGATGTGCAGGTGACGGGTTTTTGGTTTACCGAAGCGGTTCCGGAATGGCAGCCGCCGGAGGATTTGCAGCGCTTTCTGGCGGCCGGTGAGGCCCCGGTGGTGCTGGGATTTGGCAGCTTGGTGGATCGACAATCCGACCAACTGCTGAGCCTGGCGCGGGCGGCGGCGCAACGGCAGGGGCGGCGGTTGTTGGTGCTCTCGGGCTGGCTGCCGGAGATGGCCCCGCTCGCCGGCGATGATTTTCATCGCGCGGAATTCGTACCCCTATCCTGGTTGCTGCCGCGCGCGGCCCTGTTGATCCATCACGGTGGCGCGGGAACCCTGGCCGAAGTGCTGCGGGCGGGAACGCCGTCCGTCACGATTCCCTCCTCGGGCGAACAACGTTTTTGGGCGTGGCGTCTGCACGCCATCGGCGCCGCTCCGGCACCGCTCCTTCGAGAAGATCTGACGGCGGATCGTCTGTCGGTTGTGCTGGCCGACGCGCTGCAATCCCCGGCTCTTCGCGAGCGCCGCCAGGTCCTGTCACAACAAATTACGCAAGAAGATGGCCTTGGACGCGCCGTGCGCGCGATTGACGCCTGGCTGGCTGGCCTGGGACGCCGGTCGGGAACGTCGTAGGCGCGCCGGGCCGTGCGGGTTTATCCGTGGTGGGATTGGCCCCTAACCGCAGCGCCTGAGAATTTCGCTGCGTGCCCACTGTGCGTGCTCGGCGATCAAGGGTTCCGAATCCCGACTTGCGACATCCAGGGCGGGCAGGGCCTCGAGTGTTCCGGTATTGCCCAACGCTACGCAGACATTGCGCAGTAGACCGCGGCGTTTGGTGCGCAGGAGCGGGGTGCCGGCAAAACGGCTGCGGAAGGTCGCCTCATCGAGTCGCAGCAATTCCAGCAACCGGGGTTGATCCAAGTCATCGCGGGCGGCGGCTTTCATCAGGCGGCCCGTCCGGGCAAATCGATTCCAGGGACAGGCCGCCAGGCAATCATCGCAGCCGTAGATGCGATTGCCGATGAGCGGCCGCAGGGCTTCCGGGATGCTGCCCTTGAGCTCGATGGTCAGGTAGGAAATGCAGCGTCGGGCATCCAGTCGGAATGGTTCCGTCAGGGCCGCGGTGGGACAGGCCGTCAGGCAGCGGGTGCAATGACCGCAATGATTGGTCGCGGGTCGGCCGGGGGTGAGTGGAACCGTGGTCAGGATCTCCGCCAGGAAGAACCAATTTCCCAACTGCCGCGAAATTAGATTCGTGTGTTTGCCGACAAAACCCACACCGGCGCGTTGGGCCAGATCCCGCTCGAGTATGGGGCCGGTGTCGACATACCACAACGAACGCCTGCCATTTCCCCCGTGTTGATCCAACCATTCGCTGAGTTCCCGCAGCGGGGCGGCGAGGACATCATGGTAGTCGGCGTAGTGCGCATAGCGGGCCACGACGCCGCGCGGTTCAGCGTTCGGGGGCGGAATGGGATCGGTCGTCAGGGTGTCGGGTTCCAGCGCGTAGCTGATGGCGAGCACGACGATACTTTGCGCCCCGGGCAGAACGCACTGGGGATCCGAGCGCTTGTCCACACTGCGGGTCAGCCAACCCATTTCGCCCTGACGGCCCTCCGCCAGCGCCGTTCGGAAATGCTCGGCGGAAGCCGGTGGGGCGGCCGAGGTGACGCCGACGGCGTCAAAGCCGAGTTGTCGCGCCTTTTCCATCAGCGCCGTCGTCAGGTCCGTCGGAGACCCAGCGGGCGCGGTTTTTTTCGGCGACGATTCGGGTGCTTCGAGGTTCACGGCCAGAGACGCTGGCCCGCCAAGACCACCCAAGGCAGGAGCAGGGCAACCGTCAGCGCGGCAAAAAAATCGTCGGCGACAACACCTAAGCCCCGGGGCAGTTTCTGGGCGATGCGGATGGGGCCCGGTTTCCAGATATCGAAAAGTCGGAACAACAGAAAGCCTCCCAGCAACAGCCCGTTGACCCGGCTGGCCCCAAAGTGTTCCCACGGGTGCAGGCCTTCGCGCAGGATTACTTCCATTAAGGCCAGCGGCAGAAAACAGACCGGCAAAGCGGCGATCTCGTCGAGGACCACCGACCCCGGGTCATGATCTCCCAGGATCCGTTCGGCCTCCCCACAAATCCATACCGCGAGAGCAAGCAGGACCACCGTCCCGGCCAGGAACCAGACGAACGAACCCGTGGCGAGGAGCAGGATTGTCCAGAGAATGCCCACCACCGAACCGAACGTCCCGGGCGCCCAGGGGATCCGACCGCTGCCCAAGCCTTGGGCCAGAAACAGGATTATCGTATCGGGGCCGGAATGTTTCATGCAGCGGATCGGGGGGCAGGGTTGCGCCGGCAGGTGCGTCTGCCGGGCGTCATAGGTCTTTCAGGAACATATTCCGGTTGCGCCACAGATAGAGCCAGCCGGAGGTCAATGTCAGCAATACGGTCAGCCAGAGCGCGGCGAGGGCGAAGGCGGGGGTCCAGGGCTCGAACAATCCCTTCAGCCAGGGAAACCATTCGCTGTAGGCGTCCATGACCAGCAGCGCGATGATGGCGCACATCTGGGAGATGGTTTTGTGCTTGCCGAAACGTTCGGCGGCGAGCACCACCTGGCGGGAGGCGGCCAGCAGACGCAGTCCCGTGATGGCCAGCTCCCGAGCCACGATGATCACCACCATCCAGGCCGCGACCTGTGGGCGGGCGGTGTAGGCGCCGAGGGTAAACACCCCGGGAGGCGGACTGATGACATGCCGTTCCACCAGGGCGATGAAGGCGGAACAGGTAAGGATCTTGTCGGCAAGGGGATCCATCAGGGTGCCGAAGCTGGTGATCAGACCGCGTTCGCGGGCAATCTTTCCGTCGAGGAGATCCGTGAGGCTCGCGAGGCAGAAAAAGGCCAGCGCCAGGGTGTCATTGATCGGGCCGCGCCAGAAGACGGCCCAGAGGAAGACCGCGGTGAGGACGAACCGCGAGGTGGTCAACTGGTTCGGCAGGTTCACGGGGGGGTGATCCCTTTCCGGGATAGCGGGTGGAAGCGGTTACCGTCAGGCCACATGGCGGCAGCATGGCGGGCTTTGGGCGGCGGCTCAAATGACAGCCGGCGGTTCCGACGAATGAAGTAAGGTGCCCGGTGACCCGTTGGGAGATTGGGGGGAATGAATGGGATTTGTGGGTGGCAGGAGGAATTCTGTTTGCCCCGACCGGATTGGCGGGTAGTAGTTTCCGCCTTGGCGGGGACGCATTGTTCCTGCGGTATCGATAGCACTTTTCAAAAATGGCAACCACACCGCTGACACAGGCTGAATTGAGTGAGCTGACGGCCGGGTTAGACCGCCTGGCTCGGAACCTTTGGTGGAGCTGGGATCAGGATGCCCAGGAGTTGTTTCAGGAACTGTCGCCGCGGGGGTGGCAGAATCTGTATCACAATGCGGTGGCCGTACTGCGGGAGCTTTCGCCGTATGAACTGCGAGTGCGCCTGCAGGAGCCGGGTTTCGCCGGGCGGGTGCGGAAGGTGCTGGCTGATTTTGATCAGTATCTCCAGACCAAGACCACTTGGGCTGCCGCCAATGCCCCGGCGCTGGTCGGCCAGCCGGTCGCCTACTTCAGCGCCGAATTTGCCTTTCACGAGACTTTGCCGATCGCTGCGGGTGGTCTCGGAGCGTTGGCCGGCGACCATGCCAAGTCCGCTTCGGATCTGGGCCTGCCGTTTGTCGGCATCTCCCTGTTTTACCAGGAGGGCTACTTCCAGCAGGGCTTCAATCACGAGAACTGGCAGACGGAGTATTACACCCAGCTCCATCCCCAAAACCTCCCGCTGGAACCGGTCCTGACCGGGGCCGGCGTGCCGTTGGTGGGTTCGGTACGTCTGCAGGGGGCGGTGGTTTATTTCCATGCCTGGCGCGTGAATGTCGGCCGGGTGCCGGTTTACCTGCTCGATACCAATCGCCCCGAAAATGAACCGCATCATCGGGATCTCACCCTGCGCGTTTATGGAGGCGACTCGACGACGCGTATCCTGCAGGAGATCGTCCTTGGCGTGGGCGGCGTCCGCCTGCTGCGGGCGCTGGGCTATCGCCCCGGCAACTTCCACATGAACGAGGGCCATGCGGCCTTTCTAACCCTGGAGTTGATCCGCGAAAAAATGGCGGCCGGCATGCCGTTTGCGGAGGCGGGTCTCCGCACCAAGCAGGAGTGTCTCTTTACCACCCACACGCCGGTGGAGGCGGGGCACGATCGGTTCAGCAGCGATCTGATGCGCTATGCGGCCGGCAAGTTCGCGGAGGGGCTCAAGCTTGGGCACGAGGACGTCATGAACCTGGGACGGGTTCGTACGGGTGATCTGTCGGAACCCTTCTGCATGACCGTGCTCGGTTTGCGCTTCTCGCGGGCGGCCAACGGGGTCAGCGAACTGCACGGACAGGTCAGCCGCGATATGTGGCGCGAGTTGTACCACACGACGGATGCCTCGGAGGTGCCCATTGGGCATATTACGAATGGTGTTCACCTCGTCGGTTGGATGAAGGGCACGATGCGGCGGGTTTGGCGACGGAAATTCCAGGAGCAGTTCCCCAACCGGATGGATCACGATTTTGTCACCGACGCGAACACCCCGGAATTCTGGAAGAAACTGGCGGATCCGTCGGTGATTTCCGACGCCGAGGTCTGGTCGCTCCGGTACAAGCTGCGTCGCGAGTTGATCGAATTTGCCCGTCGTCGCCTGCTCCTGCAGGGCCGCACGTTCAGTCAGGGGGATTTCATCACGTTTGATTCCTTCTTAAATCCCGATGCGTTGACGATTGGTTTTGCCCGCCGGTTCGCCACGTACAAGCGCGCCCCGTTGATTTTTGATCGATTCGAAGAGGTGGTGCGCCTGATTCGCGACACCAAGCGCCCGATCCAATTCGTTTTTGCCGGCAAGGCGCATCCGCGGGATGACATGGGCAAGGCCTTCATTCAAAAGGTCATTCATCTGTCCAAATTCAGCGAGCTGAAGGGACACCTGATTTTCCTGGAAAACTACGACATTCACGTGGCGCGTCAGATGGTGGCGGGCTGTGATATCTGGCTGAACAATCCGCGCCGCCCGTTGGAGGCCTCGGGTACCAGCGGCATGAAGACCACGACGCACGGATGTTTGAACCTCAGCATTCTCGATGGCTGGTGGCGCGAGGGCTTCGACGGCAAAAACGGATTTGGCATCGGTCCGGACAGCCACCCCGACGACGTCAACGAGCAGGACCGGGTGGACAGCGAGAACCTTTATCGCGCCCTCACCGAGCAGGTCATTCCGCTCTTCTTCCAGCGCGATGCCGATGGCATTCCGCGGGAGTGGATTCAACGGATCCGGCACGCCTGGGTCACGCTGGCGGCGCAATACAGCACCTGGCGAATGGTTCAGGAATACACCCAGAAGTATTATCTGCGGCCCTGAAATTCCTCCTCCACGCGGCCCCGCAACTGGGCCACGAGGTCGGGGTCCCCGAATTCATAGTCGTCGGGGATCTGCAGAACGATCAGCCGCTTCCCCTCGATGTCCTCGGGGAAGCGGCTTTTTAAGTAGGCGGCGTGCTTTTTCTCCATCACCAGGATGGCGTCGGCCCAGCCGAGATCGCCGGGCGTCACGCGGCGGCGGGCGCTGGGTTCCGTGCCGGCGCTGCGCACCGTGTGCACCGGGTCACCCCGAAAACACGCTTCCGCCGTCAGGCTGCGAATCAGGTTGCGCGAGCAGATGAAGAGCAACTTCACTTGGCATTCAACTGCGCCAACGCCAGTTCTTCCAAAGCCGCCTCTTTTTCCTTCCCGCTCAGGAAATCGAACGCCCGCATGTAGTGATCCTTCTGGTCTGTGCTGAGTCCCGGGGCCGTGACCAGTTTGACCAGCAGGGCCGGGGTGGCTTTGGATCGGCTGCGCCAGACGATGTCGGCCGCGCCAGGGGCGGAGAGATCGTTCTTGATCGCGCCGAGATAGGCACCGAGGCAGGCGTCCCATTGGGCGCCCGCGCCGATGCCCAGAGCCTCCAGGTACCAGCGATCCGAACCGTCATACTGGCGCGCCAATTGGGACCACAGCTGGGGAATCTCGGGAGCATTCAGTCGCCGCAGCGAAACCGCCACTTCCCGACGCACGGCCGGGTTGGGGTCGAGCGCCAGCTTCTGGGCGTGGGCCAGGACGTGGTGATTCAAATCGCGGGCGATGCGGTACGCCGTGATTCGGAGATTGGGATTCGCATCCAGCAGGCCCTCGGCGATGCCCGTCTCGGATTTGCCCGCCAGACGGGTGAGCGCTTGCAACGCTCGCGCCCGGTGGTGGGCGGGGGCTGTCTTGGAGTGCCACAGTTTTCCCAACGCCGGGGCCGCCGCCGGACCGAATTTTTGCACCGCGGTCCAGGCCAGATAATAGGTGGCGCGATTGGGGGACTTCAGGGCCGCCACAGCACCCGCGGGGGTCTTCAGATCCAAGGCTGGAACGACGGGCCGCTGGCCGGGAGGTGCCAGCCGGATCACCCGGCCGGTCATGGTTTCCACGCTTTGATCCGCCATGTAGTGCCCGCCCACACCGGCGTCGTTCCAGTCGGCCACGTACAGCGAACCGTCCGGACCCACGGCGACGTCGCTGGGTCGGAACCAGGAGTCCTGGGTGGTCAGCAGGTTTTCGATGGTGGCCTCGTAACCGGCGCCCTTCGCCGTGGCGGGATAGGCGCGCACCACTCGCGGACCGGCATCACAGTGGATCGGTTGCCCACGGAAGGCGGCGGGCAGGAGGTCCCCTTCATAGAAGGCCATGCCGGTCGGCGAGCCCGCACCGGTCAGCAGCAGATTGGGCACCACGCCGGGATCGTTCAGGTGCCAGTGGCGCCGGGGGATTTCCTTTTCCCAGCCGGTGCGCTTCTGGCCCCAGCCGGCTCCGGTGAGTTCGTCCGTGTAGCCATAGTTGCCGCCTTCCATGACGTAATTGATGCGCACGCCCTGATTGCCGTCGTCATCATTGTCGGGCTGCCAGACGGTGCCGTACGAATCCACGGCTACTTCGTAGTTGTTCCGGAAATTGTGCCCGATTACCTCCAGCTGGGATCCGTCGAGATTGCAGCGGAACGCCATGCCCTGGCGATACGGCTTGCCTTGGGCGGTGACCTCGCGGCCGTCGATGTCCTTGACGAATTCCCCGCGGGCCAATTCCGCCAGATCGAGTTTCCCATGCAGGGGCAACTTCTTCAGGCTCGCGGGCGGTTGCCGGAGGTAGCCGCCGGCATTGCCGTAATTGAAATAGAGTTTGCCATCCGGACCGAAGACGAACGCGTGCATCGCGTGGTCATGATCCGCCTGTTTGGGATCGCAGGAGAACAGCAGCTCGCGCTGGTCGGCCACGTCATCGCCGTCGGTGTCGGTCAAAATAAACACACCGGGAGCGCTCGAGACGATCACCCGGTTGCCCAGCACGCAGATGCCGAGGGCCGTGTTGATGCTGAGATCCTGATAAAATGTTTTCGCCCGATCCGCGATACCATCGCCATCGGTGTCCTCCAGAATCTGAATCCGGTCGCCTTCCGGCCGGAGGACGCCCCATTTCTGAAACGTGGAGCGATAATTGGCCCCTTCGGTGACCCAGACACGTCCCCGTTGATCCACGTCCATGTCGGCGGGATTGACGACCATGGGTTCCGCCGCGAACAGGCTGGCGGCGACGCCCGAGGGAGTGGTCATGGCCTTTACGGCTGCTTGAGCGGCGGCAAGACCGTGGGCGTGGTCGGCGGCCTGTAGGACTTGGGTCGGCAGCGATGCCGCGAAGGCGGCCAGAGCGATGGCTCGGCCCAAAGCGGTGCGGGCGCGGAGGAAATTCAAGTGGTGCACGGGGGCTAAATTAAGTCGCTCAGGCGGACCCTCCGCGAGAAAAAACTAAGGCTTCGTTGGAGGGGTGGGCACGGGAGGAGGATGGCGGATTCCCTTGGAATTGCGGCGCTGGGCAGGTCAGCGTGGTTGGTTCCGCCTCAAAATGACCGCCGAGGCGCCCGGTAGATCGGGGTGAATCGCGTGGGCGACGGCGGGGAGGGGCGTGGGTTGTCTTGAAAACCTCCGCCGCCCCGTTACCTCTTCAGGCATGGCACGAATTACCATTCTTCCTTCCAACGCTACTGCCGAGGTCGCGGACGGGGAACTGTTGGTGGAGGCGGGCGAACAGGCGGGCGTGGAAATGGAGGCCGGCTGCTTCAACTGCTCGTGCGGTACGTGTGCGGCGGAAGTCGTCTCCGGCATGGAGAATCTGAGTCCCGCCACCGATGAGGAACTCGACGTTTTGGATCAGTGGAACAAGGATCCGGAGAAGTATCGGCTGACCTGTTGCGTCAAACTGCTGCACGGTCAGGCAACCCTGCGGGCAGGGCACTGAGGACCGGGAGGCGGATGGTTTAGGGACGATTGGACGGTGTTTCCCCTTGGGCCGCGGTCTGGCGCGGGATCGCTTGGAGCACAGTTGCCGACGGGCGCTGAGTGTTTAACCCGCCGGCTTCTTCGGAGAGGTTCCTTGGCCTGACGGCAAGCGTCGCAATATCGCCCCGCATTTTTTCGACGTCCACTGAGTACTCCCACCGCCTTCTGAGTGGCCTGCGGGGTCCGTGTTGGGTGGGGCATCTTTGGGAAGCCTTGACAGTGTTTACCTGTGTGGTAACACTCATACAGAATTCCCTGCAAGACGAGATCCTCTCGAACCACGAACCCTGCTATGAACCTGAAATTTGCTCAGCTCGTTCGCCGTGCACCGCTTTGGTGTAGTCTGCTTTTATTCGTCGGACTGGGACCGGTGGTCCGGGGTGCCACCACGACATTTGCGAAGCTTTTCCCGTTGATCACCCAGGAGGATATGCCGGTAGGGCCGGTGCCCATCGCGATCTATACGACGGAAACCAATGTCGCGGGTTTCAATCTGGAGGTCGCCACTGGCAATGCTCAGGTGCTGACGGCCAATGGCATTTCCGTGGAGGGTGGCGGCACCAATTGGACGCTCCGACTCGTGCCCGTCGAGAATAGCTCCGGGACCTCAACTCTCAGTCTGACCTTGTCGGATGGGACTCGGGGGCTCGCGACGAGCCGGATGGCGTTCACGGTGCTGGCGGTCAATGATCCCCCCATTTTGGGGCCGATCGCGGATTTGTCGGCTACCTTGGGTGAAGTAATCCCACTCATAGCCCTGCCGATCCGTGATCCCGATCAGGTCGGTACCCCGGCCTATAGCTATAGGTTTTCTTCTTCGAACCCGGGTCTGGTGGATCCGGCCGGCATGCGCGTGGAGGTGGGGGTGACCAATTATCTGAGCCTTCGGGCGACAGTGGGTCGGGTGGGATCCACCACGTTGCAGGTGGCGGTGTCCCCTTCCACAAATGCGGGAGCGCCGACGTCGGTGCAGTCCTTTGTTTTTACCCAGCGACCAGCGCTGTTCGCCGGCGGCTCCGGTTCCTTATCATCCGTCGGGTCGGGACCTTCGGTGACCGCAGATTTCGGCGGGACTTCCCGTTTTATGACGTGGACTCCCCGCTTGGGAATGTCGGAGCCCACATACTATGATAATGGCACCGACACGGTAGCTGCCGTGGACCGCGACGCCCAGGCGGCGGTGGCCGATTTCAACGGGGACGGGCGACCGGATCTGGTGCTGGTGGGTCTGGCCAGACGGGTAGTACAGGTGTGGATTAACGACTGCACCGCCACGTCGAATCGATTCCGATTGCAGTCCAGTATCACCAATCTGACTTTAACAACTTCGTTTGCCGTGGCCGATTTTGACCGGGATGGCGATCCGGATTTGATGATTGTTGACACCAATATCGGTTTGCTCCGGTTTTATGAGAACCGGGGGGAGGGACGGGAATTTCGACGCCACGAGATCCGAGTGAGCAGCGTGCTGGCGCAGATCAGTGCGGGAGATTTTGACGGTGACGGGTGGCCGGATCTTTTGGCCTGGCGGAGCGGTGCCGTGCTGAGTGATCGCGCAGGGGGCGCTCAGGTTTTGCGCAACACCGGTCGGGGCGGTTTTGAGCCGTGGAGCATGCCGTTTCGCATCGGAGATGCGCCCGCCGTCGCCAATGCCGTGGGCGGCCAGGCGGGCAGCGCGGATTTTGACGGGGACGGACGACTCGATGTTTGGTTAACCTATACGATTCTGAGCCGTCCCATGCTGGGGGTGTATTTGAACCGGGGCGACGGCCAGTTTGAATTGATCCAGCAGCGCAGCATTGGCCCTGATAATTCGAACGCAAATACCGCCGTGCGAGCGGCGGTGGTCGCCGGGGATTTTGATGGAGACGGCTGGGCTGATCTTCTGTGTCACGATCAAACGGTGCAGGGGCAGCCGGGGGGCAATGCCAAGCTACGTATCCAAACCAGTTTTCTGAAAAATCGCGGCGGGGGAGTCTTCGGGGAGGGATCGTACGGACTGCCGGACCCCGTGGGGCAGGGGTGGCTCAGTGTGGCGGATCTGAATGGCGACGGATCTCTGGATGCACTGATGTCCCGCACGGTCGGCACCACCCTGGCCTTCACGAACCGGGCGGCGGGGGTTAATACGTTGCCGCGTGCGCCGACCCGTTTACGGGGAACTTTTGACGGCGAGCAACTCTGGTTGGATTGGCAAGCGTCTCGGGACGGCAATCAGACAGGGGCATTAACGTATGAAGTTCGCATCGGCACGGCCCCGGGGCGGGGCGATATTATGTCGGTGATGGCCGATCCCGATACCGGTCGGCGTTTGGCCTGGCAACCCGGGAATGCCGGATTCAATACCAGCCTGATCCTCACGCCCCCGAAAGAACGTCTGGCGGGAGTGGATCGAGTCTATTGGTCGGTGCAGGCGGTGGATGCCTCGCTGGCCGGCAGTGGCTTCGCGCCGGAAGAGACGGTGTACCTCAGCCCGGACCTGGCGTTGGTCGAGCCGCCGGTAATCCTGCCCCTGGCGAATCTCGCCATGGGCACCAATTCTGCCGTGGAGGCGAGCATCTACTTTGGGGATAATCGCACACCGGCTCGGTTGGTGCAGATCCAGGTGCGTCTGGATCGCCCGGATCTCCTGGACGTCGTCGCCGGAACCCGGACGGCGGATGGGGTGCCCAGCCTCGTAGTAACCGTGTCCCGCAAAACGAGCGACGCCGGGGTGGTGGTTGTCACGGTTTCGGCCATCGATAGCGACGGAAATGGGGCCACCCGGGATTTTCAGGTATCCCTCGCGACCCAAAGCACCGGGCCCACGGGACAAAATATGGGATTGCTGCGGTACGAGGTGACGGCGGATCGGCGGGTGCTGTTGGTGCCGGCTTCCACGGGGACGGAGTCGTTCTACGAGAGTTCGGAAGATTTGGTCCAATGGACGCCCGTGGCGGCGGATGCCTTTCCCGTTCCCGACGGGTTGATCGTGAATCCGGCGGGAGTGCGGCGGTTTTTTCGCCAGCGGGTTCCTTGAGCGCGCTGAACTTTTGGTGACGCGGCGGGGTGGCAAAACCAAGTTCCCACCCACGATGCCTTTGCCGTACAAGATTGCGACGTTGCTCTATGTCTTTAATGACCGCGACGAGGTGTTGCTGCTGGAACGGGCGCAGGAACCGAATCGGGGTCTGTGGAGCCCGCCCGGGGGCAAGCTGAAGACCGAGACCGGTGAATCGCCCCACGCCTGTGCCGCCCGGGAGTTGGAGGAGGAGCTGGGCTGGCGGGTGCCGGCGGGCGAGTTTCAGCTGACGGGCTTGGTGAGCGAACATGGCTACGCCGGTCAGGCGCATTGGCTGATGTTTCTGTTGGAGGTCCGGCCGCGGTTGAATCAGACACCCCCACCGCACCGGGAGGGACGTTTTGGGTTCTGGCGGCGGGACGATCTGTCTGGACTGGCGCTACCGGCGACGGATCGGGAGCAGATCTGGCCCCTCTTCTGGCGACACCGCGGCGGCTTCTTTGCGGCGCATTGCCACATTCATCCGGACGGACGGAACGAATGGAGTTGTCTGCAGACGTCGCCCGCACCGCAACCCGTGCCGGTGCGGTAAAGTCCTATTCGCTTTCGGGCCCGGGTTTTTCGCCAGAGCGAGTGGCGTCAATGAGGTCGGACGCAGCGGTGCCGGTCGCAGCGGCCAGTCGGCGCTCCTGGAAGAACGATTTCAGCAGGTGCCGGCATTCATCCTCGCGCACGCCGGCAGTGATTTCCGCCCGATGATTCAGGGTGGGGAACTGGAGGACGTTCATCGCTCCGCCCGCGGCCCCGCCCTTGAGGTCCGGGGCGCCGAAAACCACGCGTGCGCACCGGACATGGACGATCGCCCCGGCGCACATGGGGCAGGGCTCCTTTGTGACGTACAGTGTGCAATCGGTGAGCCGCCAGTCCCCGGCGGCGACCTGCGCCTGGGAAATGGCCAGCATCTCGGCGTGGGCGGTGGCGTCCTTCAGCAGTTCCACCTGGTTGGCGGCCCGGGCGATGATGCGATTTTGGCGGACAATGACGCACCCCACGGGCACTTCGTCATGGGCGTAGGCGCGGGCGGCCTGGCGCAGGGCTTCGCCCATGAAGTATTCGTCACTGACGCGATCGATGATGGGCAATTCGGTGGCCACTCCGGGACCAAAGCCGTCGAGGCCCCCCGGGCGCAAGCTCTCAAACTAATTCGCAACGTTTTGACCGGGATTGGGTCCTACTCCGCAGGTGGCGCGTCGACTCCAATCGGAGTTTGGCAGCTCCCGAAAATGAATGCATAGTTCCGCCATGATTTTCCGTGCGCTCGTCGCGGCCACCCTGTTTTTGACCGGGACGAACGGCTGTTTTTGCGCCCAATCCAACGCCAACAGCAACACCAACACGCCGGGGTACGATATTGCAAAGTACACCAGCACGTTGACGATCCAGCCGACGGACAAGTCCGGCCGGATCGCCCAGATTGCGATCAAGGCCTTCGAAAACTACCACTTCGCCCGCGAACGCTTCAAGGACGGGCTGAGCGAAAAGTCGTTTGACCGGTATCTGGACTCCATGGACCCGCAGCGGGTGTATTTTCTGGATTCGGATTATCAGGAATTTCTGCCTTTTCGGAATGCCATTGATGACAAGGTGCTGGGGCAGCGGGATGTGCGCCCCGTGTACGACATCTTCAATCGCTGGCTGGCCCGCTACGATCAGAACTACGCCTACGTCAATGAGCTGCTGAAGTCGGATGCCTTCGAGTTCAACGGCCCGGAGCGCGTGACGCTGTTGCGCAAGGAATCGCCGCGTCCGAAGGACCTGGCCGAAGCCCGGATCCTGTGGCGGGAACGGCTTCGTTCCGAGTATCTCAACGAGCGCTTGGCGGATCCCGACATCAAGCCCACGCTGCGCGTCGTGGCGGAGGCCTTCCGTTCCAATCGCCTGGCCGATCTCCCCACGTTGCTGACCAACAAGATGAGCCTGGAAAAGGCCCGTGATCTGGCCAAGATGGCGACCGCGGAAGGGGAATCTGCGAAGGCGGTGGCGGCAATCGAAGCCCGGCTTCAGCGCGAACGGACCGAAGAGATCCGCACGAATCTCACCCGTCGCTACAACCGCACCCTGCGGTATCTTAAACAGTACGACTCCGATGAAGTGCTCCAGATGTTCCTGGATGCCGTCGGTCATGCCTTTGATCCGCACTCGGATTATTTCGGCAAGAAGGAGCTCGATAACTTCGCCATCCAGATGAACCTCGCCCTGTTCGGCATCGGGGCGACGCTGCAGGACCGCGATGGCTATACCACCATCTTCAACATCGTGACCAACAGTCCGGTGCAGAAGAGCGGGTTGATCAAGACCAATGATCGCATCGTGGCCGTGGCGCAGGACGGGGAACCCCCGGTGAATGTCGTCGATGAGAAGCTGAGCAAGGTGGTCGACATGATCCGCGGTCCCAAGGGCTCCAAGGTTCACCTCACCGTCTGGCCCGCCAACACGGATCCTTCCGTGCGAAAGCAGGTCGTTTTGGTGCGCGACGAAGTGAAGCTGGAGGACTCGGAAGCGAAGGCGCAATTGGTGGAGTTGACGACTCCGGAAGGCAAACTTGTGCGCTTGGGCGTCATCGATTTGCCCTCCTTTTACACCACTTTCCCGGTGGGGGCGAGCGGTCGGGCGACGACTCCCAAATCGACCACGGGTGACGTCTCCAAGTTGTTGAAGAAATTGCTCGCGGAAGGCGCTCAAGGGATCGTCTTGGATTTGCGTCGCAACGGCGGCGGATCGCTGGAGGAATCCGTCCGCTTGACCGGCCTGTTCATCAAGGAAGGACCGGTGGTCCAAGTGAAGAACTACAACGGGGCGGTGAAGCAGGATTCGGACACGGACGATACGATCCAGTACGACGGTCCCCTGGTGGTCCTGACCAGCCGATTCAGCGCGAGTGCATCGGAGATCGTGGCCGGGGCCTTGCAGGACTACGGCCGGGCCTTGCTGGTGGGCGATAGCTCCACGCACGGCAAGGGGACGGTGCAGACCGTTCAGGAATTGGGCGGTTTTCTGGCGGCGGAGGATTCCAGCGCCGGTGCGGTGAAGGTGACGATTCGGAAATTCTATCGGCCCAGCGGTTCCAGCACGCAGCTCAAAGGGGTGATTCCGGACATCGTTCTACCGGGCATCAACAGCCACTTGGAAACGGGTGAGGCTTCGCTCACGAATGCGTTGCCGTGGGATACCATTCCCAGCGCCCGCTTTGATCGGGTGGACCGCGTGGCCTCGTATTTGCCGGCCCTGAAGGAAAAGTCCGGAACGCGGATCGGTGCGGGCAAGTACTGGGATTGGGTGCGGGAAGATGTGGCCCGGTTCCAGAAGCAGCAGGCGGAAAAGACCATCTCCTTGAATCTGGCTGAGCGCCAGAAGGAGCGGACGGACGACCAAAATCGCCAGAAGGGCCGCAAGAAAGAGCTGAAAGTTCATCCGGCGGTAGAGCCGAAGACTTGGGATTTGACCGTGAAATTGGCGGATCGCGAGGGCCTCCCGGCGCCGGTGCAATTCACCAATGTGGTGGCGTCCGTGAAGAGCACGGACGAACCCGCGGCGGATGAGACCATCACGGCGGACAACGAAGACGACGAAGAGGCCGCCCCGGTGGTTCGTGGCCCGGGAGCCATGCCGGACATCACGTTGCGGGAGGCCGAGCGGATCCTGTTGGACTACTTGGAACTGCTCGCCAACCGCAAGAAGGACACCGCCCTCCGGCCCTGAGCCGTTGGCCCGCCGGCAGGGCCGCTGTTGGTGGCTGCCGGAGGGGCGGACCGAAAGGTCCGCCCGGCGCGCTTTAGGGCTCGCTGGGAACGGGCTGCGCCCCCTTCCGCTGGGCCAGGACCCGTTCGGTGGGACGATAGTTCGCGATGAACTGCTCCCGAAACGCGCCGAACGT
Source organism: Verrucomicrobiota bacterium (assembly GCA_947471985.1). Classification (GTDB taxonomy): domain Bacteria; phylum Verrucomicrobiota; class Verrucomicrobiia; order Limisphaerales; family UBA9464; genus CANIZL01. The sequence goes on along the minus strand of CANIZL010000007.1, from coordinate 51,292 downwards.
TCCGGCGGCGAGGTGGCGCCGGATGTCGGCCATCAGCCGCAGGTAGAAATGGCTGTTGTGAATGCTCACCAGCCGCAGGCCGAGGATTTCATTCACGTTGAGCAGGTGCCGGATGTAGGCGCGGGTGTGGTGCTGACAAGCGAAGCACGGACAACCTTCCTCAATGGGTCCAAAGTCCGCCTTCACCGCGCCGCCTTTGATGGAAAAGGTGCCTCGGGCCGTGTAGGCCGTGCCGTTGCGGGCCACCCGGGTGGGCAGGACGCAGTCAAACATGTCGACCCCGCGCGCCACCAGTTCCACCAGCTGCGCCGGCGTGCCGAGCCCCATCGCGTAGCGGGCTTGGTTCAGGGGCAGGTGCGGTATGGTGATCTCGATGGCTTTGAGCATCTCCGGTTCCGGCTCGCCCACGGACACCCCGCCGATGGCGTAGCCGTCGAACCCCAAACCCCGCAGACCCTCGGCACAGCGCTGACGCAGGTCGGGGTGGCTGCCACCCTGGACGATCCCGAATACGAGCTGCCCTGCTGCCCGGGGCTGTTCGAGGCATTCGCCCGCCCAGCGCAAGGTGCGTTGCACCGCCCGGGCCACCTCGTCGCGGCTCGCGGTGTGCGGCGGGCATTCGTCGAAGACCATGGCGATGTCCGATCCGAGCCACCGCTGGATCTCCATGCTTTCCTTGGGCCCGAGAAAGATGAGTGCGCCGTCGAGGTGACTGCGGAATTCGACCCCGTGTTCCTTGATCTTGCGGATCTTTCCCAGGCTGAACACCTGAAAGCCGCCGGAATCGGTAAGGATGGGGCCGTGCCAGTTCATGAACCGGTGAAGGCCGCCGGCGGCCTCCATGATGGCCCGTCCGGGGCGGATGTTGAGGTGATACGTATTGCCCAGCAGGATCTGGGTTCCCATTTCCCGCAGTTCCCGGCCGTCCAGCGCTTTGACGCTGGCCTGGGTGCCGACCGGCATGAAGACGGGGGTTTCGACGATTCCATGGGCGGTATGCAATCGCCCGAGGCGGGCGAGCGAGCTGGAATCTTGCTGAAGCAGTTCGTACACGATGGCTCTCAGTCTGGGGGGCGGGGGGGTGGAAAACAAAACTGCCGCGGCGGGAAAACCCGGCGCGGCAGGGATCGGAAGAGCGGACGGTCTTACTGTTTGACCGTGCAGTTCTCGGACATCCACTTGGCATCCACGAGGGAATTACCCGCGGGGATGTTGAGGGCGACTGCGCAATTGTACTTCACAGGGGCCTTGATGACACCGCCCACCCATTTGTGAATTTCCGCATGGCCGTCGGCGAACGAGAAGCCGCACGCGCCGTTGTGGTGCGAGGCGGGCATGTCGATGATGTTACCGGAGGACTTGTCCGGTTCAATCATCTGCACGGCAAAGGCGGCATCGTTGATGCTGTCCGGATGCTCTTCCACAAACACGAAGGTCTTGCTGGTGGAGGCAATGTCCGACGCCTTGGCGTACGTGCGGTAGGGCGGGGCCGGCAGCCAGCCACCGAAGTCAAACGCCTGGCTCATGGAAATGCTGCGGATCCGCGGGCTGTACTTCAGCTGGGATACCTTGCCCATCGCGGAGCGGTCGGACGGGCACTTGTAAATGGCGAGGGAATTGCCGGTGTACTTGTACAACGGACCGTTCGTAATGAAGCGGTTGTTGGTGTTGTCGGGGCTGGAACAATCAAGGTTGCCTTCAACCCAGACCGGGCGACCGCCCGCGGCCAGCGAGGCAACCAGTCGATCAGCGTTGTCGCCGTTGTACAGGTGCCAGCCGAGCATCAACTGCTTGTTGTTGTTCATGCAGAGGATGCCCTGAGCCTTGGTCTTCGCCTTGGAGAGGGCCGGCAAGAGCATGCCCGCCAGAATGGCGATGATCGCAATGACGACCAGGAGTTCGATCAGGGTGAATCCCAAGGCTCTGCGAGGAAGGAGAGCGGATAGCTTCATAGATTTTTCGCGTTTGACTACTGTTTGGTGCCTCACGAACAGCAATCTGTCAAACAGTTGTTGGTGACGTCGCGTGAATCCCCGGGTTTCCAGCTGCGAGGGGAGGGCCGATCTGCCACGGTGGACGAGTGTCGCCTGCCGCTCGTGCTTCCCTCGTTCTGATCGGTGCCTGTAGCCTTTGGGCTTTCAGTTTTCCGATCATGAAGGCGCTGGCCCAGCTCGGACTGCGGGCGGTGCCCGGGGGCAGCAGCGTCTTTTTTGCGAGCCTCTGCACCGCCATCCGCTTTACCATCGCCGCCGCCGCGCTGGGACTTTGGGTGGGACGCGATTGGTTTCGGCTCACCCGCCGGGAAATCCTGCAGGGCGGGGGAATCGGTCTCTTCGGGGGGATCGCCTTGGTGCTGCAAATGGATGGCATGGCCTACACCCTGGCCTCTACTTCGGCATTTCTTACCCAGGGTTATGTCGTGCTCATCCCGCTCTGGGTGGGGCTCACCCATCGACGGATGCCGGCGGTATCGGTGGTGGGCGCGTGTGTCCTGACGGTGATCGGTGCCGCCCTGCTGGGGTGGCAGTCCGGTGCCGATGCCGGCATTTACTTCGGTCGGGGGGAGTGGGAGACGTTGGCCGGCTCAGTCTTGTTTGCCGCGCAGATCCTGTGGCTGGAGCGACCGGAATTCGCGGCGAACAACAGTCTGCGGACCACGGCCGTGATGTTTACGGTGATGCTGTTGGTGACGTGGCCAATGGCCTGGGCCAGTTCTCCGGGGCCGGGCTGGGCGCCCTTGCTGCAGGCCTACCAATCGCCGGCGGCCCTTGGCCTGCTGGCGGTGCTGGCCATTCCCTGCACGCTGGCGACCTTTCCGGCGTCCAACCACTGGCAGCCCAAGGTGTCGGCCACCCAGGCGGGTTTGCTTTACTGCACCGAACCGGTCTTTACCACCCTCGTCGCCTTGTGGGTGCCGGGTGTTATTTCCGGGATGGCGGCCTTGGAGTACCCGAACGAAACCCTGCCATGGAATCGCCTCACCGGCGGCGGATTGATCATCGCCGCGAATCTTTGGCTGATGTGGCGACCGCCCCCGCCGGCGCCGGGGCCGTCGGTGCCGCCCAGCGCCGGATAAATTCCCCAATCAACCCCGTGGCCGCAGCGGCCCGCGCCTGGGCGGGAGCGATCACGTCGGTTTCGTGATCGATGCCTTGGGCGTTGGGTGCCAGGCCGGCCGCGACATTGGTCACGCAACTGACCGCGGCGACGCGCAATCCGCATTGCCGCGCGACGATCGTTCCCGGGGCCGTGCTCATGCCGACCGCATCCGCGCCCCAGAGACGGAAGGCCCGGATTTCGGCCGGGGTTTCGTAGCTGGGACCACTGACGGCCAGATACACGCCTTGATGCAGTCGGATCTTCTGGTGTCGGGCGGCGGCGACCAAGAGTCGGCGCAGGTCGGCGTCGTACGCGGCGGTGAGATCCACAAACCGCTTCCGGCCCGGCCACTCCGGACCCCGAAGGGGATTGGTGCCAATGAAATTCAGGTGATCGGCGAAGGCCATGAAATCGCCGGGTCGAAAGCCCCGGCGGATGCCGCCCGCTGCATTGGTGAACAGAACTGTGGAGACCCCTAGGGCCGCGAGGACGCGGATCGGGAAAGTGACCACGGATAGATCAAACCCCTCGTAGTAGTGCGCCCGCCCCGACAAGACGGCCACACGCACTCCGTGCCACCGGCCGACCACCAGGCGTCCATCATGTCCGCTGACGCCCGTCGGTGGGAACCCGGGCAGGTCGGCGAAATTCCAAATGCGCTCCGGTTCAATTGCCTCAGCGACGGCCGCAAAGCCGCTGCCCAATTCCAGTCCCAGTTGCGGGGGACCGGGCAATTCCGTCAGCAGCCGCCGGGCCACGGTGGCGGGAGTGGGCGGGCGACGCGACGACATGCGGGTGGAAGTGGAAGAGTTGGTAAAGGAAGCCGCGGGATGCCGTGGCGCGTTGGGTGCTAGGGGTGAAGTACAGCCTCGATTTCCTGGAGGTTCAGCAGTCCATCGCCATCGCGGTCGTAGGCCTTTATTTCCGCTTTGGGCCCACGCCACAGGCGGAATTCGATCAGATTCAGTTTCCCATCCTTATTGAGGTCGCGGCGGGCCAGAATTCCGGCGGCCGTATCCGCGGCGGGGGGCGGGGCGGGGGCGGTTTCGGGGAGGTTGGGCGACACTTCCGTGGGCGCCAGCCGCGTGGCCATGACCCGCGGCGGGCGGAGGCCGCTGACGGCTTGGGCCAGGGGACTTTCGGGAAAGCCGGTTTCCAAGGCGTCGAGGTAAGCTTCGTAGCGATTGGGCTGATCCAGTGCCAACGGGTCATGGGCGAAGGCGAGCAGGAACAGACTTTCGGCATCCGGGTGCGGGGCGTTGGCCAGCAGATCGACCACCGTTCGCGGGTCGCCGGCAAAAAAGGCGTGCACGGCGCGTTCCTTGACGGGGAGTGCGGCCAGCTTCGGGCCCAGCTCCTCCGCGGTGACCCGGTCGGCCACGCGCCGGATTTCCGGCACGGTCACGTACGCGGCCTTGGGCAAACGCAGCAATGGGGCGCCGTTGGGCACGTTTTCCACATCGAGCCCCAGATACAGATGGGAGACGTCGGCGGCGAGGGCGGTCACGGGGCGACTGACCAGAAACCAGCCCAGCCATTTGCGACTGGCGGCGTGCAGCAGCAGGACGCGAGTGCGCTCCGGAGACAAGGGGTCCGCGGTGGCCACCCACAAGAAGGCGCCGTCCACGGCCAGCGCCCGCACCGGGCCGGGGATCCGGCTCGTCGGAGTGATCGGATCGAGCGGAATACGCAGTTCCTTGGCCACCCGTCCGAGCCGGACGCGATCCCGCATGCGTCGACGGACATCGTCCGTCTGGCGGCTGAGGATTTCTGCCTGCAAGACCACGGACGGACCGAAATGAGGACCGAATGTGCGGCCCCAACCGCCGGGGATGGTAATCCGGGCGGGCGCCACACGGTGTTCCATCGAGCCCGTCTCGGCGACCAACAAATGCAGACCGGCATCGCTGCCCAGCCAGAATCCGCCGCCTTGATCGCCCGCCACCGCCGTCCAGACCGGAGGTTCGGCGCGCGGAATGATCGTCAGCGCTTCCTCGCGGAGTTGGCCCCACTGGGGCGCATCCACCTGTCGAAAGCTCATCTCGCCACCGGCGCTGCCGAGGGCCAGGAGCCAATCGGCGGATCCCGCCGTGCGCTGCCAGTGGATGGGTTCGCGGGGATTGATCGCCGGCGCCGGTGGATCGATGCGTCGCCAGCTGCGCCCGTCGGGTTTCAGTTCGAAAAGCGCGCCGGCTTCGCCAAGAGTGAAGAGGCGTTTGCCGGCGGCGGCGAAGCCCACCAGTTGGCGGGCGGTGATTCCTTGCGGCGCGCTGAAGGGATCAAAGACGAAGGTCTGCGGATCCATCACCACCACGCCGCCTTCAACCGTCACCCATAGACCATCGGTCCGCGCGCGGAGGTCGTGCACGGCATCGCGCGACAGGGCCCCGGTCACGGCTTCGATCTGATTCAGTTCCGGGGAAAACGTCCACAACCGACCTTCGTTGGGGGCCAGATTGGTTTCGCCGCGGGGACGCATCGAAATCCATAAGCGGCCCTCCGTCAGCGCCAATTGCTGGATGCGGCCGGCCGGCGAGGCGGCGGGAAAGGCGATGGGTTCGAATCGCGGAACCTGCGGAAAGGCGGACAGGAGATCCAACGGCCGCAGACTGAGCAGGGCCGTCGGCTCGGCCAGCCGATTGGTCGATGCGGCGGATGTGGCCGCCACCTTGCTTGGGGCCTTGCCCGGGGCCGAGGGCGGATTCGAAGCCGGTGCGGCCGCGAGCCCGGTCATCGTGGCGATGGCAGCAATCAGGGAGGACCACCAGCGAGGCTGCATCCAATGATTGGGGCGGCGGCAGATCAGCGGCGGTACGGATGGCACGTCCGACGGACAATTCGTTGGGCGACGTCGCACGGGGAAACTTCAGTACTTCCGGGAGTTCTTTTCCGGACTTTCCCGCGGTCCGTTCTGGCCGGGTTGATTGATTCGCGGACGGGCATCCATGGGGAAGCCCATTTCCGCCATTTGCCCCTGGCCGGGCGTGGGTTTCGGCGGTCCGTCGCCACCGGGCTTTTCTCCGTTGGGCCCCTTCTCGCCCATCTGCCCGCGGAGACCTTCCAAGTCCTTGCCGACCTTCTCGCTCTTGCCCTGCGTTGCCGGACTCGGCTTCATCCCCATGAGCTGATCCAGCGCCTGCTGGGCGCCTTCGAGTCGACCGATCTGTTGTTCCAAGGCTTCCTTGTCCGAGGGACTCTTCATCAGCTTGTCCCCGAGTTGTTCGAGTGCGGTGGCGAGTTTATCAGCCGTATCCTTCAACTTGGGAGGAAGGGTTTTCTTCTGCGGTGCGAGTTCCTGCGCCTGTTGCAGATGATCCATGGCTTCGCTGAGCTGCATGGTCTGGTTTTCCAGGTCTGGAGCCATGGTGGCCTGGGCATTTAATTGATCGGCCTCGTCTTCGTGGATCTGCGCCAGTCGTCGGTTGATCTCCTCCAGGGTCTGCTGGGCCACTTCGTGTTTGGGCCGTTGCTCCAAAGCCTTTTCGACGATTTCACGCGCCATGCGCAGGATCGCAAGCTTCTCGCGCACCAGGCCCACCGCCTGCTCCAAACGCATGTAGCCCTTGGCCTTTTCCGTCTGGGCATCAGCGAATCGATCCCGGGATTGTTCCAGCTTGTCTTGGATCTCGGCGTCTTTGGGAGTCAGTTCGGCGGCGTCTTCCATCATGCGCATGCCCTCCGCCAGGTTGCGCGTATCCAAGTCCGGCAGCGAGGGCTCCCGCGGATTGATCCGCCGCTGGATGGGGGCGGTTACTTTCTCCCAGCCCTGTTTGGCGAGTTCCTGAGCGAGATCTTTCCGGTTGGATTCCTCGCCCTTTTTGGCCTCCTCGTTCTTCGGGGCGATCTTGGTGGCCTCGGAATACTTTTCGTGGGCATTGCGCAGGCTTTCGAGACGGCGGGGCGGGTTTTCGGTGGCCTTGCGGGCTTCCTCTTCGTTTTTGCGTGCCTGCTCCAGCAGCAGGGCCAGCAATTGCGACTGGACCACCTGGAAGTTGGACTGCGCCCGTTCGTCGCCGGGCTGTTCCTCAAGGACGCCCTGATAATTCTCCAGTGCCTGCTTCCATCGATAGATGGTTTCGTCGAGATTGGCCTGCCGGGCGGCGAGGCCGGCCCGGTACTCGGTGTTGCCCTTTTGGAATTTGGCGCGTCGCGCCAGACGCTTGTCTCCCAGGTTTTCGACCCGATCCAGCGAAACAAGGGCGTCGTCGTACCGACCGGCGGCATACGCGGCGACGCCGTGATTGTACAGCCAATGGGGGTTGTCGGGATTCTTCTCCACGACGGCATCCAAAGTGGCGGCGGCGGCGGCGGGGCGGTCGGCCACGGCGCGCTGGAGATCGGGCAGATTCAGCGGGATGGTGGCTTCAGGGCGGGCGGGTGCCGACGGTGGAACCACGACGGCCGACGTCGCGGGGGCTGGCGTGTAGTTGTACTCCACCACGGCGGCACCCAGAGTGGCCGGGGCCGTCAGCGCCAGGGCGATCAAAAACCGGGCGGGAGGTAAAATGGGTTTCATGGGCTTCAAGCCGTCGCTTTCACAGAGTTTCCCACGGACGATCGAGCCTGCCCGCGATTTCGATCCGCCGCCAGCAGCAATCGACCCAATAAGGCCAGCAGGGCCAACGTCAGGGGCAGGGGATACCATGGGCTATAATTCTGCATGTTTTCGCGCGCCACCTGTTCGGCCATCGGTTGCAGGAATTCGGTGCGGATGCGGCTGAGGACGCCGTTCCCGGCTTCCATGCGGTAGTACTGGCCTTTGCTCGCATTGGCGATGCGCTTGAGATTGATCTCGCTCAGGCGGCTGATCACGATCTGCCCCGACGAGTTCCGCGCCTCGCCGCCGCCGATTGAGAGCGGCAGGGGTACGCGGCCGCCGGTGGTGGTGCCCACGCCCACCGTCACCACCTTCAAGCCTTTGCGCGCCCACTGATAAACGCGCGGCATCAGTTCACCCTCGAATTGCTCTCCGTCGGAGATGATGATCAAGACGCGGGTCGAAATGTTGTTGCTCTCAAAATAACGTCCGGCGCGGTCCACGACGTCCGCAAAATCACTGCCCTGTTCGTCCATGAACGCCTCCGGGCTCAGGTATCGCAGGGTGGTGCGCAAGGCCAACGTGTCGAAGGTCAGGGGCGCGTTGAGGTAGGCGCGACCGGCAAAACTGATCAAGCCGATGCGATCCCCGGCCTGCTTTTGCAGGAACGTATCGACGGCGTTGGTCATGACCGTCCATCGGTTGGGCCGGATATCGGTCACCTGCATGGAGCGACTGGCATCCAGCGCAATCAGGTAGGGCAAACCCTGCATCTCGGATTTCTCGGCGGGACGGTAGAGTCGGGGGCCGCTCAAGGTCACCAGCAGTAGCGCGAAGGCGGCGAGTGTGAGCCCGGCTTCCCAGAGTTTGCGACCGCGGACGAAGCCGGGATCCGCCCAGGGCCGGGGACCGCTCCCGGTGAACTGCGTCCGCAAACGGATCCGCCGCCGCTCAGCCCACCACAGGAGCAGCCCCAGCAATCCGGTCAGGATTGGAGTGGCGAGCATCAACCAGGGATACGTGAAGCGCATGAAGTGGGGCGCGGTCGGAGAGGACGGGAGGCGGTGGAAAGGCGGGTTGGATCAGCGGTGTTGCTGCAACATCCAGGAGAAGAAGTCGGGATTGCTGTACGTGGCCGACCAGGAATCATGTCCCGCCTCGGGGTAGACCGTGAGCTGAATATCTTTTCCGCCCGCGCGCTTGAACTGTTCGATCATCCGTTCGCTTTCGCCCAGGGCGACCACGTTATCCTTGGCGCCATGATAGACCCGCACCGGAAGCGTCTTCATCGCTTCGCGTTGGGCAGGGCTGGCCACGATGAAGCGGAGGGTTTCGCCCCCGCCGCAAACGGGGGCGGCCGAGGCAAAGATGTCCGGGCGCTGCGAAATCAGCGACCAGGTGGCGTATCCACCCATGCTCAATCCCGTCACGTGGATGCGGGCGGGATCCACCCGCAGCGATTTTTTCAAGTGATCGATCAAGTCGAGCAGGGGCACATCATTCCAGACCTTACCGTCCGGGCATTGCGGTGAAACCACGATGCAGGGGAAGTCCCGTCCGGCCCCAGCGAGCTTGGGCGGTCCGTGCACGGCGACCTTCTGGAGGTTGGTCCCGCGTTCGCCCGAGCCGTGCAAAAACAGGATCAGGGGGAATTGGGCGGTGGGTTCGCTGGCGTAATTCTTGGGCAAATAAAGCAGATAGCCGACCGGCAGGCCCGGGGCCGGCTGCGCCGTGAATGCTTGGCGGGTCTGTGTGCCGGGCTGGGAGATCCCGACGGAACGGAGCGACGCCGTCGGGTGGCTGGCACAGCCGGCGAGCAATCCCGCCAGCAACAGGCCGGCGCTAAACAACTTGGCAATCACGGCCGACACAATCCGGTATGACGCTGGCGTGGCAACCGGAGAAACACCAATTTGCGGCGCCTTCGCCGTCGTGGGAACCGGAGGCCCGGAGGCGACTCACGGTGCGCCCGCATTGATCCAGTCGGCCACCGCGGCGATCTCCCGGGTCGACATCGGCACCTTTTTGTGGAGGGGCGGCATGTGTTCTTCCAGCGGGTCGAATTGTTCGGGAAGGGCGACGCGCACGTAGAGCAGGCTCTCCGGTGCGTGCCCGGGAATCAGCACCGCTTCGCCGTCGCGGTCACCGCGCAGCACCGCCTCGCGGGAGTCCAGCCGCAGTCCCCGCTTCTGTTTTTCGGGTCCGTGGCAAAAAACGCAGTGCGCGGCGAAAATGGGCTGGATGTCGTGGGCAAAGGTCAGCGTTCCAGGTAACTCCGACCGGGCGCGGTTGGCCGGTTCGACGATTCGCGGAGCTTCGGTGGCCGCCACAACGGGCGCCGTCGTCGTCATCGTCGCCGGAAGTTGCGCGCCCTCCCGGACGGTCCCGGGCCCATTGGTGCTCGGATAGGCGGGCGGGATCGGCGTGTTCAGCGGTTCCAGAAAATGCGCGCCGTTCGCGATCCAGTGAATGATGTCCAGGATCTCCTGCGGGGACAGGATCGCCTTGCCTTCCGGCGGCATGATGACGTCGTCGGTGGGGAGTGCTGTGATGACCTGCACCAGGTGACTGTGGAGCGGATCTCCCGGGATGATGGCGCGTTCGCCGCTCTTGCCGCCCTTCAAGGCGAAGGCCTTTACGTCGAGGCGGAAGCCGCCTTTTTGCTTCTCCGGTCCATGGCATTCCAGGCATTTGGCGGCGAAGACGGGCTGAATTTTTTCCGCATAGAACTGGTCCTGCGGATCCCCCAGGGCGTTGGCCTTGGCCGGTGCCGTGGATTCGTCGTCCATGAACGATTTCACAAACGCCGGCGCATTTTTCACCAGATACTTCGACCCGTGGGTCAGGTTGCCCCCGAAGTGTCCGGCGACGGTCATCAGGCCGACGCCCAGGCTCAGGGTGCAGCGATACGCCAGGGTCGGGGCAATTCGCCGCGCCCCGCGTTGGGCGAGGGCGTGCAGGCCGAAACTGAGGGTCACCAGGCCGACGACGGTCAAACCGGTCCACTGATGGACCGTCAGGGTGTGGATATCGTAATCCGCACTCCCGGCCCGCATCAACCCCAGGGCCGCGGCCAGCGCGGCGGCGCCAACGGACAGGCCGAGCACCAGCGACACCACCCGTGCCACTTCGCGACTGGGACGGACCCAGTAATAAAGTTCCAGCAGAAACGCCAGCGTGACGAATCCGATGGGAAAATGCAGGACGACCGAATGAAAGGGCGCCAGGAACGGCTGCCACTGAAAGAGTCCCGCAGCGGGTGTGACGGCGGGGGAGACGGGGGCGGCCGCCCACGCTTGGCCCAGCAGCGAAGCCCCCAGCAAGCCCCATTGAGCGCCACGCCGGCACGCGGTTGCGTCGGTAAAGGTTGCTTTCACGGACTTAAAGTGGGCGGGCATGCGCAGATTGACGAAGCAGTTCTTGCGGGATTCGAGACATCTTTTGCGGTGTCGAAAAACGTAACGTGAACACTCGCAGCCCGCCGGCCGCGCCAAAGGGAGAGATTTTGGCAAAAAACGAGAAGCCGGCCCCCCGATGAGCTGCGGTACTACCACCGATGAACGAAACGCTCGGGGTGCAGGCTGCTAGGGCAACCGGCGACGGGCAACACAGACGTAAGTAATAATATTAAAATGAAAATCAGCTCCTCTCAGAAACTCATCAGTCTCGCGGTGGCGGTGGCCGGTGCGGCCGGTCTCGTCTCGTGCGCCCAGGCGGATGAATTGAACTTCATCAGCCCGGTCTCCAATCCCCTGTACTTTGAAGACGCCAACGTCGCCACGGAGATCCGGCCGCTGTTCATTCAGCATTTCATTCCCAAGAGCTTCATTACCGGCGGCGGTGACGCACGGGTCTATGCGGTGCAGCTGCGGTACGCGGTGACCGAGCGGTTGGCGATCATCGCGACCAAGGATGGTTTCATTGAGTTCAATCCCAAGACCATTCCCCACCAGGATGGCTGGGCCGATCTGGCGGCGGGTATCAAGTACGCGCTCATCCGGGATGTGGAGAACCACTTCATGCTCACGCCCGGCATCAAACTCGAACTGCCCACCGGCAACCAGCGGGTATTCCAGGGCTCCGGCAGCGGCGTTTGGGACATCTTCGTGTCCACGGCGAAGGCGTGGGACAAGATCGAACTTCAGGCCAATGTCGGCGTGACGATTCCCAATGACTTCGACAAGAAGACCAGTCTGGCTCACTACAGTGTGCAACTGGGCTACAACGCCTGCCGCTGGTTCAAGCCCTTCGTTTCCGCGAACGCGTTTACCGTGCTGAGCGAGGGCAAAGGCCCGGCGCTGGATTCCGAGGGCTTTGACCTGATCAACTTCGGCTCGGGCAACGCCAGCGGCCAGACGCAGGTCGCTCTGGGCGGCGGTTTCCGCACGGAAATCACCAAGAGCTGTCAGTTCGGTCTGTCCGGCGAGGTGGCGGTGGGGCATCCGAAGGGTCTCTTCGACAGCCGTATCATCGCGGACATCTCGTACCGGTTCTAATTCTGGGTCGTCGCGACCGACGGCACCGGCTGGCGCATTTTGTTCCTCCTGCGCAGCCGGTGCCGTTCATTTTTCAGGGGGTGTTGCGCCGGATCTCGATCGGCATGGTGCTGAGTTTCTCGAAGACCCGGCCGCGATGCCGCAAGGGCCACCAGCTATAGAGATAGATTTCCAGCGGACGCCACATGGCGACCCATCCGGCGATGGTGAAGCCTTCGCGCAGCATGCCGGACAGGGTGCCCCAACGGGAGCCCACCACCCACTCGCTGGCTGCAAGACACAGGGTGAGGAAGACGAGACCGATCAGGAGGCATTGACGCCCTTCCGCCATAAGTCGGCGAAATTCCAGCCGGTTCAGACGAGCCCGGTAGGCGAAGTGATTGTGCACCGCCTGCGCCACCAAAGCCTCCGGCGATCCCGTGGCGGGGAAAACGTCCAGGTGCACCACCAACACCACGGGATCCGGCGCGGGAAATTCAAAAGCCCAGCTCTCGATGAATTCCTCGGCGTCGTGGTCGAGGTCCTTCTCGTGGAACGGCGACGCATCCATCGTGTTGAACAACTGGCCCGCGTCCCGGAGATTCAGTTCAATCCGGTGCGGCGCAGGCAAGGACGAGGCAGCGTGTTCCGTGGGCACGGGTTCAATTTGGGCGACGGTCGCGCGGGAGGAAACAGGACAATTCATCCGACCGGCGGGCGGCCTGAAGGAAACCGAGGGCTAGGGGGACGGTTTTGGGCCTTATGGAGAACAAAACATTTTGGCTCGAACGGCGTTTCCTTCGGAGCTTGCCCAAATGATGTCGTTGAAAGCGCTCTTGCAGGTGGTTTGCCTGGCCTTGCCCATGTCCTTCGGTCGGACGGCGGAGCCAGCGGGCGGGCTGCCGCCGGTGGATGTGGGGCGGGCCCTGCGGGAGTACCGCGACTACGCCCTGGGCCGCGACGGTAACGCGGGGCGGGGACGGGAGTTCTTCCAGAGCGAACAACGCGGCGCTTGCGCGAAATGTCATTCGGTCGACGGCACCAGCAGTCTTGCGGGACCGGATCTCCAGTCGGTCGGGGACAAGTTTCCCCGTCGGGAATTGATCCGCGCCGTGCTGGAGCCGTCCGCGGAGATTGCCGTGGGCTATGGATTGACGGTGGTCGAGACAAAGTCCGGTGAGGTGATTCAGGGGATCGTCAAAGGTTCGACGGCTGAAGCCCTGGAATTGGTCGGCGCCGATGGCCGCCATGTGCGCATTCCGTTGCGCGACATTCAGGAGCAGCGCGGCAGCACGCTCTCAATGATGCCCGACGGACTGCAAGCGACGATGTCGCGGGCGGATTTTACGGATATCATCGAATATCTGGCCACGCTGAAGCAGCCCGACAGCGCCCTGAGCAACACCACCGGAATGCGGCTTTCGATTCCCGAGTTAGCCCGCCCGGTGGCACTGCAGCCAATGCTGGCCGAAGATCTCCGGTATCCACCCGCCGCCGCGCGACGGCCGGGGGAACTCCAGTCGGGCCTGGTGTGGTTTGGTCAGGTGCCTGGCGCCAGCAACGCGTTTCTGGCCGTGCATCAAACCGGGAAGATCTGGCGCTTGGAACGGAATACTGGTGCGGGTGCGGGTGCGCCACTCGCGGATGCGGAGAAAACGCTGTTTGCCGATATCACCACCCAAATCTTCAATGAACGCGGCCCCAATGGACTCCTGGGTTTGGCGTTTCATCCGAAATTTCCGGAGAACCGGAAATATTATTTGAAACACCAGGTGTTCGAAGAAGGCCGGATCGCCACCACCGTCGTCGAACGGCAGGTGACGACGGATTTTCGGGCGGACTCGGGCCAGCCTTCGCGCCGAATTTGGAAAGTCGTCAGCACCACGCAGGATCACAGCGGCGGGTGCCTCGGTTTTGGTCCGGACGGATTTCTTTACATTGCCATGGGCGACACCGGGCCGCAGCAGGACCCGGAGGGGCACGGACAGGATTTGACCACGCACCTGGCGAAGATCCTTCGGATTGACGTGGATCATCAGGAGAACGGCCTCGCCTACGCCATACCGGTGGACAACCCCTTTCGCCAGCGGGCCGGGGTGCGGCCGGAAATCTGGGCGTATGGATTCCGTGAACCCTGGCGCTTCAGTTTTGATTCCCTGACCGGGGACCTGTGGGTGGGGGATGTCGGTCAGGACCGCGTCGAGGAAGTTTCCGTGGTCCGCCGGGGTGAGAATCTGGGGTGGAATGTTTTCGAAGGATTTGAACCGTTTTCCAACCGCTATCGGAAGGAAGGGGAGAAGTATGTTTCCCCGGTGTTCGCCTATCGACGCAAGTATGGCAACTCCGTGACCGGTGGAGTGGTTTACCGCGGCGATCCGCGATCCTCCTTCTACGGTGTGTATCTTTGTGGCGACTATACCTCCCGCCGGATTTTTGGGTTGCAGCAGCGGGATCGGGTTTTGCAGGAAGTCCGCCAGATCGGCACGGCCCCGCAGGGCATCGCCTCCTTTGGCACGGACGCCCGCGGAGAAATCTACGTGGTGGGCTACGAAGGAATGGTGTACCACCTGAATCTGGCTGATGCCGATTTCGGTGGCGCGCTGAAGCCGGGTGCGAATTGACCCTGACTCCGATTTAGGAAAAAGCCTGATCGTTGGATCGGCCCGCGGGAATAGCTGCCTAATCCAGGATCGCGACGCTGGGGCGGGTCAGCCCCAGCAGGGTGATCCCTTCGCGGATGGAGGTTGTTCCGGCGTTGTCTTGCCGCGCCCCAGTGTCTTCGAAGGGTGCCAGAAGTTAAAATCGGACCGCGGCATGAGCTTCCCGGATCTCCATCGCCGATGCGTACCTAGGCGTGGCTTTACTTGATTTCGCTTTTACGACTGCGTTCAACACTCATTTCTTCGTGCAAGATTCCGGCCAGCACAGTCAAATTCAGCGTCGATCGCCATTGCGGTTCACTGATTCCATATGAACCCCATCGCCACCGCCCCGAAAGAGGCAACTGGGCGTCGCCGTCTTCCCACGAATCGTCCAACAAAGGTCTTATCGGTCATTACCATCGTGCTGATTGTCGTGGGAGTAACCGTTTCGTGGCAGTGGGGTTCCCTGGTCTTTGCGTACATTTCCTGGGGTGCCCGCGCTGCCACCGTCGACTTGCCACCCTGTGATCGGATTGAGATCTGTCAGTTGGACGGCGTGATCGACCAACAAGCGGTGACTGGATTTCCGGTACGGCCGTCCAAGGGCTTTTCTCTAATTCGTGACCGCACGATGCTGGAGGGCGCAGCGGCCGCAGCGTTGGCCAAATTGTGGCGATCACAGACGTTTGGTCTCGAATACGAGTCTCTCTGCCACACGCCCGGGTACGGAATTCGCTTTTACCACGGTTCGACCCTATTGCTCGAGACCAGCGTTTGTTTTCGATGCAGTAATTTCTCGATGAACGTGCGGGGAGAACACGGTTGGTGGGGGTTTGGCACCACCACGCCGCGCTCGGCCGAACTGCTGGGAAGACTTCGGCAGTTGTTTCCACCGCCCGTTCCTGGGCCGACGACCCCGGCACCGGACCGAACGAACCGATGAACGAACCGGGGCTGATGCGCGGGAGTCCAGACGGTTTGACTTCTCGTGACGGACGCCGCCATTCCGTCCCAAGCGATGGCGCACCTGAGAATGGAGCGGTGGAGGTCGACTGGCCGTCTGGCTGGTAAGGATGCGATCTCGACATGCGCCTTTGGTTGGGCTTCCCATTCAGGGGACATCTTCGATGGCGACTCTGGATCCATCATTCACTTGGGCCACTATGTACCAGGCTCGGTATTGGGTGCCAGGCTCCTTATTAGCGAATCCGTTTGGTGAAGGCTCCGGGGGGTAGCTCCGGGCTGCCGAATGAGCTGGTCCGCTCCTGGGCGACTTGGATTCCGGTCGGTCGTGCTCCCTGAGTGTGGTCGGTTCGTAGTTCGTAGTTCGGCGGTGGGGAGCTCGATACGGTGGCAGGTTCCCTATCCGAGGGCGGGAGACGGTTCGGGGTGGCTCGCCTGTTTTCCCAACGGGTCGCCCGATTTCCGACGCTTGCCGATGGGCGGCGGGGCGGCGAGGGTGCCGGCCTTAATTATGGCAAAACGCAAAAAAGCCGCGGCCGGCACCATTCTTTGGCACGACCTGACCGTCAAAGACGCCGACGCCGTCAGCCAGTTCTACGCGTCCGTGGTCGGCTGGAAGCGGACGCCGGTCGATATGGGCGGCTACGAAGACTACGGGATGGTGATCGAGGGCAAGAAGGGCGCCGCTGGTGGGATCTGCCATCGCAAGGGCGCCAATGCCAAGTTGCCGGCCCAGTGGTTGGTCTATATCGCTGTCGATGATCTGGCGGCGTCTCTCAAACAGGTGCGCAAGCTCGGCGGCAAAGTCCGCAGCGAGATCATGGAAGTCGGGGAGGGGACCGCCTGCGTCATTCAGGATCCAGCCGGCGCCGTCTGCGCCCTGTTTCAGGCGCCTTGAGTTTCCCGGCGCGGGGTAGGCCGGGGATTTTTGAGCAACCGGCTTTCGCTTTACCCATCGCCCATTCCGGGTGCTGCCGGGTACGATCCCGGCAGCGACCGTTAGCCATCGATGACGTTAGGCGCCACCGGCCCCGCAGCACTTCTTGAACTTCTTCCCGCTGCCGCAAGGGCAGGGGTCATTGCGACCCACCTTCGGAGATTCGCGGCGATAGGTGGTGCCCGAAGCGGGAACCTGGCCGGCGTAGACCCACCGACCGTTCTCGCGGCTGAACAAAGCCGTTTCGTGGTACTCTTTGACTTGGTCCTCGATCTTGAACTTGGCGGTGAATTCCACCAAGCCGACGGTGTCGTTCGCGCCGCCCTTTTCCGTCCGCACAATCTGCAAGCCCAGCCATTCGGACTTTTCCGCCCACTGCTTCGCGTCTTCCGGGGAGAAATCCTTCCGCTGCTCCGTGGATAGCGAGTTGCCGAGATGTTCGAAGGCGTGGCGGACGTACGCCGAATAGCGCGACCGCATGAGGGCTTCGGCCGTCGGGGCCGCCGCGCCGGCGATGATCGGACCGCAGCATGCTTCCAAGGGAGTACCTGAACCGCAGGGACAAATTGTCATTCCGCTTCTTATCGAAGCCCCGGCGCGTTCGGGCAATACCGAAAAATGGATGAAACGCAGCGGGACCGTGGTGGCCTTCCGGACGGGGCTTCGGAGGAAGCCGAACGGAATCCGGCCCGAAATCGACACTCGGCCGGTGCCGTGCGGCAAAAAGCGGCCAGATCGTGAATGCCCGTGACTCCGTGAAGGCCCTGACGCAGGCTGGGCTCAGGTGGTTCCCTCCAGCGGCCGGTCATCGGTGAAACCGAAATGATCGGACGCCGGCCGCCGAAGCTGTTTTGCGTATGCGATTCCTCACTGGTTTTCTAATCGTCGCCAGTTCGCTGGCAGCCCGGGTGGTTCACACGGCAAATCCCGCCGCGCCGGGGCCCGTCAAAGTTTTCGTCCTCGCGGGCCAATCGAATATGGAAGGGCAGGCCGTGGTGGATCTGGCGGGCCGCGATTACAACGAAGGCCGGGGGACGCTGGCGTGGCTGCTGCGCGATCCGACCAAGGCGCCCTTGGTTCGTCCGTACCAAGACGCAGCGGGAGGCTGGGCGGTACGGGACGATGTGTGGGTGCGTTATCAACGGGAAGACGCGCCGCTCCTGCACGGTCCATTGGGCGTGGGGTTTTCGGTTTATGGCGATGCCCACCATTTTGGCCCGGAACTGGCGTTCGGGCAGATCCTGGGGAATCACCTCACCAATCAGGTGCTTTTGGTCAAGACCGCCTGGGGTGGGAAGAGTCTGAACGTGGATTTCCGGCCGCCGAGTTCCGGAGGCGTGGTGGGGCCTTATTATACCCGGATGCTGGCGGACGTGCGGACCGCGCTGGCCAAGGTGGCCGAGGATTTTCCCGGGTACGACGGTCGGGGCTGGGAGTTGGCGGGATTGGTTTGGTATCACGGTTGGAACGACGGCGTGGATCCGCAGCGGGCGGTGCCGGCCTATGAGACCAATTTGGTGAATCTGATTCGGGACCTGCGGCGGGATCTCCGCGTGCCCCAGTTGCCGGTGGTGATTGGCGAACTGACCGGTCCCTGGGTCACGGCTCCGCCCGAGTGGACAGCCCTGCGTCAG
Source organism: Verrucomicrobiota bacterium (assembly GCA_947471985.1). Classification (GTDB taxonomy): domain Bacteria; phylum Verrucomicrobiota; class Verrucomicrobiia; order Limisphaerales; family UBA9464; genus CANIZL01. The sequence continues at coordinate 33,005 of CANIZL010000007.1, read as the reverse complement.
GCGCAGGCGGCCGCGGCGATTCGCCCGGATTTCGCCGGCAACGTGCTCTTCGTCCCGACGCATGACTTCGTCCGGGCGGCGGAGGACTCCCCGAATCCCACCCACGGACACCACGAATTTGGCAACGCCGAGACCTATCTGCGGGTGGGCGAAGCCTTGGGGAAGGGGATGGTGCAATTGCTGACCGGGAAGGCTCCATCCCCCGCGACGACCCGGATGCTGGAGGGCTGGACCGTCCACCTCCGCCCCGAGCTTTTGCAGGATGCTCCGGAAGCGACGGAAACCGCGCTGAACCTATTGCAGCAGCAACTGGCGGAGATCGTCCGTCGAGTGCCGGCGGCCGCCCTCGCGCATCTGCGGCAGGTGCCGCTATGGTTTTCCCCGGAGTATCCCGGGGTGGCGCCGCGCGCGGAATACCATCCGGGCGCGGACTGGCTGCGGGCGAATCGCCGCGATCCCGCCATGGTGAAAGGTGTGGAGTTTACCGATGTGCGGGATTTCGCGCGGGAGATGAATCGGATGCCGAACTTCGCGCTGCACGAACTGGCCCACGGTTATCATGACCGGGTGCTGGGTTTCGATCATCCGGAGATTCAGGCCGCCTATGAACGGGCGCTGGCGGGGCACCACTACGACCGCGTGGAACGTTGGCTGGGCAACGGCCGCCCCAACACGCAGGAACGGGCGTATGCGCTGACCAATGCCCAGGAATATTTCGCCGAATGTACGGAGGCGTATTTCAGTCGGAACGATTTCTTTCCGTTCACCCGCGCGGAATTGCGCCAGGTGGATCCCGGAATGTTTGAATTGCTGGGGAAAGTGTGGGGCGACGTCGACCGGTGACCGCGGGTTCGAGATCGTCGGGATCGATGGTGAGCGGGCGTTGAGAGTCCGCCTTTTCTCCCGGTGGATGCCGCCATGCAACTCCCGTGCCCCCATTACTGGACGGGTGCCCTTCAACGGACCAGCGTCAGTGGCATCCCCCCAATGCAGAACAGCGATGTCGGTGAATGTGCAGGCCTATGAATGGGAATTTCAGGACAGCCACCGCGGATCGTACGGCGCTCCAACCCGGGCGCGGCGGACGATGGTTTCAGTTGGGCTGGGGAACGCTGGCGGTCTTCGCCGCGGTCCAGGGCGCGGAGCGAATCCGTCCCTTGGAACGAACGGCTCTGTGGCCGGGAGTGGCGCCCGCGGGCACCGGACAACCGGTCGCGACCAACGCCTTCATCACCTTGCATCCCTCGCCCCAACCCAACGGGGCGGCGGTGGTGATTTGTCCCGGCGGCGGCTATGGCGGCTTGGTGACCGGCGCGGAAGGCTCGGGTATTGCCCAGTGGTTGAATCAGCACGGTGTGGCCGGCATCGTGCTGGAGTACCGCTTGCCGAACGGGAATTCCGAGATCCCGCTGCAGGATGCGCAACGGGCGATTCGCACCGTGCGGGCCGAGGCGGCGACGTGGGGGCTGGATCCCCGCAAGATCGGCATCGCCGGTTTTTCCGCGGGCGGACATTTGGCCGCCACGGCGGCCACGCATTTCGACGCCGGCAACGCCGCTGCGAATGATGCGATCGAGCGGGTGTCGTCCCGACCGGATTTCGCCCTCCTGGTCTATCCCGTCATCACCATGGGGGAGAAAACGCATCAGGGTTCCAAGGTCAATCTGCTCGGCGCCAATCCCGGGAAGCATACCGTGTTGCGTTTTTCCAACGAACGACAGGTCACCGGCCTCACGCCCCCGGCCTTTCTGACGCATGCCTTGGATGACACGGCGGTGTCGGCGGACAACAGTCGTTTGTTCTACGAGGCCCTGCGGGCGCGCCACGTGGCGGCGCAGTACCTGCAGTTGCCGGCCGGTGGTCACGGTTTGAACGGCTATCAGGGCCCCATGTGGGATGCCTGGCAGCACGATTCCCTGAATTGGCTGGCGAGCTTGGACATCATTCCGGCACGCGATGCTTGGGGGACTGTCGCCGGTGCGAGCCATCGTCCGTTGCCGGCGTTCACGACCTTGTCCGAGAACGCCCAGCAGGTCCGCCTGCTGCCCGGTCAGCGCGATTTTGTCTTCAGCCTTTATGGGGCCCCCGCGGAGCCGGACAAGGTGCATCAGTTGGTGGACGTGATGCGCGCGCAACGCCTGGGAAATGGGTTCGATCCCGGCCCCGGTCCCGGGGCCTCGACGAAGCCGATCTTCGATTACCTCGCGCAAGTAGGCTGGCCCGTCGTGTTCTATTCGGGCGGTGAAATGCAGATCAAAGGCGGGCGCTCGGTCATGGGGCGTGAACAGGAAGTGGCGCTCGCCGCCATGGATCGCGCGGGCATCTTCACGGCCTATCAGATCGGGGAATGGGGTTACTACTTTCACAATCTCGCACCGCATGAGCCGTGGTGGCATGATGTCTACGGCAAGGAATTCGAGGCGTTCAAGCACTTGATGAAACCGGCGGGGATGGCCGGGTATGATCGCCTTCCGACGAGTCGGCGGGAGTGCTATGACGTGCTCAAGAATTATTTCCAGAGCCGCAATCGCGATCTGCTGGGGCGCGTGATCAGCGTGACCGGCCACTCCCATTACGAGGCGTACGTGGGGGAATGGGGAGCGAAGTGCATCGGTTTGGAAGTCGGCGAGAACATTGCGTTCACGCAATCGAAGCTGGCGTTTGCCCGCGGCTCCTCGCGGTCGTGGCAGAAGCCGTGGTCGGTCCAGGTGAGCCCGTGGTTTTCCGGCGCCTGCACGACGAGCGGTCCGCTGCGCTCGGAAGGCGGGGGCGCACGCGGGCTGGATGCGGGGCATTCGTTGAGTTTTTACGAACGGATGTGGCTCCACGGCTGGTTCGCCGGTGCGGCCATGGTCACGCCGGAGAACAGCATTGCGATCTTCTTTGAAAAGCCGGAGGCCCCGTGGGCACTCACTGCTCACGGGCGAAAAGCTTCCGAGGTTTTTCAACTCACTCACACTCGTGAGCGCGGAATTCCGTATACGCCGGTCGCGGTGGTTCTGGATCGGTATGCCGGTTACAACGGTTACATGGGCAAGCCGTGGGGGATTCTAACGCCCACGGCAGGTGATCGGGAGGTGCGGGACTTGTTGGAGCAACAGATCTTCCCCGGGAGCGATCATATTCACGCGAAGCCGGATCCCACGAATCCGGAAATCAGTTATCTGCGGCCGACTCCATACGGGGAGATTTTTGATGTGCTCCTAACGAGCGCACCGCCGGAGGTTCTTTCCAGTTATCCCGTGATTTTGCTCGCGGGCGATATTGGGTTTGATCCCGGATTTCTCGCGGAATTGGAGAAGGCGCTGCGTCGGGGCAGTCGGGTGCTGCTGGCGCCGCGGCACCGGGATGCGTTGGGCGCGGACTTCGCCCGACTTAGCCGCCAGGGCATCGTGGAAGTGCTGGAGCCGTGGACGAATCCGGCCACGGGCCGCCCCACGGCCATCGGCAACGAGCGGTTGGCTCAGTTGACTCAGGAGGTGACTCCCGTGGCGGTGACGGGCGATGCCGTGCAATACCAGGTGAATCGACTTCCCCGGGGCTGGGTGGTGGAGTTGATCAACAACCGCGGCGTCGCGAAGCAACCCACACAACCGGCCGTGGTGGACGCCGCGGCGGTGGCGCGGGTGCGGGTGCAATTCAAGGTGCCGTGCCGTTCGGCCCGCGAGTGGCGTTCGGGACGGATCGTGGATCGTCCGACGGAACTCAATCTGGAACTGGCACCGGGCTCGGTGGAATTCGTCGAGCTGGTGGAAGCGGCGCCGTGAGGCGTTGAGGTGAACACCGGTTCCGATTCGCAGGTTGGGCGCTGCTCCTGGCCGACCGCTGGCACCGACGCGTCAGCGCCCCTTGCCGTGGGCGCAGTAGGCGCGCCAGCCCCCGAAGGACGTAATCTCGCGCTGGTCTTCGCAGAGGATGGGTTCACCGAGCACACCCAGTACCACGCTCCCGTCGGCCAAGGTGACTTTGCCGATGCTCAATCCCGGCGGCTCCTGCTGGAGAATGTAGGCGAGTCCCGCGGGCGGTACGGACCAAACCTCCACCGGAACGGCCCGGCCGCCCTCCCGCACTCGCACCATCGCCGGATGCCGATCGTTGATCGACCACAAACGATACGCCGTTTCCGTTTCCGTCTCGCGTTCGAAGGTGGCGTGGACGGCCAGCAGATTGGGATTGAGTTCGAGGCCGCGCATCAACGTGCCGTTGACGGCGAGCAGAACGGGGGCGGAGGTCGGGCTCATGGGGGATTGGCGTTGGACGGACTCAGGAATTTTATCGGTTTTTCGTAAATCGCGAGCGCGATGCATCCGTTTTCACTGAGGATGCTGTGGCTGGTGCCGGGCGGATTGATGATCAGGGAACCGGCTTCCGCGCGGCTGTTTTCGTCCACCTGGGATCCGGCCAGCACAAAGATATGCTCGAATCCCGTGTGCTCATGCAACGGAACCCGTCCGCCCGCGCGGAAACGCAGCAAGGCGGCCGTGGGCCCCGAGATGCCGTCGCCGTAGAGCCGGTAGATATCCACGCCGCTCTGGAAGGGCTGCCACGGCAGCTTGTGCTGCCAGCCGGTTACTTGAAAAAGATCGTTGAGCTTGAGGACCCGCTCGGAATCAATTGGCATGAAGTGTTCTTAAGCGCGGAGTGGCGAATTGTGAAAGGGCGCAGGGGCGACATGGTTACGCCAGGGCGCCAGCCGCGTGCGGTTCGGCGGGCTCCTCGGCCGGCCGGGCCGTCACCGCGGCGAATTTGGCGCAACCCAGCAGGAGCCCGGACACCACCAGGTAACTCAGCGCAACCATGGGCGTCTGGGCGAAGCCGATGCGTTCGCCGTGCATAAAGCCAAAGAAGGTCAGGATCGCACCCGCCAGCGCGAAGCCGGCGGCTTTCGAGAAATTTCGATCAATGATAAACGCCGCGATCGCGCCGAGGATTAATCCGCCCAGAATGGAGCCGCCGCCCAGGACTTGCAGCCCGTGGAAAAGCACACCTTCATTCTTCATCCGTCCCACCAAGGCCTCCAATTGGTCCGGGGGCAGGGCCGCCGTGATGGTGCCGGCGGCAGCGAGCGCGCCGGTGATCAGCGTGACTGCCCAATGGGCGAGATGCGGGACGAGCGAGAGAACAATCGCCGGCGCGTGGCTTCGGGGGGTCTCCTGAAAGGCCTGCGAGCCAATCAACATCGCGATGTAGAGCAGGATCGGCAGGATCGCGACCGCCGGGATCAGCGCCAGCATGACCGAGATGGTGCCAAACCAGCAGAGGAGAATCACCGCGATGCCCGTGGCGGCCGAATAGCCGATGCGGCCGCCCATCGCCTTCCAACCGGGATGACCAATGTAGACGGCGTTGATGAAGGGATTGCCCATGAGGCAACCGATCAGACTCACGACCCCATCCGCGGTGAGCACGCGGGTCGTCGGGAAACTGTCCCCCGCCACGGCGGCGCTTTCGACGTTGTCGATGGCTTCGACGAGATCATAGATGCCGAAGGGAATCGCGGTGACGAGCAGGATGCCGAGGAATTCGAAGCCGGCGAAAACGTGTTGGAACGCGGGCAGGGGCACGTGGAAGCCGAAATTCGTCACCGAATCCGTGAGGCCTTGCAGGCTCATGCCGCCGTGGTGGCCGCCCAGGGCTGTGGAGCCCCACGCGATCACCGTGCCGGTGGCGATCGCTACCAGTCCGGCGGGAATGCCCCGGTATTTCACCCCGCCAAACCAGCTGAGCAGGATGATCGCGAAGCACGGCAATCCGATCAACGGCGTCAGGAACATCTCCAGCGCCGGACGCATGGAGATGAAGGTGATCGACACGCCCGCCAGCGTGCCCAACAGGGCGGCGCGCGGAGTGATCTTGCGGATCACTGGGGCGATGAACCCGCCGATCATCAGGACAAAGCTTTGCAGGAACACCCACGTGAGTCCCGCCTCCCACCCCTTCACTGGATCCCCGGTTTTCAGGGTGATGGGCAGCATGATGATGAAGGTCACCACGAACATGTGCGGCACGCTGGTTCCCGAGGGCAGTGCGCAGACGTCGGTGCGGCCGGTCTGCTGCGCGAGGCGATAGGCCAGCCAGGCGTAGTAGAGGGTGGACAGGCACAGCATCAATCCGGTCGCCGGCAGAATGCGCCCGAAGACCAGCTCATCCGGCATCTTCAGCACAAACCGCAACAGGCCGGTGAGCGTGAGCAGGTTGACGAGGATGTTCGTGCCGAAACCGAAGAAGGCGTTCCAATCTCCGGGTACCCAGATTCTGGGTTTGCTGGATTCACTCATAGGAATGGGCGGGGCTGGTTCTGCGTTGGTGACCGGGAAAGCAGGGGATCAGTGAAGCGCGGCGAGGAGATTGTCCGAGTGGGAAACCCACCCGAAGATGCCGCCCTGGGCGCGGATCATGCGGAGGCCCAGGTCCTGGAATTCAGGAAAATAGGAGCCCACGCAATCCGCCGGGACGAGGCAGTCGTATCCCCGGTCGTTGGCTTCGCGAACCGTGGTGTTCACGCAGACTTCCGTGGTCACCCCGGTGACGATCAATTGTTGGATGCCGCAGTTTTGCAGGATGGCGTGCAGGTCGGTGGCGAAGAACGCGCCCTTGCCCGGTTTGTCGATCACCGGTTCGGTGGGCAGCGGATACAGTTCCGGAATGATATCGTGGCCGGCTTCACCGCGGATGAGGATCCGCCCCATGGGTCCGCGATCACCGATGGTCATCGGGCTGCGGCCCCGCACCTTCTTGGCGGGTGGCAAATCGGAAAGATCGGGTCGGTGTCCTTCACGGGTATGAAGGACCTTCCAGCCCTTCGCCCGCCACGCGGCGAGCAGTTGCTGGTTCGGCGCGATGGTCCGGCGCAATTTCGCGACATCGTTGCCGAGCATTTCTCCGAAGCCGCCGGGCTCGAGAAAATCGCGCTGCATATCGATGATCAACAGCGCGCAAGTGGCCGGCGTGAACTCGAAGGCATAAGGCTCCGCGGCGACGGTGATCAGAGTGGAGTTCGGCATGGGTGAGGCGAATGAAGGCTTCAGTGGCCGGCCATGTGGTGACCGATGGTGTTGATTTCGGCCTGCGCCGGCGTGGTTTCGTAAACCAACTCTCCGTGGGAAATCACCAGCAGGCGGTCGGCCAGGGCGAGCAGTTCATCGAGATCTTCGCTGACAAGGAGCACGGCCACGCCGCGATTGCGGGCCTCGGTGATCTGACTGTGGATGGATTCCACGGCGGCGAAGTCGAGACCGAAACAGGGATTGGCGGTGATCAGAACCTGCGCCGTTCCGGGCCCGAGTTCCCGCGCCAGCACCGCGCGCTGCACGTTGCCGCCGGACAGATCCCCGATGGGCGTCTCGGTGGAACGGGTCTTCACCGAAAAGCGGGTGATCAATTCCTGGGCGAATTTGCGGATCGCGGGACGACTTACAAAGCAACCAGCCCGGCCGATGGGCGGTCGATCAAAACTGCGGAAGGCGATGTTTTCGGCGACGGTCATCCCGGGAACGCAGGCGTTGCGCAGCGGCTCCTCGGGCAGCAGGAAGACCTTGTGCTGAAAGGCTTCGGCGCGGGTCGCCGAATACGCCTGGCCATGGACCTGCACGGTGCCCCCGGTGGCGGGACGCTGGCCGGCGAGGACTTCCACCAATTCGCGTTGGCCGTTGCCGGACACACCGGCGATGCCGACGACCTCGCCTTCATGAATCGTGAGATTCACCTGGTTCACCGCGGGCAGACCGTTGTCCTGATTGGCGCACAGGCCCTTGAGTTCGAGCGCTGCGGGCCCGCGTTCGCGTGGGAGTTTGCGGACGACCCGGGCCTCGCGTTGGCCACCCATCATCATGGCGGCCATGTCGTCGGCGCGCAGATCCGCCACCTTGCCGGCCCCGGCGAATTTGCCTCGACGCAGCACAGTGATCTCGTCACAAAACGCGAAGACCTCGCGGAACTTGTGCGTGATGAGCAGCACACTCAGGTGCCCGGCCTTCACCTTGTCGCGGATCAACCCCAGAACTTCGTCTGCTTCCGCGGGTGTCAGCACCGAGGTGGGTTCGTCGAGGATGAGGAAGCGGCTGTTGAGATAAAGCTGCTTCAGGATTTCCACCTTCTGCTTTTGTCCGGCGGCGAGCTGTCCGGCGGGGGTATCGAGATCCACCTGGAACGGTGCGGTCTTCATGAACTCACGCAGGTGTTCCCGCTCCTCCTTCCAGCGGATGATGCCGGGGGTGTTGGGACGGCTCAGTACGAGGTTTTCCGCCACGGTCATCGCGGGCACGAGCGTGAAATGCTGGTACACCATGCCGATGCCGAATTGGTAGGCGTCGTAGGGACTGCGGATCTCACGCGAATGACCGTCGATGACCAGATCCCCCTCGTCCGCCTGGTGATAGCCCATGATGCATTTCACCAGGGTGCTTTTGCCGGCGCCGTTTTCGCCGAGCAGGGCGTGGAAGGTGCCGGGCGGGACCTTGAGCGAAATCTGATCGTTGGCCACGAAGGCGCCGAATCGTTTGGTGAGCTTTACCAGCTCCAGTGGGAGCGGCTGCAGCGGACGTTCGGCGGGTGGCGGGATGAGCATGGGATTAACCTTGCAGGGCGCGGATGAAGGCGTCGGAATCGGCCACAGCGCCAAACACACCGCCCTGCATCTGAATCATCTTCAGGGCGGCGAGGTGATTGCCGTGGTCGGTGGCGCCGGTGGCGTCGGAAAGCAGGAGGCATTCGTAACCGCGGTCATTGGCTTCGCGCATCGTGGTGTGCACGCAGACATCCGTGGTGATGCCGGTCAGGACGAGGTTCTGAATCCCCTTTTGCCGCAACAGCAGATCCAGATCCGTGGCGTAGAACGAGCCCTTGCCGGGTTTATCGATGACCGATTCCCCGGGCCAGGGGGCCAGCTCGGGAATGATCTCCCACCCGGCCTCGCCGCGGATGAGGATCCGTCCGCAGGGACCGCTGTCGCCGATGCCCGCGCCGATGCGCCGACTGCGCCAGCGCTTGTTGGCGGGCAGATCAGCGAGATCCGGTCGATGTCCTTCGCGCGTGTGGAGCACGTGGAAGCCCTGCGCACGGGCCGCCTTCAGGACGCGTTGAATCGGACCGATGGGCGCGCGGGTGAGGGCAAGATCGTAGCCCATGGTGTCGACATAACCGCCCGGACCGCAGAAATCGGTCTGCATATCGATGACCACAATCGCCGTGTTGGCGGGACGGAGATCACCGTTGTAGGGCCAGGGATAGGGAGCGGCATCGACGTGTCGGGACATGGGTTCGGAGGTTTATGCGTGAATTTAAGAGGAGGAGCCGAGAGCGCCGGGGGCACCGATCAGTGTGCGTTTGGGGGAACAAGTGAGGATCATCACACCCAGCGTGAGAATGTAGGGCGAGGCATTCCACAGGTAGTAGCCGGTGCTGATGCCCACGGCCTGGAGCGACGGCCCGACCGCCTGGGCACCGCCAAACAGCAGCGAGGCCCAGAGACATTTCACCGGGTTCCAGCGGGCGAAAATCACCAATGCCACGGCCATTAAACCTTGTCCGCTGGAAATGGCCTCGGTCCAGGCGCCGGGATAGAACAGGGACAGATGCGCACCGCCCATGCCGCCGAGGGCGCTGCCGGTGACGATGGCGGCAAAGCGCGTGCGGGGGACGGAGATGCCCAGGGCCTGGGCGGCGGCGGGCGAATCGCCCACGGCGCGGACCTGCATACCCCAGCGGGTGGAGCGGAAAAAGGCTTGGAGCAGAAAGGCGGCGGCCACGCCGAAGAAAAAGAGCGGACTGATCTTCAGGGCGGCTTCGACCTGGGGGATGGACGACCAACCGCCGAGCGCGATCGCGGGCAATTGCGGAGCACTGGGCTGAATATAGGGCTTGCCCAGGAAGAACGCGCAGCCGCTCCCGAAGATCAGCATCGCAATCCCGGCAGCGATGTCATTGACCTTGGGCCGCGAAACCAGAAAAGCATGAATCGCCCCGAGAATTGCGCCGGCGATCCCCGCCGCGGCCACCCCGACCCACGGACTGCCGGTTTGATATGAGACGGCGTAGGCGCTCATGGCGCCGATCAACAGCACGCCTTCCAGGCCCAGGTTGATCTTGCCGCTCTTTTCCGTGAGGCACTCGCCCAAGCTGACCAGCAGGAACGGAGTCCCGCCGCGCACGGCGCCCGCGAGTATGCCGATCACCACGCCCCAACCGCCGATGGATTCAGTGATCATGCGCCGGTTTCCTTAAAGAATTTGAACTTTCCGTAGAGGGACTCGCTGAGCAGAATCACGAGGAAGACGAGGCCCTGAAAAACGAGGATGGTGGCGTCGGGCAATTGAAACTGCCGTTGCAGGATGCCACCGCTGGCGAGGATGCCGCCGAGCAGGGTGGCGACGAGAATGATGGGCAGTCCGCGATGTCGGGCGACGAAGGCCACCAGGATCCCGGCGTAGCCATAACCGGCGGCGAGCGATTCGTTGGCGCGGCCCTGAACGGCGGCGACTTCCACCATGCCGGCGATACCGGCCGCGGCGCCGGCGAGGAAGCAGGTGATGAGACCGAGCCGGGTCACGGGCAATCCGGCCAGGCGCGCGGCGCGGATGTTGCCGCCGATCATGCGCACTTTGAAACCGAAGGTGGTGTGCTCCATGAGCCCCCAGGCCAGCAGGCACACAATGATCCCGAAGATCAATCCGAAGTGCACGTTGGTGCTGCCGAGGAGGGGTAGCATTTTGTCCTCGGGAATGGGAAAGCTGGAAGGTTTGTTGAGGCTGCTGGGATCGCGCATCGGGCCGTTCACCAAATGGTTTAACACGGCGATGGCGATGTAATTGAGCAGCAGACTGCTGATGGTCTCGTTGACGCTGCGGAAGTAAAAGAGGAAACCGACGAGCGTGATCCAAAGGCCGCCGCCGATCATTCCGGCGAGAAGCATGCAGCTGATTACGACGAGGGGCGAGGTGGTCGACACGAGCAACCCGGCGGCAGTGGCCGCCACGCCGCCGGCCACCAGGGCGCCCTCATTGCCAATGATGACCAATCCAAGCCGGGCGGGCAGGGCGGTGCAGAGCGCCGTGAGCATTAAAGGCGCGGCGCGCACCAAGGTGTTCTGAAAGGAATATCCCGAGCCGAAGGCGGCTTGATAGATGGCGGCGAAAACGGCCAGCGGGTTTCGCCCCTGGGTCAGGCAGAAGGCGCCGAACAGAATGAGGGCGACGAGGACGGCGCCGACGGGCAGGACGACGGCTTCGAGCGCCGGCCGCCACCGCACCGCGGTACGCGGCGCCCCGCGAGTGGCGGCCGGATCGTGGGCGGTGGCGACGGCGCTCATAAAGCGGTGTGGTTCAGCCTCAGTTCTTGGTGCTGCCGATCACGCCGGCCACCAGCCAGCCCATCGATTCCAGTTCCAACGCCTGCTGGGCGAGGTCCTTGCCCTCGGGGAGGATCTCTTTCCCGGTGTTGTCCTTGAGCGGTCCCTTGAAGATCACCATCGTGCCCGCGAGGAATTTGGCCTTGGCGGCCTCGGCGTCGGCCTTGGCGGCGTCGGTCACCGCCGGGCCGTAATCGGAGACCTTCACAAAGCCTTCCTTGATGCCGCCGCGGACGAGGTGAGGTATGGTTCCGGCCGCGAGGGACTTGCCCGCCTTCACCGCTTCGGCGTAATCCGTGTAGACCTTCGACCAGTTCCACTCGGCGCCGGTGAGATAACCCTTTGGCGCGAGTTTCGCGCCGTTCGCATGATAGCCGGTGACAAAAATGCCCCGGCGTTCCGCGGTTTCGAGGATCACCTTCGGGCTGTCGACGTGGCACGTGAGGGCATCCACGCCCTGGTTGATGAGGGACGTGGCCGCCTCGGCCTCCTTGACGGGCATGGACCATTCACCCGTGAAGATCACCTGCACGGTGGCCTTGGGGTTCACGCTCTGCGCTCCGAGCGCGAAGGCGTTGATGTTGCGCAGCACCTGCGGAATGGGCTTGGCCGCGATGAACCCGAGTTTGCCGGATTTCGTGGCGTGTCCGGCGACGATGCCGGCAACGTAGACCGCCTCGTCGATATAGCCGAAGTAGCTGCCGACATTGGCCGGATGCTTGCCCTCGGTGTAGAGGCCGCCGCAGTGCACGAACTGCACCTTGGGATACTGCTTGGCGACCTTCAGAATGTGCGGATCAAAGTAGCCGAACGAGGTGGGAAAGAGCACCGATGCGCCGTCGAGATTGATCATGTTGCGCATGGTCTCCTGTACGGCGGTGGTTTCCGGCACGCTGGCCTCTTCCACGCCTTTGACCCACGAGAGCTTTTGCACGCCGCGGCAGCCTTCGGAATGCGCCTGGTTGTAACCGTAGTCGTCCTTGGGACCGACGTAGATGAAGCCGGCGACGACTTTGTCGGCGGCGCGGGTGGGACCGGAGCACAGCGTGGCGGTGGCCAGTGTGGCGATCAGGGGAAATGTCCGGGAGAAAAATTTCATGAATGAAGGGAAGTTGGGAACAGCGATTTTGGTGCGGGGGTGGTCGCTCAGAAGAACGCGTTGAATCCGCAGTAGTATTGCACGGCATCCTTCACGGCCTTGCCGGGCGCATTGAACTGCTGCATGCCTTGGAGGTTCTTGTCTTCAAAGCTCATGTAGCGGACACCGAGATGGAAATTCCAGAAGCCGTACCCCGGTGGCACGAATTTGAGGGGCACGGTCACCTTGGCGCCGACTTCGTAGAGTCCAACCGTGGACGCCTTGTCATAATACTCGCCGTAGAAATCCTTGTTCGGCAGCAGGGCTCGAATGGGGACTTCGACCTTTACGCCAAGATCCTTGAACGTGTAGCCCGGCGCGATGCCGAGTTCGAAATAGTAGCTGGAGTCCGGCGGCGCACCCGGGTTCTTGCCCAGAGGATCCACGAAATACGGCACCTGAGCCGCCGTGGCCTTGCCGTCGAGTTCCTTCCAGAAGAGCAGGTAGGGATGCAGCGCGAACGCCTTCAGGTAGGGCGAATCATCAAAGCTCAGTTTCGTTTCCAGATGCTGCGACGTACCGATGTCGAGGATCTGCATGTTGAAGGCCGTATAGGTGACATCGAGCTTGAAGTTCTTCGCGAAGCCCACCGAGATGCCGGCGATCGGATCGATCTCCACCCAGCTGGTCTTGGGACTGCTGTTGAACGGCGGGTGCACCGAAACCGGACTGGAGCTGAAATCATTCCAGACACCGCCCACCAGGGTGATGTCGTTGATGAAGGAGTCGCCGTGGTAGAGGTTGAAGAGTCCGAGCGCGAGCCACTGAAAGGTGAGGCCGTCGTTGTGGACCAGCATGCCGCGGGGCGTGAGGTATTTGTCGGAGAACTCCAGATTGTTCACCGCGTGGAACCGCTGGACGGCGGTTTCCTCCGCCTGTAGAGCCGGCGTGAGAGTGGATAGGGCGGCCGCCGTGGCGACGGCACCGAGGAGGCAGTGGGATGACCGGCCGGAGTTCAGCCGCGGAAGGGAGAAGACTGACGGAAGGTATTTCATGAGCGGGCTATTGATGGAGGTTGCAAGTTGATGAACTACGCCCCACTCAATAGCGATCCTCGTGCCATGTGTTTCAGGGGTGCCTGAAGTGCGCTTTTGCTGGTGTTTTCACTGATTTTGTGGCGAATACTTTTTGGGCGGTTTGTTTCAGATGTCGCGGGTGAAACACTTGAAACAGTCGGTCTCACCGGGGCGCGGGTTCTTCCTGTGCGAGTTTGCGATAGATCCGGGTGCGATGGACTCCGAGCAGACGCGCGGCGTCGGCAATATTGCCGCCGGTCTCCTGCAGGGCGCGTTGGATGAGGACATCCTCGGCCTCCGCCAGATTGAGCGGCAGGGATTCCATCGGAGGCGCTTTGGCCGGGCGACGACTGCCGGTATCGACGGTGGCAGTTACGGCGAAGCGTTTTAACGGCGGCAAATGCGCCGGGAGGATGTTGGTGCCACCGCTCTCGATGAGGGCGCGTTCGATGATGTTGCGCAGTTCCCGTACGTTGCCGGGGAAGTCGTACGTCTGGAGCAGGGCCAGCGCTTCGGTGGTCAAGCGCGGCGCCTTCAAGCCCATCTCCGTCGCGAAGAGATTGAGGAAATGAGCCGCCAGCAGCGGCACGTCCTCGCCCCGTTCCCGCAAGGGCGTCGACGTGATCTGATAGCGGGCCAACCGGAAATAGAGGTCCTGACGAAAAGCTCCCTGAGCGATGCGGGCGTCGAGATCGGCGTTGGTCGCGGCGAGGATGCGGGTGTCGACCTTCCGGGGCTGCGAAGATCCCACGGGCGTGACCATGCCGTCCTCCAGCACCCGCAGAAGCTTTACCTGCAGCGAGGCGGGCATGTCGCCGATCTCGTCGAGGAACAACGTGCCACCGTGGGCGAATTCGAAGTAGCCCTTGCGATCCGTTGTGGCGCCAGTGAAGGCCCCTTTGACGTGGCCGAACAGCATGGATTCCGCGAGTTCCGCGGGGATGGCCACGCAGTTGACGGGCACGAAGGGCGCGCGGGCGCGCGGGCTGCCGAAGTGGATGGCCCGGGCGATCAGTTCCTTGCCCGTGCCACTCTCACCCGTGATGAGCACGCTGGTGTTGGCAAAGGCATGAAGGCGTCGGATGTCGGCCACCAGCTTTTGCATCGACGCACTGCCTCCAATGAGTCCGGTGACATTCCAGTGCTGGGCGGCCAGGTCGGAGAGGACGGTCAAGTGGGCATCGGCTTGTTCCAGCGCGTTCTCGGCCTGCCGCCGGCGCTGGACTTCCGCCAGCAACTCCTCCGTGCGCGCCTCGAGGGCGCGGTTCTTCTCCTGTAATTCGTGGGTCAGGCGGCTGAGTCCGAGGTGGGTGGCGAGGCGACTGAGCACCTCCTCGGTTTGGAAGGGCTTGAGAATGTAGTCCACGCCGCCGGCCCGAAATCCCTCCACGACACTTTCCATTTCATTGCGGGCGGTGATGAAGATCACTGGAATATCGCGTGTCGCCGGGTCCTGCTTGAGGCGGCGGCAGGTTTCCAGGCCGTCGATCTCCGGCATCAAGACATCCAAGAGAATGAGGTCCGGCCGGGCCCGGGCCGCGACTTTCAGGGCGAGTGCGCCGCCCGAGGCGACGAGGATTTCATAGCCCTCCGGTTCGAGAGCGGCGCTGAGTACGGACAGATTCGCCGCCACATCATCGACCAGCAGGATCTTTTCACGCGATGGGTTCGGGGGAGCGACAGGCTTCATGGGTAGGAGAGGAGGGAAGGGGATCGGCGCCGGGCGTGACGTAGCGCGCCAAGGAGTGCTGGACGCCGTCCAGATCGAAGCTGCGCATTTGTTGGCGCAGGTGATCGGCGAGCGCGTGGGCCTCGGGGCCGAGGGTGGATAGTTCCAGCAGCGCGGCTTTCAACGCGGTGGTGCTGTGCAATTCCGCGGCGACCACCAAACGCGCACACAGGGATTCCGGCACTTGCACCGGGGTGGGTTCCGATCGGTGCAACAATTCCGGCTCCGCGATGGCCTCCGTGTGTTCGAACGAGACCCCCAGATTGTGGCTGAGGCATTCGCAGAGTTGTTGGGTGGTGAACGGTTTTTCGAGGAAACTCGTGCAACCCGCGGCGCGGGCATCGTCGCGGTGTTGCTGGAGTGGCGACGCGGTGTGCATGATCAGCCGGGGCGGGGTTTCCGGCAGTTGGGCGAGGAGGTCCCGGGCGATTTCCGCCGCGCTTTGGCCGGGCAACAACCAGTCGAGAAAGACGATCCCGGGCCGGTGTTGTCGGGCGAGCGTCACCGCGTCGGCGCCGGATGCCGCCCGCCAAACCTCACAGCCGAGCGCGGCGAGGAGACCGCCGAGTACCTGGCGATTCTCCGCCCGATCATCGATCACGAGGGCGCCGACGCGCGCGCCGGGCGCGAGCCGATACGGTTGGGTGGTGGCGCCGCCGTTGGCGCTGCTGACGGTGGGTAGCGGTAGTGTGAAATAGAAGCGCGAACCAATGCCCCGCTCGGATTGCAGTTCCAGCGTGCCGCCGAGCAGTTCGACCTGTCGTCGGGCGATGGCCAATCCGAGTCCCGTGCCGCCCTGATGTTGCGCTCCGCCGCCCTGATGAAACGGCTTGAAGATATCCGCGTGTTCCTCCGCGGGAATGCCGAGACCGGTATCGATGACCTCGAAATCCCAGCGTTCGCCGGCGGATGGACCGAAGCGCAGGAAGACTTCACCGGCGTGGGTGAATTTCACCGCATTCCCCAGCAGGTTGATCAAGACCTGGCGCAATTTGCCCTCGTCACCCCGCACCCAATGCGCCGCCGCGGCATCAAAGGTCAGGCGAAAACGGATCCCCTTGGCCGCGCACAAGGGTTTGAAGGTGGCCGAGAGACTGCGCCCCAAGGCCCCTACGTCGAAGGTCACCGGTTGGAGATCCATGCGGCCGGCTTCGATCTTGGCGAGATCCAGCACTTCATTGACGAGCCCGAGGAGGTGTTGGCCGCTGGCGTGGATGCCGGCGATGGCGTCGCGGTGTTCGGGGGAGAGTTGCCGATCGCGGCGCAGCAGTTGGGCGTATCCCAGGATGGCGTTGAGAGGTGTGCGGATTTCGTGACTCATGCTGGCGAGGAAATCCGACTTGGCTTGATTGGCCCGATCGGCGGTTTGCTCGGCCTGCTGGCGGATGCGGACCTCCTGCTGGAGCGTGGTGTTCGCGGCGGCGGCCTCCACGGTGCGGCGACGGCTGCTGTCGAGATAGCCGGTGGCGAGCATCGTGACGGCCAGGCCGCCGAACAACACCACCCAGGACTGCCCGTGCGTTTGGGCGGCAGCGAATTCCGCGGTGGGCGCGAATACCACGGCCCATTTTCGGCTGGCCACTTCCAACCACGCCACGGTGCCGTCTTGGGCGGGGCCCGATTCAAAGATCAACTCACCGTCGTCAGCGAGATCATGCAAGCGCGCCTCGATGCCCCGCGATTTTAACTCACGGAAGGCGTCGGTGACCAGCGACGGCACGCGGAACACGGCGACGGCGAAGCCGCCCAATCGGGCCCGGCGTTCCTCCAGAGTTGCCGGAATCGGCGACTCGCCACTGAAGACGGGCAGCAGAACCAGAAAACCCGCTTCATCGCGATCGGCCTGCGCGAGCCGCACGGGGGCGGTGGCCACCGGTTGGCCCAGGTCACGGGCCTGTTCCAGCGAGCCCCGTCGACGCAGGTCTGAATTTAAATCAAATCCCAAAGCGGCCGCGTTGGGGGCGAGCGGTTCGATGATGGTGACCGGCACGTATTCCGGACGGGCGGCGGCCGGGACCAGAAGGCCCTGCACCGTTAATTCGCGAAGTTGAAATCCGGGCAAACCATCGGCGGCCACCGCAGCTTCGAACTCCGTGCGGTGGGCGGCGGTGACGACGGGGTTCCACGAAAGCGCCTGCAATTCCGGCTGTCGCGACAGCGCGGCGTGCACGAAGTCCCGGAACTCCGCGTGTTGGATCCGGCCACGTGTACGAGCGAGGGCGGCAACGGATTGCAGCGTTTCGATGGAGCGCAGAATTGAAATCTGGAGGCGTTCGATCTGACCATGGGTGAGTTCGGCGCATTGCTGCAGCATCAGCTGCCGTTCCCAGCGCCGGACCCAGAAGGCCAGGCCGAGCGATAGGCACGCTCCGGC
This sequence comes from Verrucomicrobiota bacterium, assembly GCA_947471985.1. Taxonomy (GTDB): domain Bacteria; phylum Verrucomicrobiota; class Verrucomicrobiia; order Limisphaerales; family UBA9464; genus CANIZL01. The sequence goes on along the minus strand of CANIZL010000007.1, from coordinate 15,404 downwards.
GACCAGCACACCGAGCACCCAAGCGGGTGGCTGGCGATGAAGCATTTTTTGGAGGAGTTGCCGCAAACACCTCGGGGAAGCACATTGTTTGCCGGATGGCCGCCGGAATTGAGGAGGGACGGTGAATTCCTTCGGAGGTAGTGATTTAGGCTCGAAATGGTTCCACTTTTTTATCCCGGCGGCGGCTGTTTTGAGAGGATTGAGTGTTGCTTTTTGGTCGAGTTGCTAAAAGAGCGACAAGGGGGCACGGGGGACTAATTCGGGCTACCGGTGGGTCGGGTTGCCCCTTTCTCAATGCCTGCCGGCAAGAAGTAGGGGCGATCGGGAGATGCCGGCCTCCTCCCCCTTGGTCGTCAGGCAAGCCCGGGGCGGAATCGATCGGTGTCTGCGCATCAATTTGGAATCGCGCTGACCACGATGGATGCCCTCCTTGGGAAGCCGATGGGGGTGTGTTCTTGGCGATGGAATCAAACATTCGCCAGCGCGGACCGGAGGGACCGTTCATTGACCGGCTTGGCTGCGGGAAGGGGGGATCCGCTCGGCCGTTCAGTGGGCGCAAATGCAGGCATACTCCCCGCGTTTGCACTCGCCGCAGGTGGCGAGGTCGAGCTTGAAGCGGAAGTTCTGCGGTTTGGCGTCGGGCTTGCTGCGGACCTGCACGACGAGGTTATAGCCATCGCCTTCGGGCAGCCTGGTCTTGCTCTTCAGCACCTCGCCGGACTTCTCAAATTCCACCCGGGTTTTTCCCGCCTTTGGGTCGGCGAGGACCGTCACAGTCTGTCCGGCTGCGGCGACCGGCTTCAGGTCGTCGGTGAAGAAGCGCACCGTCACGCTGCGGTCCTTCTCAATGAGGAACTCGGCGTGGGGTTCCGTTTCGAGGAGGCGTCCACCGTTCGGTCCACCCTGGCCTTTGTGGCGGTGCTCGTGCGGCGCATCGGCGGCGGCAACCGTGGCGGTGAAGGTGGGCGCGACGCCTAGCGCGGCGGCGGCGGTGAGGAGGCAAAGGAGTGTCTTCATGGTCTGTTGCGGTTCAAAGTGCCGGAAGGTCAGCGGGGTTTTGTCGCCGTTCCAACCACTCGTAGAGCGTGGGAAGCAGGATGAGGGTGAGGAACGTGGAACTGAGGATGCCGCCGATGACGACGGTGGCCAGCGGCCGCTGAACCTCCGCGCCCGCGCCGGTCGCCAGCGCCATCGGCACGAAACCCAGGGAGGCCACCAGTGCGGTCATCAGGACGGGGCGCAGGCGGGTTAGCGCGCCTTCGCGTACGGCCTCGCCGATGCTTCGACCCTGTTCGCGGAGTTGGTTGAAATAGCTCAGCAGAATCAATCCGTTGAGCACGGCGACACCACTCAGGGCGATGAATCCGACGCCGGCGCTGATGGTAAAAGGCATTCCCCGCAGCCAGATGGCGAACACGCCGCCGGTGATGGCGAGCGGAATGCCGGTGTAGACCAGCAGCACCTGCCGCACGCTGCCGAGCGCGGCGAAGATGATGACGAAGATGAGCGCCAGGGCCATCGGGACGACGATGGCGAGGCGTTGCTTGGCTTCGAGGAGGTTCTTGAATTGGCCGCCGAATTCAAAGTAGTAGCCGTCGGGGAACCGGACCTGTTGGTGAATACGGGCTTGCGCGTCGGCGACGAAACCACCGGTGTCGCGCCCGCGCACGTTGACCAGGATGGCCACGCGGCGCTGTGCGTTCTCGCGGGTAATGGAACCGACCTGCTCGCGATGGGTTATGCGGGCGACGCGCCCCAGCATGAGCACGCCGCCGCCGTCGGTGCCGACGGGCAGGCGGGACAGCGATGGGATATCCGCGCGACGATCCTCGGACAGCCGCACGATGATGGGGAATCGCCGGTTGCCCTCCTGCATGAAACCCACGGGCGCGCCGGCCAGTGCCGCCTCAACGGTGCGGTTCAGGTCGTCCGCATGCAGGTTGTACCGCTGGAGTGCTTCGCGGTCGGGAGAGATCTCCAATTGCGGCGTGCGCCCCACCTTGTCGAGTTCCACGTCCCCGGCACCCGGAGTCTTCTCAATGATTTCCCGGGCCTGGTCGGCGAGCTTCTCCAGGGTGTCATAGTCGTCGCCGTAGATTTTACAGACGAGTTCCGCCCGTGCGCCCGCCATGATTTCATCGAAGCGCATGGCGATGGGTTGGTTGATGAGCGCCGCCTGACCGGGAACTTTCAGGGCCAGAGTTTGCTGCATGAGCTCCATGAGATGTTCCTTGGTGATGGGTCTCCCGTCGATCTTCCGCCAGTCTTCGCCGGGCTTCAGCATGACGTACGTATCGGCGTCGCCCGGGTCCATCGGATCGGTGGCGATTTCCGCCGCGCCCATGCGCGAGAAGATGCGTTTGATCTCCGGGAACTCGGCGAGGAGCACGCGCTCGGAGCGTTTCTGCAGCTCAAGGCTGGCCTGCAGGCCGGTGCTCTGGACCTTGATCAGTTGGAGGATGCCGTCGCCTTCGTCGAGCTGCGGAACGAATTCCGCACCCAGTCGGGAGAAGACCCACAGGGAGAGGGCGAACACCACGACCATGGGAAGAACGACGACCCAGCGAAACCGCAGGCTGAAGTTGAGGATCGGCCGGTAAACGCCCTTGGCGGATTGCAGGAGCCAATTGTCGTGCTCCTGGATTTTGCCCCCGAGCAGCCAGGAGCACAGCATGGGGATGAGCGTGAGTGCGAGTACCAGTGCCCCACCGAGCGCCAACATCACCACCAGCGCCATCGGCTTGAACATTTTTCCTTCAATGCCCTGCAAGCTGAGGAGCGGCACGTAGACCATCGTGATGATGAGAACGCCAAAGAACATCGGCTGGGCGACTTCCTTGGCCGAGACCAGCACTTCATGAGCCCGTTCGGCCTTGGTGAGTACGCGTCCGAGCCGGTGCTGCTTCTCGCCCAGATGGCGGAGGATGTTTTCCACCATCACCACCGCGCCATCAATGATGAGACCGAAGTCAATCGCGCCGAGGCTCATCAGGTTGCCGGGGATGTGGAATTGCACCATGCCCGTGATGGCGAACAGCATCGCGAGCGGGATGGCGAGCGCGACGATGAAGGCGCCGCGGATGTTGCCCAGCAGCAGGAACAAGATGACGACCACGAGCAGGGCGCCTTCGGTGAGGTTTTTCTCCACGGTGCGGATGGTCTTGTTGACCAGTTCGCTACGGTCGTAGAGCGTGTGAATTTCCACGCCCGCCGGGAGCTTTCCCTGTATTTCGCGCAGTTTTGCGCCCACGGCGCGGGAGACGAGTCGTGAGTTTTCGCCGGCCATCATGATGGCCGCACCGATTAGCGCCTCCTCGCCCATGTCCGTGCTGGCGCCGGTCCGATAGCTGGTGCCGATGCGAATGTCCGCCACGTCACCGACGAGCAACGGCTTCACGCCCGCGCCGATCTTGAGCGGGATCTTCTCAAGCTGTTCCAGGGTGGCGACGCGTGTGTTCGCCCGGATGTTGATTTGCTCGCCTCCAATCTCCACGAGACCGCCACCGGCGTTGTGAGTGTTCTCGGCAACTTTATCGGCGAGTTCGGCCAGGGTCAGGCCGACGCTCATGAGTCGCGCAGGGTCGGGTTGGATGACATAGACCTTGTCGTAGCCACCGCTGGTATTCACCTCGGCGATGCCGGGTGTCTGGCGCAACATCGGCTTGATCGTGTAATCCTGGAGCAGCTTGAGTTGCATCAACTGGTCGCGACGGGAGGCGGGTTTATTGGTGGCGTCGGCGCGATAGTCCACCGCGTAGTAAAAGATTTCACCCAGGCCGGTGCTGATCGGCGCGAGCTTGGGGGTGAGGCCGGGGGGCAGTTCCTCCTTCACCTGCTGCAGGCGTTCACTGACCAGCTGGCGGGCGCGGAAAAGGTCGGTGCCCTCCTTGAAAATCATCGTGACCTGGGACAGCCCCGCCTTGGACAAGGAACGGAACTCGATCATCCCGGGGATGCCGCTCATTTCATTTTCCAGGGGAAAGGTGACCTGCTTCTCAATTTCCTCCGGCGCCAGCACGGCGACGGCGGTGTTGATTTGAACCTGCGGGTTGGTGATGTCCGGGACGGCATCGAGTGGCAGGCGGAGTGCTGCCCCGATGCCCACGGCAAACAGGAGCAGCGTGGCCAGCAGCACAAATACGGGCTGCCGGATGGAAAATTCGAGGAGGCGGTTTAGCATGGGATTTTGGGGGCCATCGGGGACGGCGCGGCGTGTTTGATCGGCCCCGCGTTCGGTTTGGTCATCGCGCGGTCCATGGCCGCGCTCCCCTTCGATCCGCGCGGTGGCACGGGTGGGGCCGCGATGGTCCCGGACCGGGTCGGTGCAAGGGTCATGTTGATTAGTGGCTGTGTCCGCCACCGGTCACGGCGCGGAGTTCAATGAGGTAAAGGGATTCCACCGGCTGGGTGACGACGGAATCGCCCTCCAAAAGCCCGTCGATGATTTCCACCAATCCGTCTGCCTCCGCTCCGAGGGTCACGGCCGTGCGGTGGTAGGCGTCACCGTTCACGGCAAACACGAATGACCCTTGCGCTGTCCGCAGTACGGCGCTCCGGGGCACCGTCAGCGACGGTCCTTTTTCGGGCAAGGTAAGTGATGCTTGCAGAAACAGGGGTGGCTGGGTCTCGGGCGACGGCCCGGTGAAACTCACCAGGATCTCCGTTTCGTCGGGGTTGCGGTCCGGCGCGGGACTGAGTTTCAACAGCCGCCCGCTGAACGTTGTGCCCGCATCCGCGCGAAGGGCGACATCCTGGCCGATGCGAGCGCCGGTCAACCGGGAGTCGGGTAGTATTCCGGCCGCCAGCCAGGTTACAGGCCCGTTGCGGCCGGCCGCCGGATACACCTGGGCGGTGAACTCCACGTTCCGCTTCAGTGTCTTCTCGCTGATCTCCGCGGTTTTCAGTCCCATCAGGCGCTGGGTCTCGGGTTTTACCGAGACACCCCTGCCGCTCTTAAAAGACGCGCCGCTGGGCGCTTCGTCTTCCGGTTCTCCGGGCGCGTGGGCCGTGCCCGATTTCGGTTTGGCGTGGCAACCAACCATCGCAATGACCGCGAGCAACGCCAGACCGCCGGTGCCGATACCAGGGAGATTCATGGCTGGCGGGGAATCGGCTCCCAACCGATGAGCGGTTGGGGCAGGCCGGAAAGGGTTTCCAAATGGGCGGCGGCTTCGAGGGCTTCGCGGCGGATGGCGAGCAGCGCACTTACGGCATCCACGTATTGTCGCTGTAACTCGACATAGGTGGCCACGGGTACGGCACCCAGGCGGTAGTTTCGATCGGCGGTTTCCGCCGCGTCGTGGAAGTGGGCGATGGCATCGCCACGCCAGTGGGACAGCGTTTGAACCTTGTTTTCGTAGGTGCGGGCCGCCGTCGCGATCTGCCGGTCGAGGTCGCGTTGGGCGGCGCGGAGTGACGCGTCGGCCTGTGTCTGGCGCGCCTTCGCCAAGTCCACGCTGGCCGCCTGGTTGTTCCAGAGCGGCAAGGGGACGCTGATGGCCAAGCCGACGATGCGCTGGCGGTCGCCCGCGTTTTCCTCGGTGAACGTGGGGCCGACGGTGAAGGAGGGATAGCGCTCGTTGCGGGCCAGTTCGACGCGGAAGCCCTGCTGCTCGAGCTCGGCGGCGCGGAGTCGCAGGTCGAAGTTGTTGGTGCGGGCCGCAGCCAGGAGGGAATCCAAAGTCGGTGCTCCCCGAAAGATCGGCGGCGCGGTCGCCACCGTGAGGGGGGCGTCCGGGGCGAGGCCGCGAAGCTGGTTCAGTTCGATGAGCGCATGGGCAACGGCCAACTCCGCGTCCGAGGCCGTGCGTTGCGCAATGAGTTCGGTGGCTTCGATGATGCGAGTTTCCAGCAGCGGCGTGAGTCCGGCTGGATCGCGTTGCACGAGAATTTCGCGAAGGTCGCGAAGCCGTTCGGCGACGTCGCGGCTGGCTTCGGCTTGTTCCTGGGCGGCGCCCAGGGCGTAAGCGAGGGTGCGCACCCGACCCATGAGGGCCGACTTAAATCGGGCCAATCCGAGTTCGGCGAGGGTGACATTCCCATTGGCGATCGCCTTGCGCAGCCCGATGCGTCCGGGCCATTCGAACTGCTGCTGCAGCCCGACGGACCAAGCGACACCTTCGCCCGCCAGGTTGCCGGCGGCATTGCGCACGCGGTTCTGGCCGACGGTGCTGGTCAATTCCGGGGGGGCGAGTTTTCCGGCGCTGCGGTGACCCGCTTTGGCGGCGGCAATCTCAGCGGCGTAGAATTGAAGTTCGGGATGCTGGATCAAGGCCGCCTCCACCAAGGCAGACACCGGGAGAGGGGGGGCGGGGGCGGCGCCACTCAAAGGGAGGGTGGCCGTGACGCAGGAAATAATCGCGGTCAAGAGCCGGGCGGACAGCGGACTGGGTATGGAAATGGACATGATGAGGACATGGGGACGGCGGGACGGGGGAATCCGGGCACGACAAAGCGCCCGGGCCAACGGGGGGAGCCTGCGCGAGGCAGACTTAGGCGACGTGGGAGGGAGCGCGCGGCGGCAGGGCCGTACGCTCAGTGAATCGCCACCGTTGTGGTGGTGAGTGCTGGTCGCTGCGGATCACCGCGGTGACCCTTTGGGTTTGCTCAATAAACAACGTCGCCAGGACGGGCTGCCAAAGGGGGAGGAGCGCCACGAAACCGGGCACTTTCACCTGCACAACTCTTGAGGCCACGCCGCCCGAAAGCAGCGTCTCGCAGAAGTGGCAATGGTCGCACCCGTCCGGTGGCAGTTGTTCAGCGTGAACGTCGGCGTGACCGGCTTCGCCCTGATCCGGCAAGTCAATGCCCAGGCAATGCGCGATTTCGCAGGAATGCATCATCGGCATCCACGCAAGCGCCAAGACCAAGGCCAGCAGCTGTCGCCACGGATTCAACAGCGGCAAAGCTATGGATGCGGTTCTTGGGTTCAAACCGGATTGATCGATAATTTGGCGGGCGGGCAGATGCCCGAAGGAGCTGGGTCCTCGTTTGAGCTCCGATGGCGATGGCGGACGAGGGGCTGCGCCCGGAGAATTCCGATGTGGCGGCTACACGTACGAGATCGGATAGTTTTCCTGCCACTGGATCAGCTCAACCCGGTTCCCGTCCGGGTCGTTGACAAAGAAACGGTCGGCGCCCGGGATGGGCGTCGTTTCCCGGATGACGAGGCCCCGGCTTTGTAGCTCCACTCGCGCCGCCGCCGCGTCGTCCAAGTGCAGCGCAAAATGGCGGCGGGCCGGTACGTCGGCCGTGGCGGAGGGCAGCAGGTGCAGCTGCTGGTCGCCCAATTCAAACCAGATGACGTCGCGCAATTCGGGCGCCGTAAACGTGGGCGGACGCTGTATCTGTCGCAATCCGAGGCCATCGCGATAGAAGGCGATCGCCCGGGGGACGTCACTGACGAGAATGGAGACGTGGTGGATACCCGTGAGACGCATGCTGCTGGCGACTTTCCCACCGGCGTCGGTAAAAGCAAATTCGGCTCAATGGACCCGGAGCGCGGTAGAACGTGCGATGGTCGGGGCCGTGAGGCGCGGTGGGTCTAACCAGCGGCTCGGCCGGCGAGGGGACTGATTGTGCCGGTTTCCTGGGTCGCTGCGTGACGGCGGGCCCGGACCAGAAATTGATTCGCCGCTTGGTAGTCAGGCCGTTCGGGGAGTCGGGTCTCCGTGAGCGCGCGTTCGAAGTCCCGATGGAGATCCCGTCGCCAGGCGTCCACTTCGGGCCAGGTCAGGTCCCCGCGTTTGATCGCCCGCAAGCGGTCCCGGTGGGCTTCGACCCGCACCGTTAAATGACCTTCCCGCAGCGTTGCCGCACCGCTGAGCAGCAGTCTAAGGAGGTGCATCGCGTGCTTCCAACGGACCTCGCCGTGATTGCGGCGATCCTGCTCAATCTTTTTGAACTGGGACAACGCGTAGCCGTTGAAGGTCTGGAAAATCATCTGGGAGAGAAATCCCGTGCGGAGGGCCAGCAGTTCCTTCCCGAGGACGGTGCATTTTTCCACCAGCGGCGAATAAAGGCATTCCAGGATGTTGGGGTTCGCCTTGAGCGCCATGGTGATGAATTTCTGCAGCTCCCAGTAACAGGCCTGCGCGGCGTTATCCTCGAATTGTTCCGGCGCGCCGAAGAGCGACCAGTTCAACTCCGCCGGCGCCAGATAGATCCCGCGCCGGTCTGTATCGGATGCTTCATCGTCCAAGCCATAGGCGCGCGACCCGACCACGCATCGGTAAACAATGCACTGTTCGAGGTCGAACCCCGCGCCGGCAGATCCTTCGCCCAGGCGATCCTTGAAATGTTTCAGGACATCCAGCTCGGCCCGGGCCAGGGCCATTTCAAAACCGTCGGGGAAGCGGACCAGGAATTTTTCCCCAACGGTGGCCGGGGTGCGGGTCACCACTCCGACGGCGCCGCGCGGGTGCACCAGCGAATCGCCGGGGCCCCGGACTTCCACCAGCGCCACCACTTGCGTGCCGGCGAAGAGATCACTGACGGGTGCGCTCACGAGCTGGCGATCGCAAAGGTCGGCTTCAATTTCTCATTCTCGCAGACCCAATTGACCCAGAGCTTTTGGTCGGTCCCGGATTTCAAGGTCAGATAATTGCGGGTCCGCAGATAGCGTGGAGAACCGAACGGCGTCAGCATTTCCGTGGTGACTTCGCCGTCGCCGAGGCCCTCGGGAGTGTCGGACGTCATCATTTGGATACCCGCCCAGGCAAAGGCCGACGGCGGCGGATGGACGATGCCGCTGGAGATGAGTTGGGTCAGTCCGATGCGTTTGTGGGCGTTCCAGATCTGGCCCAGGGCGCCGACGTGGACGTCGCCGGACAGCAGGATCGCCTTGCATTTGGCCTGGCTCGGAAGTTCCAGAAAATTCAGGAGCACCATCACCAACCGCATGCGCTCCGCCAGATGCGTCCGGGAACTCCAATGGTCGTGGACATCGTCCTCCAGTTCCTCATGCCACGGTGTCGTATCCATCGCAGCCTCCACAGCCGCAAAGGAGCGATACACCGCGGGTACGCCCGTCAGTACCAGCAGATTGGCGTTCCCCTGTGTCGATTGTTGGGCCAGCCAGTCTTTCACATCCTGCCAGTGCTCATTGGACATGATGCGCTCAATGGTCCGTTCCGAGCGGTTGTCGAGGGCGAGGATCGTGTAGTTGCGGAAGCGCAGGCCGAACGAGCGATGATTCGCGTCGGCCTTTAGTCGATTGGTCGTCGAACCCCGCTGTTGAAAAAGGTCGTAGAGGCGGGCGGCCTGGCGGAAGGCCTCCTGAAAAACCTCACTGTCGTGACGCTCCTGCGGATAGGAGCCCCAGCCGTCGAAAATGTCGTGGTCGTCCCACATCATCAGCGACGGAATGCTGGCCAGCACCAGCGACATATTTTCGTCGCTCCAACGGTCCGTGTACAGCCAGTCATAGAACGCGGCGATCTCCTGCTTCATCTTCACCGTCGCCTTGGCTTTGTTCTGCTGATCCCAATTCAGCTCGCTCCAATCCCGCAGACTGGGACATCGTTTGGACTCCCAGATTTCGTCGGCGTAGACCTGATCGCCACCCATGAGCAGCAGGGCGAAGGGGGCGGCTTCGTGTTGTTCCTTTAACTTCTCCCAGAGGCGGTAGGGTTGGTCGGTGTCGCGCAGCAGTTTGAAGCTGGAGAAACCATTGCAGGACGCGTAGGCCAATAGGGGCTCCTCGGTCTTTCCGGGAACGTAAAATTGCCAGCCCACTCGATCGTAGGGATCGGCCAACGCGACCCCGTCCGCTTGGATTTCGTACCGCACGGTGACGCCGGCGTCCGGAGGCGGGAACGGGAACTCGGCACGCCAGAACTCTTGCGAACCCACATCGGCGATCTTCTTAAAGGCTTGGAGCAAGGCCAGACTGGGGACATGCAACACCGGTGGAGGTGCCCCGGCGTCCAGGAGGATGCAGACGGTGTAGAGATCGGAGGTCTCATAACCGAGGAGCGGTCCGACACGGATGGGGTTTTTCACGGGAGAATTGGACTCGCTGGAGTGGAGATGCGGCAGGGGAGGCTCGAAGAGACGAACGCGGGAAATCAAGGCGCCGCCGGGGCGGACGCTTGGCGGACGCAACGGAATCCGTAGATGTCATAGCCAAAGCAAACATCCGCATATCCGGGGCTTTCGTTGTACCGATAGCCGGAACGGCAGTTGTCCGCGCTGAAGCGCCACGCGCCGCCGCGCAGCACCTTATTCGGACCTTCCTTGGGACCCCGGGGGTTTTCCCGGGGCGATCCGGCGTAATAGTCCACCTGGTAAAAGTCGTTGCACCATTGCCAGACGTTGCCGGTCATGTCGTAGAGGCCCCACGGATTGGGTTGCTTCTGACCGACCGGCCGGGGATGTCCGTCGGAGTTTTTTTCGAACCACGCGTAGGTGCCGACCTTGGTCGGGTTGTCGCCGAAGAAGTAGGCAGTGGTGGTGCCGGCGCGGCAGGCGTATTCCCATTCGGCCTCTGTGGGCAGGCGATAACCGTTCGCAGCGAAATTGCACTGCTGGGTCTTGAGATCGTAGCAGGCCTGCAATCCCTCGAGCTCGGAACGTTTATTGCAGTAGCCGAGGGCGTCGGACCAGCGCAGTTGCTCCACCGGATTCTGGTCGCCCTTCCAGCGCGACGGATTCGTGCCGGTCACTTTTTGAAACTGCTCCTGGGTCACCAGATAGCGGTCCATGAGGAAGGAACCGACCACGACCTCGTGCAGCGGGGCGTCGATTTCGTCTTTGTCGCCCATCAGAAATTTACCCCCTGTGATCGAAACCATCGCGGTGGCCTTGGGGGCTGCGGCTGCGCCTGGGACGACGTTTGTGACCGGGGCGGGAGTGATCCCGGGGACGGATGTTGGTGCGGCAGGCTTGGTTTCCGGGCGATCGCAACCGGTCAATGCGGCCAGTGTGACGGCGGTGAGTAGGGTGCGCAGAACAGGTAGCCTCATGCGTGGGGATTCAATAGTCCGCCCAGATTTCATAACCATCGGGATTCCTCAGAATTTGTCGGCAGCGGTTGCGGATCTCCCGTGCCGCAGTCAGGCGCCGCGGATCCTCGGTGGCACCGTAGCCGGCTTCCTGGAAGAGCTTGCGGGCAATCATGTGGCACTGGGCGACCACATAATCCTGCGCGCCGCCCATCGCTCGCCACGACTTCAGCAATTCCTTGTAAGTGGCCAGATTGTTCGGACTCGCGGCAGCGGTCAACGCCAGCGTCTGACGGGTGAGTTCCTGCGCGTGTTCCCGCGATTTCATGTTTTCCTGCTGCACCTGAAATTCCTGCGGGATTTGGCGGACGATCGATTCCAGTTCCTGGAGGTAGGGTTTGAGCTCCGGCGCCGAGGTGCCCGTCGACTGGAGGAATCGCGTTATTTCGGCGGCAAACCGTTGATATTCGTCGATGCGTTCCACGTGGCGCTGGACGAAGTAGTTCATGTCTTCCACGGCCTCCTTGATGTAATCGCGCCGGGTGGTTTCCTGACCCGCTTCGAAGATGACCTGGATTGCTTCCGTATAGCCGCACGTGCACGCGCGGTGAACGCTTTCGCCGCCCCGGCGGTGATGGGTGCGCAGGCGGCGTCCGGCGACGTCGAGGATGGGAGCCGAAGCGGATCGGCCGAGCGTTGCCTGCAGCACGTCCACCGGAGTGAGGTAACCCGGCGGGGTGTCTTGTCCTTCGAGGAAGTAGATCAAGGATTCGCCCTTGGGCGGCACCTTCTTGCTGAGATGGTAGAAAGCCTGGTCGCCATTGAACCAGGCCGGGTAGCTGTAGGAGCCGGGCACCCCGCGCCAAATCTGGCCGGGCGAATCGTGGAAGGCGAACGTGGTCTTCACTCCGGCCTCGGCGAATTGCGTTTTCCAACGGGCGGGAAAGGGTTTCTTCCACGTCAGAGCGACGTCTTTCTCCAGGAAGGCAGGCTTGAGTTCTTCGCGGTGCCAGAGGCCGGGCGCGGTCGAGGCGGCCAGATACACACTCTGTCCGTCCAACGTCAGATCCACGGACGTGAGGGTTCGCGGACCGGAACCGCGGGCCGATTGCTGCAATTGCAGCTGTTGCCGGCCCGGGGGCCAGGTCAGCACGAACGTGCTGGCCTCCCCGGGCAGCAAACCCAGAAACATGTTTTCGGCCGGTAGCGCGAGTGTCGTGGCGGGTGATTCAGTGGGCCCGAAGATCAGGTCATCCCCGATGAATCCCGGCACCACACCGTAGGCAATCGCACCCTGCATCCGAACCCCGGACATCGTTGCGGTGGGGTGAATCTCAACGATTTCGTTTTTACCGAAGGTGAAGATGGTCGTCACATCGGCCGCCGGCGGCGCTGCGAAAGTGACCGAGAGAACCACTTCATCCCCGGCGTTGCGCAGGACGTCGAGGTGACGGATCCGGGCGGTTGGCGCGTTGGGGGAAAGGGGTATGATTTCGCCAATCTTTTGCCCCCAACCGGTTGTGCCCGCCGAGGGGCCGGACGCGGGCGTGACGTCGGGTTTCGCGTAGAGGACGACGCGTCCCTGCGCCGACGAGAAGAGGGCGGAGAGGCGGGTGTTCTCGACCAGGGCATCGCCTTGGAAGGAATATTCCCGGCCATAGTATCCGGGATCCGACGCCGCCTTGGCGGGATCCGTCTCCAGGGAAAAAAGTTCGGTGGGCACTCGTTTCCAATCGGCTTGGTGCGTGCGGTCGGGCGGATCGGTGAATGGGCTGCCCGTATCCCAGAGACCGACGGTCGGGCCGGCCTGAGTGTTGGGAAGTATCAGCCAGAGGGCGGCGACGGATAACGCGAACGAGCGGATCGGGGCGGGGCGGGGGCCGGTTTTATGCGCGCTACCTTGGTATGGCTTCATGAGCAATTTCGGGAACTTTCGGATCAGGCTAGCGAGGGGGGCTGACCTCGGCCAGCGACTTGTTTTCGCCGCACCGGCGTTCAGAGGAGGAGGCCGGCGCGCCCCCGGGCCCTCACGGCGAGCGACGGGAGCGAGGTGCCAGGGAAACGAGGTGAGGGCCTTGAAATTCTCCAGCCGTCTACCGTGGTGCATGGACGGACACTTTGGCGTGCTCCTGGAGGGCCCAGATGGGGGGCGCGATTCACCGTAGGCTTTCCGGAGACCTTCAGGCCTGGTCTGATTGAATTGGGAAATCCGCTGACCACCGCGACCGCCTGGAGCGCCTGCAGCGCCTGGGCTGACCTTCCCGACAAGGTACCCATCAGTTTGGGCGGCCACCGCTAACCCCTGCAGGATTCCCGTTTTTTGCCGTTCGTGCGGATGCCGGATGGCCGAGCGGGGGATCGGATAGCCGGGCTCTGTGCGATCAACCGGACTTCCTCAACCCACGAGGGCGATTTCGGTTGTTCTGCGGCGCCGGGCCGTTCAGCGTTACTTGGTGATGCAACGAATCCGGTTTTCGGTGGTGGTGGGGATTTTTACAGAAACGTTTGGCTTGGGCCGTGGTGCGGCCACGGCGGCGGTGCTGCTGATCGCCTTTACGCTGGCGGCCGCCGCCTATCTTTTTATTCAATCGGCGCCGCCGAAATCCCTGACCATCAGCAGTGGTCCCCCGGGCAGTGTCTTCGAGCGGCATGCGCTGAGCTACTCCAACAACCTCGCCAAGGATCATGTGCATGTGAAGCTGGTGGCTTCGCGTGGCTCGGAGGAGAATCTATCCCGGCTGAGTGCTCCGGATTCGAAAATTGATGTTGGATTCGTCCAGGATGGGCTGGTGGGGCCAGGCAAGGCGGAGGGAAAGCAGCGGCTCCTGAATTCCCTGGGCAGCATCATGTATGAACCACTTTGGGTGTTTTGTCGTACTTCGAACAATGCGGTGTTGTTGTCGGATTTTGCCGGACAACGGCTGGCCATTGGCGCCCCTGGCAGCGGCACGCTCTCGCTGGCCCAGGCGTTATTGGCGACCAACAACATTGTGGCTGGAGGCGCCACCACCCTGCTGCAACTGGACGGGGAGGAAGGCGTGCTCCAGTTGGCTGCCGGCAAAGTGGATGCGGCCTTTTTGATGAGCGATTCCGTGGCCTCCGCGACCTTGCGCCAGGCGTTGCGGAATCCGGCGTTTCGGGTGTTCGACTTTGTGCAGGCGACCGCGTACACCCGCAAGATTCCCTACCTGAATCGATTGGAGATTCCGCGCGGTGGAATTGATTTCGCCAAGGATATTCCCGCGCGCGATCTGCATCTGGTGGGGCCGACCGTCGAGTTAATTGCGCGCTCGGACCTGCATCCGGCGATCTCGGACCTCTTGCTGGAGGCGGCGCGTGAGACTCATAAAAACCCCTCGATTCTACAGCAGAAAGGTGAGTTTCCTGCCCCCTTGGATCGGGAGTTCAAGCTTAGTCCGGGGGCGGTCCGCTATTTCAAAACCGGTAAAAGCTGGTTGTATCGCAATCTGCCGTTTTCGGTCGCGGGAGTTGTGGAAGGGGTCATTGCGCTGATCGTGCCCATGGCCATCGTCCTTATTCCCGGCCTGAAACTCATTCCGGCGGTGCTGCGCTGGCGGGTGAAGCTCATCCTTTTCCGCTGGTATCGGGCGTTGCAGACGGTGGAGCGTGGATTGCTTGGCCCGGTAACCCCGGAATCCTATCGCGAATTATCGCGGCGGTTGGATCAGATCGAGGCGTCTGTAAAGGGGATCAGTGTCCCGGCGTCTTTTGCCGACCAGTTTTATGGGTTGCGCGGGCACATCAGTTACGTGCGGCAAAGGTTCGCTGACCATGCTGCTACCAAACCTACTGGAGCGTGAGGTGAGGCTGCTGCCGGTAAGCCCACGACCTCGGTTGCCGCCGCTGTGGCCAGTGAGTTTGAGGTGAGTGGGCTTCGTTGATCGAAAGAGCATCGAAGCTGAAAGCATTGCCGGAGCGGGCCTTCCATCGCCGACGCGCAATCGTTATTATCTCGACTGGGTGCCCCGTCTCGTGCACCCGGACCGAGTGGCCATCCCAGCGGCTGCGACGATGTTGGCTCGGCCCGTCGCTCGTATCGGAATCACAGATGCAATCGTGCCGCTGTGCTGTTCATCGACACCGGCTGAAGTCGACGAGATTCCCGTCAAGGTGACAGGTTCACTATCGCGTGGAAGCGGTGCCATGGAAGCGGTGCCACGCTCCCTATTCCCGCGCGCGCCAGATAGCGTACCAGGCTCCCTATCCCGGCCGCCCCTCGAATACCGAGCCAGGCTCCCTGTAAAAAAGTCCGTAACACTTGCCCGGATTCTTCGTAGTAGGCCGTGGAACCCCGCCCCGTTGGGTGGGGTCCGCAAACACCACGAAGAACAACATGAGACTGAAGCGGATCAAACCAGTCGGGGAGACGGCCGTGTATCACTGCCTTTCACGGATTGTGGGCGGGCAGAAGCTGTTGGATGACCTGGGGAAGGAGAAGTT
>CANIZL010000006.1 GCA_947471985.1 Verrucomicrobiota bacterium | reverse complement strand
AGGAGCAATGCGTGGAGTTGGATCGGCGGCAGAATCTCCAGGACCTGCAGCGGATTCATTCCGCCGCCCACGCGTGGCTGGTGCTGATGGAAGCCAACCTGCTGCCCGTCGCCACGGAGGCGCCACCGGAGCCGATACGGACCCCGGCGGCAGTGATGTTCCGCCCGCCCCCACCCCGCCATCCACCCGGAGCCGCCCTCACCGGACAGGGGAAAGTGCTGGTGGTGGACGACGACGCCGACAATCGCGAACTTTTGAGCCGGCGCCTCTCGCGCCATGGTTACGAGGTGCAGTGCGCGAGCAGCGGTCCGGAGGCGCTGGAACGGCTGCGCCAGGCGGCCTTCGATCTGGTCCTGCTTGATCTGATTCTCCCCGGTCTGGATGGCTACCAGGTGCTGGGTAAAATGAAGGCGGATCCGGAATTGCAGCACATTCCGGTGCTGATGATCTCAGGTCTGGATCAGGAAAACGGCATTGCCCGCTGCATTGAAGCCGGCGCGGAGGATTACCTCACCAAGCCCTTCAACCCCGTGCTGCTGCGCGCACGCCTCGGGGCCTGCCTCGAAAAGAAGCGCCTGCGGGATCAGGACCAGGCCACCTACCGGGCCCTGGTCGCCAGCCAGCAGCAACTGGCGGCGGAGCTGGCCGAAGCGGGCTCCTACGTCAGCTCCCTGCTGCCCCCGCCGCTGACTTCCGGTGCCGTCCGAACCGAATGGTGTTTCCAACCCTGCACCCAGCTTGGTGGCGATGGATTCGGCTATCACTGGATCGATGACGAACATTTCGCCGTTTACCTGCTGGACGTCTGCGGGCATGGCGTGGGCGCCGCCCTGCTGGCGGTGTCAGCGCTCAACGTGTTGCGTTCGGGCCCCCTCTGGACGGAGAACCTGGCCGAACCGGCCCGCATCCTGACGGCCCTGAACCGGATGTTCCCGATGGAAGGCCAAAACCAGCAATACTTCACCCTCTGGCTGGGCCTGTTCCATCGCACCACCGGTCAGCTGACTTTCGCGAGCGCGGGACATCCGCCGGCCTTGCTCTTCGCCCCCGGGGCGGAGCCGCGGACGCTGCGCACTTCGGGGCCGCCCATTGGGGCCGCCGCCACCGCCCGCTTCAGCGCTCAATCGATCCTGATCCCCCCGGGCAGCGAACTCTACGTCCTGAGTGATGGCGTTTATGAGCTGCCTTTCCCGGACGGTCATACCGGCACGTTGCCGGAGTTTCAGACCGCTCTCGCCGCCGCGTGCCGCGAACCCGGATTCCACCCCCGGCTCTGCCTCGAATGGGCCCGCGCCCAGCAGGGAAATTCGGTGATGGAGGACGATTATTCACTGATCCGCCTCCGGTTTGCCGATTGATCCCTCGCGGAATATTCCGCCCGCGCCCACTCCGCTCCGTCTCGCCGGGTTGCGTCTCCGGACTTGGCCCCCATGGTCTGTGGCTCCGGATGAGAACCGTCCTTCGCGTCTTCACCTACCTGCGCCGCTATCCCTGGCTGGCCCTCGGGACCCTCACGTGTGCCATCCTGGGAACGTTGCTGGTCGTGGTCTTTCCCAAGGCCACCCAACTCGTCATCGACGACGTCCGCACCGGTCGGGGCGATCGCCTCACGTGGCTGGTGCTCGCCGCCGCGGCGTCTTTTTTTGTGCGGGATCTCATGAACGCCCTGCGCATCGTGCTGAACAACACGTTCGAGCAGCGGGTGATCTTTGATCTGCGCAGCGATCTCTACGCGCACATCCAGCAACTCCCGCTCAAGTGGTTCGATAATCGCGCCACGGGCGACATCATGACCCGCCTGCTCGAGGACGTGACCGCCGTGGAACGGGTGTTGATCGACGGCATTGAACAGGGCGTGGTGGCGCTGCTGCAGATTATCATCGTGGCCGCGATGTTGTTTTCCTACAATCCCCGCCTCGCCGGACTGGCCCTGCTGCCGATCCCCATCCTGGCGGCCGGGGCGATGGCCTACACCCTCACGGCCCCCAGTCGGTATCGGGTGCAACGACAGGCGTCCTCCGCGATGAACGCGTTGCTGCACGACAACCTCGCCGGCATCCGACAGATCAAGACCTACGTCCGCGAACGCGAGGAGCACGCACGCTTCAATGGCGTCAGCAATCAGTTGCGCCACGCCACCCTCACCGTGATGCGGGTCTGGGCCCTGTACAATCCGGCGATGAGCTTCTTCGGCGCCTGCGGGGCCATTCTCGTGGTGGGCTTTGGTGGACAGGCGGTCCTGCGCGGGGAAATGAGTGTGGGGGATCTGGTGGCGTTTCTCTGGCTGGTGGGCGCCCTCTACGACCCCCTCGGCAAACTGCATTCGCTCAACCAGCTCGTGCAGGCCGGCCGCGCCGCCGGGGAACGCGTCTTCGAATTGCTCGACACTCCGATCGAGCCCGGGCGAATCGAGCCCGACGATCGCGTGAATGTCGCGGGCGACGTCCGCTTTCAAGACGTGGGCTTTGCCTATTCCGAGGATCTGCCCGTGCTGCGGCACATTTCCCTTCATGCTCGCCCCGGACAGACCATCGCTTTGGTCGGTCAGACCGGCGCCGGAAAATCCACCCTCGTGAACCTGCTCACCCGATTTTACGAATATGATGACGGGGAGATTCTCATCGACGGCCGCTCGATCCGGGATTTTTCCAAAAGCGCCCTGCGCTCCGCGGTAGGCCTGGTCACCCAGGAGAGTTTCCTCTTCAACGGCTCAATCCGGAACAATTTGTGTCTCGGCAAACCCGATGCGACCGACGCGGAACTGCTTGCGGCGCTGGACGCGGCCAACGCCCGGGAGTTTGTGGATCGCCTGCCCGAAGGTCTGAACACCGTGGTGGGGGAACGCGGAGTGAAACTAAGCGTCGGGGAGAAACAACGCGTCTCCATCGCCCGGGCCCTGCTCAAGGACCCACCTATTCTCATTCTCGACGAAGCCACCGCCAGCGTGGATACCCAGACCGAGCGCCTCATTCAGGAAGCCCTCGATCGACTCATGGCGAAGCGTACGAGCTTCGTCATCGCCCACCGGCTTTCCACCGTGCGCAATGCCGATCAGATCCTGGTGATGGAACGCGGCCGGATCGTCGAACACGGGCGGCACGAGGATCTGCTGGCGCTCGGGGGCATCTACACCCGGCTTTGTCAGAGCAGCCTGATGGTGGCGGTGGCCCCGGAGCCGACATTGGCCGGATAGGCCCTGCCGGTGCGGGGCCGGGTCGCCGGTGACCACGCCGGCAATATTCTCGTTGGGCACGCCCCCGGTTCCGATGCATGTTGGCGGTATGTCGGATTTCAACATTGATTACGTGGCCAAGCTGGCGCGAATAGACCTTTCGGCGGACGAGAAGGCCCGCCTGGGGCCCCAGCTCGAAGCCATCCTGGGTTATGTCGCCAAGCTCAAGGAGGTCGATGTCGAGGGTGTGGAGCCGACAGCCCATGCGTTTCCGCTGGTCAACGTGACCCGTCCGGATGTGGTCACGGAATCGTTGAGCACGGAGGAAGCGTTGCGCAACGCGCCGGCGCATTCGGGCGGCCTGTTCGTCGTGCCGAAAATCGTCGAATGATCCCCGCCATCCCCGCCCCTGCGTTCGCCCGCTCGTCCCTCGGCTCCATCCAGCCGTCGCAGTGTCGCGGCGTGATCGCGCTGCCGGGTCTGGTGTCGCGCTGGATGAGCATCCGCCCCTAGATCCGTCATGAAATCAACCGGGAACCACCGTTGGCGCGAAGTGTGCGTGCTGGCGGGAGTCCCGGGTTCCGTGTTGTTAAGCTGGCTGGCGGGTCATCTGGAATTCGATTTCTCCGGTGCCGCGAGGCAGCCGTGGGTGTTGAATTGGGGCGTCGGCGCCTTTTACGCCCTCACGGTTTTGTGTCCCCTGGCGTGGTGCCGTTCGCTTTCCTGGCGCTGGCTGCTGCCCAATATCGTCCTCAGCGTGTTCGCCTGGCACTGGGCCGTCCAGATTGCCTCGGAGGGCTACGACGACAGTTCGCCGGCGTCCCTGCGGTTCCTTTTGCGATCCACATTTTCCGGGTTCTTCGGCGCCGTACTGGTCGCCGTGGTGCCGTTGGCCCGCTCGCGCCAACCCCACTGGGAACGGTTTCTCGGTATCATCGGCCTCGTCGGCGGCGTGTGCGGCCTCCAAATGGGCGGGCTTTGTCTCTGGAATTTCGGCCTCGGCTACTGGCTGGGAATGGCCGGATGGCAACTGGCCGTGACCGTGCTCCTGCTCTACGGAACCGCCCCGCAACGCGCCGGCAATTCCGCCTTCTGGCCCGCGCCCCCGCAGCTCCGCTGAGTTTATTTTCATGTCTGTTTCACGTCCCACGGATCCCACCGATCCGATCACCGCCCGCATTCTGGGCTCCACCGGGGAGCGTCTGCCCGGTTTCCAACGCAATCCCATGGCCGAAATCGCCCGCCTCACCGGCATCACCCAGGAGGTGGTCATCGACCGACTCCGGGCGTGCCTGGATGGCGGCGTCCTCCGTCGTATCCATCAAGCCCCCCTTGCCAGCGGTGCCGCCGACGGTGTGCTGTGTGCGTGGCAGGTGCCGGCCGAACAGGTCGAGGCCGCCTTCGACTTTCTCTTCAGCCAGGACCCCTTCACCAGTCAGGTGATCGAACGTCACAGCGATAACGAATCGGATGAGCCGAATTTCACCCTGTGGAGCGTGCTGAAAATCCCCCAGGGTTTCTCCCTTAACCACCACGCCGAGTGGCTGGCCGAGAAGATCCAGGCCGAAGGCTACCGGCTGATGCCCGTGCGCAAGCTGTTCACGCTCGGCGTGGGTCAGGCCCGCCGCCGCGACACCGAGCCCGGAAGTCGGGCCCAGGCGCAGGCCGAGGCGAGTGATGTCGGAGTCCTCCGCTTGAACGAGCAGGAATGGCAGGTGCTCACCGCCGTCACCCGCGAATTCACGGCCGATGAATTGGGCACCAACCTGTGGCAGGGTCGCGCCAACGAAGCGGGCCTGAGCCTTTCCAAATTCTTCCAGGTCGCCGAAGCCCTGACCCAGCGAGGGGTCCTCGGACGCTTCAGTGCGATCAAGGAGACCGTCAAAACCGCTCCCACCGGCGAGCGGGTGACCAAGCTCAACGCCTTGTTCCTGTGGTCGGTGCCCCGCGGTCGGGAAGTGGAGGCCGGTCGCGAAATTGGCCGGCACCACATCATGACCCAGACCGGCTGGCGCGAAGGCGGACCCGCGTTCCAGGACGCGAACGTGATGGGCATCGCGCTCGGTGCCGACAAGGAGTCCCTCCTCGCCCATCAGGCCGCCATCACCGAGCACCTCGTCGACGCCGGAATTTCCGTCAGTCACACCGACGTCTTCTGGGCCGGCCGCAGCGATAGCAAGCCCGGTGAACTCAGTCCCCTGGCCTACGCCGCGTGGTGTACCCGGAACGGACTCGACGTGGACACCATGCGCGAACCGGGCGACGCCGCGGCGAGTCGTCCGTAGGGCCGGATTTCACAGGCAATTTGGCCGGAAATCCGATTGCCTCCCGGGCTTCGTGCAGGCTTCCTCAGCTCATGAAGCAACACCCCCGTCCGGGTTCGACACCCCGAGGTTTCTGGTCCCGGTGGCGGGGTGTCGTGCCCGCGTGGTGCGGACTGGCCCTGCTCGCCACCGGACCGGGATCCCCGGTGACCGCGGCGCCAGGCACACCGCATTGGGCGTTTCAACCGATTCAGAATCCCCCACCCCCGGCCGTGCGCGATACCGCCTGGCCGCGCGCGGATCTGGATGCCTTCATCCTTCAACCCCTCGAAGCCGCCGGCCGGCATCCGACCGCCCCCGCCAACAAGCGCGCTCTGATCCGACGCGCCACGTTTGACCTCACCGGATTGCCACCGGAACCCGCGGATATCGACGCGTTCCTGGCCGATGATTCCTCAGCGGCGTTTTCCCGCGTGATCGACCGGCTCCTAAGTTCGCCCCACTACGGCGAGCATTGGGCCCGTCACTGGCTGGACGTGGTGCGCTATGCCGACACGGCGGGTGAGACGGCGGATTACCCGGTGCCCACGGCGTGGCACTATCGCAACTACGTCATCAACGCGCTCAATGCCGACAAGCCCTATGACGTGTTCCTGCGGGAGCAGATTGCGGGCGACATCCTGGCCGCCGACGCCCCACGGGAACGTTACGCGGAATGCGTCACCGCCACCGGCTACCTGGCCGTCTCCCGCCGCTTTGGTTTTGATTCCGAGAACTACCACCACCTGACGATCCAGGACACGATCGACAATCTTGGTCAGACCGTACTCGGCCTGAGCCTCGGCTGCGCCCGCTGCCACGATCACAAATACGATCCCATTCCGACGACCGACTACTACGCGCTGTACGGAATCTTCGAGAGCAGTCGCTACGCCTTTCCCGGCTCGGAGCAAAAGCAGAAGTATCGCTCGATGGTTTCGCTGGAGCCGCCGACCGAGGCGCAGATGGCGTGGAATCGTTTCGACGGACGCCTGGGCACGCTGCTGCGGAAATTGGAGCGGAACCAACAATCGGTCGCCTCCGCCGTCCTGCGATCCCTCACCGACATGGACGGCGATTTCGAAATGCAGGCCGCCGCCGCGGGGGGCAGCCGCGGTGTGCTGGTTTCGCCGTGGATTTATGACGGACCCATCGCCATCACCGGCGAGGCCCAAAGTCCATTCCGAAATTTGTTTCCCTCGGGCAAGGTGGGCGCCTCGATGGCCGCCGGCAGTCCGGCCTATTGGTTTGGTCAATCGATCTATCCGCGTCGCAGCCACACCGAGGGCGGAGTGATTCACGTTAACTTCGACGTCCGGCTCGGTCGCGAAGGCGCAACGAACACCGGGGCCCACCGAATCTGGTTGGGCTCGCGAATCGTCCCGGCCACGGGGACTCCAACCGTGTCACCGGCCGTGGAACTGGTGCTCCTCCCCGGCACGCTCCAATCCACCGGAACCAACGGCGGACGAACGGACGTGGGCCACCTCCCCACCGGCGTGTGGCACAACGTCCAGCTCGCGTTGGATCTCGGGCGCCGCACCCTGACGGGACGCATCACCGATGCCCACGGCACCCAGGCCATGCCGGAGCAACCCCTCCTGCCGGGCTGGAATGGATCGCTCGATTACGTCGGAGTGGAATCCCTCGCGGGACAAACCGCGCCGACGCCCGGACTCGAACTCGACAATCTCGCCGTTCGACCGACCGAGATTCCCGCGCCGATCCTCCCCGCCGTACCCACGCCGAAGAGCGAGCCCACGATCGCTGCTTTGACCGCGGAACTGCAACAGGCCACGGGCATCGACGGCGATCTCGAACTGCAAACCGCCGACACCGCGCCCACCAAGCCGTGGAATCCCGGACCGAACAGCAGTGTCCGGATCGCCACGGCAGCGCAGAGCCCGTATCGGAACATTTATGCGCCCGGCACGGTCGGACTGCACCTGCCCGGAGGCGCCGTGTACCAGGGCTTTGGTCAAACCTTGGGCACTCCGTGGAAAGCGGCTCAAACGGAAACGCTGCAGGTCTCCTTCGATGTCCGCTGCGGCGCCTCGGACGGTGCCGGTTCGTGGCGTTACTACCTGGGCCACGGACCCGGTGGATCGCCGGCCATTGAATTATTCTTCAACAGCCGGGAATTCTTCCAACGCAGCGGGGACGTCCGCACCAGCATCCAGCCACTCCAACCGCAGCAATGGTATCAAATCCAACTGACTTTGGATCTGCGGGGCAAAACCTACACCGGAACGATCGCCACGCCCACGAGCCAGACTCGATTCAAGGGTGCCTTGGCGAGCGGGTGGGATGGCGTGATCGATTACACCTTCATCGACAGCTACGGGCACATCGGAGGCGTCCGCCCCGACGTGGACAGCGACAACTTTGCGGTGGGCACCGCGCCGTACGCTACCTTGGACGCAATCGCCCCGGGCGTCACGGAAGCCCCCCGCGAGCGCCTCGTCCGGGTGCAGGCCTTGCGGCGGGATCTCGCGGCCCTGCAAGCGGAGCTGGATCAGGCCCGGCAGGAATTGAACGCTGCCCTGGTGAGTGGACCTTCGGAGCTGACCTATGCGGTGGTGGAAGGAACGCCCCGCAATTCCCGGGTGCAACTCCGGGGCGAGCCGGACAAACTGGGCGCGGAAGTTCCGCGCGGTTTCCTCCAGATCCTCGGCGGCGACCAACTCCCGGCGTCCGCGCGCGGCAGTGGCCGGCGGGAACTGGCGGAGTGGTTGACCCGCCCGCAGAACCCGCTGACGGCGCGGGTGATGGCCAATCGGATCTGGCAGTACCATTTCGGCCGCGGACTGGTGGCCACCCCAAATGATTTCGGCATCCGCGGGCAGCGCCCGACGCATCCGGAACTCCTCGATCACCTGGCCACCCAATTCCGCCAGCGCGGCTGGTCGATCAAAGCGATGCACCGCTTGATCATGAACTCGGCCACCTACCAGCAGTCGGCGGTATCGGGCGACGCCGCCACCTCCACGTTGTACGCGGGCTTCAACCGCCGCCGCCTGGAAGCGGAGGCCCTGCGCGACGCGATTTTGTTGATCAGCGGCGACCTGGATCGCACGCCCGGAAAGGGGCACGCCTTCCCGGCCTCCACGAGCTGGGGCTACACGCAACACGGACCGTTCAATGCGACCTACGATCATCAACAGCGCAGCATTTACCTGATGACCCCGCGGCTGAAGCGGCATCCGTTCCTCGCCTTGTTCGACGGCGCGGATCCGAACGGCAGCACGCCCACCCGAAGTCAATCCACGGTTCCCACGCAGGCGCTTTATTTTATGAACGACCCGTTCGTTCACGCCAAATCGCGGGATCTGGCGGTCCGCCTTCAAAAGGTAGCCGGAACGCCGGTCGAACAGATTGCCCTGGCCTATGACTGGACGCTGGGTCGCCCGCCGCGGGAACTCGAACAAACGGAGGCGCGGGAATTTCTGATCGCGTATCAGGCGGAACTGCCGGCAGGCGAAGCGAAGACCGACAGCACCACCGCCCTCGCCGCCTTTGCCCGCAGCCTCTTGGGAAGCAACGAATTTGTCCACGTGGACTGAGTGATCCCCAACCGCACCGCCGCATGAACCTCCAATTCCCACAGCAAAATTTGCGCTCTGCGTCCGCATTTCCTCCACCGGGAGTCTTTCCGGCGTGGCGCAATTGCTGTAGCTTCAATTTCGCATGACCACCGGAGCCGCCTTCGACCGGAATCGTCGCACCTTCCTGCGTTCACTCGCCGGCGGCTCGCTGTTGTTTCCCGGACTGGTCTCCCAGCTGCTCGCCGAGGACAGCGCTTCGACGTCAGATCCTCTCGCTCCCAAGCGACCCCACCACGCCCCCAAGGCCAAGCGGGTCATCTTCCTCTACATGAGCGGCGGCGTATCCCACATCGATTCCTGGGATCATCGCCCCAAACTCTTCGCCGACGCGGGGAAAACGGTGGCCGTGAACGAATTCCAGGGCCGCAAAGGCAGCTTCAACATGTACCTGAAGCGCCCTCAATGGGAGTTCGCGCGGCACGGTCAGTCCGGCACGGAGGTCAGCAATCTTTTCCCGCACATGGCCAAGTGTGTGGACGACCTGTGCGTGATCCGGTCCATGAAGTCGGATCACACGAATCACTACGAGGCCACCCTCGGGATTCACACTGGCTCCTTCACCTTCGCCCGCCCCAGCATCGGCGCGTGGGCCAGTTACGGATTGGGCACGGAGAATCGCAACCTGCCGTCATTCATCGTCATCGCCCCCAAAACGCCCTATGCCGGCAGCCAGGTGTGGGCCTCGGATTTTCTGCCCGGCGCACACCAGGGCACCTTGGTCAGCCCCGGAGCCGATCCCGTGGCCAATATCCGTCGCCGGGTGGACAACTCGCGGTTGCAGGAGCTGGAACTTGGCCTGATGGCGAAGATGAATGCCCGGCACCTCGCGGAGCGCCCCGAGGACGCCCTGCTGTCCGCCCGGATGAAGTCCTTCGAAACCGCCTTCGGCATGCAGGCGGAAATGCCCGAGGTGCTGGATTTGTCCCGGGAATCCGACGCCACGTTGAAATTATACGGGCTCGAACGCGGCAGCACCCAGGGCTTTGCCTGGCAATGCCTGATGGCCCGTCGCCTCGCCGAACGGGGCGTGCGGTTCGTGGAATTGATCGATGTCGGTTCCTCCGACAACTGGGACGCGCACGGCGACATGCTCACGCATACGCCCCTGGCGCGGAATGTGGACCAGGCCGTCGCGGGCCTGCTGCAGGATTTGAAGGCCCGCGGGATGCTGGACGACACTCTGGTGGTCTGGACCACGGAGTTCGGTCGGACGCCGTTCAACGCAGCGGCCGATGCCCGCGGCCGGGAGCATCATCACTGGGTGTTCTCCTCATGGCTGGCCGGCGCCGGCGTGAAGCCCGGCACGGTCTACGGGGAATCCGACGACTACGGCATCAACGTGGGCCGCGACCCGGTGCACGTGCACGACTTCCACGCCACCATCCTGCACCTCATGGGATTGGATCACGAACGCCTGACGTATCGGTACAGCGGGCGGGATTTCCGCCTGACCGATGTGGCGGGTGAGGTCGTGAAGGGCGTGCTGGCCTAGCTTCTTCGCTGTTCATCACGGGAGTTTCCGCTAGCGTGCGGCCGCTTTTTCGCACCATGCCGAGCGTCTACGTCAAAACCTACGGTTGTCAGATGAACGAGCGCGACAGTGAGGCGGTGTCCGCCCAACTCGTCGCGCGCGGTCACACCCTCGCGGCCAACGAACAAACCGCCGACGTCGTCCTGCTCAATACCTGTTCGGTCCGCGACCTCGCCGAACAGAAGGCGCTGGGCAAAATGCAATCGCTGATCGGTGTGGCGAAGAAGCAGAAGACCGGACAGAAATTCGGTTTCCTCGGGTGCATGGCCCAGAGCCGGGGCGCCGAACTGCTGGAGCAGATGCCCGGACTGGACCTGGTCATCGGCACCCAGAAATTCCACCGCACCGCCGACCACGTCGAAGCCTTGCTCGCCGGCACGGCCCGTCGGGTCGTGGACACCGCCGAGGAAGCCGGTAGCCAGAATACCATTCGCGAACACCTCGTACTCGCGGAGACTCCCGGAACGCCCGGCGAAATCCGGCCGCCATCCGTCCCAGCCCAGATCAGCGCCTTTGTCAGCATCATGCAGGGCTGCAATCAGCACTGCACCTTCTGCATCGTCCCCAGCACACGGGGCGAGGAACGCAGCCGGCCGATTGAGGAAATCGTCGCCGAGGCCCGGGCTCTCGTCGCTCGGGGAGTTAAGGAAATCACCCTGCTCGGACAGATCGTCACCAGCTACGGCAAACGGGATTATCCCGTGGTAAACGGTCGCGGTGCCTTCGTGCAATTGATCGAAGCCGTCCACGCCATCGAAGGCTTGCAACGGCTGCGCTTCACCTCCCCGCATCCCAAGGGCTACGGGGCCGATCTCATCGAGGCTTTCGCCCGTCTGCCCAAGCTCGTGGAGAACGCCCACCTGCCGGTGCAATCCGGATCCAATCGCCTGCTCAAGCTGATGCACCGGGGCTACACGCGGGAGCGGTATCTCGAGATCATCCAGCAATTGCGGACCTCCAAGCCCGGCATTGGGGTGAGCACCGATATCATCGTGGGTTTTCCGGGCGAGACCGAGGAGGATTTCGCGGAGACCCTCAGTCTGGTGGAAGCGGTGGGGTTCGACATGGCGTACGTTTTCAAATATTCGCCCCGCCGCGACACCCCCGCCGCGGCCCTGCCGGATCAACTGCCCGATGCCGTGATCGAGGAACGTCATCGACGTCTTTTGGACGTGGTGAATGCCGTGGGCATCGCCAAGTTTCACGCCCTCGTGGGGCGCACCGTGCAGATTCTGGTGGAGGGCCCGAGCCGACGGAACGCGGCCCGGTACGAAGGCCGCACCCGCTGCAATAAGATCGTGATCTTTGACGGAAACGAACGCCACCGCGGCCAGTTGCTCGATGTCCGCATCGAACGCGTGGGCACGTTCACCTTGTACGGCGATCCGGCGGTGGTGGGCTTGGACAATGCCCCGCCATCCGTTGCCACCGACCCGGCTATTTGAGCAACACACCGACCGGACAGTGGTCGGAACCCGGAATCTCCGGTTGGTGATACGCCTTTAGCAATCGCGACCGCAGGGACGCACTGAGCAGGAAGTAGTCAATGCGCCAACCCACGTTGCGCGCCCGGGCGCCGGACATCGGACTCCACCAGGTGTAGTGTCCGCCGGCTTTTTCGAACTCCCGGAAGGTGTCGATAAACCCCGCCGCCACGAGCGCACTGAATCCCGCCCGTTCCTCCGGGGTAAAGCCGTGGTTCTTGGTGTTCGCTTTGGGATTGGCCAGATCGATTTCCGTGTGGGCCACATTGAGGTCCCCGCAAAAGATCACCGGTTTGGAACGTTCCAGGTTCTTGAGGTAGGCCAAAAAGGCTCGATCCCAGACCTGGCGGTACGGCAGCCGGGTGAGTTCCCGCTGGGAATTGGGCACGTACACGTTGACGAGATGGAAGTCGGGATACTCGGCAGTGAGCACCCGGCCCTCGTGATCGTGCTCGTCGATGCCAATGCCTTGGGTCACCTTCAGTGGCCGCGTGCGGGTAAAAATCGCCGTGCCCGAATACCCCTTCTTTTCCGCGGAATTCCAATACGTCGTGTAGTGGCCGGGCCAAAGCTGTTCCACCTGATCCGGGGAACATTTGGTTTCCTGGAGGCAGAGGATGTCCGGCTGCTCGGCATCGAGGTACTCGAGAAAATTCTTCTTCAGCACCGCGCGCAGCCCATTGACGTTCCAGGAGATCAGTTTCATGGGGCGGAAATAGCCCGGCCCCCGGCGACCCGCCAGCCGGGAACGGGAAAACCGATTCCGCCCTTAGCCGTCCCCGGCCGCTTCCGGTTTTCCCCGGCCGGGAATGCGGTTAGGGTACGGCGCATGACGTGCCATTTTCTCCGCTGGGCCGCCGCCGTCGTCGTTGGTTGTGCGGCACTGAACACTGCGGCCGCTCCGGCCATCCCGCGGTTTTCCATCGACAACATGGATCGCTCCGTGGCGCCGGGGACCGATTTCTTCCAGTTCGCCGCCGGGAACTGGGTCCGCAATAATCCGGTCCCGGGCGACAAGGCCCGCTGGTCGGGCTTCGACGAATTGCAGGAGCGGAACTGGTTCCTGCTGCGCGAAACGCTGGAGCAGGCATCGGTCGCCAAGGGCGGTCCCAAATATGTGCATCAAGTGGGGGATCTCTTCGCGGCGGCGATGGATACCAACCGACTGGAACGACTGGGCTTCTCCCCGATTCAAGCCGACCTCCAGCGGGTCGCCGCCCTGACGAACACCACCGACCTCTGGCGGCTGACGGCGCAACTCCATCTCACCGATGTGGGCTCCCTGTTTGGCGGCGGCCCGTCGGCGGACGCCAAGAACAGTCGGACCAACGCCTTTCACCTGAGTCAGGGCGGCCTCGGATTGCCGGACCGGGACTACTACCTGAGCGAGGGCTTCGCAAAGCAGCGGGAAGGCTACCGGGCTCATATCGTCAAGATGCTCGGGCTGCTCGGGGACACCCCGGAATCGGCCGCACGGCAGGCGGACACGGTGCTGAGTCTGGAAACCGAATTGGCGAAGGCGAGCAAGAGCCGGGTGGAATTGCGCGATCCCAACGCCAATTACCACAAGCACACCCTGGCGGAGTTGAGCACGCTGACGCCACATCTGCCGTGGCCGGTTTATTTCCGGGAATTGGGCCTCGGCAAAATGCCCTCGGCGATCGTGGGCCAGACCAACTTCTTCAGCCGCCTGGATCAACTGGTGGCTGAGCGTCCGCTGGCAGATTTCCAGACCTACCTGCGCTGGCACGTGCTGCACAATGCGGCGTCCTTCCTGCACGCGGCGCCAGCCACGGAAACCTTCGCGTTCTACGGCACCACCCTGCGGGGCCAACCGCAGCAGGAACCCCGCTGGCAGCGCTCCGCCAAGTTGGTGGACGGCGCTCTGGGCGAGGCACTGGGCCGGATGTACGTGGAAAAACATTTCCCGCCCGCCGCCCGCGCCCGGATGAACGAACTGGTCGATAACCTCCAAGCCGTGTTCAAGGACCGTCTGGGCAAACTCGAATGGATGAGCGAGCCCACCCGCCAAAAGGCGCTGGCCAAGTTCGACCGCTTCACCCGCAAGATCGGCCATCCCGCATCCTTCCGCGATTACTCCAAGGTCGAGATCCGACGCGACGATTATTTCGGCAATATCCGCCGGGCCAGCCTCTTTGAAAATCGCCGCCAGATCGCCCAGGTCGGTCGCGCGGTGGATCGGTTGGAATGGCACATGACCCCGCAGACGGTGAACGCGTACTTCAACCCGTTGCAGAATGAAATCGTCTTCCCGGCCGCGATCCTGCAACCGCCGTTCTTTGACCTCAAGGCCGACGACGCCTTGAACTACGGCGCCATCGGCGTGGTGATCGGTCACGAGATCACCCACGGCTACGATGACCAGGGCCGCCAGTTCGACGCCGAGGGCAACCTGAATGACTGGTGGTCCGAGTCTGATGCGAAGGAGTTCGAAGGCCGGGCGAAGAAGTTGGTCGATCAATTCAACAGCTACGAGCCGCTTCCCGGCCGCAAGGTGAACGGCCAATTGACCCTTGGGGAAAACATCGCCGACCTCGGCGGCGCCAGCGTGGCCTACGAAGCGCTCCAACGCGCGCTCGCCAAGGATCCCGCCAAGCGCAAGAACCTCGACGGTTTCACTCCCGAACAACGCTTCTTCATCAGTCTGGCCCAATTGTGGCGCACCAACTGGCGGGAGGCGGAACTCATCCGCCGGTTGACCGTGGATCCGCACAGCCCGGGTCAGTACCGTGCCATCGGACCGCACGTGAACCTGCCGGAATTCTACCAGGCGTTTGATATCAAGCCGGGCGAACCGATGTACCGCGCCCCGGAACTGCGCGCCAAGATCTGGTAACGAAATGAAACGGAACGGAGCGCCGGGGACGGATTTCCCCTCACCGGGCTGCTCCGGTTCCCTCGGCACTCTGACCCGCCAATCTCCCCCCCATGGATCCGACGCGGACTGACGCCGGGCGCGGATTGATCCGTCGGTATGGGCGGTGGGCGGCGATTTATGTCGGGCTCTGGACGCTGATCGCCCTGGCCTTCGCCGGACAGCATTACCTCACTTCGGCCAAGATCGGCCGGCCGGTCGCCTGGACGGATTCCATGATCGGGGCGCTGGCCGACTGGTATGCGTTCGCCGTGCTGTCGCTCGGAGCCATCCGCCTCGCCCGCCGCTTCAATCTGGCCGGTCCGCACTGGGGCTTGCGGCTCAGCCTGCATCTCGTGGCGGGCATGGTCTTCTCCCTGGTTTGGATCCTGCTTCGGGCCGGACTGGCGGAGGTATTTTTATCATCGGGCTCCGGCCGGCCCTTCGGCGAGGTGCTGCATAACGTCGTGGTGGCGACGTTCTTTTTCAACGTGCTGGTCTATTGGGTGGTGGTCACCGGCGCCCACGCCGTCGCCTACGCGGAGAGCCTGCAGGAACGCGAACGCCGCCTCCTCGAACTCGAAGGCCGCCTCACTTCCGCCCGCCTGCACGCCCTGCAGATGCAGTTGAATCCCCACTTCCTGTTTAATGCCCTGAACGGAATTGCGACCCTCATGTACCGCGACGTCGATCGCGCCGACGCCATGCTGATGAAACTGGCCGGGCTGCTCCGCCACGTGGTGGATCGCGGCCACGAAACCCGCGTATCGCTGCGGGACGAACTGGGTTTTCTCGACCGTTATCTGGCTTTGGAACAGATGCGTTTTGGAGACCGCGTTCAGGTCCGGCGGGAACTGGAACCCGGCACGCTCGAGGCGATGGTGCCCAACCTCCTGTTACAGCCCCTGGTGGAGAATGCCATTCAACACGGACTCGAACCCTTGGCCGACGGTGGCACTGTGACCCTGCGCTCCGCCCGGGCGACCGATGGCCGGCTCTGTTTGGAAGTGCGGGACGATGGCTGCGGTCTGCCGCCCGGTGTCTCAGCTGAAGGCGGCGTGGGTACCGCCAATGTCCGCCTCCGCCTGCGACAACTTTATGGCGCGGCCGGAACGATCGATTTCCGGGCTCCTCCGGACGGCTCCCGGGGGCTGTGGGTCATCGTGCACCTGCCCTGGGAAAAACCCGCGAAGTAAGCGCGCTCCCGCCATTGCCTGCGACCCCAAAGCGGGCACCCTCCCGCCCATGCGTCACGCTCCGATCCCTACCTCGTTGTTCGTGGAAAACCGCGCCCGCCTGGCGCGCCGCCTGTTGCCCAACAGCATCGCGTTCGTCAATTCCAACGACATCTTCCCCACCAACGCCGACGGCACCCTGCGGCTCGTACCGAATTCCGATCTCTTCTACCTCACCGGCGTGCAGCAGGAGGAATCGATTCTCGTGCTCTATCCCGATGCCGAGGATCCGAAGCACCGCGAGATGCTGTTCCTCCGGGAAACCAGCGAACTCATCTCCATCTGGGAAGGCCACAAACTCACCAAGGACGAGGCCCGGAAACTGACCGGCATCGACCGCGTCCACTGGTTGTCGGAGTTTCCCGGCATCTACCGCCGTCTGATGTGCGAGGCGGATCAGATCTACCTCAATTCCAACGAACACAAGCGCGCCCAATGCGAGGTGGAAACCCGGGAGAGCCGCTTCGTGAAACAGGTGCAAAACGAGTATCCGTTGCACCAGTATCACCGGCTCGCCCGGGAACTTCACCAACTGCGCTCGGTGAAGTCCGACATCGAGGTGCGACTGATTCGCGAAGCCTGCGACCTCACCCATCGCGGCTTCGAACGCGTGGCGCGCTTCGTTCGTCCCGGGGTCAATGAGATGGAGGTGGAAGCCGAGTTCCTCCACGAATTCGCCCGCGCCGGTGGCAGCTTTGCCTACACCCCTATCATCGCCAGCGGCGCCAACGCCTGCGTGCTGCATTACATTGAGAACGATCGTCCCTGCGCCGACGGCGATCTCCTGTTGCTGGACGTCGCCGCCCAGCGGGCCTGCTATCAGTCGGATCTGACCCGCACCATTCCCGTCAACGGCCGTTTCACGCCCCGGCAACGCAAAGTCTACGACGCAGTCCTGCGCGTCCTGCGCGGATGCATCGATGGCCTGGCGCCCGGACGACGGATTCGGGACTGGCAGAAGCAGGCGGAGGATCTCGTCGAGCGCGAATGCGTGGATCTCGGTTTGCTCACCCTGCAACAGATCCGGGATCAGGATCCCGAGAAGCCCGCCTACAAGGAGTTCTTCATGCACGGCGTCGGACACCCGATCGGCCTCGACGTGCACGATGTGGGTCTGACGACCGAGCCGATGCAGGAAGGCTGGGTGATGACCGTGGAACCCGCGATCTATCTGCGGAAAGAGGGTTTCGCTGTGCGGCTCGAAAACGACATCGTCGTACGCGCGGGCGGCAACGTAGATTTGATGGCGGACATCCCGCTCGACGCCGACGCCGTGGAAGCGCTCATGGCACAACGTTAGGACAGTAACTGGCGGTCCCCGGTTCCGGTCCTACGGTTCCGGGGACAGCGCCCAGGCTTCGGGAAAGTGCGCATGACGAATCGTCGAGCGCCCTTCGCGACTGAAGCTGTAGGTCAGGTGGATCTCGCCGTTCTTCGCCTGCATCACGCTCGGATAACCAAATCCTGCGGTGCCCGGCGCCACCAATTCCACGTGGCGTTTCCAACTCCACGTGCGGCCTTCATCCGCACTCAGCCACACCGCCAGGGAATGCCGTCCGTCCTCCGTATCGTTGCCCACGGCCAACCATTTCCCGCTGCGGAGGGCGATGACTTCCAGGCCTGACCCGGGGTTCGGCAGGATGCTGTCCGTTACCGGGGACCAGGTTTCCCCGCGATCCTTCGATTCCGCCTGCATCGCCCGCTTCGGCGGCGGACCGTTATCCCGCATCAGGGTGTAGAGCGAACCATCGCGACGGGCGACCACGCTCGGCTGCACATTGCCCCCTCCGATCACCGGCGCGCTGACATGCCAGTTCGAACCCCAATCGTCCGTGATGGCGAAGAGCCCGCACGAAAAGCCGTCGTGATACAGGGGCAACACCAAGCGGTGGGAATCGATCATCACCGGATGGGCCCGCGGCATCCAACCGATCCGCCGATAGAACGTATTGGTGGTGTGCTCGCGAAACGCGTCCAGATAATCCTGCACTTCCCGGCGTTCCCGGACGGATAACTCCGGCGTCCGCGCCGCCACTTCCGTCGCCAACCCGGGCAGTGCCCGACCCACCGCGGCATCAAATTCCGGTCCGGGCTTCACGTGGAGCACTTCACTGGCATGCCATTTCGGTGCACCGGCCCGGTGATAGTCCGACGACACCCGATACTTGAGCACCGCGGATTCCCAAAGATTGGCGGTGATGGTGATGTGGAACAACCAGAGCTGCCCCCGCGGATCCACCAGCAGACACGGATTGCAATCCGGAAACTCCGGGGTGTCGGCGAAGACAAAGCGCTCGCTCCACTGGCGGGAACCGCGACGAAGGCGCGCCCCTTCCACCCGCACGTCATCCGCTTTGCGTTCCCCCGTCCCGTGAAACCAGCAGACGATCAAATCTCCACGCGGCGATTCGACCACACAGGACGCGTGATTATGCCAGGGCTCCGGCGGGAAGATGTCTTCGCGAACGAGGGTCGGAGTTTCCGCCCGGGTTAGGGCGACGGCAAACAGCCCGAGGATCCACGCGATACAGAGACCCGCGCGGCGGCAGGACATAAATGGCATCCGCCACCATGGATCGGCGGTGCCCCAAATCAATTCACGGTAAGACCTGGCGATCAAAAACCGCGGATCGCGGCGGCGATTCAACTCCCGCCGCAACCGCTGCCCCATTTCCCGAAGGCGTGAGCCCCCGTCCCGACGATTACGGCGAATGCCGCACCACCCGGTAGAAACGCATCGGCGTTTCGTCGGCGTCCGTATCCAGATGCGTGGTGCACTCCGCGCCGGCTTCCATCTGGCCGATTTTTTCCCACGACACCATGTCCGTACTGACTTCGAGATCGCAACCGCCGGCCGAATCATCGACCATGAGCAATTGGACCGCTCCACTGTCGAGCGTCCGGGCGGAAGCAATCCGCGGCGCCACGCTGGCGCCTCCCGGCAGGGGCGGCGGCGTGAGTTGATGCGGGATGCGTTGGTCCACGCCATCGAAGGACGCCACGCCGGTCATCCGCAGCGGCAGATCCCGCGTCACCACCGCCGAAAGCGGGCGGTCCAGCGTGTCATAGAAAGGTCCCCACCGAATGACGCCCGCCACCGCATCCCAACGTCCTCCTTCACTGACGTCGGTCACCACGTCGCCCGGACCGACGGTCTCTTCCACCGCCCAGGCTTTCGTATCCGTCGCGAGTGTGACGCGCAGTTTCAAAGTACCCGCCGTACTGGCGGAGATGCCCGTGATTTCCGCCACCACCGCGTTCACCGGGGTCGCGGCCGGCAAGTCGTTGACCGCCGGATCGGCCGGTGCCGAGGCATCGGCGGCCAGCAGGGCCGCACGAACCTCAGCCGCGCCCGCCACGGGTTTCACCGGGTTGCCGGGCACCCAATAAAGCGGAGCGGTGGCAATCATCGGATCATAGCGGTACGCGCCACCGGAACTGCGCAAAAAGCCGGCCCGCGTCACATAACTCACCGGTACCGGGCTCGGCGCGATCGCCCACGCCGCACCCAATTTCCAGGCAGCGGCATAATTGCCCACCTCCTCCGCAGTCAGCAGGAAATCCGACGGCAGTCCATCCGCCGGATGGGCGATCGGGGGTGGATCCACGGGAAGGGAATCCACGTGCACCGTGATTTCTGCGGATGCGGCCGCGCCCCGCGAGGATTTGCCCCGGGCCATGAGTTTGTGAAGCCCGACCGCCGGCGCCTTCCAAACAAGGGTGTGTTCAATCGGAGTGCCATCATCCGGCGCACGAAAGAAGTTCAGTTGGGAGACTCCCAGGCTGACGCCATCCGCCAAAAACTCCACCGTCGAAAAATATCCGGCGTTGTCGCGCGCCGT
This sequence comes from Verrucomicrobiota bacterium, assembly GCA_947471985.1. GTDB lineage: Bacteria > Verrucomicrobiota > Verrucomicrobiia > Limisphaerales > UBA9464 > CANIZL01. The sequence continues at coordinate 84,107 of CANIZL010000006.1, read as the reverse complement.
CACTTGGATTGGCACTTCGGCGGCGGTGAGCACATGCGCGTCCGGCTTGGGTTGCACGAAAACAATGCTCACCGCGGGCGGCGGATTGGTCGGTTCCATAGGCGGCACATCTTCAATCGTCACCGTGGCCGAAGCGGCCGCACCAATTCGGTAGTCACGATCCGTCCGCAGCGTGAGCACCACAGTTTCCGCCGGTTCCTTCAATCGGTCGGACAACGGTTCCAGGCGGATTGCCCGGGTTACCGCACCCGCGGCCATCGTCGCGTCACCATCCAAAAAGGCATAATCCCGGCCGTTGCGGGCCGTACCGCTCAGCGAATAGCGCACCCGCACGGCGTGATTGGTTGGCCCCGTGCGCTGAAGGATAAAATCCACCGGAATCATCCGGGCCAATGGATTGGGCTCACTAGTGGTCGGTCGGGTGGCCGTGACCGTGACCGTGGGCAATACCAGCGGCGGTCCGACCTGAATCTTCCGCGCCACGGGCGGCAATCGATTGGCACCCACCCAGCCAACCGCTTCCAACGTGTAATCGCCGGCAACGACATTGCTCCACATCAAACCATGTCGCAGGGGCATTCCCGGAGGGAACATCAGATCGCAGGCCGCGCACGCGACCACGGATTTTCCCACCACCACGCCATTGACCAAAAACTCCACACTGTCCACGAAGCCGCGATTGGCACTCGCCAGCACTTCCAACCGCAGGTCCACACCGGCATCAAACCGCTGCCCCTCGTTGGGGCGGATCCAGCGCACCTGTCCCTGCAGCGGCGGCACGAAGGCGTCAACGATCGTCCCCCACCCCGTGGCAAACGGCTTGATTGTATAGGTCGCCGGCAGCGGCGGACACTTCACGCACTCCCGGGTGTCCGGTGGTGAAATCAAACTCACGCTCACGGTTTCCGTTCCCTCGTTCAAATCATCCGGCAGAGCGCGGGCGCCAAACTGCAGCCGGCTCACACCGGCCGGAAATTCGACAAAGTTTCCCAGCGGTGGACGGGTTGGACGGGCGCAGAGCGGGCACCAGGTAAACTCACTGTCCACGATCAGATTGTAGTCGACGTCCTGCTTGGCCGTGCCGCCGGTCTGGAAATAGACCTGCAAGGGCAGCGCCGCCGACCCGGTGCGCGTCAGAGTGAACTTCAGGATGTTCGTTGGATCCGCCTCGGCCGCGGTGCTGTCATCCGTCGTCAATGCCACTTCGGGCAACTCCGGACCCGCCACGACCTGCAGGATGATTTTGGCGGAAACGCCGGTCGCAAGGTGGTTATCGACTGCCTGCGCGTACAACGTGTGGGTGCCGACGGTGAGCGTTCCGATCGAGGTGCTATAAGGCGGATTGGCATCGGACCAGATGCGATGCCCGTCGAGGATGAACGACACCAGACTCACCGCGCCGTCGGCATCGGCCGCCGTGGCCGTGATCGTGGTGGTGTCCTTGGGCCCGCGAGTGATCACGGCGGGGCCATCGATCCGGACCACCGGCGGCAGATTCAACACGGGCAGACCGGCGGCGGGTGGGGTCCCGTCGGCCGCGCTCAGGGAACCGACCAGAAGGCCGGCGGCCGCGACCGAAGCCCAGGTCTTCAACCACCGGACCGCCGGCAGCCCGACCCCATTGGCAAAAGCAGAATGTTTCATAAACCAATTATTCGAACCCCGGCACCGAACGAGACCGCCCAACCCTAGCCGACTCGGGCACCGCCGTCACCGCCCTTTCCTGTCGTCGCGCTATCAGCCGCAACGATGTCAGGTGGGACGGCTCGGAATCGGGGTTCGGAAAGTACATTCAAGAATGGCCGAGGGGTTCGGAAAGCGGACGTCCGAACGGAACGTCTCCCGGCCGCTGCCCTGACGGGGCCGGTCAGCGCGGTTGGGCGGCGCGGGTCCGCTCCAGGCTTTCCATCAGCCGATCCAAAAACGCCTCGTGGGTGAATTGCGGATACCGACGTCGGGCGGCCGCCCCCATCGCCGCGCAACGCTCCGGATTGCCCAGCAATTCCCGCAGGGCACCGGCCAGGGCGGTGGCGGTCTTGGATTCCACCTTGATCCCCGTTTCGCCCGGCCACAGCCATTCGTCGACGGCGCCGCCGGCGAAGGCCACGATGGGCTTGCCGTACGCCAGGGCTTCCGTGCCAACCAGACCGAACGGCTCCTCCCGCAGCACGGGAAACGCCACCAACTGCGCCCGGGCATACCAACCCGCGACGAGATCCGGGTGCAGTTCGCCGGGCAATTCCACCCGCTCAGCCACCCCAAGGCGTCGAGCCTGGTCCTGCAGTGCCATTTTTTCCGGACCGTCACCGGGCACCACCAGCCGCCAGGGCAGGTCCCGAATCTGGCTCAGGGCATCGATCAAAACATGCACCCCCTTGTGATAAACCAGCCGCGAGGGCAGCACGATCAGCCCGCGTTCGGGGGGCAGCGAAATGGACCCGGGGGCCGCCGCGTAAAGGGGGACGACGTCCAACCGATCGGTGGGATAGCCATTCTCCACCAACCCACGGGCCATGAAGGCGGAGGCCACCTGCACGCGGAGGCGCGGGAACTCCCGCAAGGCCGTGCGCTTTTCGGCCTGTTGCCAGCGGAGAAAATTGCCCTTCGGCGACCGCCCCCCGCAGCCCTTCAAGACATGCCACGCCAGGCAGGCCACCCCGTGCGGTCGCTGGCAATGAACCAAACCGCGACTCACCCGGTTGCCGCCCGAACAATACCAGCTCTCGTCATGGATAAACTGACAGCAGGCATGTTGCGGCACCCAATGGGGATAGGACGACATGACCTGTCCGGTGTGGCTCTGGATGACGTCCGGGCGGAAGTCGGCAATCGCCGCCAGCATCTGCGTCCGCAGCTCGGCCGGAGACAGCCGGTGCGGGACCTTGCGGGTCCAAATCTCCCGGGACACTTCCGAGTCAAAACTCTGATAAATGCACCCCACCGCCACTCCCCGGCGATGCAGCCCTTCCAGCGTCTCCACGACGACGCGATTCGCGCCGCCATTGAGATACTTGGCTACGTCATTGATGAGGAGCACACGCATCGGCGTTGCAGCTTGAATGAAACTCCGGGCGGGACCAAGGGCGGGTTGGCCGGTAACCCGATATCTTCCGGGAACGGCCCCGGCACGAACGGGGTGGCGGGAAACCGACTGCCCCTCCCGCTGCACCGGCCGCAAGAATCAGTGCCGAATGCCTCCAAAACAAGGGCCGCGCCCGGGTGAGCCAAACTTTTTTCGAAACCGTCGCTTGTTTTTTCCCAGTAATACTAATGAGGGTGTTTGCCCTTTCCTTGGTTCGGTAGTTTCCCTGTTGGTAGCGGGGATGCAGTGTTGGTTTTCCGCCCGGTTATCCCCCCCGATAACCGGGCGGCTTGCTTCCCGCCCCGCTCATCCACCACCGGAGTCGCACTCATACTGAACTTATTCGGCCCCGGCGGTGTCCAATCCGCCCGGTCGACCCAGGCACGGGCCGGAACAGCAGGGCGCGCCGGTGGGAATTACGAGTTCCGCTTGCCGGAGACGCTCCGGGCAGGCTTTTTCCCGGCACTGTGTTCCGGGTCGCCCGTGAATTCGGTGCGCCCGTGGAAAATCGTCATGTCATGCTGAAAGAGCTTCGAGAGCTGTGGGACAGTTTGCCGTTCAAACTGGTCCTGGTCGGGTTGCTGGCGTTTTGGTGGGCGTTGTTCGAATTCTATGGGGCCGCCCAGCTGCACTGGCTGCCGACGCCCTCGCTCTTCACGTTCATCGGACGGATGTTGTGGTACGCCGTGCAGTCGGAGAACGACGATCAGTTGGGGGTGTGGATGCCCTGGCTGTTCCTGGCGCTGGTGGTGATTCGGCGTCGCGAATTGAAACTGACCGGTCCGGTCCGAAATCCGTGGGCCGGGGTGGTCCTGTTCGTCGTGGCCGCCGCCGCCCACGCCGTTTTCTTTTCGGTGCAGCAAGTAGTCCTTTCCTTTCTGGCCTTCCTCCTGGGGTTGTACGCATTGACGGGAGTGGTCTGGGGCCGGGAATGGCTGCAACGGTTCTTCTTCCCGTTCGTGGTGCTCTGTTTCATGGTGCCGGTCGTCCACTACCTCGACGCCCCTACGTTCTGGCTCCGCCATTTTTCGGCCGCCTCGGCCACCTGGGTCGGTCAACACATCCTGAACATTCCATTGATCCGCGAAGCCACCCAGGTGTCGGCGGTGGATCCCAAAACCCACGCGATCCTCTTCAAATTCGATGTCGTGGATGCGTGCAGCGGGATCCGGAGTTTGAAGGTCATCGTCCTCCTCACCGTGATCTTCGGTTTCCTCCAGTTTCAAACCGCCTGGCGTCGCTGGATCCTGCTGTTGTGCGCCCCGATCCTGGCGGTCGCCGGCAATATCTTCCGGCTCGTGGCGACCTTCTGGGTGGGCGACATCTTCGGTCAGATCGCCGCGAGTAAGTTCGAATCCAATTTCGGGTTTGTCTCCTTCGCCGTAGCGCTCGGCGGACTCGTCCTTCTGGCTCGCGCCTTTCGGGAGCCACCGGATCCCTCGGAGGCCGCCACGACCACCCAACCCACCACCCCCACCGCCACCGTATGAACACAAATCGCATCTGGTTGAAACCGGCGCTGGTCGCGCTGGTCGCGCTGGGGCTGGTCGGCGGCTTCCTGCACCACCGCGGCCCCCGGCAAAGCCTGGGCCGCGCTGCCGTAAAACTGAGCCACGATGCCTTGGAAGGCGGGGAGAACGCTCAATTGCGCACCAACGGTGTCGTCATGCCCATCCGCCTGACGGGCTTTGAATCCGTCCCCTTGGAGGTGTCCGCCGAGGAACTGCGCTTCCTGCCCTCCGACACCACCTTCGGTCGTCGACTCTACCGCGATGATGTGGACAACTTCATGGCCATGATTTCGGTGGTGGTCATGGGCACGGACCGTTCCAGTCTGCACCGACCGGAGCAGTGCCTCGGGTCCCAGGGGGTGGAGATCAGCTCCCGGCAAACGGTGCGGATTCCCACGGCCGCGGGCGAGCTGGAAGTGCTGCGCTGTAATGGGCAGGCGCCGTTCGCGACGGCCGGCGGCAACAAGATGTCGCGGGCCGTGTTTGCCTACCTTTTCATCGCCGCGGACCGACAGACCTCTTCGCATTCGCAACGGCATCTGCTCACCATGCAGGACCTGTTACTCCGCGGAGTGATGCCGCGCTGGACCGGCATTCAATGTTTCACCCGTTGCAAAGAGGGGGAAGAGGATGCCACGTTTGAGAAGATGAAACGCTTGCTGGCCCTTGCCGTTCCGGCCATGCGGTCCGCGGGCCCGCCAATCACCCCGGCCCGGTGATGACGTAAGCCGCTCCAGTCTCCACCTGTGCTCCGCCGCCGCCGCCAGCTCCATACGCAGGTCCAGAAACTTCTGGATGCCTTCCTCTTTGGACTGTCGTTCTTTCTGGCGCATTGGTTCCGGACCTGGCCCGGACTGGATCCGGAACACAAGATCGCCGATTTCAGTTCCTACGCCCCCTATCTGCTGATGGTGGTGCCTCTGGCCCCCGCCATTCTGGAACTCCAGGGATTTTACCAGCGGGCCCACATGGGTGCCCGTCGACAGACCCTGTGGCAGTTGAGCCGGGCGGCAGCCTGGATGGCATTGCTGGTCGTTGCCGCCCTGTTCCTGCGCAAGGAAGAGGGCGCCCGGGGCGTCGTCGCCTTGTTCATCCCCTTGGTAATCTTCCTGGTCTGGATCAAGGAGGAGATAATCCGCCACTCCGCCATGAGCATCGGTGGTGAAGCCGGCCGGCGCCGGGTCATCTTTGTCGGCGCCGATGCCGATGCCCGTCAGCTGGAACAAACGCTGGGCACCGGAGCACTGGGCGGCGTGCAATTGGTGGCGCGGCTCGATTTGAACCGGGACCCCATCGGACGGCTGGTGGATCTGCTCCACGAACACTCCGCCAACGCGGTCATCGTGTCCCCGCGCAACACCCTCTTCGGCACCATCGAGGAAGCCATCCACGCCTGCGAACTCGAGGGCGTGGAAGTCTGGTTGTTTGCGGATTTCTTCAAGACCCGCCTGGCCCAGACGACCGTCGACGAACTGGCCGGACACCCGATGCTGGTGTTCGCCACCGGTCCGCGGGCCTCCTGGCATTCCGTGGCCAAGGGCGTCCTCGACTTCGTCGGGGCGTTGGTGCTGGTGGCGTTGACGTCCTGGCTGATGGTGCTCGCTGCCATCGCCGTCCGTTTGAGTTCACCAGGACCCGTGATGTTCCGTCAACGTCGGGCGGGCTTGAACGGCCGTCCGTTCGGCATGCTGAAATTCCGCTCGATGGTCTCCAACGCCGAGCAACTCAAGCAGGAACTGGCCGCGCTCAATGAAATGACCGGGCCCGTCTTCAAGGTCACCAACGATCCCCGGGTCACCCGGGTCGGCCGGATCCTCCGTAAATGGTCGCTCGACGAGCTGCCCCAGTTGTTCAACGTCCTCCGGGGCGAAATGTCCCTCGTCGGTCCCCGACCGCTTCCGCTCGACGAAGTGGCCCGCTTCGATGATCCCGCTCATCGGCGTCGGCTCAGTGTGAAGCCCGGCCTCACGTGCCTGTGGCAGATCTCCGGCCGCAATGACGTCCGGGATTTCACCGAATGGGTGCGCCTCGACCTCGAATACATCGATAACTGGTCCATCTGGCTCGACGTTGAAATCCTGCTGCGCACGGTGCCGGCGGTCTTCAGCGGCGCGGGCGCCAAATAGCCCAACCTGCCCCGCATGCCCACCGCTTTGACCACGCCCCCGTCCCCGTCCACGCCCGCCTCCACGCCCGCCTCCACGCCACCGCCCGCGACCCCCGTTTCCGTCGTCACCGGCGCCGCGGGGTTCCTCGGCTCCCACCTCGTGGACCTGCTGCTGGCCCGCGGTCACCGCGTCATCGGCTACGACAATCTGGTCACCGGCAGCACGGACAATTTCGCCCACCTCGCCGGCCACGACCGCTTTCGCTTCATCCGGCAGGACGTGACGGAACACCTCTATGTCGCCGGAACGGTGGACTACGTCTGGCACTTCGCGTCGCCTGCCAGTCCAATCGACTATCTCGAACTGCCCATCCAAACCCTGAAAGTCGGCTCGTTGGGCACGCTCCACGCCCTCGGACTCGCCAAGGTCAAGGGCGCTCGATTCCTCCTGACCTCCACCTCGGAAATTTACGGCGATCCGCACATCCATCCCCAGCCCGAATCCTACTGGGGCAACGTTAACACCGTGGGTCCGCGCGGTTGCTACGATGAATCCAAGCGCTTTGCCGAAGCGCTGACGATGGCGTATTTCCGCGAGCATCAGGTGGCCACGCGCATCGTCCGGATCTTCAACACCTACGGCCCGCGCATGCGGCTGAACGATGGCCGGGTGGTTCCGGCCTTCCTCGGTCAGGCGTTGCGGGGCGAGCCCCTGACGATCTTTGGCGACGGCCGGCAGACCCGCTCCTTCTGTTACGTTTCCGATCTGCTGGACGGCATCGTGCGGCTGATGTTGTGCGACGCACCGGACGCGCATTTGCCGGTGAACATCGGCAATCCTCACGAGCTGACGATGATCGAGTTCGCCCGTGAGATCCTGCAGGCCACGGGTTCCTCGGCCACGTTGGTGCATCGTCCGTTGCCGCAGGACGACCCCAAACAACGCCAGCCCGACATCCAACGCGCCCGCGCCCTGCTCGGCTGGGAGCCCCGAGTCTCGCTGGCCGACGGGCTGCGCCAGACCATCGCTTACTTTCAACCTCGGGTGTCTCGTTAGGCCGCCCTTCTGGAAATGAAGTCCCCCGATACCCACCTGCGGTTCCTCAGTCGCGCCCGTTTTCCGTGGTCCAAATTCCAGGAAGTCTCCGCGTCCGGGCTCGGCGTGGTGCGTCCTTTTGCGACCCGTGATTTTCCTGATCCCCAAGGCTGGAACTTCCAGCCGGCGTGGGCTCCGTCGTACTGGTCGTTCGGTCGCATGCGGGCGCTGCTGGCAATCGAGGACGCCCTCGCGCTGCCGGCTCAAACCGTGCTGGAAGTGGCCTCGGGCGACGGCGCCCTCTGCGCCGTGCTGTCCGCGGCGGGGCGACAGACCACCGCCAATGATCTGCGCACAGAGAACCTGACCAACGGCTTGCGCAATTTCCGCAATGCCGGGAGCATCCGCTTGCTGGGCGGCAATCTCTTCGATCTCGATCCGGAAAAAACGGGGCGGTTCGATCTGGTGATTGCCTGCGAGATCCTCGAGCACGTGGCGCACACGGTGGATTTCCTGAAACAGCTGCGGCGGTTTCTGAACCCGGACGGACGGGCCCTCATCACCACGCCCAACGGCGCCTTCTTCCGCAACCGGCTGCCCACGTGGACGCAGGTGGAGGATTTCACCGCGCTGGAGAGCCGGCAGTTCAAGCCGGATGCGGACGGGCGTCTGTTTTTGATCACCCCGCAGGAGATGGCCCACCTGGGCCGCGAGGCCGGGTTCAGTGTCGAACGTTTGTACGTCTGGGGTTCGCCCTTCCTTACGGGCAACGCCGGCCTGCACCGCCTTGCCAGTCGCGCGGCCACTCCCCTCGCCCGCTTCGGGGAATCCGCCGTGCAATATCTCCCGGCCGCCCTGCGCTCGAAGCTGTGCACGGCCCAGACCGCCATCCTGCGGCGCTAGTCCAACTTTCGGCCCTGGACCGAAATTTCGACTATTTTCGGGCCGACCGGAATCTCGCGTGGGGTTCTTCCCGGGGTTTTCGCCCACGCCACCCGGCAAACTCGGCGAATTCGTGGGTAGTACCGGCCCACTCCATTTCCGCCGGCACTTGGACTCCGAACGCGGTTCCGGAAAACCGTAATTCTGCGCGTTCATTCCCGCTTCAAGGATGGCCCACCCCACCGGTACTTCAGGGTCGTGGAAAGCCACCGTTCCGCCGGCGATGAATAGGGAACCTGGCACGCCATCCGGGGTGGGCGCGCCGGGCAAATTCCGAGCCTGGCACGGAGTTCTTACCGCCCAGTTAGGGAGCCTGCCCCCTAGTTTCGTCGGCGACGATTAGGGAACCTGGCACCCCAACCAACCTTCACGCCGCCGAGGGGCGACTTTGAACCTGGCACGCCATCCCGATCAGGCTGTTTTTCCCATGAATGCGCGGTAACCCACAAAAATAGGCGGCAGTACCGAAAGTCGGGCTAGACCATCGGGGCTCTTCGCCGGCCCAACTTCGGGCCGCCCCACGGACCGCGCCGCCCCAAAATCCTCGTCGGAATTGCGCGGGGGCGGTTCGCCCCTAGGGTGGACCCAGCGATTATGGAGAAAGTTGTCATCATCGGAACCGGCTGCGCCGGTCTGACCGCCGCGATCTACACCGCCCGCGCCCAATTGGCGCCGCTGGTCCTCAGCGGCATCATGCCCGGCGGTCTGCTCACCACCACCAGCATCGTGGAGAATTTCCCCGGCTTCCCCGAGGGCATCGATGGCTATGAATTGATGACCCGGCTGCAAAAGCAGGCGGAGCGTTTCGGCGCCCAGGTGCGCTTCGCCACCGTCGATTCCGTCGATCTTTCGCAGCGGCCCTTCCGCCTGGTCATCGATGGCGAGCCCGTGCTGGCCCAATCCATCATCATCGCCAGCGGCGCCGGACACAAACACCTCGACTGCCCGGGCGAAGTGGAGTTGGAGAAGCACGGGGTGACCTACTGCGCAACCTGCGACGGAGCGCTCCCGATGTTCCGCAATCAGCCCCTGGTGGTCGTGGGCGGCGGTGATTCCGCGTGCGAGGAGGCCAGCTACCTCACCCGCTTCGGTTCCAAGGTGTATCTCGTGCATCGTCGCGACACGCTCCGGGCTTCCCGGATCATGGCGGAACGGACGCTCGCGAATCCCAAGATTCAGCCGATCTGGGACAGCGCCGTGACGGAAATCCAAGACGTGAAAGCGGGTAAGGTGACCGGCGTCACGCTCAAGAATCTGAAGACCGGCGCCACGTCCCAATTGCCCTGCGCCGGCGTCTTCGTAGCCATCGGACATCATCCGAACACGCGCCTGTTCCAGGGCCAGATCGATCTCGATGAGGCCGGTTACGTCGTGCGTCCCCACGGTGCCCGGACGTCGGTGGAAGGTGTCTTCGTGGCGGGCGATTGTTCCGACAAGGAATACCGCCAGGCCATCACCGCCGCCGGCATGGGCTGCGCCGCGGGGCTGGAATGCGAGCGTTATCTCAGCGGTCTGACCGCCTGAAGCATGACGCCCCCGGAACTCGCCCGTCGGCTCCAAGGTCCCGCCGCCCCGCATCTGCTGGATGTGCGGGAAACTTGGGAACACGAACTGGCGGCCCTGCCGGGTTCCCGGCTGATCCCCTTGGGCGATTTGCCGGAGCGTTACGAAGAACTGGCCGATTGGCGCGACACGGACGTCGTGGTGTACTGCCACCACGGCGTCCGCAGTGCCCAAGCCATCGGCTTTTTGCGCGGACTCGGCTTCACCCGACTGGAGAATCTGAGCGGCGGCATCGACCGCTGGAGCCAGGAAGTCGACGCTCAAACGCCGCGCTACTGAGCGGCTCAACCGATCACCCGCTTCAACGGGCGGCAAATTCCGCGGTCGGACCGGAACCGGTCGTGATCTTCACGCCCCGCTGGTTCGCCGCGAGGTGGTTGAGAATTTTGTAGAGGATTTCCGCCCCGTCCGGCTGACCGATGGACTGGGCCACGGCCGCTGCGGAAAACGCACTTCCGGGATGCGCCGCGAGGTACGCCACACCGGCACTCTGCAGCTTCAAAACCGCCGTGGCCGCCTTCTTTCCCGCCTCGACCCCCGGCTGATGGTAGGCATTGATGTTGATGAGCGACGCGTACAATCCCACGGCCCGCTCGAAGAGGGCGATCAACATGCCCACCGTGAAAGCCGAGCAATCCTTGACGGTCAGCGTGAGACTCTGCCGCCCGTTTTCGTAAAGCGCCTCGCGGGTGCCCTGCAGGAAACCGCAGAGAAAATCGCCGCTCGTAATCCCCCGCTCCACCTCGATGCTGGCCCCCACCCGATCCTGCAGCACCTCGATGAAGACCACGAAGAAGTTCAACACCCCTTCGCGCAGCTGTTGCACGTAGGCGTGCTGATCGGTGGACCCTTTGTTGCCATAGACGCTGATGCCGGCGTTCACGATCCGGCCGTCGAGATCGAGTTCCTTGCCCAGCGATTCCATGAGCAATTGCTGGAGGTACTTGGAGAACAGCTCGAGCCGATCCTTGTACGGCAGCACCACCATGTCCTTGGAACCGCGGCCTTCGCCCAGGAAATACCACATGAGGGCCAGTTGTGCGGCCGGATTCTTTTTGAATTCCGGAATCCGGGTCACTTCGTCCGCCGCCCGGGCACCCGCGAGCAATCCATCGATATCGAGACCCTGCAAGGCCGCCGGCAACAGACCCACGGCACTGGTTTCGCTCGTGCGCCCACCCACCCAATCCCACATCGGAAAGGTCTGCAACCACTCTTCCCTCATGGCCGTCTGACCCAGCGCACTGCCGGCTCCAGTTACGGCGACCGCGTGGCGCGCGAAGCTCAAGCCGGCGCGCTCAAAGGCCGCCCGCGCTTCGAGCATACCATTGCGAGTTTCGGGGGTTCCGCCGGACTTGGAGATGACCACCGCCAAGGTTTGGCCCAATTGCCCCCGGAGTTCGCCCAGCACCGCATCCATTCCGTCGGGATCGGTGTTGTCGAAAAAGTAGGGCTTCAGTCTATCGCTGCCGGGATGTCCCAGGGCCTTGGCGACGAACTGCGGCCCAAGCGCGCTGCCCCCGATGCCGATGATCAAAACATTCCGGAAAGGTCCGGCACTCCCGACGCGACGCCCGGCATGCACGTCCGCGGCAAATGTCCGCAACGCCACCAGGGTCTGTTCGATCTCCGCCGTCAGGGCCGGCGTCGGCGCCAATTGGGGCGCCCGGAGCCAATAGTGGCCCACCATGCGCTTCTCGTCCGGATTCGCGATCGCCCCCTTTTCCAACTCAGCCATCGCGGCAAACGCCCGTTGCAACGGACGCTCCATGGTGGTCAAAAATCCGTCGGGGAAGTTCACCCGGGAGAGATCCACGGACAATCCGAGACTGGCGAACTCGGTGTAGTATTGCTGATAGCGGGCCCAGAGAGCGGCTTTCGAAGGCATCATCGCGGTGGACAACGTGCGCCCGGCCCCGGGGAATGCACGGGAAAGAAATGAAACGACCCGGAGAGAAAAACGCATCTCTCCGGGTCGGCCGCTTCCCCGGAAGCGGATCGGAATCCGCTCCCCGGGGAATCCTTGAGTTTACGGCTGAAAGAGCCGGTAGAACCGCCGGGCGGCATCGGGCGTGACGTCCAGAACAGCGGAAGTTCCGTCCACGGTCGGCACGGCGGTCACCGGTTGCCAATCCGGGGTGGCGAGGGAATCCGTTCCCTGCAGCACAAACCCCACGGCGGCCGCCGGCCAACTAAATCGCACCTTGCCCCCGGCGCCCCGTACGGCCCCGAGCGTGGGACTGGAGACCGGCTTGCAATCCTGCAGCAGGTTCTTACCGGCATTGGCTCCGCACGGACGGATCACCGCGTATTGCACCCGACTGACGGCAATCTTGCCCGACAACGCAAAGCGCGCCGCCGCCTGGGGCCCTTGATTGACCCCGTTGAACTTGACGTCCGGGAGTTCAAAATAGGCATTTCGCCAGGTATCCGTCCCCTCCAGAGCCACCGCCACATTGCCCGGCGTAAAGGCGAAGGTCAGCGTGCCGTTTCGTTCGGATTGATAAACCTCGGGGCGGAACGTCTTGCCCACCAAATCCGGACTGTCGTAGTACGTCACACAAATCGCCATCCGGGCATTGGGCTGGCTGTTGGGTCCCAACTTCTCATCGGTGATGGCAAAATTCAGATAATTGTGCGTCGCCCCCGGCGTGCCGTCGTCAAAGGCCGGTCGCACCGCCAAACGACGATCCTTCGCCGGACCCGCCTCTTCCTGGATCATTTCCTGATCGCCACCACTGCTGCCGGGCGCCAATCCATTGAAGACTCCCTTGGCCAGATCCATCTCCGCGAAATCGCCATAAACCCCGAGACAGATATTCGGGTCGCTAAAGCAGTCGGCCAACGGGTCCTGACCGGCCAGCGGGTGCGTGCCTTCGCGCAACACGGCGATATCGATGCGACTGATATAAACCGAGCCGCCCGCGAACACCAAACGCGGCCCGCCGGTGAGCGGGGTCGTATTGACGCCCCGGAGGTTCACTGCCGGAATGATCCAGGAGCGGCGCTGCCATTTACCCGTGCCCTTCAACGTTTCCCGGTTGGCTTCCGCCACGCTGCCCACGCCGGTGAGCGCGTCGGTGGCATAGGCCTCGGGTCCGAAACTCACGACATCCTTGAGCGCCGCGTCATCATAATACTGCACGCAGATCTTGACCGTCCGCGGGTCGTTGCAGGGTTTGCCGAGGTAATTTCCCGTGATACCGAAGTTCAACAGGCTGCCCTCGGCCTTCACCGCGCGACGCTTGTCCCCGTCCGGACCAATCCCGGTGGCAATCGACGAAACCTGATCCCCGCCGGTCAGCAGATTGAGATGGTCACTGGCATTGGCCGCCAGATCATTCCACACGAGATTCGTATTCGGTTCCGGATCACAGCTGGCGGCGGACGCAAACTGGTTGATGGCATCCGGCTCACCAAACGCACCCTGCGGACCCCAGGCGATCGCGCGGACAATCAAATTCGGCACATTCTCCAGCCGGATCGTGCCGCCATTCACGCCGGCGTTGGCGGTTGCTCCCTGGGCATTGGCGGGAATGGATCCCACATAGCGGGACCCGTCCGAAGGCCGGGTGCCGTTGGGGATGCGGAAAAGGACCCAGTTCCATTTTCCATTCTTGGCCGCCGCCGGGATCTGGCCACCGTTGGGGGCCACCAGTTCGGGCAGAGTTCCCAGAAGAAAATTGAAGTTCCGGGGCGCCCCGCTCGAATTCAGATTCGCGGCATCCCCGTAAATTTGCATCAAGATATCGATGGTCTCCTGATCCGCCCATTGGGTATAACCCTGGTTGCCGTCCGCGACATTGAGATAGTTTCCGGTGGCCTTTTTGCCAGAAAAGCCGCCGATTTCGATATCCGCCGTCAGCTGATCGCCGCCGGTCAGGATGCTGAGATTGGGACTCCAATGATCATTCAGCGGCGCCAGCGTCTCGCCCACGCTGACATACTGGATATTGGCGTTTTTATCCACCGTCGGAGGCCACGCCTCCGGGGGAAAAGGTCCTTGTTGAGCTAATACGGAAAGCCCCAGGAGACCGCAAAATAGCGGCCAGGTGTGCAGGTGGTGCATGATGAGTGGTGTCAAAAATGCGTCTAGCCGGCCGCCCGGAAGACGTCAACAGGTTTCTCCATCAACTCGCTACACGAACCCTATCGGGTTCGTGCGCCGCATCACTCCGCCGCGCGAAGACGCAGAAAATCGGCCCCCCGATCCGGCGGCGCCTCCCGTTCCACGCGCGCCTGACCCTGCGCGTCCGTCAGCACTGATCCCACCGCGAGCCAGGTCGTTAGATCCCCACTCGATTGCACCTGATAGGAGTGGTCCGGCGCGCCGCGGACGGTGACGCTCCAGCGGTTCTTCGCCACCCAGGTGATCGGCCCCAAGGTGGGTCGAGTCCGCGTAAACCGGGCCCCGACCTGTGACACCGCTTCCGGTAAAATCCGTTGCACCGCGGCCTCGGCCCCGGACACGGATGTACCGTCATCGAACTCCCAGCCGGCGAACTGCCAGCCCGCCGCCGGCTGCGCTTCCACCTCCACGGGCACACCCCGAAAATACCAGCCGTGCCAGGGATACGGCACCGCCGCCACCCCGGGGAGATCCGCATTGATCCAAAGATGATTCACCCGCACGCGTCCCGCCTCAGCCGGAATGACGTCCACCGTCAGCGGCCCATAACCCGCCAGGTGGAATTGCGTGACATATTGCTGCCGTAGCAGGATCGGACGTTGATTGGCAAAGGAGGTCAGAATCTTCACCTGAGCCGCCCACGCATTGGTCCCGGACTGCGTCTGCCAACGATCCAAGTGCTCGGTCATCGCGGGAGCCATCACCGCACGAAGCTTTTCAACGGTACCCGCGGCCCGTGCTTCCCGGAACCACGAATTCATCAAGTCCGCGGAAGTATTGAGGAATTCCCGTCGGAACTCCGAATTCTTGAGCAAACTGCGAAATAGCACCGTGGACCAGCCCAGATCGACACCCACCTCCGGACGACCGGTTGGCGACCGGGCGGCGGCCAGCGTGGCGTCCCCCACCCCGCCGCTCCATGGATGCGCGTAGGCGAGGTCACAATCGAACAACACCCAGCGCCATCGACCGTCGCGCGGATAAACCGCGCCGCCATCCACCGGACCGGTGCGATCCCGCCAGACCTCCAGGTTGTTGTGCGGCCAGTCCGCATTGCCGAAGTAAATGCACGCCGCGTGATAGAGGATGAAATTGCGGACATCGATCTGCCGCGCCACGACCGCATAGTTCTCCGCGACCGCGAGATCGTGACTGCCGGCGAATTCCCGCAACTTAATAAACGGCTCGTTTCCGCCGGCAACGCCCTCAACCAAGGAACCGTCACTAAAGCAAATCACCGTCGCCTCGCGGGGCACCCCATAGTGGCTTTGATAATAGTCCGCATCACGCTGCTCCCGCAGGTTGTGCACGCCCCAATACTCCCCATCCAGGAACACCTCCACTGGCTGGTAAGCCTGCGTGTCGACTGACAACCCCTCGGCGAGCCGATGGCACAGGGCGTCGCGAAACAAGGTATAAGCCCAGTCATTGCCCGAGTTTCGCAGCCGTAAATGACGAAATTCCTGCAGGGGCGTACCATCGCCGTGGCGTCGCAATCCGGGAAAGAGTTCGTACTGGATCGGGTTGCCCGCGACTTTCAGGCCCAGGGATTTTTGCCGAAAGGACCGGGAGGATTGCCCCTGGATATCGAGCCGAATATCACGCACCACCGCCGGCGTTCCGTCCGGGGAAAAATACTCAAAGTGCGCCGCCCGCTCCCAGTCGGGTCCGCGCTGGGTATAGTTGGCCGGGGTGTGTCCCGTGAGGGGTTCGGTGGGGTGATCCCGCCGCCAATCGACAAAGATTCGGCCCAGCATATAGAGCCCGCGATCAAAATCGAAGAGTTCGGCGGGCGCGAGGGAAAGGCTGATCACCGGCAATCCGGTGGGGGGACGCGGTCCGACAAAAAAGGTCTGTCCCACGCTCCGACTGGGCAACGCGCCGGCGCGAAAGGACGCCGCCCGGACGACCGTCGCTTTGCGCACCAACCCGCGGGGAGGTTTCCAGCCGTCCGTATGTTGATTGGTCGTCGACGTGCCGGGGATGACCGAGAGTTCGTTCGACTGACTGGAACGATTCGCCACTCGCAACGGTTCGACATAAACCGGCGACGCCGTCGTGGGCTCGGAACCGTCGAGGGTGTAATGAATGACGGCGCCCGGATCCGGCGCCCGGAGTTCGAGGCTTAGATTCGTGGCCCCAAACCCGGCCGGCGCCGAGAACAGCGGCGGCGAGAGCGCGGCCGTCCCAGCGACGGAGTGATTGAGGGCACCGGGGGTCGGCGTGGCGAGGTAGAGCAGCGCGGACCCGCCGTCCGGCTGGCGTCCGTAGGCGACATCCTTGAGCAAGGCGGGAACCCCCACCTCATCGGTCGTGCGCCCGTCCGGCCGGGTGAGCCGAACCGTTTCGCCGGCCGCGGACAGACGAAAATTCGTGTGCAGGGAATTCGCGTTCGTCCGGTTCTTGCCCGAGGCAAAGACCACCACCAAGCCGCGGGCCGGAATCAGCCGCAGCGGAAACCGCCACTTGAACGGGCTCTTCACCTCATCGGTCAGGCCGTAGCCTTGGAGGTTGATGGCCGCGGTACCGGGATTGTAGAGTTCGATCCAATCCGGTCGATCCCCATCCTCATCCGACAGTCCCGTATCGTTGCTGGTGACCAGTTCGTTGATCAGCAGGGGCTGGGCGCAAACGCCCAATCGCGCCAGACATCCCAACCAGAGCAGCCAGCCGGCCCAACGGATCATATCAAAAGCCCGGCGACGAAAGCGGTGGAGTTGTCATGGATCCACTATGGCCCGTCGTGTCCTTTCGGCATCAATTTACTTGGCGCCGATCGTGAATTAGCCGGGGCCTCCAGCGCCTCCGCAGCAATCCCATCACCACCCTGCGTGGAATGACCGTGCGCCCGGATCACGTGGTGGCCGCTGGCCATGGGGTGTTGGCGTCCCACGACTTGAGGCGGGGATCCGCTTTGTCCGGCACCGGCTCCTGGATAAGGGTCCGCATCTCCTCCTCGGCCAGACGCCGCGCAGGAATCACCCCAGTCTTGAATCCGTGCCACAGTGCCGTCCCAATCCCGGCGGCCGCCAGGACCAGGGCCACTTCCCAAAACGCGCCCGTGGGGAATTCCGGCAGTTTGCCCACCGTTGTGATGGATTGTATCAGCCGGTAGAAATTGAAGAGGTTATACGCGTTGCCCATCGCAATGGCCGTGCCGCCTCGCCGCAGTCCCGCCGTGGACTGTCCGGTCACGAAGGCCAGGCGAAAACTTTGATACAACATCCGCTTCCCCCGGGCCAGCACCCAAAACTCCAGCATCCCTCCGAGAATCGCGTAGGACAACAAAGCCGGTGGCTCCCAAGACCGGGTCAGCAGGCCCGCCAGCCAAATCACCCCGGCCACACTCGCCACAGCGATTTGAAACGGGCGAACCAGGCGCTGAACCCCCGCCACGTGCCCTTCCACGATCTGCCCCGGGGACAGGCGCGTGCTGAGCAACTCCTCCAGGGCACCCGTACGCCGATCCCGCGCAACCCGGGCCGACAACAGAAACGAGGGCAATCCGGCGCCGAACAGGGCCAGAGTCAATATCAGCAACAACCCCATGAGACTGCCCATCCACGCCCGTCCCCAAACCGCACTCGCCACCAGCCATAGGCCGGCAAACAACGCCAGCCCGAAGTACGGCCAGCGCAAACGAGCCGTCTCACCCGCCACCCAATCCGCCAGGGGATTCCACGCGGCATCGCCCCGCAACGGGTCCGCTTCCGCAAAAGTGATCCGGGACCGCGACCGGGTTTCTTTCGCCAGTTCGTCCTGGGTCCACGTCCGTCCCAGCCACACCGCGGCCCCCAGCAACCCGGTTACTCCCACCCCCCACATCAGCGCGATGGCCCGCCAGAATTCGCCTTGCACGCTGCGGGTCAAATCGCCCTGCAAAAGCGAGCCGGCATAAATGGGACTGATCCACAACACCTCGGGACCGAACGGAGCGACACCCGTCGCCATGCGGCCGAGGGCGTGCAGCAGCGGCGTGCCCAGGCACCAGGTCAGGACGATCCCCGACAAAAGTACCCGCGCCCCGGCTTCGTCGCGGCACACCGTGGAGGTGAAAAGCGTGACGCCCACCGACGCCACCAGTACGGCCGGCAGGAAAGCCAGCATCCCGAGAAAAGTGTGGTACGCGAGTCCGCCCGAGAGAAACGGCAGGGCCATCACCGGCAGGCAGCCCAGCACCGGAAAACCGCAGGACCAAAGGGCACTGAGAGCCTTCCCGGCGAAGAACTGCAGGGGCCCGACCCCGGCCAATCGAAGCAGGGGAAACGTGCGGGCATGCCGCTCGTCCTGAATCAACCCGAGGCATTGCCACAGCGGCAGCGCGCCGGCCAGCATCGCGGAGCCGGCGAAAATCCAGAACCCAAGGTATTGCAGGATTGGCACCCCGAAACCCTCCACCACCAACAGCAGTGCCGAGAACCCCGTCGCCCAGTAGGCATGCTGGTTCCGAAACCGGCGCGCCTCCGGCCGGCGGAGGCACACCCGCAGCTCCCGTTGAAGGATGGGACCAATTTGCATGCGCTAACACCCGCAGGAGCCGAAGCTCCCGTCCGAAGGAAGGGGACTTCGTGAGCCCGGAAGCTGTCCCGCCGTCCCCGGGGGCGCAACTCCCTCGCCGGGCAACCGCATCCATCGCAGCATTCCCCTCGACCCCCGGCGCCCACGCCCGCCCACTTGCGTTTCATTGCCGGTTGAAACACACCTCGGGCCGCGTATTCTCCGCGGGCCCGTCGCGCATGGTGCGCGGAATCCGCTCTCATGATACACGCTACCTCCTTGTTGCTTCGTGCGGCCACGCGCCGCGAATTCCTCCTTCGTCACTCGTCCGGCCTGGTCTGTGCCGCCGCCCTGCTGGTGGGTGGCTGCGGAGGCGGGGGCGGCGAAGGTCTCATCAAGGTCGGTGAATTCGCCTCTCTCACCGGCAAGGAATCCGCCTTCGGGGAATCCTCCCACAATGGCACCGTGCTCGCCGTCGATGAGCTGAACACCGCCGGGGGTGTGCTGGGCAAGAAGTTCAAACTCCTCACCGAGGACACCCAGTCCAAGGCCGGCGAATCCCAAACGGTGGTCAACAAACTGGTCTCCCGCGACGGCGTCGTGGCGGTGCTCGGCGAAGTGGCCTCGGGCCGCTCCCTCGAAGCCGCGCCCGTCTGCCAGGGGGCCGGCGTCCCCATGATCTCCCCGTCCTCCACCAATCCGGACGTCACCAAGACGGGCGACTATATCTTCCGCGTCTGTTTCATCGATCCCTTCCAGGGCACGGTGATGGCCAACTTCGCCACCAAGACCCTGAAGGCCCGACGCGTGGCGCTCTTCACCGACGCCAAGAGCGATTACAGCAAGGGCCTGGCGAAGTACTTCAAACAGCAATACCTGAAGAACGGCGGCGAGATCGTCGTGGAACTGGATTTCAACGGCGGTGACGCGGATTTCAAAGCCCAGTTGACCACCATCAAGGGCGCCACGCCCGATGCCGTGTTCGTCCCGGGTTACTACACGGACGTCGCCCTCATCTGCATCCAGGCCCGGCAACTCGGTCTGCCCGTCCCCTTCTTTGGCGGCGACGGCTGGGAATCCGACAAGCTGATCGAACTCGGCAAGGAAGCGGTGGAGGGGCACTATTTCTCGACCCATTACCATCCCGACGTCGCCTCGGCGAAGAGCAAGGCGTTCGTCGCCGCCTATAAGGCCCGCTACGGCGCCGCGCCTGACGCGATGGCGGCTTTGGGCTACGATTCCATGATGGTGCTCGCGGACGGCATTCGTCGCGCCGGCAGCACGGAGGGCTCGAAGCTCAAGACCGCCCTGGCCGCCACCAAGGGTTTCGATGGCGTCACCGGCGCCACGACCATCGATGCGGAACGGAACGCCTCGAAGGCGGCCGTGATTCTCCAGGTGGAGAAGGGTAAATTCCGCTACCTCGAAACCATCAACCCGTGACCGCGCCCGACGGCGCGGCCGCGCACCGCGAATTCTTCACGGGTCCGTTCATCAAAACGGACCTGCTGGTAAGCTGGCTGGAACAGCACGGAATCGCGGCAACCAGTGAGTTTGTGGATCCCTCGCTGCCCGGTGATGGCGATCTGGATCGCGACGTGCGGGTCTTGGTGCCAACGGCGGACTACGATCGGGCCTACCTCTTGTTCTTCACGGATCGCGGCGATGAAATCTGAAACGAAACCCGGTGGCACCCCGTCCGAAGCGGCCCGCCTGACCGATCTCGAAGCCGCTCTGGCACATCTGGAGCGGAACTATGACGCCCTGAACTCGGTGGTCGTGGCGCAGGCGAAAACCCTGGCCCGACTCCAAAAGCGCCTGGATCAATTGGACGAGACGGTAAATAACCAGGAGCTGGATCGCCCGCAGGCCGCCACCACCAAACCGCCGCATTACTGATCCGGCGGGCGGCCAGCCCCGGTCAGCGACAGCGGTTCACGCCATCAGCCGCGTCACGCTGCCGGCCCGGCCCTCGTGCCGGCGACGCAGCATCTGCATGCATCGTTCCACCACCCGGGGATCCATTTCGTGCACTTCGAAGCCCTCGCCAATCCGCCGGAGCAGGGTAATGGTCAGCTCCCCGCCGAGATGCTCCCGAAATTCCTCCAGCCCCATGAGCACCAGCAACTGGCCGGCCGTGTCGGAGTGGAACAACTCCTGGACGTAAAGATCAAAGCCCAGGTTCTCCATCAGGCTGAGGATCCGTTCGGCCTCCGCCGCGCTCAGGTACCCCTGCTCGGCCGAATACAGCGTATCGAGCGCCAGACCGATCGCCACGGCCTCGCCGTGCCGCACGCGGTATTCGCTCAGTTGCTCCAGCTTGTGCGCCGCCCAATGTCCGAAATCGAGGGGCCGCGCGCTGCCCATCTCAAACGCATCACCACTGGTCGTGATGTGGTTGAGATGTAATTCGGCGCTCCGGTGGATCAGCCGTTTCATCGGCCCCGGTTCAAACCGGGCCAGCGCCGCGGCCTGCGCTTCGAGTTCGCCAAAAAACGCCGCGTCGCGAATGCAGGCGACCTTCACCGCTTCGACGTATCCGGCGCGTTTGTCCCGCGCGCCCAGTGTCGTGAGGAAGGCAAAGTCATTGATGACCGCATGCGGCGGCGCAAAGGTGCCGATGAAATTCTTCTTCCCGAAGGCATTGATGCCGTTCTTCACCCCGACGCCGGAATCATCCTGGGCCAGCGTGGTGGTCGGCAACCGCACCAAACGCACCCCGCGATGCGCGGTGGCCGCAGCCAAACCCACCATGTCGAGCAAGGCTCCCCCGCCCACCGCCAGCACGTAATTGTGCCGGTCGATGTGATACCGCTCGATCAACGCATGCACCTCCGACACCCGAAAGTACGCGTTCTTCACGACTTCGCCGCCCTCCAAACTGACGGGCGGGCAAACCAATTCCAACTGACCGGCGTGACCGGCAAAATAGGAAGTGATCTCGGTCGTAAGATGCGCGAGCGCCCGGTTCAAACCCTCGTCGACCACCACCAGCACCTTGACCCGCGAGCGCGCGGCGCCTTCGACGCCCTGCAGCAGGACGTCACGTAGCAACGAATTGCCGGACGCGAACACATGCTCGGTGAAATGGACCTGATGCAGCCACTGCACCGTCACGGTTCGCTTCAAGGCAGCAGCCTGGGCGGTAACGACGGACACAATCGCAAGCTGGCCGCAGTTTCCTCACCTTGCCAACGGGAAAACAGGGATCAGAGCCAACCTTTCAAGCGGTACCACCACCAGCCCACGACCTCGTGAAACCAAGATTGAAACCAGTTCAGGTTGTTACCCTCCGGAATCACCCGCCAGAGCGAGTCGGGATTGTCGAGGGCGTCGAGCCCCTGAAAATCGCACCCCACGGGGATTACGTCGATGCCCATCCGCCGAAAGGTCCCTTCGCCCCGGCGCAGGTGGCAGGCGGTGCTCACAAGCAGCACCCGGCGCCAGCCGCGTTCCCGAACCAGGCGCGCCACCCGCTCGGCTTCGTCCCGGGTATTCGCGCAGGTGCTCAGGCGGATCAATTCCCCGGTGGGCAGATGCCAATCGCGCATCCACTGCTCCAGCAGTTCCGAATCGGGTCGTTCCTCGCCCCGCAAACGGTAGTACGCGCCGCCGAGCACCAAGGCCCGGGCACGGCCGGTCCGGATCAACTCCAGGGCGGTGGTGACCCGATCCACGCTGCCGCCGAAATTCATCGGCAACAACGTCCGCGGGGAATAGTCGTGCGTGCCGCCCAGCATGACCACGGCGTCCGCCGCCGGGGGATTCCGCGCCAGTGCCACATAGGGACGTTCGAGGTCCGCCAGTAGTTTCGCCGGCAAGGGCGTTGCTCCCACTCCCCACAGCCCGGCCGCGAGCACCAGGGACAGGAAACTCCAGCGGTATTGGCCTCGTCGAAACAGCACGACCGCTGCCACCCAAAGCAGGACCCAAAGAAGTCCCGTGGGTTGAAGGAGGTTCTCCACCAAGCGTAACATGAGGACAGACTAGCCAGCGATTTCCCGGCTGGCGCACCGAAGTAATGGGCGGCGGCGGTTGCCGCGGACTAGCGCAGCAATCCGCGGGACGGGTGGCGCAGATCGTTGGTCAACACCCGGACCGTCCGCGGTTTCCAAAAAATGCCGTTGGCGCTGAGGTTGCTGGAGAGCACGGTCAGATTCCCCATCAAATCCCGAAACCGATCCTGCATCGCGGGATCCTTCAAGAGTGCACCCGCCACGCCGCGCCCATTCTGGAGATCCCCGGACAAGCCCTTCAGATCCGCCGTCGCCCCTTTCACGTTGGAGACAATGATCTGGAGATCCGCCTTGTTGCTCAGGATCACCGTATCCGCGTTGGAGATCACCCCGCTCATCTGCACCGTCAGGGCATCCATCCGGCCGGCGAAGTCATTCAAGCGTCCGGAAAAGGCCTGCACGTTGCTGAGGGAACCTTCGATCAACGGCGTGTTCGATTGGATGAGTTGCTCCACGCTGCGGAGGGCCGAGTCCGCCCGCTCGGAGACCCGCCGCGCATTGGCGATGGTATTGGTCAGGTTGGCAATGACGGCATCGGAGAAAATCCCCTTGTCCATGCGCCCCACCGCTCCATCGAGCTTGGTCGCCGCGCCCTCCAACCGTTGCATGAGGCTGACCGCGCTACGCAAAGCCTCGCTCATGCTGAAGGGCTTGGCGGCATCCACCGAGCCGCCATCTCGCAATTCCGGCGCGCGGTTGGCCTGGGGGGTGACGGAGACGAATTGATCCCCCAGAAAGCCGCTCTGCTCGATCTCGAATCTCGCATCCGCATGAATCTTGTACTGGGACTCAATCGCACATTCAATCAGCACCTTGCGCCCGTCGTCATTCAGGATGAGATGATTCACGGTTCCGATGGGGACGCCGGACATCATGATGAAGGCGCCAGGCTTCAAGCCCCCCACACCCTCCGCCCGGACTGTGATCTCATAGCGGGGCTTCCAAAACGCAGCGCCCCGGCTGAAGTTCACCAGGAGCAGGCCGATCAGCAGCAGGCCAACGAAACCAAAAAGGCCGACCTTGCGGGCAAGTGAGGAGTTTTCCATGAGCAGAGTGGGGAGGAAGAGCCAGGGGCTTCAGGCGTGACCGGTGGCATCCAGCGAGATGCCATTCACAAAGTTGTAAACCACCGGATCGGTGGAGGCCAGCAGGCTCGCCGTCGGGCCTTCGGCGTAGATCCGTCCTTCGTGCAACATTAGGATGCGATTGCTGATCGTCCGGGCGCTCTTCATGTCGTGAGTGACCGCAATGCTGGTGACGTTCAAGTTGTCCCACACGCGGCGGATCAACTTGTCGATCCGGTCACCGGCCACCGGATCCAACCCGGTGGTAGGTTCGTCATACAGCAGGATTTCCGGACGATAAACGATCGCGCGGGCGAGACCGACGCGTTTGCGCATGCCGCCGGAGAGTTCCGCGGGCTTCTTTTGTTCGATGCCCGACAGCTCCACCATCGACAGCGCCTCGGCCACCAATTTATCGATCTCCCCCTTCGTGTGCCGGCCTTCGCGGCGCAGAACGAAGCTGACGTTTTCGTAGACGGTCTGGGAATCAAACAGTGCCGCGCCCTGGAACAGCATGCCGAACTTGCGCCGCACCTTCAGCAATTCGCGCTCCGACAGGTGCGCCAGATCCCGTCCGTCCACCAGCACCTCGCCCACATCCGGCTGCAGCAGTCCGATCAGATGCTTCAGCAGGATGCTCTTGCCACCGCCCGACCGGCCGATGATGACCACGGCCTCGCCGGTTTCAATGCGCAGGGACACCCCCCGGAGCACCTCCTGGGTCCCGAAATTCTTCCGAACATCGCGCACTTCAATCATGGCGGGGGCTCTGGGAATGGGCGGTGGCGGGAACCGTTTTCACACACCCTTGAACAAGCGGGTGAGAAACAAAGTGAGGAAGAAATTGCTGATGAGGATGGCAATGCTCGACACCACAACGGCTTCCGTGGTGGCGCGCCCCACGCCTTCCGCCCCACCGCGCGTATCGAGCCCTTTGTAGCAGCTGACCAGGGCGATGATCCCACCGAACATTAGCGATTTGATCAGCCCGGTGACCACATCGAGCGGACTGGTGAACTTGACCATGTTGGCCAGGTAATACGCGCCATCGATACCCAGCAGGCGCGTGCCCACCAGGTAACTGGCGAAAATTCCGATCACCACGGATTGCGCAGTCAGCAGCGGCGCCGCCAGCAGCAGAGCCATCAGCCGGGGTACCACGAGGTAATCCACCGGATGGGTCGCCAATGTGCGGAGTGCATCGATCTGCTCCGTGACCTTCATCGTACCCAACTCCGCCGCCATCGCGCCACCCACCCGGCCGGTGAGCATCAAGGCCGCGAGCACCGGACCCAATTCGCTGCTCATGCCCACGCTCACCACGGCGCCCGTGGCCGTGTCCATCTTCACCTTGTGAAACTGGAAGAAAGTCTGGGCGCACAAGACCATGCCCGTCGCCGCCCCCGTGGTCAGCACCACCGACTGGCTCTTCACCCCGACAAAATGCAACTGCACCAGGAGGTCATGCCAGTTGGGACGACGATACCGCACGGAGCGAATCGCCTCGCCAGCCATCAAAATGAGCTCGCCGAGACCGTTCAATCCACTGGTGATCCCCTGTAACATCGCCATGTACGTCGCCCGTAAGAGTGAGGGCGTTCGGCCAAGGTTCAACCGAAACCGTGATTTTACAGTTCCAGACGCGCCACCTGTCGCTGCCCCAGGCGATACGGGACGATGCCCATCAGGGCGCTCAACAGGAGAAACACCGACCACGACACCACGGCCCGCCCCACCAGGAACCCGCCGTCCCCCCGCCAACTCCACGGCGAACCCACCGCCAACACCACCACACCGCCCAAAATGTACCCAAAACTCAGGATGAGGGTGAGCGTGCCCCCAAAGCCGCTGACGATTTTGGAAGGATTGGTTTCACGGAAATTCGGATACAAAGCACCCAGCCCCGTGGCGAGTCCGTTGAGCGTGAAGGTCATGCAGGTGATGGCGACCGCGAAGAAGACTGTCCGCGACCAGCCGAGTTGCAGGAGCCGCGTCGACAACACCAGCAACGGCAACGCCAGCAGCAGGGCCAGTCCGGCGGCAATCCGAAATTTCAACGCCAGCACCCGGGGCAAGCCCAGTGGGGCGAGACCCACCAGCCAGACCCGCCGGCCTTCGAGGGAAAACTGCGGGAAGACGAAGCGGGTCGAGATGGTCGCCACATTCAACGCGCACGCCCCGAGGTTGAGAAAGGACACGGCATTCAGCCAGAAGGGCACATCCATCCGGCGCGTGAACTGCCGCAGATTCAACACGTAAACCGCCAGCAGCCCGAAGAGCAGCGCCGTCTGGGCCCACTGGGTGGTGTCGCGAAAGAACAGCCGCAGATCCTTGGTGACATGCGCCCGCGTGGCGGGTCGCAGTCCCAGCCACGACAGCGCACGATCGAGTCCATCCGGCGGATACCCCGGCGCCGCACCGGCGGTGGCGACACTGCGACGCCGCCACCACGTCCAGTGGGCCAGCAGACCGCCCCGGCTCTGCACCAGATCGGCCGCCGTCGCAAACGCCGCCCCCGTTTGCGTGAAGGCCAGCAGACCGAAAAACAGCACGTGACTGAGCAGCACCAAGGCAAAGAACAAGGCTGTGCTCAGCGCACCCTCCGCCCAATTCTCGACGCTGGCACTCAGCCAGTAACTCGGCAGCCAGGGCGCGTGGGCCAGGCTGGTGTTGTTGAGCAATCGGTCGATCACATTCAGCACCCGCGCATCCGCCGCCTCGTCAACGGCCGGCGGCGGACGCAGGTTCCACCACAGCGCTCCGATTCCGCCCACGAAAACCACGGCCACCAGCACCTGAAACGTGCGTCGATCCACAAACCGGGCCAACCAGATGGCGCCGGTCGCCCCCAGGACACCCGGCAGTACGATGAACAGGCCCACCAAAACAGCCACCGCCGGATAAAAGTGCCACGCCACGCGCACCGTCTGCCCGTAAGCCACCAGGAGGGGTGCGATCAGAAACAGGAAGGCCCACGAGGCCAGCACCAGGCTCTCGAGGCATTTCCACCGAAACACCGTCTGGACCGGCACCGGCGCCGTCAGCAGAAACTGCGTCTCGCGATTGCGGAACAGGTTGGTGTACGCAATGACCAGATTCGACAGCAGCAACAGCGCGAAGAGAAACGCGAACAACAGGAACAACAATCGTTCCACCAACAGCGGGCCCAATCCGGGAAATCGATTGATGAAGCCCAGTCCCAGCCGAAACAAGCCGTAGGAAAAGGCGAGGTAGCCGACCAGAAAAACACTGATGAACAGCACCAGCAATTTGGATTGCTGTCGCACGGAGCCGAGCCGTCGCCACGCACCCACCAGGCTGATGCGCAAAAGAAGTCGGAGCGGGGATTCCACGGCGAAAAGCTCAGCGGGATTGCGTGGGAAGCAGGCCGCCGTCCGGATCGGGCGGCGCGTCGGGCTCCTCTTCGGTCAGCGACAAAAAGGCCCGTTCCAGCGCGCCATCCGTGCCCGCCTGCCGCCGGAGTTCCGCCGCCGTCCCGACGGCCACCAGCCGGCCGCGATGAATGATGCCCACGCGATCCGCCAGTTCCTCGGCCACGTAAATCTGATGGGTACTGAGAAAAACCGTCATCCCGCGGGCGGCCCGTTCCTTCAACACGTCCTTCACCACGCGGGCGTGATGCGGGTCCAGGCCCACCATCGGTTCATCGATCACGAACACCTCCGGTTCATGCAGCAACGCACTGGTAATGGCCACCCGCTGACGGGTGCCGTGCGACAGCGAGTCAATCGACTGGTGCAGGAAACGTTCGAGACCAAACCGGGTCACCACTTCGCCGATGGCGGGCTCGATCCGCTTTTCCGGCATTTGGTAGAGCTGGGCGGTGAAGCGCAGAAATTCCAGCGGTGTGAGCTTGTCGTACAGGAACGGAAAGTCGGGCACGTAGGCGAGCCGTTGCCGCGCCTCCATGGGCTGGGTCTGGACATCAAAGCCCGCGATCCGGGCCGATCCCCGACTCGGCCGCAACAGGCCCACCAGCAGCTTGATGGTCGTGGTCTTCCCGGCGGCATTGGGGCCGAGCACGCAAAAGAGCTGTCCCCGCGGCACCGTCAGCGTAATGCCCGCCACCGCGGTGAGGTCGCCAAACGATTTGGCCAGATCAATCAGTTCAATCATGCGAACGGTGAACGCGCGGCGGTTTCGGACGGAAATCACCGGCCCGCCAGCTTCAGGGTCAAAACCGGATCCGCGAAGAGGTTTTACGTCGCCGGAAATTTCACCGGCCCCGCTTCAGGCCAGCAATTCCCGAATCACGCGACCATGCACATCCGTGAGCCGCCGATCCGTACCGTTGTGCCGGACCGTGACCCGCTCGTGGTCGAGTCCCAACAAATGCAGGATGGTGGCGTGGATGTCGTACACCCGGGTGGGATTCGTCCGATCCAACGGTTTGTAACCCCAGGGATCGCTTTCGCCGTACGTGACGCCGGGGCGGATGCCGCCGCCCGCCAGCCAGTTGGTGAAAACAAATGGATTGTGATCCCGCCCCTTGCCGCCCTGCGACGACGGCATGCGGCCGAATTCCGTGGTCCAGAGGATGATGGTATCCTCCAGCAAGCCGCGTTGCTTGAGATCCTGAATGAACGCCGCACACCCGCGCGCCATGCCGTACGCGAGCGGCCCGTGATCCTGGCGGATGTTTTCGTGGGAATCCCAGTTCCGCCGCGGAAAGCTGTTGTCGTTACCGCTCCAGACCTGCACGAACCGCACCCCGCGCTCCAGCAACCGGCGGGCGGCAAGACACTTCTGGGAAAAGTGAAACACTTCCTCGGCGTCGTTGATTTCCTTGGGCCACGTCTGGGGACCGCGCTCCAGGCCGTAGAGCTTCAGGATATGTTCCGGTTCCGCCCGGAGATTCAGCGCCTCCGGGGCCGCCAGCTGCATGCGGGCGGCCAGTTCGTAGGTGCGGATCCGCGCGTCGAGCCGGGAATCGCCCGCCCGATCCGCCGCATGCCCCTGATTCAACTCCGCCAGCAATCGCTGCGCCGCCACCTCGCCCTGCGGGGTGACGTAATTGGCCGAGCGATGCGGGAAAAGATCACTGATCGGATCCTCGCGTCCGGGATAAATCATCGTGCCGCTGTGCTGCGACGGCAGAAAAGCGGAGTCCCAGTTCTTCACCCCGTTCGAGGCAAATCCCCGGTGATCGGGAAGCACGACAAACGTCGGTAAATTCTCATTGAGCGTGCCCAGCGCGTAACTGACCCAGCAGCCCGCCCCGGGATAACCGGGGAGTTGAAACCCGGTGCTCTGCAGCAGCGTGGCGTTGGAATGGACGCCCGAGATGCTGGTGAGGTTGTGCACGAACGAGAGTTCATCCACCACCGCCCCCAGCGGCGCCACCGGTTCCCCGAGCAGCTTGCCGGTTTGACCGTACGGACGGAACTCCCAGACCGGTTTCAACCACGGACCCAGCCCATTCTGAAAGGCCTCCACGGGTTCACCGAAATCACTGGGCTTCCCGTCGTATTTGACCAGGTCCGGCTTGAAATCAAACAGGTCGAGATGACTCGCGGCCCCGGCCATGAAGAACTGCACGACCCGCTTGGCCTTGGCCGGATGATGCAGGTGACCGCCAAACCGGCCGGCATCGGGTGTCGCCGCCGAACCCCGCATCAGCGACGCCAGGGCGAGTCCGCCCAGACCGCCCCCGGATTGCCACAGGAAATCCCGCCGCGACACCGGCGCAGAGCGCCCGCGGGTCGCACGATGAAACGGGGAATCGGGTGGGGAAGGATGCATGGCCGGTCAGTCGACAAACGCGAATTCACTGAGATTGAACAACACCCGGCACAACTGCGGCAGGCCGTGCTGTTGGGCGAAGGCCAGCAGGGAGGAATACTCTGCGTCCCGGGGTGATCGGCCCACCGCCAATCGATGAGCATACCGAACCTGCTCTTCCAGCGTGGATCGCTCCCGCTGGACGCGCTCGGCAAAATGCCGGGCCTGCGCCACCATGAATCCGTTGTTCAACAAGGCGAGCGCCTGCAGCGGGGATTGGCTTTCATTGCGACGCTCCACCCGAATCGAGGGATCCGCGCAATCCAACACCGTCATCCAGGGTTGCGTCTGCGAGCGCACAATGAAGCGGTAGATCGATCGCCGCCAGGT
The DNA here is from genome assembly GCA_947471985.1 of Verrucomicrobiota bacterium. GTDB lineage: Bacteria > Verrucomicrobiota > Verrucomicrobiia > Limisphaerales > UBA9464 > CANIZL01. The sequence goes on along the minus strand of CANIZL010000006.1, from coordinate 54,028 downwards.
GCGCCGATCCTCCGGATCCGCGAGGCCGTATTCGTAGTGCGGCGAGTGCTCGGGATGTTCGATGACGAAGTCCTGCCATCCCGGCCCGCCCGGGGTCAGGTCCAGCTTACCGCTGACCTGAAGCACCGCGTCGCGAACCGCTTCGGCTTCCAGCTTGCGCCGATTCTGCCGCCACAAAAAGGTGTTGTCCGAATCCAGATTTTCCGCCCGGGCGTCCGTGCCCACGGATTGTTGGTAGGTGGCACTCGTTACGATCAGACGGTGCAATTGCTTCAATGAACCGCCGCCGTCGCGAAACTCCGTCGCCAGCCAGTCCAGCAGTTGCGGATGCGTCGGCCGGGCGCCCATGCGACCGAAGTCGTTCGGCGTGCCCACCAATCCGCGGCCGAAATGATACTGCCACACCCGGTTGACGATACTGCGCCAGGTCAACGGATTGGCGGGATCGACCAGCCAGCGCGCCAACGCCACGCGGCGATCGCCTTCGGTGGCGGTCTCCGGCAGTTCAAAACGCGCCGAACGAAAATCCAGAGCCGATAGCGCCCCGGGTCCGACCTTCTGGCCGGGTTGGGTCACCTGTCCGCGCGCCAGCACGTGAATGGTCCGCGGCTGCCCCCCCGCGCCGCCGGTGCCGACAAAATTACCGGAGCCCGAGTGCACGCCGCCGGCATACACCATGCGCGGCGGAGGCAGTGCTGCCAGTTCCGCGCGGACACCGGCCAAAGCGTTCGTGGTGGTGGCCCACTCGGCCTGCGCCGCCGCGGACAATGATTCCTTCCAGAGCGCCATCCGCCGCTGCTTCATTTCCGCCACGTCGCCCGTCTTCGGTGGGGCGGGGACAATACCATCCACCAGGTTCGCCTTCTGCCAACGCGGCGGCGCCTCGATGGAATCCTGCGCCGTCACCGGCCGATGCAGGGCGTGATTCGTACCCGCCTGATCGAATACCTGCAGCTCCGCGAGGGCGAAAATGAAGTCGTCGGACCGGGGGGCCAGCTTGATCACCGTCACCCGCACATAACGCCCGGTTACTTCCGAAGCCGGAACCACCTGCGGTTGGAATCCTGGTTTGGGTGCATCGTCGTTCACCGCCACACCCGACAGAATGACACTCTCGCGGAATTCCGGATCGTCACCGACCTGCACCTGATACCGAAGGGGAAAACCAAAGCCCGCACCAATGTTGGCGAAGTCGTCATACGCCGGCCACAGGACCACGCGGTCGAGCGCGACGCGGCGGCCGAGATCCACCTGCACCCATTTGAGCAGGTTGGGTTGGGGGGAGATTTCGCTGTGGTAGCCGAATTCCGCTCCGGGATTTCCGCCCGGCTGGCGCGTCGCCGCCGCGATATCCGCGTCGAGCTTTTTCAGCCCCTCGCCGGCCGCCGCCGCAGCCTGCGCATCCAGGGCGTCCTGCCGCTGCTTCAACTGACGTTGCCGGGCTTCCAACTCCGCCGCCCGCCGGGTCAACGCCGGATCCGCATAGTACTTTCGTTCCGTCCGATCGACCGCCGCGAACACGGCTTGCAGGCTGTAATAATCCTCCTGCGAAATGGGATCGAACTTGTGCGCGTGACACTGCGCACAATGCACCGTGACACTCGCGAATGTGCCCATGGTGTTCGCCACCATGTCATCCCGATCCAAGTGCCGCGCCACCTTGCCGTCCGTTTTGCTTTCCGGCAGTTCCGCGTGTCCGATGAAATCCCACGGTCCCGCGGCGATGAACCCCAGGGCTTCGATGCCGTCCGATTCGCCCGGATAAAGCACATCCCCGGCGAGCTGTTCCTCGAGAAACCGGGCATAGGGTTTGTCGCTGTTAAACGCCCGGATCACATAATCGCGATACGGCCAGGCGTACGGCCGCGGCTTGTCCTTGTCGTAACCGTGGGTGTCGCCGTAGTGCACCACATCCAGCCAATGCCGGGCCCAGCGCTCGCCGTACTGGGGCGACGCCAGGAGTTGGTCCGCCAGATGCGCCACCGCCGCGGCCGGATCCAACGCATGGGCCGCTTCAAAGGCCTCCGACTGTTCCGGAGAGGGCGGCAGACCGATCAAATCGAAGTACAATCGACGGCACAGTGTCCGGGCATCCGCCGACGGCGAACGATGCAAACCCTGAGCGGCCAGTTGGGCGTCGATGAACCGATCCAGCGGATGCCCGGTGGCGACGCCGGCGACCTGGGGCGGAGTGACCGGACGGAGTGGTTGAAAGGCCCACTCCTCGCGGGACTCAGCGGCCCTCGTCGCCTTTACTGGGGCGGACGATTTCCCGGCCACGGCGGCACTGGGCACCGCCTCCGCCGCCCATCCCGCCCCGCCCCACCACAAACACGGCGCGGCCACCACCGCGAAGGCCCACGACCGCCACGCCCGACGCACCACCGCCGGATCCGGGGCAAAACCCGGATCCGGCAGCGACAACCCAGCGGGTGTGACAATTTTCGCCATGCTGATTCACCGACGATAACGGATCCGGGTTCCGCAGGGAACCCCGAATCCGCCCGCTTATTCCGGACGGGCCCTGAACCATTCGATCTGATGTGTGAACGTCAGACCCCGCACCAGGACGTACGGTGTGGTCAACGGCACACTCACCACCTTCGTCCAGATCGCGCCGGGCTCGAGAGTGAGCGTGGATTCCACCTTATAGGTCACGCCCGGGCGCCCGAAGAGGGTGAAGGCCGGGGCGGCGTTGGTGTCGCGTCCCGCGAGCAGTACCGGTTGGTTCCCCACCACCACCACCCGGCCGACTTCGGCCAGGGAGCTGTTGAGCGTCGAACCATCCGGACGCAGCGCGCGCAGCTCGGAGGGGACCAGCGATTGCACTCCGGAGAGTGTGCCCGCCGGCGTGCCGAAGTTGAGTCGGGCCAGCGTGAGATCGCCCGCCAGGGTCAGCCCCGGGACCGCCGTGAACTCCACCTGATACTGGTCACTGCCCCGCGGCAGGAGCGTGGCCGAAGCCAGTTCCGGAGCGAGCGGCACGAGGGCCAGGTTCGTGAGAATGTTGCCGGGCAGATCCAGCCGCAGGCTCACCGTGGTGAGATCCAGTGGCGAGTTCAATTGCAGGATCACCGTACCGGAGTCGCCGCGGAAGACGTTGGTGGAACTGATCCCCAACCCAAAATCCCCGCGCGTGTCGCGCACCACAATCACCAGCTCGCGCGTGGCGGTGAGCACCGGATTGCCATTGTCCGCCACCTGCACGACGAACGTGTTGGTGGAGGGACCCTGGAGCCGATTCGGCCGCCAGCGGAAGAGGCCGGTTTGCGCATCCATGGTGGCGCCCGTCGCCGCACCGGGCAGCAGTCGGAACTGCAGTTTCTGCGGCGGCAGATCCCCGTCGCCCGCCGTGAACGGCACCACCAGCAGCTGTTCCTCGCTGATGATGTAGGACGCCACCGGCTCCAGCGTGGGCGCGGAATTCACTTCCCGGACGATCACCGTGATGTTCGTCTGCACGCTCAAACTCGGCGTGCCGTTGTCGCGCACGGTCACCTTGAAGGTGTTGGTGCTCGGTCCCGTGCCTTCACCGGTCAACCAGGTCAAGCGACCGGTGACCGGATTGATCTCCACCCCGGGAGGCGCGTCCGCTCCGAGACTCCACGTCAGGGTTTGCGGCGGAGCCTCGGCATCCTTGCCGTCCAGGGCGAGATTCAAGGTCTGACCTTCGTCGATCACCGTCGTGGCCGGCGTCAGCGTCGGCGCCGTATTGGCCCGGGTGACCGTGGTCGTCGCATCCGGCGTGAGCGGGGCGGGTTCGCGGTTACCCACGACGTCGACCGCCACACTATAGAAGGAATACGTCCGACCCGGTTGGCCGCGATACACGCCACCGCGGGCGGTGGTGTTCTGCAACCAGGGCACAAAGGCGCCCTCATTCTCCGAGACAAAGACATCAAAGCCCGCCAGGCCACTGCCGCCGGGTTCGTCACCGCCATCCCACAACACGGGAATGGTGGAGAAGCTGTTGGCCGGCAGCGGGGCCACGGCACTGACCGGCGGGGTGACATCCGCCGCACTCCGTTCGGAGTAGAACAGTGTGTACGTCCCCGCGGTGTCGTAATCGAGCAGGTGCAGATTCCACTCATACTTGGGACGATTCGCCCCGCCGGTGAAGGTCCGATCCGTCACCCACACGTTGGTGCCCAGGAAGACCGCGGAACCATCCGGACGCTCCACGCGGGTCAGCTCAAACCGGCCACCTGTGGGTTCCGGCACACGCAGATAAACCCAACCGGCCGGCGTGTCCTTCAGGCGCAGCGTGGTCGTGAGACTCGCCGCCGTGACCGCCGCCCCGGGCGTCGCCTGCCGCAGCGTCGTCACCCGGTTCGTCTGGCCGTTGCTCAAATACAGCGTGTCCGGCAGGTCCTCATTGTCGATCCGGTCGTTGACGAGGAAGTCGGGCTTGGCGTCGTCAAACTGCCGATCGGCATGCACGAGATGAATCATCTCGTGAATGGTGACCGCATCCACCAACGACAGGTTGGTCTTACCCAGACTGTCGAGGTGCTCGAAGGTGGCCTTGTAATCGACGAACAGGCCCTGAAGCGTGGAGGTCAGCAACCAGCGACCGATGCTGATTTCGTCCGCCCCGATGAGACCGAAGTTCACCGTGAGCGAGGGATCCACGCTCTGGCCGGCGACCTGGGTGCCGATGATCTTGAAGTCGATCGCCAGACCCTTTTCGTTTTCCACGATCTTCGGCTGGCTGGAGACGATCCGCACATTGCGGGCCTCGCCCTTGCCGCGGTTGGCGACCATGACGGCGAGGTTGTAGGGCACGGTGGGCTCCTTGATGTCGCGGGTGAACGGATCATCGCTGAAGACATCGCGCTCGTGGAAATACTGCACCACGAGGAGCGGATCCGGGCGCACGTGAATCGGCACCGGGATCAACGGAATGGCCGCCGCCTGGCCACCGATGCGGTAGCTGAGGAAGCCGCCCACGAAATATTCGGTTTCCACTTCCGGAGCGGCTTCCCGCGTGGGGACGAGGATGAAGGACGCGCTGCCGGAGTTGTTGGCCACCACCACGCCCGTGCCGTCCACGGCGCTGAGATTCTTCAGCACCGGCGGACGGATTCCGAAACGATCGGTGACGGCATGGCCGGCGGCGTCATAGACTTCGACGCTCACATTGATTTCTTCAATCTCGTTGACCGGGTCGCGGTTGATGAGTTCGAGGGTCGCGTTGAAAGCATTGCGGGTCAGGATGAGGTCCTGATCGATGCGCAGCTTCACGCGGGCGCAGACTTCGCCCCCGGCCTGCTTGCGCGGCGTGCCACCCGCAGTGGCGCGACCACCGGCCGGAGCCGTGGCCACGGTCGCGGGCGTCACCGAGACCCCCAGTTCATTCGCAATCGTCGCCAGCGCGCGACCAAACGGCGAGTCCAGCCGGAAGGCATCCCCATCGGCCGAGGCCGGGGCCGCTCCCGAGGGACGCTCAAAGAAGCGCCGGCTGATTTCGCGTTGCGCCAACAGCGGTTGTTGCCGGAAGAAGTCTTCGAAGGCGCGCTGGGCCAGTTCATCGACCTGCCGCTTCACATCAGCGAATTCCTCGGACAACGCCGCGCTTCGCAACTGATGACAATCCTCGGGCAGCAATTCCTTGCTCCACTTCGGTCCGACACTGCGTTCGTTGTAGGTGAACTCGGCGCCCATCTCGGCCGTCACCGCGGTGCGGCAGATCTTGAACTCCGTGGTGCCGTCGTCGCAGCTGCTGTAGGACATTTCGATGCCGCCCTTGATGCCCGCCGAGATCTTGGCTTCGCCCCCGATGGTGCCTGCCGAGTAACCGCCGCCCAATTCGCAGGTACCGGCGAGCGATCCACCGGCGGTGAAGTTCGCGCAATACTTGGGGTTCTTGAAGAAGCAGTCCGTCTGGGCCTTGATGCCGCCACTCACGGAGACTTCCGGGGTGATGAAGCAGCCCGCCGTCGCGGTGATGCCGAACTTCTGACCAGCCTCCTCGTACTCGTAACTGAAGTCACCGCCCACGATGGGGAAGCGGAGACCGATGGTGCCGCTGACATTGGCTGTACCTTCCAGCTTCCAGCCTTCGGAACCGTCCTCGCAACAACTGCACAATTTGGCGGAACCATTGAGCTTGATCTCCGCCTTCCCCTGAATGCCTGTCCCGGGGATTTGCAGCAACTGCGGCGGCACCTTGGCGCCGATGGAACCGACGCCGATCTCGTAACATTCCGCCTTGAATCCCTGCGTGGAGCAATCGCATTTCTCATCCTGTTTGAAGGTGCGTTTGCTGACAAAGGGCGCAGCGGAACCCGGCCCCGAACCGCCGCCACAGCAACCATAACCGTAATTGCTGCCACCGCCCGGACCGCCGCCGGCATTGCTGCCGCTGTTGCTGCCGCCGCAATTGCCCGCGTTCCGCAGGGTGATGGGCGTGACGTAGGTCTGGATCTTGCCGCACTTCAGCGTGTGAATGCCGCGGCCGGCACCCGAGCACGGCGCGTTCGCCGCCCCGGCGGCCTTGCCCGCGCGCCGTCCGACCATCGAGGTAAAGCTCACCGTACCGCTGGCCCCGCTGGCGTCCGGCACCCGCTTGATCAAGAGCGGCACCACAAACGAACTCTGCGCCGGCAACGTGCCCAGCGATTCAATCAGCGGCGTGAAGGTGAAATTCGGATGCGCATCAAATTCCAACCGGAAATCCTGCGCGGCAATCAGGCCATGATTCGAGATGGCCAGATCCACCTGCATCTCGTCCCCCACCATTTCCGCCAGGTCGATGGACGACGGTTCAATGGTCACCACCGGGGCCGGAACCACGGTTTCGAAAATCGTCTCAATGACGATGTGCGTGCGGTCCTCAATCTCCGTCGGTACCACCGACCAGACGTATTCCACCAGTTCGCGGGAAAGGAACGCCGAAACGCGGTTGGTCGTGCCGGCCACGATGCTGACATTCGCCTGCGCCGGCGTGTGTTTCTCGGCGTTGGACTCCACGACGTAGTGGCCTTCGCGCAGACCCTTCATGCGGAATTCCCCGCGGGCATCCGCCACGCCGTTGGTCACCACCTGCTGGGTGACCGAATCCCGAATGGTCACCACCGCATTGGTCACCGTCGGCGCACCTTCGCCGTAGTACGTGAATTCATCCTCAAACCGCAGCACCAGTTCTGCGAACGCATCCGACTGGGCGATGAACTGAAACGGCACCGTCAGCGCCACGTCCGTGCCGTTCAGCGCGATACCACCGTCGTACGGTCCGAGATCCAGATCCGTGGACGGGGTCAGCAACAGCGCCACGTGATTGGTGGCGCCCGGAGCCAGCGGCGGGAGCGTGTTGGTGGTGGCCAGACTCAACCAACGCACATCCGGCAACGAGAGCGTCACCGGACTGCTGGTCGCCCCACCAACATTCACGACATCGAACTCCACGTTCGCCTGACCGCCCCGGACCATGCCGGCCTGGAGAAAGCCCGGAATCGCCACCAATTGCGGTTGCGGCAGGGCCAGCGTGAACTGCACCGGGATCTCCACACTCGGCCCTTCCGAGGAGGTAACCCGCAGACCAAACGATCCCACCGTGGCGGAGACATCCTTCACGGTGACCGTGTAATTCAACGTTCGAGCGCCGAAGCCGGGCAACGCCGGTCCGCTGAGGGTGGCGCGAATCTCCAGATTCGGCGGCGCGCCGAGCACGTTCACCGAGAGACCGTTCAGCGCGATATCGCTGAGGTTGGTCAGGCGAATCTCGCCCGTCTTGGTTTCCGCCGGTCGGAGACTGAGGCTGTCGGACCCCGGATCGGCCCGGAATCCGAGAATGCTGAAACGATCCTGCACCGGCGCCGTGGCTTCCCCCGGATGCGCCGCACCGATTTCATAAAGTCCCGCTTCACCCGGCAAGGGCGTGAACGTGGCAACAAACCGACCCGCCGTGTCGGCGATGACATTCACCAGGCGACGGAAGCCGCGCACCGTGATGTGAATGGAGACCGGCACCGACGAGGCAATCGATCCGTCGCGCCGCAGGGCCGCGCCGCGCAAGGCGATGGGCGTGCCGGCGAGGGCCGAAGTCACATCCGTTTCCACCGTGGCCGTGTAGGCCGCCGCCACCGGCAGTACCGTCCCCGCCACCGTGGTGTTGTTGTCCTCGCGAATTTCGTCCACCGCCTCTCCGGCGTCGGTCGTGGCAATCAGACGATAGGTGCCCGAACTCTTCGGCAACCGGTGTTGCAGGGTCTGTTCAAAGAACTGTCCCGGCGCGAGCGAATCGGCATACGAGTACTGCCCGATCAGCGTGTCGCCGCCGACCAGCGGATCGTCACTCAGATACAAGCGCGTGAGGAAGGGGCCCTTCGCCGGTGTGACGCCCCGGTTCTCCACCCGGTAACTGCTGCTCACCAGCGCGTCCGTCTCACCGTTGGCGGGACCGGTCAATCGCGTCACCACCAAGTCCGGCAAGTCGATGTCGGAGACCACCAGACCGGCGGAGGCGGAAGTGAAATCCGTCGCCGCGACGGTGAACGTCACGGCTTGGTTGCCATCCTGCGTGCCATCGGTCAGCGAATCGATCGCAAAGGTGGCGGAGGTCTGTCCCGCAGGAATCGTCACCGTCGCCAGGCCTTTCGCTTCCGTCAGATCACTGCTCGTCAGCGTCACCACCAGTGGGGAGTTGGTCGCCGTGTTCCGGGACACCGTACCCACGACACCGCCCACCACGCCTTCACGAATCAGGTCGCGATCCAGTTTCAGCCCGAGAGTGGGGCCGTCGTTGTCGAGCACCGTGACGTCCACACCCTCGCCCTCGGCGACGATGTTGAGGGATCCGGTCTCCAGCACAAACACCCGCAGCTCCGCGGTCCGGGAGCCATTAACGAGGGCGTCATCCTTCGCGGCGATCGGGAACGTGAAGTTGGTCCGCCCAGCGGCGATGGTCACCGTGGCGGGGAGCATCAAGGTGCCCGGCAGCGAACTTTCCAGCGCCAGGTTTACCGGCCGGGTGACGGGCCCGAAGCGCGTCACCGTGCCCACCGTGGCCTGCGGGCCGCCGCCTTCACTGATGTTGGTCGAGGCGACGGTCAGCCGCACCGCCGGCAGGTCGTCATCCATGACCAGCACGTTCGTTTGGGCCGGTGCGTAGCCGGGGGCGACCGCGGTCAGGGTCACGTCCACGGGCGGCTCGATCCGGACGTTGTCGGACGCAATGGCGGCAAACGAAACGGAGCGCTGCCCCGCGGGAATCGTCACCTGCGACGCGAGCAGAATCCGGCCCGGCGCACCGCTTTCCAGGAACACAGGCAATTCTGCGTTCGTCGATCCGGCGCGTTGCGCCGTGACCGAAACCGTGAAGCCTTCGCGCACCCGATTGGTGGCCAGGGAGAGCGTGAGCAGCGGCAGATCCACATCGCGGACCACGATCACCGCCGCGGAACCGAAATGATCCGTCGCCCGGGCCTCCAACCGGACCGCCTGATCGCCATCCGTCACTTTATCCGCCACGGCCTGCAACGGGAAGGTGACGGTCGTCTGCCCGACCGGGATCAGCACCGTGGCCGGGGTGATCAATTGCGCCGGAGCACTGTTGCTGAGCGTCACCGTCAGCGGCACCCGCACATCGCTGTTGCGCGTCAGCGTACCCACGAACGCCGGGGCGTCCTCCCGCACGTCCGTCGTGGCCAGCGTCAGACTCAGGTTGGCCGGAATGGAAACCGCCTTCGGTGGCGATCCCGCATTGTTGTTTTCGTTCGATTCAATGACCGTCCGATCGGCATCCACGGAAACGACCAATTGCGAGGCGCCCGCCGGCAGGCCCTCGGGCAGGGGCAGCACCCGCGTATGGAACAGCGTGGCACCCGGCGCCAGGGCATTGGACACCACGAGATCGCCGAGCAGGGTCAGATTCCCGTTGAGATTCGAAAGATTGAGCGATTCCCGCCACGGTCCCGTGGCGATGAGGTTCCCCTGATTCTTGATCGCCCAGGTAACCTCAAGATTGCCGCCCGGCACGGCGAACGCCGGCGCCTGTACATCCAGCACCACCAGATCCGGCAACGGCGGCAGCGTGAGGGCGAGCGGCCGGGACGCGACGTTGTTGGTCTCGAGTGCTTCGGATTGCGCATTCGCCGCATCCGCCACCACGACGAGAAAATAGGCTCCGGGCGCCACGGCTTCCGCCAGGGGCAGTGTGAGCACGTTGGTTCGCGTGTAGCTCGCGCCCGCCGCCAGCGGACTGGACGCCACCGCGGTCAGCAAGGTCGCACCGGAAAGCGAGCCGGCCTGCGGACTCAGAAAGATCTGATCCACCCACGGCGCCAGCGTGGCGGCCGTGCCGACGTTCTTCACGGTGAAGCGCACGGTGAAGTTCTGTCCGAAAACTCCCGCATCCGCCGCCGTGATCGCACTCACGGTCAGATCCGCGGCACTGATGGCGATCGAGGTCGATGCGAAACGCGTGTTGTTGTTACGCACCGTTTCGATCACCTGCTGCTGCGTGTCCAAGGTCACCCCCAACCAGCGCGGACCGATCGCGGTGGCCGGCAGCAAAATCTGCTGCGTCATCACCAGGGAGGACTTGGGCGCCAGGCTGCCATTGAAGACAAACGAGCCCAAAGTGATCGCGCCCGTGCCCGCCGCGTTATCTGCCAGCAGCACGGAATTCTGCCACGGGCCGACAGCATACGCAGTGCCCGCATTGGTGATCGTCAGCACCACCGGCACGGCATCACCCAGCAACGCCACCGACGGCGGCACCAGCGACAACACCTGCAGATCCGCCGCCCGCACTTCCAGCGTGGCGGTGAAGACGTCATTCGTCTCGCCACCCGTGCCGTTGAGATTCTGATCCATCAGGTTGCCCGCCGGATCCGCCAGGTCGGGTCCGACCGCCACCGTGTAACTGCCCGCTGCCAAAGGCGCGGAGAGCGGGAAGCGGTAAACGGCATTGCTCAAAGCCACCGGCGCGCCCACCGACGGAACCTGCAGGCCCGTCAAAATCAAATCGGTGGACTGCAGCGTCGCCAGATTCAGCGGGGCATCGAACGTGACGTCCAAGGCGTCCACGCGATTCGTCGCCGGGGAGTTCGGCGCCAGGGAAATCACCCGCGGTCCGGTGGCGTCGATGGTGAACGTGGCTTCGTACGCCTGCGCCATGGGATTGCCGGCGGAGTCCAGGACCTCGGGTCCGACCACGACCCGATAGGCCCCAGGCGCGCTCTGCGCGGCGAAGGTCACCACAAAGGAGCGTTGATCCAGGGCCGCGTCCGGCGTCACCGTGATTCCCGCGGCGGGCAGGAGACCGGACGGCGTGAAGATCTGGAGATCGGCGGCCGTGAAACTGTCGGAACGAACCGGCTGATTGAAGCGGACGTCGATCCGGGCGACATTGGTGCGGATCGGTCCCGTGGGCGAGAAGCGCAAAACACCGAGCCGATACTGCGCGCAGCGGCCTTTGGCCCCGGCTTGGAACAACGCGGCGATTTCCGTCGGCTTGAGCGCATGATCATAAATGGCGGGTTCGTCCACGAGCCCACCGAAGAAGTTACCGCAACAGGGCTCGCCCCCGATCCGCGCCTCGCCCGTGTAACCAACATAGTTCGGGTCGGCCGCCGTGGCGGCGATGAACACGCCGTTCAGATAAAAACGGACCTGCTGGCCATCGTACGTGCCCGCCAGATGGTACCACTCACCCACCACCGCGTTGGTGCCAGTCAGGAGCGAAGACGTGCAGCCACCAGGCGGTCGCAACATCATCCCCCACTGCCCCTCCTGCAGCACCAAGCCCCAATCCAAACAACCCCCGGCACTGCCCAGCACCGTATGCCGGCCCGCGGGGAGGGCGGACGCCTGGGCCCATGCCTCCAAGGTCCAAGAGAAACCCGGTGACCAGCTTCCGAGCGACACGTAGGCACTCTGTCCGTCGAGCGCGAACGCCTTGCCATTCAACCCCGGGGCATAAGTCGCGCCGTTGACCAGCGTGCCCGGATGCCGGCCGGTGACATCCGACGCGCTGCCTTCGCCCGGCCACCAGCCAATCAATCCATTCGCCAGACAGGGCTCCGTGACCTGCGCCCGTACCGCATTGTTCTGATACGACGACGACAGCGAGTTGCCATCCGGCAGCACCGGGAATTCCTCGACCGCGAACAGGCCGGAACGGGTCCCACCCGTGATCAGCGGAAACGACTGACCTTGTTCGAGGGCCATCGCGGGCGGCAGCGTGATCGCGACGGTGCCATCCAATTGGAAACCATCGCGCACCCGGAACTGCGGCAGCGTCGCCAGCGTGCCAAATGTGGACGGGGAAAAATCAAACACCGACGTCCCGGTCAGGGCCAAATTCTGTACTTCAAGATCGCCGGACTGCACGTGCACCATTCCCGGCGACGTGAAAATGGTCCGGCTCAGATAGGCCGTCCCGGTGCCATCGCGGAAGATTTCACCCGAGTTGTCGAAGGACGGCCAATTGCCACCGCAGCAGAAATCAAAGGTCGTATCGCCGCCGTTCCAATGCCACTGGCCGCGATTGACGACCCGGGCGCCGCTCCAGGCCGAAATCCCACCGCTGAGCCAGTTCACCGTCCCGCGATTGGTGATGGCAGCCGGGTTCTCATTGACGTCCGAGCTGAAGGAGATCCCCGGCGCTTGAATGATCATGCGTCCTTCCGGCTCGATGGTGAGCGCGGTTTGGATACGCCCGCTGCGCAACGTCAGGGGCACCGGGCCGGTGATATGTCCGTCGCCCAACAATCGGCCGCCCGCGAGGGCGAACGGGCCATTGAGGGTGAGCAGACCGGTAATGTAATGATCGCCACCGGTGAGCTGAATGCCGCCGGCACCATTCACCCGACTCCCGGGTTGCCAGTCGCTGTGCGCCCCAAACTGCAGGCCCCCGGACAGGACATTGACGCTCCCGCGATTTTGAAAGACCACCCGCGCAAACTGAATATCATTCGTATCCGCCGTTTTGGTCAGATTTCCCTGATTGTAAAAACTGGGCCAGTTCCCGCCGCAGCAGTAATCCATCCAAGTCCCCGCGCCTTCCAATCGCCAGGTGCCCAAATTCTGAATCAACGCGCCGGACCACCCCTGCATTTGTCCGGCATACCACACCACCGTCCCGCGGTTCGTGATCGTCGTCGGGTTTTCGTTGCTGTCGGAACTGATCTGTTTCGCCGCGTCGGTGCGCATCTCCAGGCGACCGGCCGGCTCGATGGTGAGACTGTTGAAAAATCGCCCAGCATTCCAGATCACCGGCTCCGATCCGGTGAAGCGAGGCTGGTGCCGGTAATTGCCCCCGTTCAGCTCAAACGGGCCGTTCACATTCAACACCCCTTCGAAATAATGTTCACCACCCACGAGCTGCACCCCGCCGGCCCCGGATAACTCACTGCCATCCATCCACTGGCTATGGACGGGAAACAGGAGTGGACCGCTCTCCGCCACCACCTTCGTGTAATTCTGGAAAGTCACCCGGGCGAAGTACGTCGCGTTGGTGTCTCCCGCCTTGGTCAGAGTGCCGCGATTCACAAACAGCGGTCCAGCGCCGCCACAGCAATAGTCGGTCCAGTATCCGCTGCCTTCCAGACGCCAACTGGCCAGATTCTGCATCTGCGCGCCCGCCCAGCACTGCATTAGTCCGGCATACCACACCACGGTGCCCCGGTTCGTGATCACCGCCGGGTTTTCGCTGTTGTCCGAACTAAGTTGCTTCACCGCGTCACTGCGCAATTCCAACCGACCCGACGGCTCCACCGTCAGACCGTCGAAAAAGCGACCGGCATTCCATTTCAACGGCACCGGGCCAGTGAAGCGGGCCTGATGGCGATAGTTGCCGCCATTCAACTCAAGCCGTCCGTTGAGCTTCAGCAGGCCCTCGAAATAATGGTCGCCGGACACCAACTGCACCCCGCCGTCGCCCGTAATCTCACAGCCCTCCATCCACTGACTATGCACGGGGAAAACCAGCGGACCGCTCTCCGCCCGCACCGTGGCCAGATTTTGAAAGGTCACCCGGGCAAACGCCGTGGCATTGGTATCGCCCGCCTTGATCAGCGTGCCTCGATTCACAAACGACGGCCCGGCGCCGCCGCAACAATAGTCGAACCAGGTTCCCGCGCTTTCCAGGCGCCACATCCCCAAATTCTGAATTTGCGCCCCCGCCCAACCGGAAATCCCACCGCCGGTCCAGACCACCGTGCCGCGGTTCGTAATGGACGCGGGATCCTCGCTGTTGTCCGAGCTAAAACCCTTGCCCGCGTCACCCCGAATTTCCAACCGGCTGGACGGCTCGAGGGTCATCGCGTTAAACAGGCGACCTCCCGTCCACGCCAGCGGCACGGCACCACTGAACCGGCCGGAAGCGCGATAGTTGCCTCCCGCCAGTTCCAGCTTGCCGTCCAGTGTGATCAGGCCGTTGAAATAGTGATCGCCAGCCGTCACCCGCACCCCCGCCAAGCCCGTGATCCGCCCGCCACCCTGCCACGTGCCGCCCGAGGGAAACTCCAAGGGACCCGAAGTGGCATCCACCACGCCGTAGTTTTCAAAGGTGGACCGACTGAACTGCGCCATCGCGGGACTGCCCGTGCGACTCAAGGTCCCGTAATTCACAAAACGGGAAAAGCCACCGCCGCAGCAGTAATCCACCCAGACCCCGTCGCCGGTCAGCTGCCAGGTGCCGCGATTCGTCATCTGGGCACCAGCCCAAGCCGTCACCGTGGCGCCGGACCAACGGGTCGTTCCGTAATTATCAATGAAAGCCGGATCCGCATCGCTGTCCGAGGACAGGCTCTTGCCACCGCCGGTCGAGAGCGTCAGCAGGCCGGTTTCGCACACCTGCACGCCGCCGCGAATGCGACCCGTGGTCCAGTTGACCTGACCGCTGACCTGCAGGCGTCCGCGCAGTTCGCCGCCGTCCCATTGCAGCACACCACGACGCCGAACCCATCCCAGGGTACCAAACGTGAAGCTATGACCCGGCGACACCAGCGTCTGGGTCGCCGCACCTGAATCGGCCCCCAACTGCAGCGACGCCACGGTAATGCCCCCGTTCAAAACCACGGTGGCATCGGTGGCTCCCGCAATGAGGACGTGATCCTCCGCTCCCGGAACGCCGACCGGATTCCAATTGCCGGGATTTTGCCAGTTGGTGTCCGCCGCACCGGTCCAGGTCTTGGTGACCGCCGGGAGCGTGGGCGTGCAGGTTGAAGGATCGGCCGACCAAGCCGGCGACAAATTCCCTCCGACGATCAGCAACAGGTACCACCAAACTACCTTGAAGGTTTTCATTCGAGGTAAAAAGGCTGGGTTGCGGGCGTGAAAATGGCAAAGGGTATCATGAAATTTGGCCCCAAGATATCAGGCATCCGCCCCTCAACTCACCCGGGGTTGACTAATGCCGGACCGGAATTGCGCGTAGAATGCCGCGGCCCTTCGCTCGCTGCCCGCGTCCGCGCGCTTAAGCCCGCACCGCGACCACGTGGATACGGCCGTATTCCGGCCATTTTCCCTCTTTGCGCGGGCCCTGCCCCACCGTCGCGCCGAGGAACAGCGTGCCGCCGTCCGCGGCAAAAAAACTGCGGGTGACCCGCGATTTCGTATCCAGCGAAGCCAGCAGTCGACCTTCCTCCGCGCCGAAAACCGCGGCATTCCACGTCCCCTGCGCCTGACGTCCCGCCATGACAAACGCTTTCCCGTCGGGCGAAAACTGAATGGCTTCCATCAACCCGGTGCCGTGCTCGCCGTCCCGGATTTGTCCCAGCAAGGTCGCCGGGGTTTCGCGCCAGACCCAACGTTGCCAGGTCATCTTGCCGTTGCCCGCCATCGGATCCGCCATCGGCCCCATGCCGCACACCAGCAGACTTTCTCCGTCGGGCGAGAAAGTGAGGCCATAGATGCCCCCGATATAGTGCGGGCTCTTGATGATGCCCCAGCAGGTGAACTCGGTGGTCTTGAACGCCGCCACCTGGCGTCCGGTCGGCAAATCCCAAATCGCCACGTCCCCCATCAGGTTGCCGGCCGCGAGATATTGGCCCGAGGGACTGAAGGCCACCGATTGCACCGGCGGCCCGTGCACCAACGCGTGCGTCAACTCGCCGGTCACCGCGTCGAACACCTTCACCGTGGCCCCGGTCGCCGGCGCCGGTTCGTATTTTTCGCCCCCGACCAAATATTGTCCGCTGCCGCTCGCCACGCGCCGGCCATCGGCCGACACCGCGAGTTGCCACGACCAAAAATTATGCGCGGCCACCGCGCGGATCAAACTCCGCTTCGCCACGTCGTGCCACAGCAAGCGACCGTCGTACCCGCCCGAAATGAGCGTCTGGCCGTCCGGCAACAGCACGCATCCGGAGGCATAGCTCTGATGCCCCCCGGCAAAGCGCGTGATTTCGCCGGAGGCGACTTCGATTTCATGCACCCCGCCATCCATGCACGCGGCGTAGAGTCGCGCGCCGTCCCGCGTGCCCGTCAGGCCCAGAACTCCCGTCGGCAGCTTCAGCGTCTTCGTCGTCTCCAGCTTCATGCGAGCACCTCCCGGATCGTCTCCGCCCGATCCTCCACGCGATGAAACGTGGGGAATCCGCTCAACTCAAATTCCGCATACGGATCAATGCCCAGCGCGGTGAAAATCGTCGCAAACAGATTCTGTTCGTTGTAGGACCGACCGTCGGGATCCACCCCGTCGGCATCCGTCCCGCCCACCACGACGCCGCGTTTCAGGCCGCAACCGGTCATCATCATACTCCACGCGTTCGGGTAATGATCGCGGCCCCGCGAGGTGTTCAACCACGGCGTGCGGCCGAACTCACCCATCGCCACCACCAGCGTGTGCTCCAGCAGTCCACGATCCTGCAAATCCGTGACCAGACAGTCCAGCACCCGATCCAGCTCCGGCACCAGCATCTGATGGATCTCATGTTGGAACACGTGGTTATCCCACGGCATGCCATTGGCCACCATCACGAACGGGGCGCCATTTTCGATCAGGTTCCGCGCCATCAAGGTGTGCAGCCCGAACAGCCCCGGTCCGTACCGCAGCCGCTCCGATTCGGGCAGCCGGGCCAGATCGAAAAGATCCGCGCTGGCCATGAGGCCCTTAACTTTTTCAAACGCCGCATTCTGCGCCGCGGCCACGGGGCTGCGCGATTCCCGTTCAAACTTGCGCGCAAAATACCGACGCAATGCGTCCCGCTCCTCGCGATCCGTCGAAAGCGCATCGGCCGCGCGTCCCAACTGCGTGTAACTGCCCCCGAGCCGCACCGGTTGATGCTCCGGCCCCAGCCAGCCGGCGAGATCGCTCGCCTTATATTCCTTGAACTCGTTGCCCTCCGGATTCGCATCCAGGAGAACGAAATTCGGAATGCGGGTGTCGAGCTGGCCGATCGCCGACGACACCACCGATCCCAGTGTGGGCCGCGTGAAGCCGGCCCGGTCGGGATTCCCGCGCGTGAGCAGATTGATCGCCTGCAAGTGCTCCGTCTGCGCCGTGTGCATGCAGCGGACGATGTTCAGTTGGTGCGCGATCCGGGCGCACCGCGGCATCAACGAGGAAAAATGCACGCCCGGAATCGACGTGGGAATGCTACCGAACGGTCCACTGGTGGGACGGCCGGGCTTGGGATCCCAGGTTTCGAACTGGCTCGGCGCGCCGCACAGGAACAGCAGCAGCACGCGTTTGTTCGCCTTGCGGGTGGCCGCGGCGAACGCGGGATTCGTGAAGAGGCCGCTGAAACTCGTGACCGCTGCGGCTCCGGAGGCCGTCAGGCCCTTGAGAAACAGCCGCCGATGCAGCCGATGTTCGTCCGGCCAACAGGCGCCCGGGCGCGACGGAGTCGGTTTCATGAAATCCTCCCGCGGCGAAGATTCTTCGCCCCACCCGGCATCCTGTTTCTGGTCCGGCCTGTGTTCATGGGTTCAACGATTTATCAGAAACTCCGGACCGGCAACCAAAGCCCAGAGCAATTGTCCGTAGGCTGCCTCGGGTTCCGTCGGCCGACGGTTCAGAAACGCCACGCCCTGCGCCAGTTCCTCGGCGTCCGGCGCGCGGATCAAGGCGCGCTGAAAGGCGTCCTGCACCCGGCGCTCGGCGGGAACGGCCAGGGGCACGGCGTTGGTGCCGGGACGAAACAATCCCGCCAGCAGATCGTTGTTCGCCAGCAGCATCGCCTGCTGAATGGTCGCCCGCGTCACCCGCGGCAACACGTCCGGAAAAGCTTCGATCATCGCCTGGCGCAACCGCGGATCCTCCTCGGTCCGACCACTGGCAATGCCCGCCGCCCGCGCCAGGATCTCAGCCCGCAACGGCTTCTCCGCCGCCGCCGCAAAGGCTTCCGGCACCGGTCGATCCGCCCCGCGGGGTGGCGCCAGTTGATACACCCGGCTCAATACCACGGCCCGGATCAATCGACGGATATCATAATGATGCGCCGCGAAATCCGCCGCCAGCCAGTCCAGCAGCTCCGGGTGACTGGGCGGATGCTTGGAATTCATCTCGTCCACCGGATGCACCAGCCCGCGGCCCAGCAGGATCGCCCACGTGTGGTTCACAAACGAACGCGCCAGCAGCGGATTCCCCTCCGTGGCGGCTTTCGCCAATTCCCCGCGCCGGGAAAACTTCGGCACCTTCACCGCCGCGGCGCCATCGACGTATCCCTCCGGCGCGTCCGTCTCCTTGACGTCGGCCGCCGGACGGGTCTCGGGAATCACCCGTCCGTTCAACAGCGACACCACCGCGGGCTGCGATTCCTTTTTAAGGTTGGTGAAATTGATGAATCCGCCGATGGCCGATTCGCCCACCGCCGGCGTGCCGCCCTCCACGTTCTTGCTGCGATTAAACGCGGCCACGAGCGCCCAGTAATGCGCCTGCTTGATCTCGCGCGACAGCGGATGGTCGTGGCACTGGGCGCAATCCACTTTCGTGCCGTAAATCACCGGGGCGATGGCCTCGGCGAGTTGCTGGTATTCGTTTTTACGTTCGTAAAGAAACCACAGCGCCCCGCGGGTCTCCGGCGTCGACGGCCGCGCGGTGATCAACTCCGCCACCACGTCGTTCCACGGCCGATTCTTCCGAAAAACATCCTCGAGATACGCGAACCAACCGTTGTCGCGACGACGTTGCTCGCGGCGCCCCGTGTGCCGCCCCATCAGCAACGTGTCCCAAGTCTCACGAAACGTGCGGGGATAATCCTCGCTGGCGAGCAGTTGATCCACCAACCGGGTGCGTTTGTCGCTGGCGGCCTCCGCTTGAAACGCACTGACCTCCGCTGGCGTGGGAATGCGGCCAGCCAGGTCCAGATAAATGCGGCGCAGGAAGGTCAAGTCATCGCACCGCGGCGCCGGTGTCACGCCGCGTTGGGTCCAACCGGCGGCGACCGCGAAATCGATGGCCGCCGTGGGCTCGTCCGGTAGGGGACCGGTCAAGGCGGGTCGGGCCGCGGTGGCCGTGGCAGCCGGGGCTTCGGCCGCTGCCTGCCCGAGCGCCACCACCCACGCCCGCAGGGCATCGATCTCCCCGTCGCTGAGTTGCTTCTTCGGCGGCATGTGCGGATCCGCCGCTGCGGCCAGGGCGTCCACCAGTTTGCTCTTTTCCGGATGACCCGGCACCAGCACCGGACCTTCGCGGCTGCCTTTCAGTGCGGCCTCCACGGTGTCGAGTTCGAGCCCTTCCTTCTGTTCCAACGGCCCGTGACACTTCACGCAATGCTTATCCAGCACGGCCTGTCCGGCCGCGAGGGCGGCACCCCGATCGATCGCGGCCACGGACCATGCCGGGACCGCGAAGCAAGCGGCCAGCAGTGCGGCGCGAAACGGGAGTGAGGATTGGCGAAACATGCCCGTGATGAAATTCGCCCTCACGCTGCCATACCATCGCGTCGTCGACCAATCGGAAATTTCATTCCCCACCCCGTCGAGGCGCGGGGCATCCCGGGCCAATGCCGGGGCCGGCCACCAAATTACGTGTGCCACGGCTTCGCTGTTCACCGGCCCGCCGGCCGCTACGGTGCCCGCACTCCGGATATGATTCGCAGTTCTGAAGAGATCTCGCCCTGGGTGCGCCTCTGGCTCGCCTGGTCGGCCGGCTGTGCCCTCGCCACCGGCGGACTCAGTGCCGTCGGCGCCCTGAATGGCTGGGGTTGGAGCCTGTTTCTCGCGGTTTTCCTCGCGGCCAGCACCGCCGCCGGCTGGATCCAGTGGTCGCTCCCGCAAATCCGCGTGCGTCGCTATCGCCGCGGACTCCCCGCGGTCTTCGCCGGATTGGTCGGACTGGTGGCCTTCGGCGCCCTCGTCTTTCCGCCCACCAACATCGACACCCTTTGGTATCGGCTGCCCCGGGTCATTCAATGGTTGCAGGCCGGGCGATGGCACTGGTTGGAGACGGAACGTTGGCGCTTGAACAGCATCGCCTTCGGATTGGAACTGCACTGGTTGCCGTTGGCCGCCTGGGGCTGGCCGGACCGCGCCCTCGCGCTCCCCAACCTGCTGTCCTTCCTGCTGCTCCCCGGCTTGCTGTTCCGGGTCTTCCGCCAGGCCGGCGTCACCGGCGCCGTGGCGCGCACGGCCATGTGGGTGGTGGCGTCCGGTTGGTGTTTTGTCGGCCAGGCGGGCAGCACCGCCAGTGATGCCTTTGCGGCGGTCTACTTCCTCGCGGCCCTCGACACGGCGCTCACGTTCGGTCGTACCCAACGCGCCGGCACGCTGGCCTGGAGCCTGGTATCGGCCGCATTGCTGACCAACACGAAGCAGACCAACCTGCCCCTGCTGCTGCCGTGGGTCCTGGCCTTGTGGCCCGCCCGCACCGCCCTGCTCAGCGTTCTGCGCGGTTACCCGCTGCGCACCGTTGGACTGCTGGGGTTGGGTTTTCTGATTTCCACCGGACCACTCCTGCTCGCCAACATCGTGCATACCGGGGGCTGGACCGGCACGCCCGCCTGGGCCAACGAACGTTGGAAACCCGCCCATCCGTGGTTTGCCATGGTCATTCAGTTGCCCTTCCTGCTCGTGCAGAATCTGCAATTGCCCATCACGCCGGGCACCGACGCCTGGAACGCGGTCGCCGAACGCTGGGTGAGTGGACCGATCGCCCCGTGGTTCCAGGGCTTCGATCTCCCCGGCCGGCTCTACGCCCAAATCGGCGAGCAATGCGCCGGTCTCGGCTGCGCGCCGGTGCTGTGGGTGTTCGCCACCTTCTGGGCGGGCCGCGGACGGGGCGGCATCGCGGACTCCGGGGCGACCCGAACGGCCGGCCGGTCCATCGGTTGGTGCCTGGCGATCGGCACGTGGCTGGCCGCGGGCGTGGTGCTTTCGCGCATCGGGTTTCTGGAACTCGCCCGCTATTTCGCGGCGTACTATCCCCTGTTGCTGCTGCCCGCGCTGCTCCGCGTCGGGGCCGCGAATCTTCCCCGTCGACGCTGGTGGCGGGGCGCCAGCCTCGCGGTGTTGCTGGCTGGCGTGGGTTTCGTGGCGACCCTGCGGCATCGCCCCCTCCTCTGCCCGCCCGCCCTGCTGCAAGCGCCCCCGCTCGGCCGAATCGGCGGTCTTCATCGACTGGGCGATGCCTTGGGATTTCAAACCGGATTTGGCCGGCAACTCGGCGCGTTTGAACAAATCGTGCCGCCCGGCGAGCCCATCGGCTGGGCCCACGATTCCCCCGGTGAAGCCGAACTCGCCTGGCCGCCCAGCCGCCGTCGCATCGCCCTGCTCCCGCCGCAGGTGGACCGCGAAAGCCTCCACCGCACCGGGCTTCATTGGGTGGTGACGTCGGCCATCACGGAGCCGGATCAACCCGCCGCCCTGCAACGCTGGGCCGCCGAGCGTGGGGGCCACGTGCGCGCGCTCGTTCCTTTCGTTTTCCGTTTCGGTCAGCCCGGTGTTCCGTATGCCCTCATCGAACTCCCTTGAACCCCGCGCACACCGACGCCGCGGAAATCTCCCGTTCGACGAGCGGAAACTCCTCCGCCTAATGTGGAAACGATGAGCGAACGCACCCGGGCGCAGGTGGAAGCGGATGAAGTGGCTTTTTTTGATAAATACTATCAAAGCCGCGCCTACAACGAATTGGGCTGGCGCCTCCGGATCGACCGCGAGGTGCACAACATTCTCCGCGTTGCCGGCGGCAAGAAACTCGGGCGGGTCCTCAGCCTGGGTTGCGGGGACGGTCAGTTCGAAATCGCCCTGGCCCCCCACGTCGGTCACTTGACCGCGCTGGACATCTCCCCCCAGGCCATCGACCTGGCCCGCCGCCAAATGGCCGTCGCTGGCGTGAACAATGTCGATTTCCGCTGCCAGCCGCTCGCAGAATTGGAGTGGAGCACGGGCTTCGATGCCGTCGTCTGTCTCGCCTTCCTGCATCACCTGCGTCCGGCCGATCTCCCCGGAATTCTCGGCACCGCCTGCCGGGCCCTGGCGCCGGGCGGCTTCTTTTACACCCAGGATCCCAACGCGCACGGTGCCCTGCGGTGGTTGGGACGGCGTACGATCGGCAAAAACTACCACAAATACCATTCGCCCGACGAACGGGAGATTTCCCCCGACGAACTCGAAGACGAACTCCGCGCCGCCGGTTTCGGTCAGGTCCATCTGGGCTACATCGATCTCACCCTGATCCCCGCCCTGTTCATCCTGCGCAATGGGCCGAGCTGGCCGCTGCGCCTGTGTCGGCCGGCGGATTGGCTGTGGTGCCACTCACCCTTCGCCCGTTGGGCCAGCGGCTTTTATTCCGTGTCCCGGCGGTGACGCCGGGCCACCGTGGCGAGTTTTTCCGCTCCGATCCCCCCCAGGAGTCCCTTGGACATCCGCACCGCGTGAATCAATTTTGCCTCCCAAAGAAATGAGCGACCCCATCTACCCCCGTTCGCCGAAGGAAACCATGGCCGGCTGGGCCTACCTGCCCCGGTTCGTGGACAAGATCCGCCTGCACCTCGCCGGCCGCCTGCACGCCGACTACCAGCAAAACTTCGCCGTGCGCGGCTTCGATGCGCAGTGGTTGGTGGCCGCCGGTCTGGAATCCGCCCCATTCATCGAAATGGTCAAAGGCACGGTCACGGACGGCGAAGTCTGCGACTGGGTGCGCCGCCACGTGAATGCCGCCAAACGCGAGAGCTTCAATCGCTGGGTGCTGACGTATGGGTCCGAGGGCGATCCCGAACTCCTGGCGCGGTTGAAGATGCGCAAGGAACAGTCCGGACTCAGCCACCGTGACGACATCCAGACGTTCGCGGATTACATCGACGCCGACGAGAAGCGCTCCTGCATCAGCGGCGATCAGTAATCGCTGGCCCGCGGCCGGAGATTTGCTCCCGGCCCAGACCGAGAGCCGGTGCGCCGCCGCCCCGCCCGCTCAAATTTCAGTACAGCTTGGCGACGGCGTCGGCGTAGCCGTTGTACTTGAGCGTCCGGACCGACTCGCCATTGCCGAGAACGCGTTCGGAGGCCTGGCTCCAGCGCGGATGCGGCTTGCCCGGATCCACGTTGGATTCGAAGGGATATTCGACGGGATTCAGCGTTTCCCAGAGCGTGGCCGGCTGCTGCGCGACGAAGTCGATGCGCACCAGGCTCTTGATGGATTTGTACCCGTATTTCCACGGCACCACGATCCGCAACGGCGCCCCGTTCTGCTTCTTCAACGGTTCGCCATAGAGACCGGTCGCCAGCAGCGTGAGCGGATGCCGTGCCTCATCCATGCGCAATCCCTCGGTGTACGGCCACGGGTACTCACCCAGCGTGGCGATACCGGGCATTTGATCCGGGCGCATCGCCGTGGTGAATTTCACAAACTTCGCCTCCGACTTCGGCCGCGCCTTCTCGATCAATTTCGCCAACGGAAAACCCGTCCACGGCACCGTCATGGCCCAGGCCTCCACGCACCGGAAGCGATACACCCGCTCCTCCAGCGGGAACAGGCCGATCAACTCCGCCGCGCTGAGGGTCATTTCATTTTCGCACAGGCCCCCGATGTGGATCGACCACGGATCCGTGGTGAACTTGCCCACGAGTTTGTGCACCCGGCTCTTGGTGGTGGAGAACTCGTAGAAGTTGTTGTAGGTGTAAACCTCGTCGGAATTCGACAAGGCCACCTTGGGATCAAACTCCGGATTGCGCTTGGCCGGATACAATCCCGTCGCCGCTGCTGCCGCCGCCGCCGTCGCCGCCCCGGCCGTTGCCGGAACGAGGGCCGCCGCGGGCGTCGTTTCCTTGCCGCAGCCGGTCAGAGTGGCGGCCAGCAACCCGGCCCCGCTGAGGCCCAATTGGCGCAGGAATTCGCGACGACGTTGATACTCCGCCCGCGGGGTGATGGCGGACTCCGGAAGATACCAGGACGGACGCAGTAGCAGATTGGCCATGGGGATAAGATGCGCGGGAAGCATTTTCCTTGCATGGAAAATTGCGAATTAATGCGCCGGAGCCGATTTCCTGCCCATGCACGACTTTCCCGCCGACCCCCGATGGCTCACGGAGCACATCGATCGTCTGGCTCGGAGCCACCTTCGCTGGACCGGTCGCGCGCTGTTTCCGGGGGTCGCACCGGCGGACTGGGCGCGGGTGGCTTGGGAAAGCCCCGCCATTCTGGTCTCCCACGGCACCCAGGCCGATCCCATCCTCAACTTCGGCAACCGCACCGCGCTGGCCCAATGGGATATGTCCTGGGACGACTTCACCCGCACCCCCTCGCGCCTGACGGCCGAGGCCCCGGAACGGGACGAACGCGCCCGGCTGATGGCCCAGGTAACGAGCCAGGGATTCATCGCAAATTACGCCGGCATCCGGGTTTCGCGCACCGGTCGACGCTTCCGCATCCATGCGGCCACGGTCTGGAACATCCTGGATTCGAATGAGTTACCCGCTGGACAGGCGGCCACCTTTGACCGCTGGGACTGGCTCTGACGCCCCGTTCGCACCGGCCCGCGGAGGCGGGGGACGGCCGTGGCGGACCGCTTTATCGCCAGTTTTCCGTTTTCACAATTCGGATTTCCGCCATTCTGCGGTTTGTCACGCAAATGAAATACACACTCTCCTTCCTCGCCGCCGCGGCCCTGGTCACGGGTTGCGTCAATGTCAAAACCACCGAATCCAAGGCTCCGGCCAGCGCCACCAAGCCCGCGCCCACGACGGTGGCGACGCCGTCCGGCAAGGTCGACGCCGAAGGCTACACCGTCATTTTTGACGGCGACTGGACCAACTGGCGGGTCAACGAAAACCCGAAGGCCTGGAGCATCGTCAACGGCGCCCTGCGGGCCTGCGGCGATCGTTCACACTGCTTCTACAACGGACCGCTGGCGCCGTTCAAGGACTTCGATCTGAAGCTGGAGATCAAGACGGAGCCCGGCTCCAACGGCGGCGTTTACATCCACACGAAGTATCTCGACACCGGTTGGCCGTGGGGTGGTTACGAAACGCAGGTCAACCAGACCCAGGGTGACTGGCGCAAGTCAGGCAGCGTGTACTCGGTGCAGGACGTGAAGGAAGACGTCATCAAGGGCATCGTGAAGGACAACGAATGGTACACGCACCGCGTGGTGGTGAAGGGCAACAACGTCAAAATTTACCTGAACGACAAGCTGGTGAACGACTTCACCGAGGAAGCGGGTCGCAAAGCCGGCAAGGATTTCGAGCGCAAGCTGAACGAAGGCACGTTTGCCTTGCAGGCGCACGATCCGAAGTCCGTGGTGCTCTACAAGAACATCCGCGTGAAGAAGCTGTAAGGCGGACGCGCCTGCCCTTCCGTTCCCTTTCGACGATCCGTGCGATCGTCCCCTGCCGTCCGGCACGTTCCCCGTGCCGGACTTTTTTTATCCCCGCCAAGGAGGGAACCGGACCGCGTGTCTCCGACGCGCCTCCCCGTGTTGCGGCGTAAACGCCCGAGAAACGCCCCAATTGTCATCCGGACCCACCGCCTGAACGCGGAGCCTGAGCGAGCGAGAGTCCCAAACATTTCCTTGCCGGTTTGAGTGGTATCCGTACTATCGCCGCTCGGAGCACCCGTAGCTCAATTGGATAGAGCGGCTGACTACGGATCAGCAGGTTCCAGGTTCAACTCCTGGCGGGTGCACCAGCTTCTTCCTCGGTTAAACCGAGATTTCTACCAAAATCCCAAATGAGCCTCAGGCTTTTGCAGTCGGTCTGGCAGTGACCGACCGAACAACACTTGCGTCCATTCGGCGACAGTGGCCCTCCGGGTTGCTGATGAAGATCGCCCAGAGACAGCAATTCTTTGCCCACTTTTCGGCCTATTTAAGACCATTTCACAAAATCCAAAACATGAACACACCTCCCCCTGCCCCGAACTCAGAAAACTACCGCGTCGAATACACCTCCAAGGAAGGCAAAGCGACCAAGCAAAATGTACCCCGTATCGATATTCTTCCCTTCATGCGGGAAGTCGGGGTCGATAAAGTTTTATCAATGTACCGACTCTGGAACCACCAACGCGTTGCCAAGAATTCACTGAAGCTCTTCAAAAAGGCAGCGACGCCGTAAACTCAGGTTCCCGCCGCCGTATCACCGGCCATCGTCACTGCTGATTCAAAAAACACCAGCGCCGCAGGCGGCGCTGGATCTTCCCCCGGATCCACGCGACACCGCAGGGTGTAAGCCTCCGCGGTGCTGAGTTTCCGCTTGGTGGACCACCAGCCCCCAGCGCGCCCCGTCGAAGTCGCCGGCAACGGTGGTACTGATTCCGATGGTGCGCCGCTCCACCTGGGTGGTAAAGGCCCTCGAGATCCCCGAGGAATCGCCCGTTTGCAGGTCCCGTTCCCGAATCTCGCCCGTTTCCACGCGCCACTGGGATCCGGACAGAAGCACCCCATCTGCGACCACCGGATGCGTGCCTGGCTGTCCCGATCTGAGCGTTTCACCGAAAATTGCTCGCCCGCGCGCCCGCTCATCGTCCCCACCGCCCGCCCATTCGTGAAGGTGGCACCGGCGAAGTAAAATTCCCGGCATGGTTCGCCTCGACAACGCCCCGACGGTGTCGATCGCAATCGTTGCGATAGTCGCTTTCGCGAGCGGCAAAATCGGCAGGGCAGGAAGTGGCTCTCCATCGAATTCGCCCGCAGCGAATCGCTCGACAACCAACTCCACGTGAGGTAATTAGATCCACTTATGAAAACTGGCATTCACCGAGGAACCCGGCTGATTGCCTTGCTACTCCTGCTTCTGCTGCACCTTCGTGCACACAGCCAAGGGATTGTTCGCACCAGCTTGGATCCGAAGAGGATTTCCTTGGGCGAGTCAGCCATACTGACCGTCACATTTCAGAATTACGGCGAGGTAGTCGCGCCACCTGTGCCCGTAATTTCAGGTATTGAAGTCGAACTTACCCGGTCCGACGAAGCGCCTTTGGTCAGTTCCTTTTTCTACACGCTGAGACCCCGAGAAGAAGGCGGATTTAACATCCCAAGATGGGAGCGTTATGCCGGTTGGTCCTTGACCAGCCCCAAGCCGTTCCTCTTAACCGTCGATCCACCAGGGACTGTCCGGGATCCGAAGCCACAAGCGCCCCGCGCCCCGCCAGCACGGATCGAAACCGCTCAGCCCTCGGCTAACCCCGGTCCAACCGCACCCCTCGCTAGCGGGGTGAGCATTCGACCGGCGCCTATGAAAAAAGCCAGCGCTCCCCGAATTTATGCCCCTGAAAATTCGGGGCCTGAGGTAGTCCTTAATACCGCATCAAGCTCCCGGCACGAATGGGACAATTGGTTGATCGCCGCCGCCGTCATCGTCCTCTGTCTCGCCGGAGGCATCGGCGCCGGCAGAATTATCGAACAGCGTAATAAATAAAACCCCGTCCGGGGCATCACCCAGGATGGCGTCACCCGCCCAGCAACTCCGGCCGGAACGGACAGATTTTCACCGTCCCGGCGGATCCAGTCACCGGATACCCTTGCAAAGTGCGCCGATGGGCCGTATTCAAGCGACTCATCCACAGGGAATTAAATCAAAACTTATGATCCTTAAGGAACGGGACTCGCTCGACGGGCGACTGCAGCAATTGGAGGAAACCCTGAACTCCTCGTCCGGCCTGCTTCGGGATCGAGCCGCAAAGGACATCGCCTTCGTCAAAGCCGGGGCCCGGGGCGAGGACGAAGCCGCGTATCATATCGATTTCCATCTCAAATCGACCCCCAATTGGGCCGTCATTCATGATCTGCGCTTGGAATGGCGGGGACGCGTGGCCCAAATCGACCACCTCATCATCGATCGATACCTTCAGATCAACGTCGTCGAGAGCAAAAGCTTCCGCTCCAAGATCCGGTACGCCAACGGCGGATGGGAACGGATCAATTTCAATCATTGGGAAGGTATTCCGTCGCCGGTGGATCAAAATGATCGCCATATCCTGGTCTTGGAACAACTCATCAAGGATCGCCAACTGACTCCGAAGAAACTGGGATTCCCCATTCCGCCCAAGTTCGTAAATATCGTGTTGGTGCAACCCACCTGTTCCATCATGGGCAACTATCCGGCCGACGTGCGGGTGCACCGCATGGATTCGTTTGTCAAAAAGCTCCAAGCCGAACCCGCGATAGGAATGGAGGTGTTCAAGCTGATCAGTGCCGAAACCTTGCAAGCTTTTGCCGCCCAGCTCCTGGCGTTTCATGCCCCCGCACGCGTTCCTGCGTCGGCCCGGGCAAATCCAAATCCGGCGCCAAATCCGGCGCCAAATCCGACGCCAAATCCGACCCTGGCACCGGCACCGAAGCCCATGCCGGCGCCGGTCTCACCACCGGCGGCAGCACCGGTCCAAGCAACGCCCGCCGCACCCAAAACCTGCGAGAGCTGCCACGGACCGCTCTCGGGCGCCGAGGCGGAGTATTGCCGAAAATTCCCCGGCAAGTTCGGCGGCAAGCTCCTCTGTCGCGGTTGCCAAAAACCCGCTGGCCGGACGCGCACCCAAGATCAACCCGCCCCGGTGTCGCCGGCAGCAAGCCCGCCCATTTCCGCGGCACCGGCACCCGTCCCGGCGATGATCGCCGCCCGGTGTGCGGGATGCAGTGAGGGCGTGGAGCACAAGGTCGTGGCCTTTTGCCGCTTCAACTCCAAGCGTTTCGGCGGACGGGTTCTGTGTCGGAATTGCCAGGCCACGGTGAAATAGGTCGAAGCTGCGCTACGGGTGGAACCGCTTTCAAAGAAGGTAGTAGGCCTCACCCTTGGCGCTTCGAATTACGGCTTCGCGCCCCCCCCCAAGCCCACTCGCATCCTCAAACGCCGCACCGCCTCAGGCCCAACGGGCCGCGACATCTTAGCCCAGGGCAGCGCCCTGGATGATCTCGCCCCATCATCTCCGGCCTGAAGGGACGGGATAAATGCGTCGAATACCCACGGTGTGACCACGCCCTATCGCTACCCGTTGGGGCGCCAGCATTCTACGGGGCCTGGACCCTGCCGGATGGGATGGGGCTTGCCGCACCTTTGGCGCTTCGATTCTGCAAAACTCGCGCGCTCGATTGACGTCGTGCGTGAAAGTGTCACAACGTGACACATGAAGACGATCACCATCCGCGAGCTGCACGCCAAGACGGGTGAATGGGTCCGCGAAGCCGCCCTCCACGGCCAGATCCTCGTCACGGACAACGGGCGCGCGGTGGCCCGGATCGTGCCGGAGACCGAGGAAGGCAGCGTGCCGTACTTTGCGGCACGTAAACCGTCCGCGGCCTTCGCGCGATTGGACGCAACCGGCAAGACGGGTCAGGGAACGGACGTCACCCAACTCATCTCCGACGACCGGGAGGACCGGATTTAAATGCTCTATTTCGACACCAGTACCTTCTCGAACGACGCGCGCCTGTTGGCGGCGGCTCCCCATTTTGAATTGAAAGGGGAGAACATCCCTTAGGGGCGGTCTGAGCGGGTCGCACACTGGGGTGAACTGGCAGTTCGGTTTAGCCCGCCGTTTTGCTGGAGGTTCCCGCTCTCGCCCCGGAGTGCGAGTTGCCGACATCTGGCTCCGGCCTGAAGGGACGGGACTCGGTCATTGAAGTCACCGGCGATCCCACACCCTGTCGCTCCTCGTTGGGGCGCAGAGAACACGTGGGCCCGCGACCCAGCCCGCTGGGCTGGGCTAAGAAATGCCGCACCGTTGGCGCTTTGGAGACGAGCGTCGTGACACATCAAACACGTCGGCGGTAGATTGGTCGATTGCCCCATACCGACAAGACCTTGGTACCACTCCGCGCCACGAATGCGCAGTTCAGGGCTGACCTCCGAGCAGCGCTTGTCGGAGAATCGAGAGGGGCACCGGTGTCTTGAGGGTGGCGTCGATTTCACGGGCCACACCCGGCCCGCCGTCCTCGGAATTTTCTCCGGTGGTCAGCGCCAGCAATCGCACCGGACGCCGAAGCGGGTTGCTCCCGGATTGCTCCCAGCGGCGGACGGCGACCGCCAGAACGTGGCCGTCCATGTCGGCCAATCGCTCATCGAAGAGGACCACTTCGTAGGGCTGCTTTTCGAGCAGCTCCAACACCTCGCGTCCCGACCCGACGGTGTCCGCGCGGCAACCCAGTTTTTCCAGCGAGAGCAACGAGAGCCGACGGTTGAGGTCGTTATTTTGCGCCACCAATACCCGCAATCCCGTCAACGGCAATTCCCCCGCTTCGTTGGCGGACGTGGCGACGATCGGCAGGGTGAGTTCGAACCAGAAGGTCGAACCTTTTCCGGGCTCGCTCTCCACCCCCATTTTTCCGCCCATGATGTCCACCAGACGCCGCGATATCGCCAGGCCCAAGCCCGTTCCTGCATGACGGCGAGCGGGGGACGAATCCACTTGCTGGAACGGTTGGAAGAGCAACGCGATCTTATCCGGCGCGATCCCGATGCCGGTGTCGGTCACCTCAAAACGAAGGCGAACCTGGTGATCCCGAGTCTCCAGCGAGCGGATGCGCGTAACCACCGAGCCGGCGCTGGTGAACTTCAATCCGTTGCCCACCAGGTTGAGCAACACCTGGCGAAGCCGGCCAGCGTCACCGCGGAGTCGGACGGAAGCGCCGGCATCGCACGCGGCTTGAAGGGTCACCGGTTTGCCGTGGCCCGACTGCACCAGAAGCGACACAACGCCCTCGACCAGCGGGCGCAGCTCGAAGGGCTCCTCAGTCAACTTGAGGTGGCCGGCCTCGATCTTGGAGAAATCAAGGATGTCGTTAATGATGCGCAGCAGTGCCTGACCACTGTGCGAGACCGTTTCGGTCAATTCGCGCTGGTGGCCGTGTAACGGGGTCTGGAGCAACAATTCCGTCATCCCCAGAATCCCGTTCATGGGGGTGCGGATCTCGTGGCTCATGGTGGCGAGAAACTCGCTCTTGGCCCGGCTCGCGGCCTGGGCCTGCAGGGCCATGTGCTCGGCGTGTTCCTTCGCGGCCTGGAGTTCCCGCTGGGTGCGGCGCATCTCGCTGGAATCGGACTGAATCGAGACAAACCGCTCAACCCGGCCGGCCGCGTCACGGATGGGGGAGATTTGAAACGTCACCCAATAGGGCTCGCGGGAGCGGGTGTAGTTGAGCAATTCGGCCTTGAAGGAAAGGCCTTGGGCCAAATGCGCCCCGATTTGGGCCACGGTCGCCCGATCGGTGTCGGGTCCTTGAAGGATCTCGCCCGGCTTGCGACCGAGCATTTCGTCGAGGGTGTACCCCGTCCGTTTAGTGAAGGCTTGGTTGACCCACTCGGTTCGGCCGTCGCGGTCGGTGATGATGACGAGGTTGTCGGTATAGCTCGCAACGAGGGACAGCTTGGCGAGTTCATCCTGCGCGTGCCGCTCGGCCGTCACGTCATGCATCGCCCCCACCACACCGCCAGCGGCCAGTTGGGCGGCCGAAATCTCCATCCAGGCGATCCCGCCGTCCGCACGCCGCAAGCGGATTCGCGGCCGAGCCGCCGCGGTCGATGCGGCCAGCCCGCGCAGGGTCATTTCCAGAACTGGCTGATCCTCACCGAGCACAAACTCGGACAGGACCCGGCCAATGCATTTATCGATCGAGTGGCCCAATGCCTTCAACCAGGCGTTGTTCAAAAAGACCAGGCAGCCCTGCGGATCCGTCTCAAAGACGATCTCCGACAGCAGTTCGATCCTGCGTCGCATCCGGTTCTCGGAAGCGACCAAGGCCTCGGTCAACCGGTAGGTCGCCTCGACATGTAAGTCGGTGGCGAGCAGCCCGGCCTGCCTGTTGCTGTTGAGGTCGTTGGGCACGGCGATCCGGAAATCACGCCACCGCGGTCGAGAGTTGCTCGATGGCCTGTTGGTGGTCCAGCACGCCGCCGTAGAGCGGGAAGATGTTCTGGCAGAAGAAATCCTGTTCGGCCGGTGTGCGAGCCGACGTGCAATCCGAGAGGATCTTGACGCTATAGCCGCGCTCGTAGGCCGCCCGGCCGGTGGAATCAATGCACAGCGAGGTCACCATTCCGGCCACGAGGACGTCTTTGATGCCCCGGTCCTGCAAAACGCGATCCAGTTCCGTGTTGGAGAAGGCATTGAACCCGACCTTGCCTTTGACGTACGTGATGCGGTCGCCAAAGGCGGCCAGTTCCGGAATATTCTCCGCGCCGGTCGTGCCCGCCTTGAAGGCGCCGGAGGACTTGATGGTATCCAGGATGCCCACCGAATTCGCCAGGGCCCGGTAATCCGGTTCCAGGACGATGGGGGTTGCGATGAGGGTCATCGGCGTCGGAGCCATCGCGCGGAGGAAGGCCAGCGTGTTGGCGAGCACGCTGTCGACGCGATGGGGTTCCTCCACCACGCCGCGGAGGATGCCGTTCGCGGCGAAGTAGTCGTTTTGATAACCGACCAGGATGACGGCTGTTGTGTTAGGATTCATAGTTGTGCGGAGCTTGGGATCTTTTTTTTGGGGGGGTGAATTGGTGGTTAGTTGAGTGAAAACGCGTGTCCGGAGAGCCGCCATCCGACCGAGGGCCGGGCGGATCGGTCCGGTGCGGTGGAAAGCTTGGAAGCGCATGGCTGCTCCAACGAACGCATTGCACGTGCAGCGCAACAGGCATCGCAAATGCAAAGCACGGTTCTGAATCGTCGGCTTCTTTCCGGGAGTCGGAACGTAGGGGAGTGGGTCGACGTACCGCGACCGAACCCCACTCTGGCTTGATAATTAGGCGCCTTGGACGCCGCGCCCTGCGACGCTTCGAACCGTTTCCAGGCAATTTGAAATCTCATATCGACACTCGCGCACTCGCGCGGGCAACTTGCGTTTGCAATCGTCGTGCCAAGTGCAATCGGGGTGGCAATTGCAATGTCGGGCAGGTCAATCCCCCCAAGGGTCCACAACCCAGGAACCACGCCGATCGGCCCCCTGCCCGTTAGGTTGGGCTAGGAAATTCCGCACCTTTGGCGCTTCGGAAATCGACATCGCGAGCCGTCGCTAGGCGTCGTACGCCACCGGCGATCCCCGGATCAATTAATCCCGGGCTTCAGATTGGGATGAGCAATGAGCGACCTACGCCAGCCGCCAAAACCAGCGGGCGAAAAGGCGGGCACGCGCACTCACCACGTCCGGGGAATTGCGGGCCACCCGGTCCGACGATTTGCCCAAGCGAAGCTTCCACAACAGGCGCAGGGTCGCCACCACGCCCAGCCATGTGACCTGGAGTCCGTGCCGCGCCGCCAGCCGAAAAGTCACGGCCGCGAAAATGAAGTCGCGCGTCTGGCCACTGCGTTGATAGCTGAACGGCACGTCGAGCCGCCGACAGCGATGACCGCGCCGGACCTGTTCCAACGCCCAGCCACTGTCCTCCATCGTCGGCAGCGCATCATCGAAGGGGACTTGTTCCCACAGCGACCGACGAAGCAGGCCCATGCTGTTGGAGTAAATGGAACAAAACTTCAGGCCCTTGGTCTGCAATTCCGGCCAATCAATGGCGTCACTGTAGAACGGATCGTCATCCCATTTCGCACTCGCACAGGCGGTGCGCGGATCGGCCAGCGCGGCGACCAATCGCTCCATCCCGTCGGGTGATTCCAGAACCGTGTGGGAACTGAGAATTAGCACGAGATCGGTCGGACAGTGGCGCAGGGCGAAATTGAGCACGCGGGGATGACTATAAGCCTCGGTCCACTCGATGATCTTCGCCCCGGCCGCGCGCAGGATGTCGGCGGAGGCATCGGTGCTTTGGTTGTCGACCCCGACAATCAGGTCCGGTTGGACCGTTTGTCGCTTCAACGCAGCGAGCACCGCCGGCAGGGTGGCGACGGAATTCCGGTAGCGAATCACCACGCCGACGCTCGGCCGGGCCTTTTCGGTGGAGGCGGTCTCGTTCGATGTCTTCATACCCGATGAGAGGGAGAACCGGCACGAGGTTCACCGCGCAAGGTGGTCGGGGCCAATCCCAGCGGGCGCGCGCCCCGGGAATGTTTCCGTCCGGCGCGCCCCGGCCTGCCCGGGGCCGGTGCCGGCAGTCGGTGATATCTCATCTTAAAAATCCTTCCGCAGGGACCGTGCCAGTTCGTGAATCCCGCGAGCCACCGCCCTTGGAGCCCCGTCCTACCGGAATCGCCCACAATTAGCCAAACTTGGGACCCACTTTTCATCCCCCATTTGCCATTGCAATGGAAGGATCGGGCAATACAATCGCATTGCAATCGCATGATAACTATCCTTTATCCCTCCGAGTTTGAATGCTTGCCAGCTGGGCTTTTTAAGCGCCTGGGTTGGGCTCATCGCACCTTCTCCGACCACAATGTTACCGAGCTGACCCACGCCACCCGGCAAGTGGTGTATTTAGTGCCCTTGCAAGCCATGGATGCGGACACCTGGTCGAAGGAGCGCGTGCAATTCGCCCGGGCGAATCGTGCCTACATTGTGTGGCTGGGCAAACCGAACACGCACGATGTGGCACGAAGTATGCGGGATGGGGCGCAAGATGTGCTTTCGCTCGAAGATTCCGATGACCGTTGGAGGCAGGCGATGACCGCTGTGGCCGAAGACCAGAAGCTGTGGCTGCAACTCTACGGTGGCCGGCCGTTGACGGCGAGTGACGTCCTCCTCGGGCGCTCGGATGCGATTCAGCGCCTGCAACAGACCATTGACCGGCTCGGGCCGACCGATGTGTGTGTGCTGATCCAGGGCGAGTCCGGCGTGGGCAAGGAGCGGGTGGCTTCGGCGTTGCACAAGGCCGGCCCCGACGGCCCGTTCATCGCCCTCAACTGCGCGGCGATTCCCAAGGATCTGCTGGAGGCGGAATTGTTCGGTGTGGAAAAAGGGGCTTTTACCGGCGCCCTCAAATCGCGTCCCGGTCTCGTCGAGCAGGCCAACGGCGGCACGCTGTTCCTCGATGAAATCGGCGAAATGGAAATCGGCGTGCAGCCGAAACTCCTGCGCTTTCTGGAAACCCGGAAAGCCCGCCGGGTCGGTGGTGACTCGGAATACCACGTCCGGGTCCGGGTGGTCTCCGCGACCAACCGCAACCTCGACAATGAAATCGCCGAGGGTCGCTTTCGCGCGGACCTCTTCTACCGGCTCGCCGAGCTTATTCTACAGGTGCCGCCCTTGCGCGCACGACCGGAGGATATCGCCGAGCTGGCCATGGCGTTCCTGCAAAACGCCAACGAGCGCTTCGGCAAAAACTTTGAAATGCTCGAGCCGGCGCTCATCACCCGGTTCCATCAGTACACCTGGCCGGGTAACGTGCGCGAATTGAAGAGCACCATCGACCGCATGGTGCTGCTCTTCGACGGCCCGATTCTCCGCGCTCCCTGGTGGGACATGCCCGAGAATCGGCAGTCGAAATCCATCACCCTCCCACCCGGTCTGTCGGCCCTGCCCACACTGAGTGACGTCGCCGCCCCGGACTCGATCACGTCGCCCCGCGGCACCACCGCGCCCGCCGCCCCGGCAAACTTCGGTTCCTCCCTGCCCAACACGAAACAGAAGCTGGCGATGGCGAAGAAGCTCCTGGGCGAGAGCGACGACAATTACAGCTGGGTGGCGGGCCAGCTCGGCATCAATACCTCCACGCTCTGGCGCTGGCGCAAAGCCGGCAAGCTCGACTGACCGGGTATGGCTTTCGCGAAGGAAATCCTGAAGCTCGCGATCGTTCTCGCGGCCTATTTCGCGATGGCGCCGCTGCTGGGCCAGGCGTTGGCCCGGAATCGGGTCGCCGAACGAACGACGCTCTGCCTGATGGTCTTCATGACCTCGTGGTTTCCCAGCAAGCTCACCCTGATGGTCAATTCCGTGGAGCTCTACCGGGGCCACACCAAGGGTTTTGAATTCTCGCTCATCGTGGTGCTCGGCATTGCCCTGACGGTCTGCTCGTTCATCAAACAGCCGCCCGGATTCCGACGGGTGCCGCCGGGGCTGTGGCTCTACCTGCTCTACTGTGCCCTGAGCTGCCTCTCGTTGATTCCGGCGGGCAACCGCGTCTATGCCCTCATGGCCGCGTGGAAGTTCACTTCGGC
Source organism: Verrucomicrobiota bacterium (assembly GCA_947471985.1). Classification (GTDB taxonomy): domain Bacteria; phylum Verrucomicrobiota; class Verrucomicrobiia; order Limisphaerales; family UBA9464; genus CANIZL01. Next base: position 17,673 of record CANIZL010000006.1, on the reverse strand, counting down.
CGTCCTGATTTTTGTGGGCGCTTTTCACGCCTTCCGCGACGACGAAGACCTGCGGTGGGTGCTGCGCACACTCGCCGGCTCGCTCATCGTGCAGACCCTGGTGTGTCTCAAACTGCGCTTCCTGGAAGGCCGCTGGCAGGTGCATGGCTGGTTTGAGCACCAGAATCCGATGTGCATGTGGGCCTACCTCTTCGCCATTCCGCTGCTGGCGGCGGCCTTCTCACCGAAGATCAATCGTCGCGATACGTTCCTCGCCATCGGCGCCATCGGCGCCACGGCATTAATGATTCTCCTGGCGGTTTCGCGGGGCGGACTGGCGGCGTTCGTCCTCGGATCGGTGGCCGTGACCGGATTCGCGTTTCTGCGCGGGGTGTCGTTCAAGAAATTCACCATCGCCGGAATCGGGGCCATCGCGGCCGTAATCGCGGGCATCTTTGCGCTGGATTCCCTGATGGCGCGTATCAACGAGGATTCCTCGCGCGAAAACGAGGAGGACCTGCGACCGATCCTCAATCGCCAGTCCAAAGCCATGCTGCACGATTCGCCGCTTGGCATCGGCTGGAACAACTTCGGCGTCGCCAACAGCCTGCCGAACCCGAAGTACGTCGCCATCCTGATGGATTGGGACGCGAGCCGCGGCTTCCGCATCATTGACGAAAACTACGAGGCGGGCCCGCTGACCGAGAGCCTCTATTGGCTGTTGCTGTCGGAAACGGGTTACCAGGGGTTTGTCAGCTACATCGCCTTTCTGCTACTGACGCTCTGGTGGGCGGCCCGCGGGCTCTTTCGATATTGGGACACGCCGCTCGGCTATTTCATCGGCGGCGTGCTCGTCGCGCTGGCGTTGACCTATCTGCATTGCACGGTGGAACGTTGCCTGAGTCAGACCAAGAATATGTCCGCGTGGCTCATATTTGCCGGCTTCATGGCTCGCGTGGAAGCCATGCGGCGTTCTCCTCCGACGACGCCCCTGAATCGGATCTCCACTTACACCGCCGCCGCCCCGGCCTTCGCCTGACCATGACTTCAACACCCAATCTTGCCGCCGCGAACTCCCGGAGCAGCGAAGCGGGTATTAACACCGGTCAACCGCGGCGCCCGCGCGTGCTGCTGGTGGCCGAATCGGCCAATCCCAAACTCACGAGCGTGGCCCTGATCGGCTGGAGCTTCAGCCGCGCGCTGGCCCAGGTCGCGGATGTCCATCTGGTGTCCGAGATGCGCAATCAACCGGACATCGAGGCGGCGGGCATCGAGGGGATGAAATTCACCCCCATCAACAACCGACGTTGGCAGGGCCTGGCGTGGAACGTGGCGAAGGTCCTGCGCGGTGGGACGTCCCTCGGCTGGAGTACCTACTCGGCGCTGGCGACGCTGGCGTATCCGGCTTTTGAGCGACGGGTCTGGAAGCTATTTGGCGCCCGCATCCAGAGCGGCGAGTTCGATGTGGTGCATCGCATCACGCCCAACACTCCGGTGACGCCGAGTCTGCTCGCCACGCGGTGTCGGCGGGCCGGCGTGCCCTTCGTGCTGGGGCCGCTCAACGGCGGGGTGCCCTGGCCCAAGGAATTCGCGCACCTGCGCAATGCCGAACGCGAATGGCTCAGCCGCTTCCGCAATGCCTACAAACTCATGCCGGGCTTTCATAAGACGCGACGGGATGCCGCGGCGCTGCTCGTCGGCGCCCAGTTCGCCTTGCAGGAAATGCCCGAGGTCTATCGGGACAAATGTGTCTTTCTGCCGGAGAACGCCATCGATGCCGAGCGTTTTCCCCGCCATCTACGCCCCGACCCCAGCGGACCGCTGCGGGTGGCTTTCGTGGGCCGGCTTGTGCCGCTCAAAGGGGTCGACATGCTGATCGAGGCCGCCGCGCCGCTGGCGCAGGCGGGGCGTCTGCAACTCGACATCATCGGGGACGGGCCGGAACTTCCCAAGCTCCGGAAGCTCGCGGCCGACCTGGGGATTGCCGGGGCGGTTGAATTCCCCGGCTGGGTGAAGCACGAGCACCTGGCGGAGCGCCTTCGCCGATCGCAGGTCTTTGGTTTTCCCAGCGTGCGCGAATTTGGCGGCGGCGTGGTGCTGGAGGCGATGGCGCTCGGCCTCGTGCCGGTAATCCTCAACTACGCCGGTCCGGCGGAACTCGTGCCGCCCGGGACCGGATTTGTCGTGCCGATGAGTGCGCGGACGGAAATTGTGCGGAAGCTCGCCGAGTGTTTCGCGCAGGTCAGTGCCGCACCGAATGAACTCCGGGCGATGAGCGAGCGCGCGCAGGAACATGTTTTTGAGAACTTTACCTGGGAGGCGAAAGCCCGGCAGATGTTGGATGTTTACGATTGGGTGCGGGGCCGCCGTCCGACGAAGCCGGACTGGGGAACGCCCCTGGGATTCCGCCCGCCCGCGGAAGTTGCCGCGCGCGATTGCGCGCCGCCGGCTCATCAGGCGATAGTACCGTGAAAACACGGACCGGATTTTAAATTATGTATGGCATGGTAAACAAAGCGGTGGAGGAAATGGTCGTCATGCATCATGGCGAACCCGTGTGGGAAAAAATCAAGGCTAAGGCCGGGGTGGACGTGGACGTCTTCATGAGCAACGAAAGTTACTCGGACGACATCACCTACAATCTGGTCGGCGCCGCCAGCGAGGTGCTTCAGGTGCCGGCGGAAAAGATCCTCATCGGCTTCGGGGAACACTGGGTCCTGCACACGGCGCAGGAAGGCTACGGGGGGCTCATGAAAGCGGCCGGCAAGACGCTGCCGGAGTTCCTCAAGAATCTGCCGAACTTCCATTCCCGCGTGGCCATGATTTTTCCGAAGCTGCAACCGCCCCGCTTTGAATGCAGCGACTTCACCGACCGGTCCTTGAAATTGCACTACTTTTCCCATCGACAGGGCCTGTCGTCTTTTGTCGTTGGGCTGATGCAGGGGCTGGGCAAAATGTTTCAAACGCCGGTAACCGTGCGCCTGATGGAAGCCAAGACCGACGGCGCGGACCACGACGTGTTTGACGTAACCTGGACATCCACTCCGACCTCATGAACCCGGCGGGTCCGCCAGCCATTTCGACCATTGGTCTGCCTCCGGCCCAATTCGCCGCGGCCTTTCCGTTTCACCTCGCGCTGGACCGCGAGCTCAAGCTGATCCAGGCCGGTTCGACGTTGCGACGGATTTGTCCCGATGTGCAACCCGGCGCGGATCTCGCCCTGATTTTCCGATCCCTCCGGCCGGAGGGGCCCTTGAGCCTGGAGTGGGTGCGGGAGCACATGCTCCGTTTTTTCCTGCTGGAGCATCGGGCCACGAAACTGCAGCTACGAGGGGAGTTCATGCTCCTGCCCGGCGAAGACACACTGTTGTTCCTCGGCTCGCCGTGGTTCCATGACACAGCGGAGATTACCGAGCGGGGGTTGGGGTTCGAGGACTTCGCGCTGCATGATCCCGTGGTGGACATGCTCCAGGTCTTTCAAGCGAGCAAAATGGCCCTGGCGGACGCGAAGAAGCTGGCGGCCAAGCTGACGACCCAGCGGGCCGACCTGCGGGCCGCGAACGAACTGTTGCGCCAGCAAGCGGCGGAAACCCGCAAACTCGCCCTTATCGCCGCCCACACCGACAATGCGGTGGTGCTCACGGACGCCGAGGGCAAAACCGTCTGGGTGAATGAAGGTTTCACGCGCCTCACCGGTTACGGGCTCGACGAAATGATGGGCCGGAAACCCGGTTCCGTCCTGCAGGGCCGGGGCACGGATAGCGAAACGTCCCGGCGCATTCGCGAACGACTCCGGAAGGGTGAGAGCTTCAGCGAGGAGATCCTGAATTACGGCAAGAATGGCCGCAGCTATTGGCTCTCCATCGAAGTGCAGCCCATTCGTGACGAGGCCGGCCAGGTCACCAACTTCATGGCCATCCAGACGGATATCACCGAGCGCCGGGCCGCTCAAAACAGCCTGGCCATGAAGTTGGAGGTCTCCCGGATCCTGGCCGAATCCCACAATCTCACGACGGCATTGCCCCGGATTTTGCAGGCGATCTGTGAACAACGGGCCTGGCAGGTGGGCCAGGTTTGGCGCGTTGCTGGTGAACGACTGCAATTCTCGGAGGTCTGGCATCCCATCGCGGTTCGAGTCCCGGAATTTATCACCGCCAGCCGCACCCTGGAGTTCCCGCGCGAGGTAGGCTTGCCCGGCCGTGTCTGGAGCACGGGCCGGCCGCGCTGGATTCCGGACGTTGCCAAGGCCATCGATTTTCCGCGCGGCGATATCGCCAGCCAGGTGGGATTGCGCGGTGCCTTTGCCTTTCCGGTGCTCGTCCGCGGCGGTGTATGGGGAGTGCTGGAATTTTTCAGCCGCAACATTGAGGAACCGGACGACGCCCTATTGCATACGTTCGCATCCATCGGCAGTCATATTGGGGACTTCATCATGCGCTGCGAAGCGGAGGAGTCCTTGCGCGAAACCAACCGCCTCCAGCAAGCCATTCTCGAAAGCTCCAACTACTCGATCATATCCGCCACGCCGGATGGAACGGTTCAAACGTTCAACGCCGGCGCCGAGCGCATGCTGGGCTACGCACCCGAAGAAATCGTGGGCAAGGTAACGCCGGCCCTCTTCCATGACGGGGCCGAAGTCGCCGCGCTAGCCGCCGAACTCACCCAGGAATTGGGTCGCCCCATTGAACCCGGATTCGCTGCGTTCATGGCCAAGGCGGAATTGGGCAAACCGGACGAACGCGAATGGACCTACATCCGGAAAGATGGCAGCCGCTTTCCCATTTTGTTGTCCGTGACGGCGTTGTTCGATGAACGCAAGAAGGTGACCGGGTATCTGGGGGTGGCGTCGGACATCACCGAACGAAAGCGGGTGGCGAGCGAACTATTGCGGGCCAAGGAGGCCGCCGAAAAGGCGAGCCGCGCCAAGAGCGAATTCCTCGCGGTCATGAGCCACGAGATCCGCACACCCATGAACGCCGTTCTGGGCATGACCAATTTGCTCCTGGAGACGCCCCTCGACGACCGGCAGAAGGAGTTCGCCCGCTCCGTGGCCACCAGTGGTGAGGCGTTGATCGAAATCATCAATGACATCCTCGATTTCTCCAAGATTGAGGCCGGCGGACAATTTCAGCTGGAGGAGGAGGTCTTCAGTCTCCGCCGGCTCATCGATGACGTGGTCCTGCTGCTGCGCCCGCGGGTCGGCGCCAGCGGTATCGCACTGACTGCCGAGGTGGCCCCCGGCACCCCCGATACGCTGCGGAGCGATGACGGTCGCCTGCGTCAGGTGTTGGTGAATCTCGTGGGGAACGCCATCAAGTTCACGGACCACGGCGGGGTCGCCATCCGGGTGCAAAGCCGGGGAGCGGCGGCGAACTTGGTTCGTCTGCGCTTTGAGGTCCAGGACACCGGCATCGGCATGACCCCGGCCAATATCGACCGCCTCTTTCAACCCTTCACGCAGGTGGACAGCAGTTCTTCGCGGCGGCGCGGCGGCACCGGCTTGGGACTGGCCATTTCGAAACGGATTGTGGAATTGCTGGGGGGAAAGATCGGCGTGGAGAGCACCCTCGGTCAGGGTTCCCTTTTTTGGTTCGAACTCGAAGTTGCCGTGGCGGAGGCGTCGGCGACCGGCTCCGAAGGTTTTGATTCGGAGCCCTCGGCCGCGGCGGCGGAATCATCAGGCCAGCCGATCCAATGGGAGGCGAGCCGACCACTCCGCATCCTCGTCGCAGAGGATCACGATACCAACCGTCGTCTGGCGCTGTTCATGTTGGAGGGATTGGGTTATCGGGCGGATTTTGCGGGTAACGGACTGGAAGCCATCGAGGCGTGGGAGCGCATTGACCACGACGTGATCCTCATGGACTGCCAGATGCCCGAGATGGATGGTTTTGAAGCAACCCGCGAGATCCGCCGCCGCGAAGCCGCGCGCCAGCCGCCCTCACTCAAGCGCGCCCGCATCATCGCCCTCACGGCGAATGCCTTGAAGGGTGACCGCGAACGCTGTCTGGCGGCGGGCATGGACGGTTACGTCACCAAACCCTTTACGATGCCGCAGCTGGAAGCGGCGTTGCATCGGAACGTCTCGTCCCGACCGGCACCGCCGGCCAAGGCGCCGAGCACCATGACCTCGAGCCCAGCCCTCGACACAACGCGCCTGGAGCAACTTTGCAGTGATCTGGGCAACGAAGCGGTTGGCACCATCGCGGGGGATTTTTTATCCGACCTGCCCAATCTGGTGGCCCAGCTTCAGCGCCTGTCCGGGGAAGGAGCCGTGCCGGAACTGATGCGGCATGCCCATTCCCTGCAGGGAATCTCGCAATCGCTGGGACTGGGGCAATTGCACGCGATTGCACTGGAGCTGGAAAACGCCGCCCGGGACCAGGCGGAAGAGAAGCTAAAGAAGACGATGACGCAGATTCCGGATGTGGCCTACGCCGCGCGAATCTCGCTGGCGGCCTGGATCGCGAAAATGCCGAGCTGAGGCCCCATGCTTGAGCCAACGTTTACCGGCAAGCTCGACTTTCTGCTGCTCTACGGTGGATTGATCTGGCCCTTGTTTTTCGTTTTGGTGCGCTTCGGCGGTTGGCCATCGACCCATGCGATAAACTCCCGCGCGCTGCGCGTCGCCGGCCTGCTCCTGGCCGGGGTGCTGATTTCCGGGGCTCTGACCGGGTGGGATCCCGGGCGTTGGGGGCTGAGCCGCAGCTGGCTGGCCTTGCTGCTGTGGGCCCAAGCGATCGGCCACACGGGAATCCTGGTCTGGGCCTGCGGGTGGGCCCCGCGGACTGGTGAAGCCTCCGGCAAGGGGCCGCCCTCCCGGAGCCGGGACACCCGATGGCTGCTTTTCCTCTTTGCCGCCCTGGTGGCTTGTGGATTCACGATCACCGAGCTGCAAACGCGCAAACGGGACGCCCTCCTGCGCGCGGAACTGTTGACCCGCGCGCAGCTTGGGGCGGTGGCCATCAGCACCGAAGGCCTCGCCGCCTTGCCCGGAACCGAGAGCGATACGCAGTTGCCCGAATATCAGCGCCTCAAGCGAAAGCTCACGGAGTTGCACGAAGCGATTCCCCATAACCGCTTCACGTATCTCTGCCGGCAGCGCGGGAAGGACGTCATCATCCTGGCCGATTCCGAGCCTCCCACCTCGAAGGATTATTCCCCGCCCGGCCAGGTGTACGCAGAGGCCTCGGACGGATTGAAGCGTTCACTTTCGGAGCACATGCAAGCCATCGAGAACTATCAGGATCGCTGGGGGGAATGGGTTTCGGGATTCGTACCCCTGAATCTGCCGAACCATTTGGCGTCGGTGTCCTTCGGACTCGACGAGGAAGCGACGTATTGGCGGGATCAAATCGCGCTCGAACGGCGCGTCCCTGGTGGTGTTTCTGTTCCTCTCCCTCTTCATCGCCTACCAAAAGCTGAAGGACAGTCTGGCCCGGGCCCAGGACCACGCCGCGGAGGCGCAGCAGGCCAACCGCGCCAAGAGCGACTTCCTCGCCACCATGAGTCACGAGATCCGCACCCCCATGAACGGGATCCTCGGGATGACGGAAATGTTGCAGCAATCCCGCTTGAATGCGCAGCAGCGGGAACTGGCCAACATTATCAGCCACAGCGGCAAGGCATTGCTCGGCATCATCAACGACATTCTCGATCTCGCGAAGATTGAGGCAGGGCGAATGGTGCTGGCGGAGGAGGACTTTGAAGTGCGCCCGCTCGTGGAGGCGGTCGTGGTGATGTTCGCCAAATCCGGTCACGGCAAACCCGTGACCCTGCGGGCGGAGTGCGATGCAACGGTGCCGGTCCGATTGCGGGGCGATGCCGGCCGGCTGCGGCAAATCCTGCTCAACCTCGTCAGCAACGGCTTGAAATTCACCGCGGCGGGTTCGGTGGTGGTCCACATCCGTCTGGAGGAAAAGCTGTCCGGCCGGGTTCGGCTGCGGTTTGAGATTATCGACACCGGCGCTGGCATTCCGACGGACAAGCAGACCCTGCTTTTCCAGCCGTTTCAGCAATTGGACTCCTCCACCACCAGGCGTCATGGCGGAACGGGCCTGGGGCTGGTGATTTCGCGGCGGCTGGTGGAACTGTTGGGGGGGACGATGGGGGTGACGAGCGACGAAGGAAAGGGCTCGACGTTCTGGTTTGAAATCCCTCTGACGGTCGTCGCGGAATCGGTCCATACCGGGGTTGCGGCAACACCCACCGCTCCGCGCGTGCTGGTCGCCCGCAATCACAACCTCAACAGCCGGCTCTCCCTGCTCGCGCTCGAGAAGCTCGGCTGCCACGGCGAGGCCGTGGGGTCGGGACAAGAAGTCCTGACCCGGCTGGAGGAGCAGCCTTACGAAGCCGTCCTGTTCGACCTGCAACTGAATGACATGGAGGGCGGCGCGTTGGTTGCCACGATCCGCCAACGTGAGAAGGCGGGCGGGTTGGCAGCGTCGCAGCCGCTCCGCTTGATCGGTTTGGCCGACGAGGAAATCAGCCCGGATCGCGAACGGCTCCTGACCAACGGTCTGGATGCCCTGCTCCGGAATCCGCCCGCCCTGGGCCAACTCAAACAGGCCCTCACCGGTTCGGTTTGATCCCCTCCCCGCGGGTTGGGCCATCGTGGCCCAACCGGGACCTTCCCCTCCGCAGCCAACTTGGCACGCCGTTTGCGGACTTTGATCGCAGCGCCTACGCGCCATTGCAAAATATGAAGATTCTATTCGTCCACGAACGGTTTGGAGCGCTGGCGGGCGCGGAGGCAAACGCCCATATTACGGCAACGGAGCTGGGTTTGCGGGGCCATTCTCTCGGGATCCTGCACGGACCGTCGACCGGGAAGAACGAACCGGCGTGGAACACGACCTTCCCGAATCGGTTCCCGTTGCAATGCAAAGACAATGCAGACGTTGCACGGGCGGCGCTGAAAGAATTCGGGCCGGACGTGATTTACGTCCACAAGATGGCGGATCTGAACGTCATTGAGGCGTTGGTGGAAAGCGGCGTGCCGCTCGTACGCATGGTGCATGACCACGACATCTACTGCATGCGCAGCTACAAGTATGACTATTTCAGCCGCGAAATCTGCACCCGGGCCGTCGGCCCGCATTGCGTCTTTTCCTGCCTCGCCTCGGTGGCCCGCAATCACAACGGCGGTTTCCCGCTCAAGTGGGTGAGCTACTCGGACAAGAAGCGCGAAGTGGCCTTGAATCGCCGCTTCCATCGCATGGTGGTCGTAACCCGGTACATGCGCGATGAACTGTTAAACAATGGCTTTGATGGCAACCGCATCGAGATCCATGCGCCCGTGCCGCGCATGGGCGACCCGAATCTGCGCAGCAGTTTCAGTGATCGCAACCTCATCATGTACGCCGGGCAAATCATCCGCGGCAAGGGCGTGGATGTGTTGCTGGAATCCCTCGCCCTGCTCGACACGAAATTTGAGTGTGTGATTCTCGGCGATGGCAATCACCGGGAGTATTGCGAGGCGCTCAGCCAGAAGCTCGGGCTCGCCGACCGGGTCAAATTCAAGGGCTTTATTCCGCAGGAGGAACTCAAGACCTACTATCGGGAATGCAGCGCGGTGGCGCTCAGTTCGCTCTGGCCCGAGCCGATCGCCACGATCGGTCTCGAAGTGATGCGGTACGCGCTGCCGGTCGTGGCCTTCGATGCCGGGGGCATCAAGGATTGGCTGCTGGACGGCCATAACGGATATCTGGTGCCCTGGATGGATCGCCCGAAGTTTGCGGCGCGGTTGAAGGAACTGCTCACCAACAAACCCCTCGCCCGGCAGTTGGGCGAAAACGGACTGCAACTGGTCAGCGAACGCTATGATTTCAACGGGTACATCGGCGACCTCGAAACGATGTTCCAAGGTGTGATTCGGGAACAGCAAGCCTTACGGAACTAAGATGAAGGTTCACCTCCTGGCCATCGCGGGCGGCAGCGGTTCAGGCAAAACCTGGCTCGCTGAACGCTTGGTGGAGGAGTGCGGTCCGGACGCCGGGCGGCTATCGCTGGATGATTTTTATCAAGACCTGTCGCAGCGAACGCCGGCGGAGCGGAGCGAAGCCAATTTTGATCATCCCCAAGCCATCGACTGGCCCCTCTTCCGCCGCACTCTCACCTGCATTCAACGGGGTGAAACCACCGACGTGCCGGTCTATGATTTCGACACGCACACCCGTCGGGCCGAAACAAAACGCTGGCGGCCGTGTCGTCTGGTGGTGTTGGATGGACTCTGGCTGATGCGGCGGGCGGAGTTGCGCCGCCTCTACAGCCTCTCCGTATTTGTCGACTGCCCCGAGAAACTTCGCTTCGAACGCCGCCTCGCCCGGGACCGGTGCGAGCGCGGACGTTCCGTCGCGTCCATCTGGACGCAGCTCGAAAACCATGTGGCGCCGATGCACAATCGATTTGTAACCGGTCAGATTCGCCACGCGGACCTGGTCGTTGGATCGCCGAGCCCGGCCGCGGACGTGGCGGAACTGCGTCAGCGCTGCCAAAAACTTCTACTCCAGAAATCACCCTTATGACCCCGGAGGAAATCAACGAACTTTCCATGAAGCGCCTGCTCGCCGCGCAGTCTCCCTGGGGACGCGCGCGGATGACCGCCCGCATGCGTTGGAAGCGCCTGAGTTGGTCCGTGGTGGTGAACACCACCTTGTTCGCCAAGCGCGTGCTGGACATTGTCGGCAGTGTGATCGCGCTGCTGCTGCTCGCCCCGGTGTTTGTCGTCCTCTCGATTCTGGTAAAACTCGACGGCGGTCCGGCGTTCTTCCGCCAGACCCGCATTGGCCGGATGGGTCGCGAATTCAAAATGCTCAAGTTCCGCTCCATGTGCGTGGACGCCGAGGCCCGGTTGGCGGACCTCCTCGCCAAAAATGAAAAAGCCTCGGGCGTAACCTTCAAAATGAAGGACGACCCGCGCATCACGCGCATCGGCCGATTCCTCCGCAAATCGTCCCTCGACGAACTGCCGCAATTCTGGAACGTGCTTTGCGGCGACATGTCCCTCGTCGGCCCGCGCCCGCCGGTGATCCGCGAAGTGGCGCTCTATACGCCCGCGGACCGGCAACGTCTTTTGGTCAAGCCCGGCATCACCTGCCTCTGGCAGGTCGGCGAACGCCACGGCGGTCTCTTCGAGATCGGCGACCGCAATTCCATTGATTTTCCCGAGCAGGTCCGGCTCGACGTCCGCTATATCGAGAGCCAAAGCGTCGCCATGGATATCTGGTTACTCGCCAAAACCGTGCCGGCCGTGCTGTTCGGCAAAGGAGTTTGAACGCATGAACGTAATCCTGCAGTGCCCCGTCGAGGTTTCAGCCGTTCCCGCTCTGGCAAACCAACGGCCCTTGGTGCTCGTTCCCTTTTTGGGTCAGACGGTCCTGGAGCACGCCCTCGCCGGGTTGGCCGCCGAAGGTGCGAAACGCGTGCGCATCGAGGGTACCGAACCCGTGGAGGAAATTCGCCAGGTCGTCGGCCAGGGCGAGGCCTGGGGTATTAAAATTGTTTTCAGCCAGGATGCCCCGCCGGCCGGCGAGTGGTCCGACGCACGGGTGGTCAAACTGAACGCGCTGCCGCAACTGCCGCAGCAGCCCTTGTGGGGAAGTTATCGCGACTGGTACGCCGCCCAACTGGCACTCCTTCCCGTGGTGGCCGCACAACGCGTTGGCATGCGCGAAGTCGCTCCCGGGGTTTTTGTCGGCCATCGCACCCAGGTCGCCGGGGACGCAACTCTGATCGGCCCGTGCTGGATCGGGGCCAACGTCTTTATCGGCCCGAAGGCCACCGTGGGTCCGGGCTCGATCATCGAAGACGGCAGCTACATTGACGGTGGCGCTGAAATTGTCGGGAGCGTGGTGGGTCCGCAGACCTATGTCGGTGCCTTCACCGAACTGCGCGACTCGTTCGCCTGGGGCAACCGGCTGTTGCATCTCGGGACCGGTTCACTGACGGAAGTAACCGACTGCTTTCTGCTCGGCCCGGTCCAGAGCGAGTCCAAATTGGTGGACGGGCTCCGGAGCGCCGTGCGCTTTCTCGGGCGTCAATTGCCGTTCAAAAGTTCCCCGCCAGCCCCCCGACCGATGCCGGGGACGCAGAGCCCATCCTGAACGGTGGCCGAGAAAACCTCCTGCAAATCCACCGTTCACCCCCCATATTCCCGTGACCATCAGAAATGCCATTGAACCATGAAAATTCAATACCGGGACAAGACACTCGCCTTGAGTGACATCAGTGAACTGAATGCCAGCAACAGTGGGGCAATGCGGGATGACGCCCGTGCGGCGTTGCGCACCGAGATCACCACCATCGACGTGGACCTCTCGCAAACCCGCCTCGTCGACAGCAGTGGTTTGGGCGCCCTCATCGCCCGGAACAAGACGATGAGCACGCGGGGCGGCGGTGTTCGAATCATCAATCCCACGCCCTCAGTTCAGCAGATTCTCGAACTGACCCGGCTGCATCGCGTTTTCGAAATCGTCAAAACCAGTTGATTCCGTTCCGAGGAAGACACTCAGCGAAACCCTCATGATCACGGCCGCTTTCCTCCCGCATATCGCGACCTGCCCTCCCTCCCTGGGTGGCGGTGGCGACCTCGTGGGGATTCGCCGGCCGGCGGCCCTTCCGTTGCGGGCGGAGTGGATGCGGTGGAGCGCGCCTGCTCGACGGGAGGCAAACCGGTTCCCGCCACGAGATCCGGATTCACCGGGCACCCTCAATTCCTACTGATATGCAGGCGATTCCCCCGATCCTCGGCGAAACCTGCACGCGTGAGATACCCTGCGAACTGCCGGCGGTGGTGGAACTCTGCCAGCAGGCGCGGGAGTTTTTTGCCCGCGCCGGCCTGCCGGCGCTCGAAATTGACGGATGGGAACTCGCCCTGGCGGAGGCGTCCAACAACGCAGTGAAGTATTGCCGCCCGGAGGCGCGGACCATCGCGATCCGGGTCGATCTCGTCGCCTCCGAGGAGTGGATGGAAGTTCGCATCACGGACCACACCCCCGGCTTTGATTGGCCCGACAAGGCGGAACTTCCGCCGGACGACAGTGAATCCGGCCGCGGCGTGTTCCTCATTCAGGCCCTGACCGACGAATCCCAGTACCTGCGCGGGCGCGGAGTGAATTGCCTGATTCTGCGCAAACGACGCGCTCCCGCGGAGGCCGCAGTACCCGCAGTACCCGCAGTACCCGCAGTACCCGCAACACCCGCTTCACCGCCACCCGATAGGGTGGATCAGGAGCTGCAGGAAGCGCGGCATACGCTCGATTTGATGACGGAGGAACTCGCGTCGTCCTACGAAAGTCTTTCCGCCATATTCCGATTCACGGCCGAATTGCAACGAGACGATGAGGCGGGGGATTTTGTTCCCCGCTGGCTCGGTGAGTTGCTAGCCGTGGTGGAGGCCGACTGGTTTGTCCTGCGGCTCCGGGATTCCGGCGTGGAGACGCTGCGAATGGCCTCATCCTCCTCGCCGGAATGGCAGAGCGGACCGATTCAGTTGCTGCTGGATTCCCCGCATGGGGCATTCGTCGAAGCGCAGGCGGCCCTGCGGCGGAGTGACGTCTGGATTGAAACCAGTGCTCCGCTCGCCGCCCACGACCCACTCCTTCACTTCGCGGCCGGCGGTTGCGGGCTCGCCCATCCGCTCTTCGTCAACGACCGGCTGATGGGTGTGCTGAGCATTGGTCGCAGAGACGGCAAGCGCCCCTTCCAGGCGGGTGAGGTCAACGTCATTCAAACCTTTGGGGACTTCCTCGGCTTGCAAACCCGCAACCGACAACTCCAGGAGGCCCAGGTGCGCGCCCGACTCAACACGCGCGATCTGGAAATTGCCGCCAACCTCCAGCAAGCCCTGCTTCCCAAGGAACTGGTGTCGATCCCCCAGGCATCCTTGAGCTGCTACTATCGCAGCGCCCGGGCCATTGGCGGCGACTACTTCGACGTCTACCCCGTCGGGAAAGGCAACCTGCTGCTGGTGGTGGCCGACGTCATGGGCAAGGGACTGCCCGCCGCGCTCTTCGCGTTCATGTTTCGCAGTCTGCTGCGGGCGCGCCGGGATTTGGCCGCGCGACCCGGCGAGTACCTCGCCTGGCTCAATCAAAATCTCTTCCAGGAACTCGACCAGGCCGAGATGTTCATCACCGCGCAGATTGCGTTCCTCGACTGCGAAAAGGGCGAAATCTGCGTCGCGAGTGCCGGTCATCCGCCCCTCCTCATCGCCCGTCCCACCGGGGCCGTAATCGAGGTTTCCGCCGGAGGCCCGCCGCTGGGCATCGACGCCGATCCAACCTTCTCCGAAGCCCGACAAAGTTATGCGGACGGGCACGCCCTGATGTTTACCGACGGCTTGATGGAGGCGCGCAATCCCCAAGGCGACCTGCTCGGGTTGGAGGCCATCAAGGCTGAACTCGCCAGCGCGACGCGCCGGGGGGAATCCAACGAAGCCACCAAGAGCCGTTTGGTCCGCTTACTCCAGTCCTTCGAGCAAAACGCTCCAGCGGCCGACGACACGGTCTTCATCGTCATTGTCGCCAACAAATAGATCTCCCATGGTTAAAAGAATCCTCATCGTCGATGACGAGCCGCACATGTTGCGGATCACCGAGCTTAGTCTGAAGAAAGGCGGCTACGAGATTCTGACGGCGCGCAATGGACGCGAGGCCCTCGAATCCGCCGCGCGCGAACTGCCCGCCCTGATCGTGATGGACGTCACCATGCCGGAGATGGATGGCCTCACCGCGCTGCAACAATTGAAGGCGGCTCCGGCCACCGCCGGCATACCGGTCATCATGCTCACGTCGCGCGGACAATCGATCGCCCGCGAAACCGCCGAGGCCTCCGGAGCGGCACTGTACCTGACCAAGCCCTTCAGTCCGAGCGCACTGGCCGCCGAGGCGCGACGCGTGATCCTGGCATCCGAACCGGGTCCCCTCACTGAATGCGGCTAACCGCTGCGACTCCCCAGCTGAAGCCTGATCGAAGGCTCCCGGTGAAATGCGGAGACTGACCCGCGGTTGCCGACCACTTCCTCCATGCCGGCCGCGGGTCGGATATTCCCTTCCCCGACCGGGCCACCCACCTCCCCGCCCCTCCCCTGGGCGTACCGCCCCGGCCCCACCCGCAGCCGCCGGGGGGGCGTAATAGCGAGCCTGGCACCCTTGCAGCCGTCCCCCTTCGGCGGCTGGCACGACATCTGCAGATAACTGAGTTGCAATGTTCGTTGACCCATTCGGAACCGCCGGTTCCAGCGGTCATGAATGCCACAATAAGCTATGAAATCAGCTACAGTTACGCTTTCGACCGAGCCGTCCGCCGCGCCGACGACGGCTGGTTCGCCGACCTTGCAACATTGCACGCGCAATGCATCACCGGGTGCGGGTCCCGTTCCGCGGCCGGGACGCAAGCCGGTGCTGGGTCTTTTTGTGATGATTGACGCGATGGGTTGGGAGATCCTGAAGAACGATTCCTTCGGCCAGGATTTCGCGCCCAAGCGTAAGCGGCTGGACAGTGTTTTTGGTTATAGTTCCACCTGCGTGCCGTCCATCGTCTCAGGCCACTGGCCGGACGAGCACCGCAATTGGTGCTATTTTGTCCACGATCCCAAGAATTCCCCGTTCCGGGCGCTGCGCTCGCTGCGTTGGTTGCCAAAGGCCCTGACGAGTCGGCGCATCTTTCGTCGCTGGCTCACCAAATGGGTCAAGAATCGCCTCAATTTCCGCGGCTACTTCGATCTCTACAACATTCCGTTCCACCACATCCACAACTACGATTTCACGGAGAAGAAGAGTCCGCTTCAACCCGCCGGCATGAATCGCGGGGGGAACATTTTTGATCTTCTGGTCGCGCAAAAAACGCCCTACTTCGTCAGTGATCCGGCCCAGACGGAGGAACAGAACCGGGACGAACTCATCGCCCAACTGGGCGAAGGAAACCTGGATTTTGCCTTCCTGTACTGGCCGGGCCTCGACGGACTCCTGCATCGCGTGGGCAATGATTCCCCGGAAATTCCGGCGAAATTGCGCACGTACGAACAGTGGCTCCAACAGCTGCTGACGGCCGCGCGTGAAAAGTATGAGGACGTACAACTCTATGTCTTCAGCGATCACGGCATGGCGAATTGCGATGTGCATCTCAACCTGATGGCACGTATTGAAGCGCTGCCGCTCACCATGGCGGTGGACTATGCCGTGGTCTATGACTCCACCATGGCGCGCTTCTGGTTCTTCAATTCCCGGGCCCGCGACCTGATCACCGCCGAGCTGGGACGCGTTCCGGAGGGTCGGATCCTCCCGGATGACGAACTCGAGCGCATGCGCACCTTGTTTCCCGACCGTTATTTCGGCGAAGTGATCTTCCTGGTGCAGGAAGGCGTGCTCATTGTGCCGAGCCACATGGGCGAGCGACCGATTCGCGCCATGCACGGTTATCATCCCAACGACAAACACAGCTACGCCACGTTGCTGACCAATCAGCCGGAAATCCCCGGGGAACTCACCGCCATCCCGCACATTGGCGATTTGATGAAACGAACCGCGTTGCTGGTCAAGGAACGCAACACCCAATAATCAAACCGATTCTAGCATGAGCCTGACCGCCACTGCCCCTCGCCCCGCCCTCTTCAAGCGGACGTTGATTTACCAGCTCTGGGAAGATTTTCGCACCCGCTGGAAGTTCAAATTCACCCTGCCGCGCGTTCAATCCGTCACGCTCGAGGGCGTTCAATTGGATGTCTCCTCCCTCTCTCCCTGGATGAAGAACAATCTTCTGCTCGGACGCTATGAGGTGCAGGAGCGGACCCTCGCGCAGGAGTTTCTGACCCGTGACGATGCAGTGCTCGAAGTTGGCGGGGCCATCGGTTTCGTCGGCCTGTTCTGCCAGAACCGGCTGGGCATTACCCACTATACCACCGTGGAGGCGAATCCCAACACCGTGGCACTGCTGAAAAAGAATTACGCCCTCAACGGCCGCACCCCGGAAGTGTGGAACGTGGCGCTCGCGGCCGAGGACGGTGAGGTCACGCTCAATATCGGCAATGAGTTCTGGGAAAACTCGCTGGTCGCCGGCGCGAACAGCGGTCGCACGGTGCGCGTGGCCTCGAAATCACTGGCCAGTCTGGTGCGGGATCTCGCGTATGTGCCCACGGTGCTGATCATGGACATCGAGGGGGCGGAACAGTTTGTGAACTTCCAGGAGGTTCCGGCCAGTATCCGCAAGATCATCGTCGAACTGCACCCGGGGTTCATCGGCCATGCGAAGACCTATCGAATTGTCGCCGACCTGGTGAACCTCGGCTTCCGGGTCGAACGCGAAGAGGGCGGCACTTTTCTCTTTTTGCGCCCGTGATTTTCCCTCCGCACTCATGAGCAACGCCCCTCAGAATTGCATCGTCCACGTCCCGCGACGGTTCGTGGCGGAGGAATGGGGCGGCACGGAAACGGTGGTCCTGGAAATCGCCCGCCAGCAACAGCGCGCCGGAGCCCGGCCGGAGATCCTCACCTCGATGGCACTGGCCCGCCAGCGCTCGGAAAGCATCGGCGGGGTGCCGGTGCGGCGCAACGGTGTCTGTCTAGTTTCACAGGTAAGCTTTCATTGCAATGCGGAAGTGGCTCAGGGCGGCCGTCCAGCGCAGAGCGCGGATAATTCCGTTGCGCAGCGCCCGGATAAACTGGGCGGTCAATTGCACGATTGCCGGAAGTTTCT
>CANIZL010000005.1 GCA_947471985.1 Verrucomicrobiota bacterium | reverse complement strand
CGCTATTCCGCACAATCTTAATATTTAGTCTAGCTAACGCGCCAGACACCGTTGGCAAAACAGATACACATGGACAGTGCGCCAGGTGCGATAAAAGCGAGCAAGAAGTGATTCAATTGAAGTGGTAGACCTTGGAAGCCGGCGGTGGTGTATTGGTTTCAGCTCCGAGCTTATCAAGCACTGAAAAGGTATTCGTATATTTTCTATTGATGTGCGTTGCGGCGTACCAAAGAAAGTAGTCTTTCCCTGGATGGGTGGCTAAAGTTGTCCCAAACCTCAACAACCGATCGGCCAGCTTTTTGTCGACAAATTCCACTGTGTTATCGCAACCCCTCTCGTCGATTCGACTCAACAGTCGCATATCAGACTCAATCAACATGACAATTGCATCCTGATTTTGTTTTGTAAGTTCCGTTTTATAATGCCTCCAAACGCACACCAGAAGCATCGAAAATAAAAATGCCTGCAGTAGCATATATTTTGCATGGTTTGATCGGCGGTATTGAATGTCTGCTTTTCCCAGCCCCATCCCGATCCTTCGTGCAATAGCCGCACATTGTGCTGCAAGCATAATAATTTCTGATTGTAATTGGTGCTTATTTAGTCCAGAAACGCTTCTGGTTATTGGGTGTATCGACTTTCAGGATGCATTCAGAAACGAAGCAAGACAATTTGAACTACGGCCGGTACATGGGGTCCGTGGTGTAATAATTAAAGTAGCTGTATAAATTTCGCCACGTTGGACTGGTTTTAATCAAGTATTCGTTGTCAATTGGATTTCGGTAGCCGTACCATGTTCTTCGGAACGGATGGGCCCCGGAATTGGGGGTTTTCACATAAAAAATAATCTCGGATTGATTTGTAATATAATAGTTCATAAACATACAGTCACCACTCGCTGCTGAAACTATGGATAGTATGTTTGAATTCATTACAAAGTAGGAGCCGGGATCGGTATTCCATCCAGGATAGGTATAAGAATTTCCTGTTACTACTTCGAAATACAGCCAAGCGGAAATCGCCGCCAATGATAGGAGGACAATAGCCTTTAAATTCCTCCAGGGTGTTTTCATTCTACGGGCGCACATAGTGGCTCCTAAAAATCGTTGGCGTTAAAAAACTCACTGAGTCTCGGGATTGAGATCCGCGCTACTTTCAATGGCTGGATGGGCCACCATCAAACGTTATTTGCGCCTGACCGGTAGGGGGGCGCACGCGGGGCAACATCCGGCGACCGGCCCCGCGCGCTGGAGAACGTCAGCCACTTTAAAGTTCGGAGAGTGGTTCTCCGGGTATCTTGGGGGGCAATCCCGACCTGGTTTCGAGACGGGGGCCAAAAGGAGGTGATCCCGAATCAGAGCAGCCGATCGGAGCGCTGCGAGCTTCCGGCGCCCTCCCCTTGTCCGTGATCTGGGCAAAATGGCGAGATCGGCGGATGCTTGGCTCACGTTTTCCGGCTCAATCCCGGGTCCGGAACGTTCGCCAGAGAGCCGACGCCGATTGCGCCAGGGACCACCATTTCAGGCAGCGACCCAGCAGGCCGCCGGGCCCGGCCGCCGCGGTGCGTCGTGCGGACAGCAAACCGGCGGCGGCGGAACCCCAGTCCCGGATCAAACGCGCAACGCCCAATCCCGCATCCAACCAGCCGACCACCGGCCGGACCTGACCCAATTCCACCTGCAGGACCGCCCGTTGGACGGCGCTCGCCCGCAGTAGGACGTCTTTGCGGGCCAAGAGGTCTGCTAATTCTCCGGCTTTAAACATGATCGATCTTTCTCCAGTTCGCCCAAGGTGCCGGCAAACGCGGTCCGTTTCCGGAGCCGGCGTCGCAGCGCGCTGAATGCGAATGCCGTTCCACAGAGGTACGCGAGGCTCAAGCCGATGAGCACCGGGAGGCGGCCGTTTTCCCAGAAGAGGACCACCAAGGTGAAGGTGACCATTGTCAGGGTCATCATCCCGAACGCGGCGACCGCCGCGGCGCAGAGGAGGGCTTCCACCAGCCGGCATTTTTCCTCCTGAACCTCGCACGCCAGCAACTCCACCCGCGTCTGCACCGCGGCCAGTAGCGTCTCCAGGATGACTTTGCCGGAGGCCCAAAGACCCGTGGTGGATTCACCCAAGGCGCTCATGGGTGACTACTTTTTGGCAACCAAGACGCCGATGAGCATTCCCAGTCCAAAGGCCACACCGATGGACTGATAGGGATGTTCCCGAACGACCCGGTCGGCCGCCTTGGCGCCTTCCACCGCTTTTTCTTCCAGGCGAACGCAACTGCGTTTGGCCAGCTCCAAGGCGGCCACCAAGCGCTCCCGCACTTCCGATGCCTTGTCGCCCGCGGCCCCCGCCGTGGCTTGCAGCAGTTCCTCGGAATCACGGACCACCCGTCGCAGATCGGCGAGCAATTGTTCGGTACTCAGCTCAGGGGTGTGCATAAAAGTTATTGGATCGACGTTTTGTTGGGCGAGTCGGAAAGAATACCGCCTCTACCCACCCCCACCTTGGATCAACGGCAGGCGAGGGCTGCCCGTAAATTGGCCAAGACACGTCCATCCTTGGAGCCTGGCCCGGCGGGATCAGGCCCGGGTCAAGCGGTAAATTAGCAAGCCAAGGAAGGCGCCGGTCGCAATTCCGTAAAAAACCGGGAAAATCCACCGGAATTTCGGATAACGAGAAAGCGCGCCGTCCGATTGCCCCAGGGCCACGAAAGGTTCCGCCCGCACCAATTGCACTAATGCGCCGATTTTCACCAGGCATTCCTCCAGTTCCGCCTTCAACCGAAAACTCGTCAGCAACCCGATCAGGGAAAACACGCACATGAAGACCATCAGTGCCACCTCGGCCAGTCCCTCGCCGCGAACGGTGTGGAGTAGTGAGAGAATGCCCGCGCTGATGATCGCATAAATGTTCATGAACCAGATCCGCTCGCTCTTGATGTGGCGGGCGTTTTCCCAGTTCTGTTGGTACAGGGCGGGAAAACAGTTGGGATCCAATGGGGGCGGAGTGGACTCGTTCATAGGGGGCGGGCGACGGCCCTCCCGATGGACCGGCGCTGCGCTCGGCCACCGGGTGGACGAAGCACCATGACACGATAGTCCTTGAAAACGAGCCAGAATCTTTGCCACCTCCGCTCCGGGTTGGGGACAAAAAACTTCTAGCCGCCGCCCGGGTGTCGCCCGGGTTGGAGAGCGGTAGGTATCGGCGCGGCTGGCGAGCCGGTGACGAAACGGCACCCCCTCCCAACACCGTGCCAGGTTCACTGCTGCCTGGAAGTGGTGCCACGCTCCCTATCCCCCCGCTGCGTCAGATAGGGTGGCAGGCTCACTGATCTGTCGCCCGCTCGATAGCGTACCAGGCTCCCTATCTCCGGTCGTCTCTCGTATACCGAGCCAGGCTCCCTGTAAAAAAGTCGGTAACACTTGTCCGAATTCTTCGTAGTAGGCCGTGGAAACCCGCCCCGTTGGGTGGGGACCGCAAACATCACGAAGAACAATATGAGACTGAAGCGGATCAAACCGGTGGGGGAGACGGCGGTGTATCACTGCCTTTCACGGATTGTGGGTGGGCAAATGCTGTTGGATGACCTGGGGAAGGAGAAGTTGGTCCAGTTACTCTGGCCTTTAGCCCGCTTCTGCGGGGTGGAGGTGCTGACCTACTGCATGATGTCCAATCACTTTCACCTGCTGGTACGGATCCCCCCACCGACCGAACTCTCCGAGGACGCGCTGCTGGAAAAGCTGACGTCGTTCTACGGACCGCAGGGCGTCTGGACCGTGATGGCGCAGGAGAGCTTGCAACAGCAGGGGAAGATCGATGCAACCATCCGGGCGTCGGTGGAAGCGCGTCAGGGGGATGTGTCGGCCTTCATGAAGGAGTTCAAGCAAAGCTTCAGCCGGTGGTACAACGAGCGGAACGACCGCTTCGGCACCCTGTGGGCCGAACGTTTTACGAGTCTTCTGGTGGAGGATTCCCCGACGTCGGTGCAGACGTTGGCGGCGTACATTGATCTGAATCCCGTCCGGGCTGGGTTGGTCTCGGATCCGAAGGACTACCGGCACTGCGGCTACGCCGCCGCGCTGGTGGGCAACAGCAGGATCCAGCAGGGATTGATGAGCTTCCTGGAACCCGAGGACTGGCCGGCGGCAGCGGCCGCCTACCGGCGCCTGCTCTTCGTAACGGCAGGATCCGCCAATGCGAGCGACAAACAGGTGTTGGACCCCGACACAATCCGCGCCGAACTGGCGCGTGGGGGCGAGTTGGGCGGGGGCCAAGTGCTACGCCTGCGGATACGGCATTTCAGCGATGGGGTAATCCTGGGCTCGCGGGAGTTCGTGGATCAGCAGTTCATTCGGTTTCGGGACCGCTTCAGCCCGAAGCGGAAGGATGGGGCGCGCCCCATCCGGGGTGTCCCCCTCCCCGGAATCAGCGTCCTCCGCGACCTGCGAGTCGACGCCATCGGCTGACGGCGCCAAAAACCCAACCTTCAACCGGCCGAACCGGCGAAATCTCTGCGCCGGAAGGGGAGAACTCTGCCGATCACCGGTCACCTCGGGCCGCCCGGGGCCTCACGAAGATCAAAAGTGAGCTGAGCGCCCGCCCAAACACCCATCCTGGTCCTATTCCACCGCCCAAAGTTCACGCCGCCGACCGCGGCATCGCCGCCGGAGTCCGCTGCGCAAGATACCGAGCCTGGCTCCCTATCCGGCGAAGATAGCGAACCTGGCACGATCGCGACGCCGGGCGAATTGGGAGGTTGGCACCGAGGCCGACGATGGCGAGGTTGGCACGTTCGGGATTTGCGCCGGCGGGTTGGTGCGTTGGGGTTGAATTTGGAGCCATGCTCGCTGGGTGCGCTTTATGTGCTAATCGTGCGGGGGGCCCCATCTGTTCACCGAAGTCCCCATTTCGCTTGGGCGCCAGGGTCGTTCGTCGCGCCAGTCGGCTGGCCGGGATTGCGCAGAAACGAAGCAAGCATCGGGTAGTCTTTTGCAATAATTGGCCGGATTGCAGCCATTATCGGAGTTACCGATAGGGTTGTTATGTTGATTCAAGTTTCTGGCGACCTGCTCCGCAGTCGTGCCCAAGTTGTCGCTCACGGCGTGGCGCCACATGATCATTTTGAGACCGGCTTAGCCCACAGCCTCCGTGAGTTATGGCCCGGTATGTACAAGGATTTCCGCCACTATTGTCACACCCAGAATCCGGAGCCCGGCGGCGCATGGTTTTGGGGTGGGGCTGGCGGTACCCGCATCGTAGCCTTGTTCACGCAAGAGGGGGCACCGACCCATCACCATCAGGGTCACCCAGGGCATGCCAAATTGGAATATGTCAATCATGCCCTTCGCGAGCTCCGTAAAATCATCGAGCGGGAAAAATTTACGAGTCTCGCACTACCCAAACTCGCCACCGGAGTCGGGGGCTTGAAATGGGAACAGGTCCATCCCCTGATCACCCGGCATCTAGGTGATTTGAGCCTGCCGATTTACCTGTATACCGAGTACCACGCCGGGATGGTAGCGGTCGAGCCAAGTCCCAGTGCACCCACCCAGTGAGCGGGTCGCCCCACGTTTTCGAAATTACCGAAACCATGGAACAAATAGCCGCATCACTTTCACCCATTGCTCAACCCCGGATATCATGAGCTACCAATCGGTTTTCCATCCGTCGGATTTCACTGCGGGCGATCACGCCGCGTTTGTTCATTCCCTGAAAATCGCCCTCGCGGCAAAAGGTGAGCTGGAGCTCCTTCACGTCGACGAACCCGGCGTCAAACGGGAGTGGAATGAGTTTCCGCACGTGCGGAAAACCCTGGCCCAATGGGGCGTGCTGTCCGCCTCCGCCCATCGGGAGGAAGTGCGGGCCCTCGGCTTGCACGCCCGGAAGGTGACGGCCCGCTCCACTCAGGTGGAAACCGCGATCATTGAACATATCATGAACCGGGAACCGGATTTGGTGGTGCTGGCGACGCATCAAAGATCGGGTCCTTCGCGTTGGCTGCATCGCACTCTGGCCGAACCGGTCTCCCGGCAGGCTCGAGTTAAGACACTTTTTGTTCCGCGGCGGATCGTCGGTTGCGTTTCCCCGGAGACGGGAATCGTCCGTCTGGAAAACATTCTGATACCGGTCGATGCCCAGCCCGATTCCCAGGCCGCCATCACCGCGGCCACTGGCTTGGCGAAATTGTTGGGATGCGAGCAGGTGCGGTTTGAGATCCTGCATGTGGGATCGGCGGATTCCCAACCGGAACTGGACCTGCCCCAGAGCCCGGGTTGGACCTGGAACCGCAGCGTGCGGCAAGGGGATCCCGTGGAGGAGATTCTCGCGGCCGCGGACGTGGGCAATGCGGACCTGGTGGTCATGGCGACGGAGGGGCGGCGTGGTTTTCTCGATACTCTGCGGGGTACCGTGACCGAGCGGGTGCTGCATGGGGTTCGCTGTCCCTTGCTCGCAGTACCGTCGAATTGAGACTGGGATGGGTCGATTGGTTTGAGGGTCCGTCGGCTGAAGGACGGGAGTCGAGCTGCCGTTCGATATCGCCACCGTGGCCTTCCCTTCAAGCGGGAGTGTCGAGGGCGTCGGTCCTTCCGGCGGGCAGTTTGCCGAGGTGAGCAATGAGGAACCCCTGAAGAAACTGACGGACCGTGCGCACTTCGGCAGCCGTGGCGCGCAGCGCGGCAATGCCGGACCAATCGAGTTCGAGCAAGCGGGTGAGGAGCTGCTGTGCGGGGGGCGGCAGAGAGTTTTCACCGAGATCAGGGTCCAATCCCTGGCTGGCTAGCACCTTCAATTCAAACGCGTAAATGTTTCTTGGCTGAGCGGGCCTTTCCGGAAGGTGGGTGAGGAATCCCGCATAGAGGGAGTAAATCTCCGGCAGCGGAGTATCGGTCTCGGTCAATTGCTCAATGAGTGCGGTGACATACGCGAGCTGCGTGAGGTAGGCGTAATTCGTGCGCAGCCGGGCTTGAGAATCGGTGAGCGTAACCTCGCGCAGGAGGTGCAGTTCGCCGCGCCGCGCCCGCTGGAAGGAGAAATCACATTCGAAGGCCAGATCCAATTTGCCGGCAAAGGCCGACTTGGGTTGTCGCGCCCCTTTCGCCACGGTTGCGATCCGCCCGGATTCCGCCGTGAGCCAGTGCACGATCAAACTGGAATCGGTTAGCGGCCGGACGCGCAGGATAAATCCGTGGGTGACCTCGGTTTTCAGTCTTCAGGCTTCGGCGCCCGCCGCGTAGACCATTTCCCGAATCAATTCCGCGAACGGCTTACGGGCGACCCAGCCGAGATCGCGGGCGGCTTTGGCCGGGTTGCCAACCAATTGATTGGGATCCGTCGTGCGAAGCAGGTTTTGGTCCACGACGACGTGTTTACGCCAGTCCAATTGCACGGCTCCGAAGGCGATTTCCAGCAGGTTCTCCACGGAGTGCAACTGTCCGGTGGCAAACACATAATCGGCGGCTTGGGGTGCCTGCAGGGATTGCCAGAAACCCACAATAAATTCGCGGGCATCTCCCCAGTCCCGCACGGCCGCCAGGTTTCCGAGTTTCAGCTCCTGCTGATGGCCGGCGCGAATGGCGGCGGCGGCGCGACAGATCTTGGTGGTGACAAACCCCAGGCCCCGCCGGGGTGATTCGTGGTTAAAAAGAATCCCGTTTACCGCGAACATCCCGAACGCTTCCCGCCAGGTGCGGACCAGTTCGGTGGAGAGGGCCTTTGACTGGCCATACCGATTGATCGGACGGATCGGTGTGGTTTCGTCCTGGGGCTGCTGGCTGGGTTGCCCAAAAATCTGGGCGGTGCTGGCGTGGAAAAAGCGCGGTACCACGGGGAGTCGGCGGGCCGCCTCCAAAAGATTCAGGGTGCCCAGCACGTTTTGTCGCAGCGTATCCGTCGGATCCCGTTCGGCATCGGCGACGTGGCTTTGCGCTGCCAGGTGATAGATTTCCTGGGGCGCGGCCGAGGCCACCAAGGCGCCGACGGCGTTGGAGTCGCCCAGATCAGCCCGATGCAGGGTCAACGCTTCACCCAATCCCGCCAAGTGGAGGCGGGGTTTGTTCATCGAATCCCGCACGAGCCCATGAACCTCATAGTTCCGGGCAATCAGGAATTCGGCCAGGTAACTGCCGTCCTGACCTCCAATTCCGGTGATAAGTGCGCGGGGTTTCAAATGGGCCTCAGCCGCTGCCGGCTCAGTAGGAAAGGATCGGCTTGCCGGCCGCCTGGTCGCGGAGCAGGCGCTCGTCGGCTTCGGTCATCAATTCAATGAGGGCCTTGAATTTCGTGTGCGGTTCCCAGCCGAGCTTCTTCTTCGCCTTCGAATAATCACCAATCAGAAGTTCCACCTCGGCGGGGCGGTAATACTTGGGATCAATATCCACGTAGTCGTGCCAGTTCAGGCCGACAAACCCGAACGCCACATCGAGGCACTCGCGGATGCTGTGGGTCTCGTTGGTGGCCAGGACGTAATCGTCGCCCTCGGGTTGCTGGAGCATGCGCCACATTCCCTCGACGTACTCCTTGGCGTAGCCCCAATCCCGCTTGGAATCGAGGTTGCCGAGCGCGAGGCGCTTCTGGCGTCCGAGTTTGATGCGCGCGGCGGCGAGGGTGATCTTGCGCGTGACGAACGTCTCACCCCGGCGGGGCGATTCGTGGTTGAACAGGATGCCGTTGCTGGCATGAAGACCGTAGGATTCGCGGTAATTCACCGTGGCCCAATAGCCGAATACCTTGGCGCAGGCGTAGGGGCTGCGCGGCCAGAAGGGGGTTTCCTCCGTCTGCGGCACGGCCTGAACCTTCCCGTACATTTCGCTCGAACTGGCCTGGTAAAACCGCGGATGGATGCCCACGTCGCGGATGGCTTCCAGCAGGCGGATACAGCCCGTGGCGGTTACATCGGTGGTGTATTCCGGCGCGTCGAAACTGACCCGCACATGGCTTTGCGCGGCCAGATTGTACACTTCATCGGGTTGAATCTTGCCGACCAGCCGAACCAATCCGCCACCGTCCGCGAGGTCGCCGTAGTGCAGGTGCAGTTGGTCGAGCGGGAGATCCGTGCGCGATTGCACGGCGTCGAGACGGGGACGTACGGTGCTGCTTTGCCGCCGCACGATTCCGTGGACTTCGTAACCCTTTTCCAGGAGCAGTTCGGCGAGATAGGCCCCGTCCTGTCCGGTGATCCCAGTGATAAGCACCCTTTTCGGCATGGAGTCATACTCTCGGGAACGCGGTGGAGAAACGCAAGGGGTGCGTGATACGGGTGTGCGATAGTGTGGAACTCGGGGGGGTGAGGGGGGCAGTGGAGGCCGGTGGGAAATACCTCCGGGGCGTCAGCGATCAGGAGTCGTCAGCGGCGCGCCGACCTGAATGCCGTGTTGGAGGCAGTAAGCACCATTAGTGACGTACTTCTCCGCCCAATGCTTCAAGCCCGACCGCTCCTGCGCGGTGAGTGGACGAATCACCCGGGCGGGTGATCCGAGGACCATCGACCCGGGCGGAATGATCGTGCCGGGCGTGACCAGCGCGTGAGCGCCGATCAGACACTGTTCCCCGACGATCGCGCCATCCAGCACTGTGGCTCCCATGCCCACGAGACATTCGTCGCCGATGGTGCAGGCGTGGACGTTGGCGGAATGGCCGATGGTAACCCAATTGCCCACGATGCAGGGGTGGTCGTCGGCGAGGTGCAGCACGGCGTTATCCTGTACGTTGGAATGGTGGCCCACCTGGATGTAGTTGATGTCGCCCCGCAGGACGGCGCCGTACCAGATGCTGCTGTGGTCGCCCAGACGCACGTCCCCGATCACCACGGCGGTGCTGGCCAGATAGACGCCTCGTCCAAGAGTGGGGGGGCGTCGGAGAAAAGTATCCAACTGCTGGATCAACGAATTCATGACCGGAAGCCTCTCGGCCCGGGCCGACGAATTCAAGTCGGTTCCGGGGCGAAAGCCAGGGAGGGCCGTCGGTCGGCGCGGGCCAGCAACCGGCAAAGCAAAACGCCCGGCGGTTGTCCGCCGGGCGTTTGCGCAGCCATCGGTTCCTTAGCGCAATTTGGCGAGGAGTTCTTCGTTGGTCCGATGCTTCTTGAGGGCGGCGACGAGGGTCTCCATCGCTTCGACCGGTTGCAGGTCCGTCATCATGCGGCGCAGTTTTCGGATCGCATCGATGTGATTGGCCGCAAACAGCCGCTCTTCATTGCGGGTGCCCGACTTCGGGATGTCGATGGCCGGGAACAGCCGGCGATCCGACAGGCGTCGGTCGAGGATGAGCTCCATGTTACCGGTGCCCTTGAACTCCTGGAAGATCAGTTCATCCATGCGGCTGCCGGTATCGACAAGGGCCGTGGCCAGGATGGTGAGGGATCCGCCTTCCTCGACTTTGCGGGCGGCGGCGAACATTTTCCGCGGAATTTCCAACGCGCGGGCGTCCACACCGCCGGACATCGTCCGGCCGGAACCGCCCTGCACGGAATTGTAAGCGCGGGCGACGCGGGTGATGGAATCCAGCAGGACGAACACGTCCTTCCCGGCTTCCACCATGCGGCGGCAGCGTTCAATCATGAAGCGGCTGAGGCGCACGTGCGTTTCGAGATCCTGATCGTTGCTGGAGGCGACGACCTCCGCCTTCACGCTGCGTTGGAAATCGGTGACTTCTTCCGGTCGTTCATCGATGAGCAGCACCATCACATGGACATCCGGGTGATTGGTGGTGATGGCGTTGGCGACCTGCTTGAGCACCGTGGTCTTGCCCGTGCGGGGCGGGGCGACGATGAGGCCGCGGGTGCCCTTGCCGATGGGCGTGACCAGATCGATGACGCGGGTCTCGATGGCATCCGGGGTGGTTTCCAGCCGGAATTTTTCGATGGGCGTGATCGTGGTCAGGTTCTCGAACCGGATGGAATGGAGATAATCCTGGTACGACTTGCCATTGGCCTCGAGCACTTCGCGCAGCTGCGGGCTGTTGCCCCGATGCGGCGGGCTGACGGTGCACTTGATGTAGCTGCCCTCGCGCAAACCGAGACGTTTGATGGAATCGGGGGTCAGAAAGACATCCGTGGGTTTGGGGGCGAAATTGGCCTTACTGGAACGGAGGAAACCAAAGCCCTTCTCGGAGATTTCCAACCAGCCCTCCTGGGGATCGGGCAGTACCGCGGGCATGATGGGTTGCCGGGGCGCCTGCCGGGCTTGGCCGAACTGGCCACCGCCGCCTCCTCCGACGCCACCACCACCACCGGAATTGTCGTTTTGCCGTGGCTGATTCTGGCCGCCACCCCCGCCTCCTCCACCACCGCCGCCGCCACCGTGGCGGCCCCGGCCGTGGCGATGGCGTCCTTGGAAACGACCGCCTCCACCGCCGCCGCCTTGATAACCACCACCACCTCCGCCACCACCACCGCCCCGATAGCCTTCATTGGACCGTTGGCCCTGGCCTCCGGAGCCCGGAGCGCCTTCGCCTTCGGAAGGCCCGGTGGAAGGTCCGTTGGAAGGACCATTGCCCGGTGCCCCGCCGCCGTCGCCGTAGCCCCGGGGGTCGCGGGCTGGTTCATTTCCACCGTGCCCGGGTCCACGATCATTGTCGTAGTTTTGCCGGGGAGCCGGAGCGTCGGTGTTGTAATTCGGTCGCGAAGCGGAAGCTGGGCCGCGATCCGGCGGAGGGTTCGAGCCTGGGGACCATTCGCCCACCGGCTGACCCTGATTGTTGTCGTTGGTCATTGCACGTAACTTAACTTTGGTGATGTCTGACGGGTCTGAACCCAGAGCGGCAATGAAAAGGGCCGCGAGAACTGAGACTTGGGGAAGCCGCCCTGGCCGGGCTAAATCGGCGGGACAGTCAGACCTTAGACCGACAATCTCTAGGCGGGTTCGCCTTGCGGTGCAACTGGAATTTTGTTTACCGGACGGCCAGGCAGCCGCATTCAGGCCGCTTTTTCAGCGCACGGTGACGAAATCCGAGTGATTCAACAGGACCAAAAGGAGGTTATCCACGCCCCTTCGGGCCGCCGCGTCCGGCGGGTGTTGGCCGACGGGAATGGGTGCGGCGAGGAAATCCCGGCACTGATGGATTTCCTCCGGGGTGGGCGTCCGGGCCAGGATTTGCTGGAAGGCCCGATGGACCAATTGCCCGCTATCGCCGTGGGCGTCCTGCCGCAGTTTTTCCGCCAACGCCCGCGCCTGCCGTACGGCAAGCTCACTGTTCCCCAGGGCGAGCGCCTGTTGGGGCATCACGCTGGCTCGCCGTTCATAACATTCGGTGACGCTGGGTCCGTCGAAAACCTGGAGGAACTCCGCCTGCTTCTCAGCGGCGTGCCGCAGGTACAGGGAACGACGATTGGAGGTCAGCGCGAGTTTTTGATCCACGTCCGGGCCGCCCCGGTTGAGATCCAGCGAGCCGGTAACGAAAAGCAGGTTGTCCCGGACGGCCTCGGCCTCGAGCCGACGGGAATTCATCCGCCAGAGGTATTCGTTGTCCGGATCGGCCGCGAGATCCTCCGCGTCCGGCGTGGAGGCCCGGCGGTAGGCCGCACTGGTGACCATCAGCCGGTGCAGGTGTCGAAAGGACCAGGCGGGGGTGTTCGCGGAAGTGGGATGGACGAACTCCGCGGCGAGCCAATCCAGCAGTTGGGGATGAGTGGGTGGGCGGCCGTTGTGGCCGAAGTCGGACGGGGTGGGGACCAAGCCGCGACCGAAATGTCGGAGCCAGACCTGATTGACGGCCACCCGGGCGGTCAGGGGATTTTCCGGCGCGGTCAGCCATTGCGCGAGGGCGCGGCGGCGCCCGCTGCTGGAAGCGGGGTAGGCTTCGGTGGGGCGGGGCTTGAAGGCGCCATCCAGCGGGCGCTCCAGCGTTTCCTTGGCGGCGGTATATTCCTGGTCCGCGGCCACCCATTTCTTTTGGGCTTCCGCCCGCTGGGCGGGAGTGGCTTCCGTCAGGGAAGCTTGGGCTCGGGCTTGCTTCAGTCGCGCCTCAGCCACCGCGACGAGGCGTTGTCGATAGACTGCGTTGGTGGCGGCGGGCGACGGCGGCATCGCCTGGCCTGCCGGCTCGGAACGGGCCGCCGGATAGCTCGCAGCCTCCGCCGCGAGGACTGCCTCCAACGCCGCGTGCCGCTGTTCGGACACATCCAATTGCAATGCCGCTTCGTAAAGTTTGCCGGGTGCGGCATTGGTGGCGTCGCGGGTCGCGATCCAGGCGGTTCGCGCCGTCGCCCACTCCCGTTCCGCCGCCGCCCGCGTGTCGCGTATTACCGATTCCCGTTGTTCGGGATGCGTGGCGAGCCAGGGCAACGCCACCTCTTGAAGGTTTAGTTTTCCCCCCAGGGCGGCCGGGACGCCGGGTTGAATCACCTCGTTGGTCAACGGATGACGCTCGTCGCCGCGGACCAGAAAGAACGTGGGTGCCAGCAGGGCATCGAAGGCCCGGGGTAGACCGTCTTTGGTGATATCCAATTCCCCGGGGACGCGGTCCGTCCGCACCTGATGCGGCTCAAAAATGGCCCGGAAGGCGTAGTATTCGCGCTGGGAAATGGGGTCGACCCGGTGGTCGTGGCATTTGGCACACCCCATCGTGACTCCCAGAAAGGCCTGCGCCGTGTGCTTGACGGTATCCTCCAACCACTGCTCCCGAGATAGTAGCTTGTAATTCCGGGCCAAAAATCCGGTGGCCCGCAACGCGTCCGGGTCCTCCGGAGTCAGTTCGTCGGCCGCCAGCATTTCCTGGAGCATCCGATCATAGGGCTTGTTGGTATTCAGCGATTCCACGATCCAGTCGCGCCAACGCCAGATGTGGGGTTTGGAGTCCCGGACCTGGCCGCCGTCTGTCCAGCCGGCCCAATCGCTGTAACGCCATACATCCATCCAGTGCCGCGCCCAGCGCTCGCCGTGACGGGGATCCGAGAGCAGGCGATCCACCACCTGTTCGTACGCATCGGGCGACGGATCCTGACGAAACGCCTCCTGTTCCTCCGGTGTGGGATTAAGTCCGATCAAATCCTGATAGACCCGCCGCAGCAGCACGTCGCGGGCGGCCTCCGGGCGCGGGGAGAGTTTCCGAGCGGACCATTCCGCCGCCACAAAGGCATCGATGGGATGGGGGGCGGAGATGGGGGGAGGGAAGTTGGTGGGGACTGCTGGTCGTTGGACGGGTTCAAAGGGGCGCCAGCGGTATCCGGCCAGGAATTTTGCGAAATCGGCGGTCAGACCGGCGGCCCGACGCAGTTCATCCGCAGTCGGGGTGTCGTGCGCGTCGCCCGGATTGTGGCCGAGGAGCAATTCCACCTCGTTGGCGGCTCCGTCGTGATCGGAATCCTCGCCGGCTATCTGCTGGAGGCGGGTGGCGAGGTTCGGTGCCGGGCCTCCAGCCGGGGTCGTGGTGCCGAGTTCCCGGAGACGGGCTCCAAAGGGGTTGTGCGGAAAATCCTCCAACCGTTCGGGGGCGGGGCGGTCACTGGGCAGGTGACAGGTGACGCAGCGGGCCTGGGTCCCCGGGAGAAAATGATCGTAGTGGCCGGCCAACGCGGCCCGATTGGCCGGGGTGGCTTGCGCGGAAGGCGGCCCGAAGATCGGGATCACCAGCAAGACCAGCCAAAGCTGGAAGGAAGCAGTGCGGAGCACCGTCATGGGAGCCCTCAATAGGGCGCTTCGGTCCCGTCTTCGTCAATTCTGGCGGGAGTCTGAAAGGTCGCCGGCCGTAAACGGATTCAGCAAGGCTTTGACGGATCGGTGGATCTCGGGTAGGGATGACTTGGTTTTTATGAGATTCACCCGGGCCTGTCTTTCCGCGCTGTTGCTTGCCGGCACCTGCACGTCGGTGTGGGCGCAGCGAAAGGTGATCGAGACTCCCGCCGGTACGCGCCTGAAGGGTGGAACGAATGTGTTCGGCGGCACCAACTCGCTGGCCCCGGTGGTTCCCCTGCAGGTGCCCGGGGGTAATGTGTTTGATCAGATTTATCGCCCGGGATCGATTCAGTTCGCGGCTCCGGAAATCGGCCCGGCCACCGGTCCCGGGACCCCCTCGCCGGCGATGGATCCGCTGCTGCGGAAGCGGCTGATCGACGAGCAATCCCACCGAAAGAATTGGGCCATCGAGAATGCGGCGCGGATCAATCGGGGGACCACTGATTCGATAACGGATCGGCGGCGGGGCGATGGTGACGGGCGCAAGACGGTCGGCACCGGTCGGGAACCGACGGCGGCGGAAATGGGGCTCCTGGCGGTGGATCCAAAGTACGCCCGGGAGTTCCAGCGGAACACGGCCAACCCGGCGGAATCCGCTTTGGAATCGGCCCGTCAGCGCGCCTTGAGACAGCAACGGGGGCAGGATCCCAATGGTCCCGGTGGACCGGATGGTCCCCGGGATCCGGCGGATCCGCTCGCGGAAGTGGACCGGATATCCGGGGCGGACGGCCAGGACAAGGATGGATTGGATGCCCACGGCAAGGATCGACGGGGCTCGTCGCCTTTGGACGCATTGGGGCGCACCCGCCAGGAAGAGGCGGCGGATCGCTTGGCGGCGCAGCAGGCGGGCGACATTTTAGGTCGCGACAAGGCGTCCGGGGCCGAATCCGTGAACCCGGGGCTGGAGTTGTTGCGCAAGGAACGGGAGTCCGAGTTGGCGGACATTCTGGGAACCGGCACGGCCGGTGCCAGCCCCAGTGCGATCCCGGCGGGCGACCAGTTTCTGGCCCCCACGCGGGCGGGTCGGCTGGCGGATTTTCAACAATTCCTGGCCTCGGAGCCGCCCGCGACGGCCCCGATCAAGCTCGGTTCCGATGCGGGATTTCCAGGCGCACCCAACGGTCTGGCTAGTCCCGCTGCGGTGGCCGGGCTGAGGCGGGACTTGCCGGATTTCACTGCCCCGAGCGCGGCCGTGAACCTGGGGCCGACGGCTCAGGCGCCGATCACGGCGCCACCCCGGCTGGCACCGCAGCCGGCGATGCTGCCGTTTCCCGTCCGGGGCAAAGGGGGCTTTTGAATCGCGTTTCTTTAACCTCTGTGAACATTTTCCCTCGGGCCGGTATTCGGCCTTTTTTCGTTCCCGGCCGGCGGTCACGCTGGTGGGCTACCGTAATAGGCTGCTGGGGCGCCCTGCACCTGATCGCCCAGGCAGCGGGTGGGGCCGTCCATTCCGGGCGTATCCTGAAGGTCCTGCCTCACCTGGTCGACGCGCAGGGGCGGATCGCGCTGGCGCCGAGCCTGTTTCAACGTGATGCCTACCAGGCGCAACTCCGGCAGCATCCGGAACTGGTTTCGTCCCAGCAGTACGATGTGAATTGCCAGGTGGCGGGGCGCCCGTCCGACACTTTGAAGGTGCGGCTGCTCTTGCGGACGGCCTTGAGGGCCGAGACCGATCCCATCATTCTGGAGGCACCGGTGAAACGGGGTTGGTTTGGTCGTTCCTGGCAGTCGCTGAAGCTGGATCCCGCCACCTACCGGACCGCGGGCAATGTGGTGGCTTGGCGGGCGGAATTGCTCGCGGGCAACGCGGTGATCGGCGCTCAGAATTCCTTTTTCTGGTGACGCGATCCGCGGGGATCGGGCAGCGCGTTCAGGGTGCTTTCGACCGGTGGGTGCGCTTCCGGTCGTAGCCGTGCTCCTGAAACCACGTCACCGCATCGACCAGGGCTTGTCGGGGTGGTGTCTGGGGGAGTCCGAGTTCACGGATGGCCTTTTCCGGGTTGAACCACATTTTATAAGCGGCCATCCGGACTCCGGCCAAAGGGGCTTTGGGTGGCTGCTTGGTAAAACGGGCCCATAATTCGCTGCCATGCGCGGCCGCGAGGGCGACGGCGTGCGGTACGCGGAAGCCCGGCGCGGGCAATCCCGTGATCTCGGCCAGAAGATCGAGGGCCTGTTTCATGGTCCAATTGCCGGTGGGACTCCCCAAAATGTAGCGCTCCCCCAGGCGGCCCTTTTCCGCGGCCAGAATGTGGCCGACGGCCACGTCCCGCACGTGTACCCAATTCAAGCCGGTGTCGAGATAGGCCGGCAGGGCGCGGTTCAGGAAATCCACGATCATTTGTCCGGTGGGGGTGGGTTTGACGTCCCGGGGACCGATCGGCGCGCTGGGATTCACCACGACGATGCGGTGGCCGGCGGCGGCGAGTTCCCGGGCCACGACCTCCGCACGCCATTTGGAAAGTTTGTACGGATTGCTCATCTGCGCCTCGGCCACGGGCGTGGATTCATCGGTGGGAATGATTTGTCCGTCGGCGCCTGGCCGGGGCAGTCCGATGCAACCAACGGTGCTGGTGTAGACCGTGCGGGGGACGTCGGCGGCGTGGGCGGCTTCGAGCACGTTGCGCGTGCCGTCGACATTGGCGCGAAACATGGGCGCGTAGTCGGGCAACCAGAGGGAATAACTGGCGGCGACATGAAACACCCAATCGCAACCACGCATGGCCGCGGTCAGTTTCGCGCGGGGATCCAGGAGATCCCCGGGCACGGGCTCGTACTCGGCACCCGCCAGACCGCGAGTGTCGGCCTGCGGGCGCAGCAGGGCTTTGACGTGGTGTCCACGCGCCACGAGTTCGTGGACCAGGTTCGCACCTACGAATCCGGAAGCCCCGGTGACAAAACAGGTCATGCCGAACGCTTAGAACGGAACCCGGGGTTTAACCAGTGAACGAGGCGGCGGCGGCAGGGGGGGGCTAAAAAGAAACCGGGGCTCCCCGGGAGACTGATCCAGCGAGAGGTTCTCTCGCGGACGGCTCCTGGGGGCCCCGGTTTGGTGGGTTCGCCGGCTGACGGTGTTACTTGGCCCGCAGCGTGGGCGGCAGGGGGAAGTATCCCACGTCCTTGACGACCTTCTGCCCGGCGTCGCTGCGGATCCACTTCAGGTAGGTCGACACATCGCCCTTATCGAGCGCGGGGTTGACGTAGATGAAGAGGTGCCGCCAGATCGGATATTTGCCAGCCAGAACGGTTTCCTCGGTCGGTTCCACCGCCTCGCCGCCCTTTTCCTTGCTGATGGAGAGATGCTTGGCCCCGGCCCCGTAGCCGGCGCCGCCGTAGCCGATGCCGGTCTTGTTACCGGCCACCGCCTGCAACACTTGGGCGGTGCCCTGGAGCGTCTGGGCGCTGGAAACGAAGTCCTTACCCTTCAGGACGTTTTCCTTGAAGAACTCGTACGTGCCCGAGCTGTTTTCGCGGCTGAAGACGTTGATGGAAGCATCGGGACCCCCGACATTCTTCCAGTTCTTGATCTTGCCGGTGAAGATGCCTTCGAGTTCCTCCAAACT
Organism: Verrucomicrobiota bacterium; assembly: GCA_947471985.1. Taxonomy (GTDB): domain Bacteria; phylum Verrucomicrobiota; class Verrucomicrobiia; order Limisphaerales; family UBA9464; genus CANIZL01. The sequence goes on along the minus strand of CANIZL010000005.1, from coordinate 90,230 downwards.
CAGGGCCTTGATCGGATTGTCGGCGTTCACGTAGACGGAGAGACCGTCGAGGGCGACTTTGTATTCCGTGGGGCGTTTGCCGAACACCTTGACGCAGGCTTCGATTTCGGAGGCCTTGATCTTGCGCGAGGCGTTGGCCAGATCCGTGGTCTGGTTTTGCAGGGCGGCGAAGCCCGTGCCCGAGCCGCCGCCGGTCACCTGGACCTTCGCGCCGGAGTGTTCGGACATATAGGTTTCGGCCCACTTTTGACCGAGGACGACCATGGTGTCGGAGCCTTTGACGGTGATGGGGCCGGCCAGGGTTCGCAGGGCAGCGAGGGTGCTGGCGGCGATCACGAGCAATGTCTTATTCATACGAGTAACAATATTTTAAACCAACAGAGTTTCCGCGGGGATGTTTGGTGGTTGCACCGCTGGCCAGCGGACCAAGGGAAACCTTCGCTTGAAGGACCCACGCTGGTGTGGGTCCATCCCGTACTCGGGATGGACCCAGGGCGGTGCGTCAGGTTGACTAGAATTTCCACACGGCATCCACCTGGAGCCGGGTCATGTCGTTCTTACCGCTGCCACCGACCGGAACCAAGAGTTCCTGCTGGACCAATTCGGTGATGAAGAGCGTCGCGTTAAGCGTGAGGGAATCGTACGGGGAATACGCCAGGCGGAGGACGTGTCCTTTGACGTTGGTGCCGGAACCATAACCCGTGCCAGCGGTCCGGGCGAGACTCGAAGCCCCGGGCTTGATCGGATAGTAGGCGCCAAAGTCGGAATCGGTGAATTCCTCATACCAGACATCGCCTTCGAGCAGCTTGTACCGGTAGGTGAATTCCCAGGTCTTCCGTTTGCCCGCCTTGCCGAATTGAACGCCCGCTTGGAAGCCGGAGTTCTGGTGATCCGCGGCACCGTTGTGCAGGAAGTCGCCGAACACCCGGATCGGGAAGGGGCCGGTGTGGAACTTCATCTCCGACAGTGAGTAGGTGACGCTCAGGTCGGCCACCAGGGTGTCGAAGCCGGTGGTGGTGGTGGTGCTGGCGCCGGCGGCGTTGATCACGCGGTTGTTGCCGCGATTCACGTCGGGCACGTTCGCGCTGCTGAGGGAGTCGTCCCCGAGGATGGACAGGTAACTGATACCGGCGGAAGTGTTCCAGGTGGTGTTCCACTTGGCATCCCAGCGGGCCTGGGCACCGACCAGATACGGATCACGCGAACTCGCGGACAACTCGTCGAGGACGAATTCCGCCGTCGTGAACTTGAGGGTGTGAACCTGATCAATGGTGTAGGCGAACTGCTGGGCTGCGCCTTCCGGGGTGTAATCGGTGTCGAATACCGCGTCCGAAAACACGAACGGGTTTTCAAACTTACCGAAGGTAAAGGCGCCGTTCCAGGACGCGGTGTGGATCGGGGTCCACTTGGCGTAGGCCATGTCGAGGTTGATCGGCTTTTTCGAGCCGTTGTTCTGCAGCGTCTGGTTGGTGGAAATGGGATCCACGGCGTTGCCGGAATCATCCCCGGTGGCCAGGCGCACACCGACCTCGAAATCGTCGGCCAGCGAGGCCGTGAAGCTCAGACGCGCGCGATAGCGGAAGCGGTTGCGATCCACGAAGGCGGGATTGTCCGCGTAGAATCCCTCATAGCGGGTACGGAAGTCGCCGTTGATCTTGAACGCCGTGACCCACTCGGGAAGTCCCGATTTCGTGGCGTAGGCCTTGGTGAAATCCTTGTCGACTTGATCGCGCAGGTCGTTGGCTTCATCCACGTTGAGGACGCCCTTCTCCACCAACTTGTCCAGCAGAGCATCGCCCGATTGGGCGTGCAGCTTGGCGGTGGTGGCGGCAGTGCAGACTGTGCAGACAGCAAGGGCGCCCCGGACGGCGGCTTGCCAGCTCCGCTTGCGGGCGGAGTCAATTGAGCAATGAAACCATTTCATATTTAGAAGTTACAGACCGGTTGACCCTAGTCGGTGCGATGGTGAATATCTCGTGACAATACTGTGACATCGCCCCCGACGGGCCGGGACCAGGATCAGGCGCTGGCGAGTGCAGTTGATCCGTAGTCGGGCCGCGGAATGCAGTGTTCAAACCCCGGCGAGAGGGCCTAGACGAGCGGGGGTCGTGCCCAGATGCTCCCGGCTTCCGGATGTCATTGCCGCCGCTCAGTATTGTTGTTCGCACGCTGAATTCCGCCGCCACGCTCGGGCAGGTCCTTGGGGCCCTGCAGCTGCTGCCCGGGGATCAGTTGGTGTTGGTCGATTCGGGCTCCACCGACGGCACTTTGGAGCTGGCCCGCGCGTACGGGGCGGAGATTGTGTCGATGCGGAAGGAGGACTTCACCTACGGCCGGGCACTCAATCTGGGGTTCGCGGCGGCCCGGCATGAATGGATCCTGTCGCTGAGTTCGCACACGGTGCCGGTGGCGGCGGATTTTCTGGAGCGTTATCGCCGGGCGATCCTCCGATTTCCGGCGGTGGTGACCGCGGCGGTGGGACCCTTGGTCACGAATGTCCACGAAGTGACGCTGGCGGGCGGGATCACGTATTTTGAGGGCGACGATCTGCGGCACGGATTCGGTTTTGGCGCCGGCAATCCGAACTCGTTGTACCGGCGGCAGGCTTGGCTGGGTCGGCCCTTTGACGAGGCGCTGGGCGGCGGAGAGGATTTGCACTGGTACTGTGCCGGCCTGCGCGCCGGGGAGAGTGTGGCGGCGATTCACGCCGCCCGGGTGAAGTATATTTCGCGCGCCGGAGTGAAGGATTTTTATCGCAAGGGCCGCGTGGATCACCGGGCCGCCGCCGCCTTGCTGGAGCCGTACCAGCCGTCGTTCGGTGGGCTCCTCACCCACGGGGCAAAACTGGGTTTGTATGCGGTCCTCGGCCGGACGGATTGGCGCTCTGCCCGGAATGCCGCGGCCCACTATTTTGGGTCGTGGATCGAAGCCCGTTCGTTGCGGGACCGCCCGAAGGAACCGGCGGCATGAAACTGCTCGTCTTTGCCCATCGTCCGCCGCCCCTGCACGGACAGAGCTATATGGTGGGCGAAATGCTGGACGGTTTTGCCCGACGGCCGGAGTTGGGAGTGCAGTGTGTGCATGTGGACGCGCGGGTCTCGTCCGATCTCGCCAATGTCGGCAAGGCCGGACTGGCCAAATTGGTGCGACTGGCGCGGAATGTGCGATTCGCCCGTCGCCAGCAGCGGCAGGAGAAATGCGACGCGTTTTATTACATTCCCGCGCCGGGGCAGCGGAACCCGCTCTATCGGGATTGGCTGGCCTTGCCGTGGCTGCGATCGGCGTTTCCCCGGGAGATCTTCCACTGGCATTCCTCCGGACTCGGGACCTGGCTGCGGGAGCAGGCGCGTCCGTGGGAGCGGCGGTTGAGCGGGCGCATCCTGGGGGATCACGCGCTCAGTCTGGTGCACAGTCCCGCGAGCGATCCGGGATTGGCCGACCTGCGCCCGCGACGGGTGCTCAGTGTGCCGAACGGGATTCCGGATCCACGGGCGGTGATCGGTGTGCCGGAGCGTTCACCGGTGCGAGGGCGGTTGCTTTTCCTCGGGTTATGCTGTCGGGAAAAGGGCTTGTTCGACGCTCTGGCGACGGTGGCGCTGTTGAATCGACAGATGCCGGGAACCTATCATCTCGACGTGGGTGGCGGTTTTCCCGACGCAGCCACACGGACGGAATTCGAGGAGTGCGTCGCGCAGCCGGAGCTGCGGGGCGCGGTCACCTATCACGGGTTTGTGAACCCGACGGAGAAGGCCCGGCTTTGGGCGGCGGCGGATGCCTTTGTTTTCCCGACTTTTTACGGTCCGGAGTCGATGCCGCTGGTGTTGTTGGAAGCGATGGCCTGGAGCGTGCCGATCGTGACGACCCGTTGGCGGGCGTTGCCCGATTTTCTGCCGGCGAACTATCCCGGAGTGGTACCGCCGCATGAGCCGGCGGCGGTGGCGGCGGCGGTTCGGGAGGTGATTGCGCTGGCCCCGGGTGCCAGCCTCCGACGGCATTTCGAGGCGGAGTTCACCTTGGAACGCCACCTCGAAAAGCTCGCCGCCGCCTGTCGCAGCGTTCTGACCCTCTGAGGCTCACCCGCGTGGTGGCGAGAATTCCGGGGCGCACGAACCGGAGCTTCCGTCCGCTCAGGCCTTGGGGGCATCGACGGCCGCCAGCGCCGGAACCTGCTTCCGCGTGCTCACAACTTCGTCCACCAGACCGAACGCCTTGGCATCCGCGGCCGACATGAAGTTGTCGCGGTCGCAGGCCTTCTCCACGACGTCGTAGGGCTGGCCCGTGTGGGTGCTCAGGATGGTGTTGAGCCGTTCCTTGAGCTTCAGCATGTATTTGACCCGGATTTCGACATCGCTGGCCTGGCCCTCGGCGCCACCGAGCACCTGGTGGATCATGATGTTCGCGTTGGGGAGCGCGAAGCGTTTGCCCTTGGTGCCGCCCGCCAGCAGGACGGCGCCCATGCTCGCCGCCTGACCGATGCAGTACGTGTTCACGTCGCAGCTCAACCACTGCATCGTGTCATAAATTGCCAATCCCGCCGTCACACTGCCGCCCGGGGAGTTGATGTAGAAATGGATATCCTTCTTGGGATCCGTCATCTGAAGAAACAGGAACTGCGCCACCAGAACGTTCGCCACCATGTCATCGACGGGGGTGCCGAGGAAGATGATGCGGTCGACGAGCAGGCGGCTGTACAGGTCATAGCCCTTCTCGCCGCGGCTGGTCTGTTCGATGACGTAGGGAATGGAAAAGTTCTTCATCATGTAACCCACCCTAGGCCTGAAGCGTTAAGCGGCAAGGTGGTTTGGTCGGGCCGGAATACGTCGGAGCTTTTGATGGGGACCGGCCGTCGTCCGCGAGGATCGCGGGATCAGGGCCGAGATTCGGGTTTCTCCCCCCGGGATCACCCGGCATTCTGCGGTCATGTCGGCGGCTGTGGGTGAGTCAGGGACGAAATTCGGATGGGTCCGGGATGGCTGGATTGCGTTCGTTTTGTTGTTGGTGATTGGGGCGTATCAATGGCGGAATCGCTGGGATGATTTCGCCTTCACGTCGGATGCGGGCGCTTACCTGGCGGGAGCGCGCTCGCTGGCGGCGGGCGAGGGGTATCGCTTCAGTGCCCACGAGGGGAGTCCCAAGATCAGCCTCTATCCACCGCTCCAGTCCGCCCTGCTGGCCCCGGCGTTTCGTTGGGGACCGGCGTTCCCGGAGAATGTGCCGCTCCTGCACGGGATCATGGTGGGGTTGAGTCTGATCACCTTGGGAGTGGTGTTTGGTTTTCTGCGAACTGAAGAGGTGCCCCGCTGGCCCGCGGCGTTGTTTGTGCTGTTGTGGGGTTTGTCCGCCCAGTGGCTGACGTGGTTGGGATATCTGGTGGCCGACGTCGGGTTTGCCGCCGTTCCGGCCGTCCTGGCGTTGGTGTGGCGGGCGGATCGCCAGGGACCGGAATGGCGCCGCTGGCTCTGGCTCGGCCTTGGCATGGCGGTGGCGTACTGGTGGCGCACGGCGGCCCAGGCGGGGACGCTGGCGTTGGGATTGATTGTGATCGGTCGTTGTGTGCTCGGTGGGGATTGGCGGCGGGCGGTGTGTTTTCTGGTTCCGGTGGTGGTGTCCTATGGCGCGTGGCGCTGGGTGCGGGCGGGAGGGCTCGACTACGGCGGCGTGCTCGCTGGGTACTTCGAATATGAGGGCGGTTGGCGCGGGTACTTTCGCACCTTGGCGGCCCATGTTTGGATTCTGGTGCGGGGCTTCGAATTCTGGCCGTTCCTGGCCGCGCCCTTCCGCCGGCAGCAATTGCTCTGGCAGGAAGCGCGACAGTGGTGGCTGGCGGCGCCGGCCTTGATTTTGATGGTGGTGATTCATCTCTGGTGGGTGGGGCGGACGGCGCTGGGGTTGGTGCTGGGATTGGGCGAGCGCGATATGACGATCCTGTTCGTTCTGGCGATTTATGCGGCCCAACTGTTTTTCGTGCCGTTTCACGGCCAGGATTACCACCGATATCTGTATCCCTTTGCCCCATTTTTCTTTGTGTGGTTTTGGCGGAGCCGGGCGGCATTACCGGTCGTGGGGCGCCGCTCGGGCGTGCGCACGTGTGTCGTGCTGGGGATCCTGTGCGTCCTCAACGTCGCCGGCCGACCCATGATCGATCAGATCAATCGACCGCGTTTCTCACTCGCGGAAGTGCGGGAAATGGCGGAGTGGTTTCGCGGCCAGACGCCCCCCGAGGCACGGGTGGCGATGGATTGGAATTTGCCCGTGGAACATTGGCGGGCGTGGAGTGGCCGACCGGTGGTGGTGAATGAAGCGGTCCGTGCCGCCCGGGTGAGTCCCGTGCGGCGCTGGCAGCAGTCGGGCCCGCCCGCGGCCTATTTCCTGTGGTCGCCGTACGCGAATGCCTCGGACCGGACTCCGCCGCCGGGGGAACTGGTACGGCAATCCGCGAGCGGCGGCTTGAAGTTGTATCGGTTTCCGGCTGTTCCCTGATCCCGGATTACGGGGCTTTTACGGTCACCGTCAGAGTGACTTTTTCTTCATCCGCGTCGTTTCGTCCGCTGAAACGTGCCGTGAGGGTGTCCCCGGAATCGGTGACGGTCACCAAGCCGAAGCAGCCTTCGTGTTTGCGGGGTTTGTAAACGCCCTGGCTGTAGGGTCCGCCTTTCAAACTCGCGTCCTGATCCAACGGCGCGGCTGCCATCACGGGGATCGGCGCACCGCGTCCCAGCGCATAGTCCGCGTGGGATCCGTCGTCCGCCGCCAAGGCATGCATGTCGCCGTGAAGAATGACCAGACCGCGGATGTTGTGGCGTTTGACGAACGTCGCCAGTTCGGCGCGCTCATACGCATAGGCCGCCCAGGAGTCGACGGCGACGGGCTTCGTCGGGTGGAGGTTGGTGGTCGCGACGTAACTGAGTTGCTCGTGGTGAAAATAACCCGAGGCCTCGGCGGGTACCGGCCAGTAGTGATTGGTTTGCATGGAGCCGATCCACGGGACGCTGCTCACCCAGAAAATCAGGGGAAAACGCCCGTTGGCGGCCAGCAGTTCGCGCTTCCACCACTCGCGCTGGGGTCCGCCCATCATCGTCTTGCGGGGATTGTCCCACCAGCGACTGGGATCCCTCTCGGACCGCAGATCCGTCAGGATGAACTTCACCCGTCCGACGTTGAACGATTGCGCGATCGGGCCGGTCGCGGAGTTGTCCATGAGCGGGTAATGCGGGAAATAGTCGCGATGGGCCTGCCGGACCGCGGTTCTCCCGAGGCCCCGCTCGTCGCTGTTGTTCCCGCAAAAATCGTGATCGTCCCAGAGGTAGACCAGGGGAACCTCCCGGTAGAGCCGGGCCTGCACGGGCGAGCCCAGCACCCGGTCGTAGGCTTCGTGGAACTTTTCGACCTGGGTGGAATGGACGTCCTCGTAATGGAAGTCGCCGGTACAAAGAAAAAACAACGGCTGATGGCGTCGGATGAGTTCGTAGCTGTGGTTGGTGGAGCCGGTGCGGCCGCAGGAGGCAAAGGCGAATTCAAAGGAGGCCTGTCCGATCGGCAGGGTGCGGAAGTGCCCGCTGGTGGAGCGATCCAGCTCGCCCTGCACTTCAAAAGCGTAGTGGTAGGTGGTGTCCGGCAGGAGATTTTGCACGGTGAAACCGACGACATTGTGGGCAATGTTCGTGTGGCTGAAGGCGGGGCCGACGATGCGGGCATCGGTGAGACTGGCGTTGGGGCTGACCCAGAGGCGTACCAGCCGGTCGGATTGCTCGAGGCGCGCGCGTACCTCGGCGGAGGTGGGAGTGACGGCGCCCGACCAGGGACCGCGAGACAGGGGGGAGGGGGCGGTGCTTTGAGCTCGGCCGATCCAAGTGGCGGACAGCCAGCCCAGCAGCAGAGTCAAAGTCCAGCGCGACAGGTGCAGCATTGGTTGCGGGCAGACCATGCACTGCTTACGTCGTTCACGCCATAGCTCAGGCGCGGGACGAGCTTGCCATGGCCCGCGGTTCTTGGTTCCCGGGCGCTGTTTTCGGCGAGGGAGCACCGCCCGCTTTTGGGTTAGAGGTTTGTCCATGGGCACAAAAAGGGTTGAGCTTTTTCCAAGGGCCGTGTAGGCTGATCCACCACCATCCGTAGGTTGTGTCCACAATGTGTGACAATTGCCATTCGACGGCCGAAGGCACGGGCTGCGCGGGAACGCGCTGCCTGAGCCGGGCGGTACGCCAGCCGACCAAGGTATCACAGCCCATCCACCCTCATCCCCAGTCCATTATGAAAGCCAAGCCCACTCAACGTCCCGGCGAGGTCGTCCTGGAAATCAACCGCAGTGACGAGGCCATGCTGGCCGCGGCCAATGTCCATGCCGGTCCTCCCGCCTTTCGCATCCACCGCATTTTGGTGCCGGTCGACTTCTCGGACTGCGCCAAGAAGGCCCTCCAGTATGCCATTCCGCTGGCACAGGAGCATGAGGCCGCCCTGACGCTGCTCTACATTGTCCCCCCGATCTACACGGTGGGAGAGTACGGCGGGATCGAATACCCCCAGTTGCAGGCCGAAATGCAGGCCAGTGGAATCAAGGCGTTGGAGAAACTGCGGGATGCCGAAGTGCGCGATCAGGTGCCGACCGAGATGGTGGTTCGATTGGGAGCACCGGCCAATGAGATCATTGAGGCGGCCCGGGAGCTCAACTCGGATCTTATTGTGGTTTCCACCCACGGACGGACCGGCCTGAAGCACCTCTTGCTGGGCAGTGTGGCCGAGCACGTGGTGCGGCGGGCCCCGTGTCCCGTGTTGATTGTTCGCGAACGCGAGCATGAGATTCTGGGCCGGTAGGTCAGCGGTCTTTGGGCCCACTAAGTTTCCGCGGCGGAGCACCGCGAGTTGTGGCTGGGGATTCCGGCGTTTATACCCTGCGCATGGCATTCCTTTCCCGGCGGCGACTCGGGTCGCGTAAACTTTGGGCGCTGGTATTTTTTCTCGGACCGCTGGCCCTGGGCACCGGTGTGGCGGCGGAATATTTTCCGCCCCCCGACGCTGCGGGCGGGTGGCGCACCTTGAAGGATCCCGCCAGGATCCGGCGTCAGGCCGGTCTGGATCTGCCCACCTTGGAGCGGGCTTACGAAGTGACGCAGCGGGGGACCCAGAACGGTGGGCTGCTGGTCGTTCGGCACGGATACCTGGTCTGGGAAAAGTATTTTGGGCGCGCCGGCCGAAACGTGAATCCGGACATGGCGTCGACGGGTAAAGCGTTCACCAGTGTGGCCTGCGGAATCATGCTGCAGGAATTCCAGAGTCGGATCCCGGAGGGCTTGGATACGCGCGTTTTCACAGAGAAATATCTGCCGGAGGCGTTCCCTTTGGATGACCCGCGCCGGGCGGAAATCACCCTGGGCCAATTGCTCTGCATGTCCGCGGGCTATCATGGTGAAGGCTCCAGTCCGGGCATGGTCAACGGGGTCGTGGTGCCGCTGACTCCGGTGCCCGGGCAGGACATCCGCGATTTGGATGGATCCTCCCTGCGGACGGTGATGTGGACCAATGCCGGCGCCGGTTATTCGTATTCTTCTCCGGCGCCCCATATTGCGTCGATGGTCTTGCGCCGCGTCACGGGGATGGAGTTGCAGGATTACATTCAGGAGCGGCTGGCCAAGCCGATGGGTTGGGGCCCCTGGGGTTACTGTATGCACCGGGGTGCGTTTACACTCCCGCACGCCAATGGCGCCGGCAGCATTGCGTTGCATGCCACCGATGCGGTTCGATTCGGCTACTGCCTGCTGCATCGGGGTCGGTGGCAGGATCGGCAACTGGTGCCGGCGGAGTATTTGGAGAAGTGCCGGAAATTTCTCCCGCACAATCCGCACTCCCCGTTTTCGCTGCAGTTCGAGCACAATGCCGACGGGCACGTGGCCGGTGCTCCGCGTGACGCCTTCTACAAATCCGGCGCGGGTGGTTTCGGTCTGCTGATTGTGCCGTCCCTCGACCTCGTCATTTACAAGCTGGGCGGCAACAACGGACAGTATGATCCAACGCTGACCGACGTGCCGCAGCCCAAGGACGTCGACACCTCGCGCGACGCGTGGAAGCCGATACCTCGGACGCCGTTTCACGAAGGCAGTCTGGGCGGCGACGACGGCTTGCGGCGCGTGCTGGAGATGGTGGTCTCGGCCGTGCGCGACTGACGCTGAATTTTCCCTTATGACATCCAAACCCATCCGTTGGGGCATCCTGAGCGCTGCCCAGATCGCCCGGAAAAACTGGCAGGCCATCCAGCTTTCGGGGAACGCCACCGTGGTCGCGGTCGCCAGTCGCGACGTGGCCCGCAGTGCGAAGTTTATCGCCGAATGCCAGCAGCAGGCGCCCATGGCGGAAATACCGGACGCCTTGGGAAGTTATGAAGAATTGCTCGCGCGACCCGACGTGGACGCCGTCTACATCCCGCTGCCGACCGGGCCCCGCAAGGAATGGGTCCTGAAGGCGGCGGCGGCGGGCAAGCATGTGGTTTGCGAGAAACCCTGCGCGGTCTCCGCGGCGGACCTGGCGGAGATGATCGAGGCCTGCCGGTTGCATCGCGTGCAGTTCATGGATGGGGTGATGTTCATGCACAGCCGCCGGCTCGAGGCGGTCCGCGCGGTGCTCAACGATCCTGCCGCCATCGGTTCCGTGCAGCGCATTTCCTCGGCCTTCAGCTTCCGGGCGCCGCCGGAGTTTTTCACCGACAACATCCGGGCGCACAGTTCGCTGGAGCCGCATGGCTGCCTCGGGGATCTGGGTTGGTATTGTATTCGTTGGGCGTTGTGGACGCTGGGCGAACGGCTGCCGTTGCGGGTGACCGGTCGTCTGCTGAACCAGTCCGCCGCCCTTGCCGGGGCTCAATCCATTCCGACGGAATTCTCCGGTGAACTCCTTTTTGAAGGTGGCGCCTCCTGCGGATTTTACTGCTCCTTCCTCACCCACAATGAACAGTGGACGCACATCAGCGGCACCCAGGGTGGGTTGCGGGTGGATGATTTCGTGCTGCCGTTTTTCGGCGACGAAGCGGCCTTGGAAGTCCAGCAGGCGGAGTTTGTGGTTAACGGCTGCGACTTCCACATGGAGGCGCGGCGGCATCGGCAAAAGGTTTCGGAATACAGCAACAGCCATCCCACGGCGCAGGAAACCAACCTGTTCCGTACCTTCTCGGCGCAGGTGGCTTCGGGCGTGTTGAACGAAACCTGGCCGGAGATCGCGCTCAAGACGCAGCGGGTGATGGATGCCTGCTACGAATCGGCGCTCGCCGGCGGGCGGGAAATCAACCTGGGCTGATCAACGCACCCGCACCGGGACTTCCCCCTGATATCGGTTCCAGCCCTGCTGATAGATCAATTCCAGCTTGATGGCTTCGCCCTTCGGCTTTTGGTAGGCGGCTTTGGCCAGGGCGACGAGATCTTCGGCCGCCACGCCATCGTAGCTGAGAATGTACATGCCCGCGCGGATGCGGGCTTGATCGGCGGCACTGCCGGGGTCCACCGACACGATGGAGAAGCCGCCCCGAACGGGCTTTAATTGGAGGCCGAGTTTGGCCTGGACGAGGCGGGCGTTGAAAAACTCCGCTTCGTCCTGCAATTGCAAATTCAGCGTCCGCCCGGCCCCGTCGCGGCGCACGCCCAGTTTCACCGCGCGCTCGGTTCCGGTGGCGACGAGGGTGCGATTGAAATCGATCAGGGACCCCGCCGGCTTGCCATCGACCTGTTGGACCACGTCACCGGCTTTCAGGCCGGCTTTGTCGGCGGGGCTTCCGGGCTGAATGCTGGTGACGGTCAGTTGGTTCAATTCCGGCTTGAGCCGCGCCCCAAACCAAAATCCATCGAAGCTTTCGCCCGAAAGCTTTTCCGCCATCGCCTCGGTGATGCGCTTGACCGGAATGGCGAAACCGATGCCCTGGGCGCCCCCGGCCGGCCGGAGCACGGCGACGTTGATGCCAATGAGTTCGCCGCGGAGGTTGATCAACGGGCCGCCGGAATTGCCCGGATTGATGGCGGCATCCGTTTGCAGCCAATCCGGAATGTTCAGGGGCTGACCGTCGGCCAGCACGGCGTTGGGTCGGCGGGATTTGGAGCTGAGGATGCCCCGACTGACGGAGCCGCCGAGGCCGAAGGGATTGCCCAGCGCGAGCACGGTTTCGCCGAGGAGCAGGTCGTCGGCCTTGGCGAGTCGGACCGCCCGGAACCGCTTGCCGGCGGGGGCCCGGATTTTCAGGATGGCGATGTCCTTGTCCTCGGAAAGGGTGACGCGTTCGGCGGGGTAACGTTCGTCCGAATTCGGGAATTGAACGTAGATTTCGCTGACGTCCTTGACCACGTGGACGTTGGTCAGGACGTAGCCATCGGTATCGATTACCACCCCCGAACCCCGGCTGATCTCGGGCTCGGGGTTCCGTGGTTGCCGACCGTAATACTCGTCGATGAAGCGTTGAAAAGGGTCGGAGGCGCCGCGATCCACCCAGGTGCGGGTGGCGATGTTTACGACCGCGGGCATGACGCGCTCGACCGCGGCGACGGTACTGTCGCGGCGGACGTCCAGTTCCGGACTGGTCGGGAGCCCGGCATCGGGCTCGCCGGTCGCGGGTTCACGAGCGAGCAGGCCGGGCAGCACCAAGCCCAAGGCCAGGGCGGCTCCCAGTAAGCGGGGCCAGTCGAGGGTCAACGTTCGCATAATAGCAGCGTAACTGACTTCTGGACCGGGGAAATTGTTCACCCGACAAACGCCGTGGGCGGCGAGTGGGGTGGGCCATTTGATCGCGGTTCGCCATTTTTCTTTGCTGCGGGGGTCGTTTTACACGAAATAGCCCGTCTTTCGCGCAAACCATGGCTCTGATTGTCCAGAAATTCGGCGGCACGTCGGTCGGTAACACGGACCGGATCAAAAACGTGGCCCGTCGTGTGGCCCGTTATCGGGAGCAGGGTGACCAGGTGGTGGTCGTCGTCTCCGCCATGTCTGGGGTGACCGACGGGCTGCTGAAGCTGGCCCGCGAGATCACGCCGCTGCCGGATGAGCGGGAGACGGACATGCTCCTCGCCACCGGCGAGCAGCAGACCATCGCCCTCACGGCCATCGCCCTGCATTCGCTGGGCCTCAAGGCGGTGTCCTTCACGGGCGCCCAGGCGGGCATCGTCACCGACCTCGTCCACACCAAGGCGCGGATCCAGAACATCTCCCCGGCGGAGGTGCATCGTGCGCTGGACGCCGGCAATGTGGTCATCGTCGCCGGCTTTCAAGGTCGGACGCCGGATGGCCAGATCACCACGCTCGGACGCGGTGGTTCGGATCTGTCGGCCATTGCCCTGGCGGGAGCGCTGAAGGCGGATCTTTGTCAGATCTACACGGATGTGGACGGTGTTTACACCGCCGATCCCCGCATCGTGCCCACGGCGCGCAAGCTCGCGGAGATCTCCTACGACGAGATGCTCGAGATGGCCGGCGCGGGCTCCAAGGTCATGCAATTGCGCTCCGTCGAGTTCGCGAAGAAATTCAATGTGGTTTTCGAAGTCCGCAGCTCCCTCAACGACAATCCCGGTACCATTGTGAAAGAAGAGTCCACCAGCATGGAGAGCGTCGTCGTTCGCGGCGTGTCGCTCGATAAGAATCAGGCCAAGATCACCTTGTTCGGCGTGCCCGATCGTCCGGGTCGCGCCGCCCGCATCTTCCGGGCGCTCGCGGATGCCAGTGTGAACGTCGACATGATCGTGCAGAATGCCAGCCATGCGGGCGGCAGTCCCATGACCGATCTTTCGTTCACGGTGGACAAGCCGGACCTGCTCAAGGCCAATCAGATCATCGCCGGGCTCAAGACGGAAGTCGGCTTCCGCGAGGCCGTGGCGACGGAAAACATTGGCAAGCTTTCCATCGTGGGTGTCGGTATGCGGAGTCACGCCGGAGTCGCGGCGAAGATGTTCGATGTGCTGGCCCATGAAGATGTGAACATCGACATGATTTCGACCAGTGAAATCAAGGTCAGCGTGGTGATCGATCTGGCCAAGGGCGAAGCGGCGACGCGCGCGTTGCATCAGGCGTTCATCGGCTGATTGGGTGCAGGTTCGGCGGTGATCGGTGGGGTGGCGCATCGATGGAATGCGCAAACTTCATCGCCGGAATGACGGATTCGCATTGCCTCCCGGCGTTTGGTTGCGCGAAATAGGTGGGACATGTCACCGGGGCAACCTCGTCCATCTACCAGATCTTCCTGCTTCCACTGGGGGCGCTCGCTGGGATGTCTGACCATTATGGCGTCCTTGGCCGGGGCGGATGCACCGCTGCCGCCGCACCGTGAATTGCTGGAGGTGATCCGGGCCAATGTGTCGGGGTTGGCGGACGCGGAGTTGGATCGGGCCGCCGCGGGGGCTTTGTTGGCCAAGGTGCGAGGGCGCGTTTTGGCGCCCGCGGATGTGGCGGAGCCCGTCTCGGACGAACCGGCGATCGTGACCCGGGCCGTTTATGACAATTGCGCCTATGTCCGGGTGGGACAGGTGACCCTGGCCCTGGCACCGCAGCTCGCCGCCGCACTGCGAAGCCCGGATTTTGCCGCGTCGCGCGGGCTCGTCCTGGATCTGCGCTTCGCCGTGGGGACCGACTATCAGGCTGCCGCCAACGTGGTGGCCCTGTTTCTCAACACCGAGAAGACCGTCCTGAGCTGGGGTGACCGACAGGGCCTCTCCACCGCGCAGACCAATGCCTGGACCCGGCCGGTGACGGTGCTGGTAAACCACGATACCCGGGGCGGTGCCGAAGCATTGGCGGCGGCGTTGCGCCAGCAACGGTTGGGAATCCTCATCGGCGGCCCGACGGCTGGTGTGGCGGCGGTTTTTAAGGAGGTGCCCCTCGGCGACGGTAATCCGAACCGGTTGCGCCTGGCGGTGTCGGTGGTCAAGACGGCCGACGGTCAGGCCCTGTCAGAAACCGGTGTGGAGCCGGATATTCTGGTGCGGATGCGAGCCGAACAGGATCGGGCGTATTTGGCGGATCCCTACACCATCGTGCTTTCGTCCTCCGCCACGGGTGGCAGCGGAGCCGGCACCAACACGCTCACGGGCGCGACCACTGTGGTGCGCAAGCGGGTGAGCGAGGCCGATCTGGTGCGGCAAAAGCGGGACGTCGAGGCCGCGGTCCGCGGGGTGGGTTCGGATGCCCTGCCGGCAGGTTCGGCTTCCACCAACGGGCCGGCGTCCGCTCCACGCCCAACTCCCGCCGAGGTGGCTCGGGTGATCAAGGATCCGGTTCTGGGTCGGGCAATCGATCTGTTGAAGGGCCTGGCTTTTCTGGGCTCGGATCGACCCTGATCCTATCGGGCCATGCGCGTCGTACTCCAACGGGTGACGTCGGCCCGCGTCGTAATCGCCGGGCACGAACAGGCACGAATCGGCCCGGGTCTCCTGGTGTTCGTCGGCGTCGAAGAGGTGGATGGGCCGGAGGACATCGAGTGGTTGGCGCGAAAGACGGTGGATTTACGAGTTTTTGAACCGGCCCCCGTGGAGCCCGTGGACGGGGCGACAGATGATTCCGGCGCGCGCGGTGCCGGCGAGCGTTCGGTCGTGCAGGTGGGTGGGGAGATTCTCCTGGTCAGTCAATTCACGCTGTTTGCCAGCACCCGGAAGGGGACCCGTCCGAGCTGGCACCGGGCCGCACGGCCACCGATCGCCATCCCGCTTTACGAAGCGTTTCATCGACGCCTGACGGAATTGCTGGGGCGCACGGTTCCGGCCGGGATTTTCGGTGCGGATATGTCGATCGAATTGACCAACGACGGACCGGTCACGCTTTGGCTGGATTCGAAAGCCCGGGAATAGGCCGGACCCGAACGGCTTATTGCGAGCGGCTTTGTTCGATGCGGGCGAGCTCCGCCCGGGCGGCGGCATCGCCACCGTCGGCGCGTCGGATCAGATCGGCCGTCATGGCCTGCTGGGCCTGTTCCACCGCCATGAGCTGTTGCGGCGTCAGACCAGGCGTCTTTTTGACATTACCCAGCGCCACCACACCGGTGGCAAAATCCCGCGCCTTGGAGGCCGCGATGGCGAGTTGCAATTCGGGATTGGCGGTGGCCGCCGGAAAGGACTGTTCCAAATGGGTGAGGCTGGATTCGGCGCTGGCCGGGCGACTGCAACCGCAAAGCGGGGACAGAAGCAACGCTCCCAGCAGACCAAGCGAAAAAATGTTCCTCATGGAAAAGGCTCCGGAATTTCAGCGGCCGTCCTTTGAATTGGGGAAGCACCAGAGGCTGTTGCGGGTCGGATCCGCGAGCAGTTGGTAGTATCGCGTCCATTTCAGGTACTCGATATGTCCCCCCATCAACCCCACGATCGCGCCCGTGTTGTGTCGTTTGGAAAAGCCCTCCGCGGGAGAACTTGAGCCATCATTGAAATATCCCGAATCCGCTTCGTCCGTCTCCCAGAACAGCATGTCGGTGGGCTGGAAGGCGGAGGCCCGAAACGTGCCGCCGGCGGAGCCGATGGCCCAATCGAAACTGCTGGAGCTATTGATGACCACGCCGCTCATCAGGTAGCTGGTGAATTTGATGGTGCTGGCGCGCCACGCCGCGGTGTTCGTTCGGTGGACGGGACACATGTACATCTTGGGCGTGGTCATGGCGGGATAGAACAATCCCTTTTGCGGGCCGTAATTCGTCCCGTTCCGGGGCAGGGCCTCGCCGGGTTTGTACAGCCAGCCCGCCGGCAGTCCCGGGTTCGCCGCCCCGGACGAGCCGCCGCAATTGGGTGGAGCGATGCGATCGGTGTTGTCCCCGAGATACAGAATGTGCGCCAGGAGCAGCTGCTTCTGGTTGTTCATGCACAGCGTGCGCTGCGCCTGCTCCTTCGACTTCGCCAGGGCCGGGAGCAGCATGCCGGCCAAAATGGCGATGATGGCGATCACCACCAGCAGTTCGATCAGGGTGAAGGCAGACCGCGGAGTCCGGGAAGGGCCGGGGCCGGATAGGGTGTCGTTCATGGATGCCGCGAGTGCAGGCGCTTAGGGAGCCTGATAATATTGGTGAAAGCGGAGGCCAACCTATTCGGCGGAGGAGTGGTGTCAAAGGCCGGTCCCGAAGCGGCCGCGGCGGCGTTGCGGCAGCCGAGTCAACTTTGACACGTACCGGCTGCGTTCGTATGAGCGTAGCCCATGCTTCATCCATCTCCCCGCACCACCGCTTGCGCCCGCTCTTACGGCCTCGTGCGGAGCCTGCTCCGGGTGATGCCCTGCTTGTCCGCATTGGTCCGGGCGGACAGTACGGTGGTCTTCAATGAGCTCATGTATCACCCCGCCAGCTCCGAAGCGGCGATGGAATGGGTCGAGCTGCATAACGAAATGGCAGTCAATATGGACCTCTCCGGGTGGTCGCTGGCCGGGGGGGTGGATTTTCGTTTTGCCGAAGGCACGGTATTGCCCGGGGGTGGGTATCTGGTGGTTGCCGTCAATCCCGCCGCGCTCGTCGCCGCGACGGGCGCCACCAACGTGTTTGGCCCGTTCACCGGGCGCTTGTCGAATTCGGGTGAGACGCTGGAATTGCGCAACAACAACCAGCGGCTGATGGACTCAGTGCGTTACCGCACCAGCGGGGACTGGCCGGTGGCGGCAGATGGGGCCGGGCCTTCGCTCGCCAAACGGAAGGTCCATTTGGCCAGCGAACCGGCGGAAAGCTGGCGGGCGAGCGCGCAGGTCGGTGGCACCCCGGGCACCGTCAATTTTCCCGGCACCACCGCAATCGTTGCCGTGCCGCTGGTGGTGGCCAGTCAGTCGTGGGCGGTGGACGATTCCGGCGTCGACCCGGGTACGCTTTGGCGCGATCCCACCTTTCCGGACATCGCGTGGCGCCGCGGCCCCGCCCCCTTCTACGGCGGCACGGCGCCCGTTCCGGGCGGCGACGTGCGGGTGGTGCCGGGTCTGTTCAATACCGGAACGGCCGCGGATGGCCAGATCCTGGCGCCCGGCAGCCGGGATCCCCACTACATCGTGACCGCGTCGGCGGAGGCGGTGAGTCCGCCCCCGCCCGCTCCGGCCTTGGTGATCGAAGGGCATCCGGCCTGGCTGGCCAATGATGCGCAATCGAGTTGGATCGGCCCGGTCACTCCCGGCACGGCCAGTGTGGCCGCGGGCGATTATCGCTGCCGCACCAGCTTTGATCTGACGGGCTTTGATCCGGCGAGCGCCCAGCTGACGTTTGCCGCGGCGGCGGACAACCGGCTGAGCAATGTCCTCCTCAACGGTGTGTCCCGTGGATCGGCCTACGTCGGGTACAACGCATTCAGTGCGGATTTTCAATTTACCAGCGGCTTCGTGGCGGGCGTGAACACGCTGGAGTTTCTCTGGGCGAATGATGGTCCCGGGGCCAATCCGGCGGGTTTTCGCGTCCGGGCCCGCGTAACCGCCCGGGCGGTGGCGGCCCCGGAAAGTCGATTGGGCGCGGTGGGTGCAACCACGTACTTCCGCTCCCGATTTGTTTTCACCGGCAATCCGGCCACCACGCAGCTGACGTTGCTGTCGCGCGTCAATGACGGTGCGGCTTTTTACCTGAATGGTGTCGAAGTTGCACGGATCAATCTACCGGCCGGTCCCCTGACCGCGACGACGTCCGCCCTCGCGGCCGTCGCGGCACCGCCCCTGACCGTGACCAACGTCCTACCCGCCAGCGCACTCAAGGTCGGGACCAATGTTTTGGCGGTGGAGGTGCATCAGGCCGCCGATGGGCGGCAGGATGCCTGGTTTGCGGCGGAGTTATCCGCGGGTCCCGTGGTGGTGCCGACGGAGCCGGACGTGGTCTTGAATGAACTCGCCGGGGTCGGTGCGGCGACCTACTTCGTTGAACTGGCGAATCGCACCGCCCGCGAGCTTTCGCTGACGGGCTATGTCCTGCGGCGAGTGGGATCGGGTGCGGCCAGTTATGAGTTTCCCGCCGGTGTCACCTTGCCCGCCGCGGGACGACGCGCCTTCACCTCGGCGGAATTGGGTTTTCGCGCCAGTGCTGGTGATCAGCTGATTCTCGTGGCGCCCGGCCGGAACGTCATCGCGGACGCCCTCGTGGTGCGGATCGAACCGCAGGCGCGCTTCCCCGATGGCGTCGGCCGCTGGCTCGTGCCGTCGGCTCCGACTCCGGGTGCTCCGAATGAGGTGTTCCGGCAGACCGAGGTGGTGATCAACGAAATCATGTATCACCCCCGGGAGGCGACTCCGGGGCCGTGGTTGGAGTTGTTTAACCGCAGTGCGGCGGCGGTGGATCTGTCAGAGTGGCGATTCACGAGCGGAATCGATTACCGCTTTGCGGCGGGTACTACGCTCCCGGCCGGCGGGTATCTTGTGGTGGCCCGCGATCCCGTGGCCTTGTTGGCCGCGAACCCCGGCCTCCGGGTGGTGGGTCCGTATACGAACACGCTTTCCGGACGAAGCGATCTTCTGGTGCTCGCCAATGCCTCCGGGAATCCCGCCGATGAAGTGCGTTATTTTGACGGCGGCCGCTGGGCTGCTGAGGCGGACGGTTCCGGCTCCAGTCTGGAATTACGCAATCCGTGGGCCGATCACGCCGCGGCGGAATCCTGGGCCGCCAGTCGCGAGTCCGCGGCAACCGGTTGGACCAACTACAGCTACCGCGCTGTTGCCACCGCGGCGACGGAGCCGGTGACGTGGAAGGAGTTCGTGCTCGGATTACTCGATGCCGGTGAGTGTTTGATCGATGACCTGCGCGTGGTGGAATCACCCGATACCGCCCCGGTCTCCCTGCTGTCGAACGGCAACTTTGAAAACGGCGCGGCGGCCTGGCGGTTTTTGGGCACGCACCGGCATAGCGAAGTGATCGTGGACCCCGATCAACCCGGGAATCATGTGCTGCACCTGGTGGCCACGGGACCGACGGAGCACATGCACAACCATCTCGAGACCACGCTGACCAACAATCGCGCCGTCGTAAATGGGCGGACCTACGCGGTTTCCTACCGGGCCCGCTGGCTCTCGGGCAATGCGCAGTTGAACACGCGACTCTACTTCAACCGCGTCGCGCGCACCACCCGCCTCGCCACCCCGGTTTCCCGCGGTACGCCGGGGGCGCGTAATTCCACGTATGTCGAAAATCCCGGCCCCACCTTCGCGGACTTGCAGCACACGCCCACCGTCCCCAAGGCCGCTGAGGCGGTCACGGTTTCGGCGCGGGTCAGCGATCCCCAAGGCGTCGCCTCGGTGCAATTTTTCTGGTCGATCAACGGAGGCGGCTGGCAGAGCCGCGCTTTGGTAGTGCCCGCCGACGGGCGGGTTTCCGGAACCGTGCCGGGCGCGGCTGCCGGCAGCGTGGTGCAGTTTTATCTTCAGGCCGCCGACACTCTCGGGGCCACGGCCTTTTTTCCGGCGGCGGGCCCGGCATCGCGGGCTCTGTATAACGTCAACGACCAGCGCGCCACCACGGGCCCGCTGCACAATCTCCGCCTCGTCATGACGCCGGCCGACACGGGTTTCCTCCATGCCCTCACGAATGTCATGAGCAACGAACTCCTGCGGGCCACGGTGGTTTATGACGAGCAGGAATCGTTTTATGACGTCGGGGTGCATCTGCAGGGCAGTGAACGCGGGCGCTCCGATCCCGGTCGCGTGGGCTTCACGATTGAATTCGCACCGGACCATCTCTTTCGGGGCGTTCATGGCGGCATCTCCATCGATCGCTCCGGCGGCTACACGGGCGTCGGCGGGGATCAGGATGAGATCCTGCTGAAGCATGCGTTGCAACACGCCGGCGGTCTGCCCGGCATGTATGACGATCTGGTTCGGATCATTCCGCCGCGCGCCGATTTGACCGGCCCCGGACTGCTGATTCTGGCCAAGTACGGCAATGTTTTTCTCGACAGCCAGTACGCCCGCGGGAGTGACGGGGGCGTGTTTAAGTTGGAATTGATCTATTCACCCACGACCACCTCCGGCGGTACGCCGCAGTCGCCGAAGCTGCCGCAGCCGGACGACGTGGTCGGGGTGGATCTCGGCAATCTGGGCGACAATCCCGAATCCTACCGCTGGTTCCTCCTGCATGAGAACAATCGGGAGCAGGACGATTACCAGCCCGTGATGGCTCTGGCGAAGGCGCTGAATAAAACGGGCACGGCACTGGATGCGGACTCACGCCGGCTCATGGACGTCAGCACCTGGATGCGGGCCGTCGCCTTTCAATCGCTGTGGGGATTGGTGGACACGTATCCCTTCGATAACCCGCACAATTTCATGATTTACTTCCGACCGGAGGACGGTCGGGCACTGCCGTTCCTCTGGGACATGGATTATAATTTCGGAGCCGCGGCCACGTCGCCCATCAACCGGGCAGGCGGCAATCTGGCCCGGCTGATCGGGCTACCGGGCAATCAGAGGCTTTATCAGGGGCACCTGCTGGACCTGATCACCACCACGTACAACACGAATTATCTCACGCCGTGGATCAACCATTTTGGCAGCCTCGCCGGCCAGAATTTCGGCGGCATCCGCAGCTATGTGGATCAGCGGGTGAAGTCCGTGCGCAGTCAGTTGACGGCCGCGGTGCCCTTTGCGGTGACTTCCACGGGCACCACCACCGGCTGGGTCAATGCGGCGGTCGCGCTGATTTCGGGTCGGGCGGGAATTGACGTGCGGGAGATTCGAATCGAAGGGCGAGCGGATCCGTTGGAATTTCGGTGGAGCAACCTCACGACCTGGCAGACCACCGTGCCGCTGGTGCTGGGCACGAACCAGCTCCGCTTTCTCGCCTACGGTTTTCAAGGCCAGTTGGTGGCCTCCAATACCGTGAACGTCACGAGCGCCGCGGTGGGTGGCGGAGTGGACTCGGATGCTGATGGCCTGCCGGATGTCTGGGAAACGGCGTTTGGAACGGATCCGCTGACGGCCGATGCCGGATTGGATTTGGATCACGACGGGCAGACCAACGGGCAGGAGTACTTGGCCGGGACCGATCCCCGGGCTGCCGCCAGTGTCTTGAAGATGGAGGCGCGCTCCGCTTCGGACGGGTTGCATCTGGGCTTTCTGGCGCGGGCGGGCCGATCGTATTCCCTCCTCAGCCGCCCCGCGTTGAGTGGTGTCCTGTGGGATCGGGTTTTGGATGTCCTTCCGGAAGCGGCGGATCATCCGTTTGAAACCACGCTCGCGCCGCTCGATCCCGCTGGTGCCCGGTTTTATCGCGTGGTGACGCCCCGACTGCCGTGAATCACGGCCGGCATCGGAAGCCGGCCCAGACGACGTTTGCGCTCCGGGGGACGACCGATCAATCTGTGGGCTGACCACCGTTTTCGCCCTGAATCTATGAAGCGATTTTTCACTGTTCCCATTTTGTTGCTCAGTCTGGCCGGCCCGCTGGCTGCCGCCGAGACCAAGAGTGTTCTCGCCCCCGGTGCCCGGGCCGAGAAGATTTCGAGTGCCTTTGAATTCACCGAAGGCCCCGCCGTGGATCGGCGTGGGAACGTCTATTTTACGGACCAACCCAACGACCGGATCATGAAGTGGAGTCCGGACGGGGCGTTCACCACCTTCCTGCAACCCAGCGGCCGGGCCAACGGCATGTACTTCGATCGCCGCGGCAACCTGCTCGCCTGCGCCGACGGCAAGAATGAACTTTGGTCCATTGCCCCCGACCAGAAAGTCACCGTGCTGGTGAAGGATTATCAGGGCAAACTGCTCAATGGTCCCAATGACGTGTGGGTGCGGCCGGACAATGGCGCCTACTTCACTGATCCACTCTACAAGCGTCCGTATTGGAATCGCGGACCCAACGAGCAGGGCGGGGAACACGTTTATTATATCACCCCGGATCGGAAGACCGTCCGGCGGGTGATCGACGACTTCAAGCAACCGAACGGCATCATCGGCACGCCCGATGGCCGGACGCTCTACGTGGCGGATATCGGCGCCGGCAAGACCTATGCCTATCACATCGAGAAGGACGGCGGACTTTCGGGCAAGCGGCTCTTTTGTGAACAGGGCTCGGATGGCATGACGATCGATCATCAAGGCAACGTGTACCTCACGGGCAAAGGCGTTACGGTGTACGATCCGCAGGGGAAAAAGATCGAGCACATCGAGATTCCGGAACCGTGGACGGCCAACGTGTGCTTCGCCGGGCCGAAGCGGAAGACGCTGTTCATCACCGCCGGCAAGAGCATCTACACGGTTCCCATGGCGGTGCATGGGCTGACCAAATAAGCGAAGGCAATGCGCACACTGTTGGCGTCCGTTGGTTGGTTGGGATTGACCCTGTTCACCATGAATTTGCACGGCGAAGAGGCGGTGCGGGGCCGGCGATCGCTGGTGCTTCGCGGCACGGCGGCGCAGCTCACCGTGGATCTGGCGGGTGGCTCCCTGGTGGATTTTCATCTGACCGGCCGGAATTTGAATCCCTTGAGCTGGGCGGCGCCGAAGGAAGGCGATACCGGCATCCACGGGTTCGGACACTTTCTCTGTCTGGATCGCTGGGGTCCCCCGTCGGACGCCGAGGGTCGGAGTGGGATGCCGTACCACGGCGAAGCAGCCAACGTGGAATGGAAAAGTGTCGGGGGGATCGAGGAAGCCGCCGGGGCGCAGGTGGCCACGGTGGCGGCGCGGCTGCCGTTGGCGGGATTGTCGGTGAAACGGACGCTGCGGTTTTCGACCAGTCAGGCGTATTGCGTCGTGCGCGAGGAAGTGCGCAACGAGAATCCCCTCGGCCGGATTTTCAACATGGTCCAGCATCCGACGATCGGCCGGCCGTTTCTCGACGAGACCACCGTGGTGGATGCCAACGGGCGCAAGGGGTTTGCCCAAGGCGGCACGTTGCCAAATCCGGAGGAACCATCGTCGTACTGGCCCCAGGTTTTGAGTCAGGACGGGCAGCCGGTGAATCTCCGGCGCCTCACCAACGATCCCAATCCCAATGTCGTTTCGTTTGCCATCGATGACGAATTCGGCTGGGTCACGGCGGCCACGCCGGGGCAGGGGTTGCTGATCGGTTATCTGTGGCGCACGCGGGATTATCCGTGGTTCAGTGTCTGGCGGGACGTCGATCACGATCGACCGGCGGCGCGCGGGCTGGAGTTTGGCACGACGGGATTGCATCAACCGTTTGGCATTCTGACGCGGAAAGGCACCATTTTTGGCCGACCCCTGTTCGAGCACTTGGATGCCGGTGAGTCGCGGACGAAGAGCTACGCGGTTTTCCTGGCGCGGATCCCGGACACCTTTGCCGGCGTGGGCTCCCTGGACGTAAAGGACGGACGCCTGGTGTTGCACGAACGCGGCCGTGGCCCGGAACGGGATCTGACGGTGGGAACGGTTGAACTTCCCTGAACTGCGGGGGGAAGTGAAGTCGGTGGGGATTTTATCGCGGAGGATGGTGGAGCCGACAGGGATCGAACCTGCGACCTTCTCATTGCGAACGAGACGCTCTACCAACTGAGCTACGACCCCATTCCTCTAAGCGGCCGATTAGGTGGCAGAATGGGTCGCGCTTGGCAAGCGAGGAAGTTGCGGGGAACGCAGACAAATGACGGGGGGTGGATTCCCCGTCGTCGCCCGGGGGGCGGATGGTGCGGGAGTCGGTGTCGGGGGCCGCGGAGAAGTCCGCCCCCCGACAAGAAAGCGGACCGAAGGGTTCTCCGGGGGGTGGGGCGGGAAACGGGGCGGACGGTTGGGTAGCGTTTTTACTCCGTCCCCGTGCCCGGGCCGTATCCTCGTATCCCCCGCACGGTCAAAACGACTTGCTCCCCAACGGCCCGCGGCGAGGTTTCCGCCTTAAGCGAACAAAGCAAATCACCAAATATGGGCCGCATTTTTAATAATATTGTCGAAACCATCGGACACACTCCGCTGGTTCGCTTGAACAAGGTTACCGCGGGACTGGACGCCAAGATCCTGCTCAAGTGTGAGTTCTTCAATCCGCTGGGCTCGGTCAAGGATCGGATCGGCATGGCCATGATCGAGGACGCCGAGAAGCGGGGCATTCTCAAGCCGGAAACGGTCATCGTGGAGCCGACCTCCGGCAACACGGGCATCGCGCTCGCGTTCGTCGCGGCGGCCAAGGGTTACAAACTCATCCTCACCATGCCGGAGACCATGTCGGTCGAACGGCGCGTGTTGTTGGCGATGCTGGGCGCCAAGCTGGTGCTGACGCCGGGTGCGGAAGGCATGAAGGGCGCCATCGCCCGCGCGCAACAGATCGCGGCCGAAACGCCGAACGCCTGGATTCCCCAGCAGTTCGAAAACGCCGCCAATCCGCAGGTGCACAGCGCCACGACCGGTCCGGAAATCTGGGACGACACCGCCGGCGAAGTGGATCTGCTGGTGGCCGCGGTGGGTACCGGCGGGACAATCACCGGGATCTATGAATACATCAAACCCCGCAAGGCGGGCTTCCATGCGATCGCCGTGGAACCCAAGGATTCCCCGGTCATCACCCAGACCCTGAAGGGCGAACCCGTCAAGCCGGGCGCGCACAAGATTCAGGGCACCGGCGCGGGTTTCGTGCCGAAGAACCTCCACCTGAAGGGACCCAACGGGGAACCGCAGATCACGGAGACCATTCAGGTTTCGAACGACGACGCCTTCGCCATGGCGCGGCGTCTGGCCAAGGAAGAGGGTTTGCTCGTGGGTATTTCCACCGGGGCGAACGTTTGGGCGGCGATTGAAGCGGCGAAGCGCCCGGAATTCCGCGGCAAGACCATCGTCACCATCGCCTGCTCGACCGGCGAACGTTATCTCTCGACCGCGCTCGCGGCCGATGCCCGCGCCGAAGTCGGGGGCTGAGCGTCCCGGGAATCTTCCTGAATCCAGCGCAGCCGGAAGTTGGCGGATATCCGCTCAGCTTCCGGCTGATTCGTTTCGACCGGGAAACACCTGCCGGGCTTCCTCTTTCTCCAGTTGCCCGCGGGTCACACCCAATTGGTTCTGGAGCTTCAATTCCTGCCAGAGCTGGGTCCCGGTGAGTTCGCCGCGCAGCAAGGCCCGGTAGCGGGCGATCGTCTGGGTTACGGCTTCCGGCGTCTCGTTCACAAATTCCAACCGGAAGTGTCGGGCCCCCAGCGCGAGGAAACGCTCCACGGATTCCGCTCCGGTCTGGGCCCGGGCATTGAACACGGTGTTGCGACAGCCCGCGTCGGCTTTGAGCGGATGCTCTGCCCCGACCCGATCGCGGAGACGCACTTCGTGCTTATCACATGGCCGACCGCAATCGCGGAAATCCTTGCCCTGGGAAAGGAAGGCGCAGAACACGCAGTGCTCCATGTGGAACATCGGCATGTGCTGATGAATCGTAAGTTCGAACCACGCGGGCGGAGCCCCCTGCAGGAGACGCTCGAGTTGCGTGGCGTTGAGATCGTAGCTGGCGGTGATGCGTTCGAGTCCCTGCTCGGCGATGAAATATTCCGCCGTGAGCGGGTTGGCGACGTTGAAGGAAAAGTCCCCGCGCCTCCGGCAGTCCTGGAAATACCGCAGGTGTTCGGCGTTGCGCACGAGGTAGCCGTCGGGGTTGGCGGACCGCACCTGCTGGAGGATCCATTCTTCGCCCGGCTTGAACACCCGGGGCGGCGCAACCCAGATGGTTCGCTCGGGCCCGCCGCAGCCGAAGGAGGTGCGCGCGGTATGGACCGCTTCGCGGTACTTTTTCGGATCTTCGAAATCGCAATAGACCGTCGTCGTGCCGGCCAGCAGGGCCGCGTCGAGCTGGGCGAGGTTTCGAACCAGAACGATCAATTCCGGATCTCCGGGCGGCGGGGACGCGGTAGCGGCGAGCGGGGATGGGGCGGGAACTTCCGGGTCCTTACGCAAGGTCCAGCGGTGCGGGGCGGCGCGTTGGGCATCGAGCAGCGCCACGGCGTCGCGGCGCAGGCGGTTCAGTTCGCTGACCGGCACAATGACTTCGCCTTCCAAAAGATTCTCCAGATGGCCCAGGCGGAAGGGACTGCCGCCGAGGCGGCCGAGTTGCTCGGCCAGGCGCGCGGTGGTGAGCGGGGATTTTTCCGCGCGCGCCAGCAACACCGTTGAAGTAACGCGGGCGACGTGGCCCTGTTCGTCGCGGAGTTCCAGCGTCAGCGGGCTGCCGACATGGCCGTGCACCTGCCAATCCACGGGGCGCTGGTATTTCGGCGTCTCGCCGGCGTACGTGCGGTGCACCTCCCGCTCGAGTTCCGGATCGTGGGTCTTCCACAAACGATCGCCGATGTGGATGTTCGCGAAATTTACCGAGCCATGTCCGAAGGCCAGCGCGAGCTCGCCAGCGGATCCCACGGGGCGGATTTCGTAAACCCGTCCGCCTTCCTCCGGCAGATCGGGCCGGCCGGCATCGAAGCCCACGCCGTCGCCGAGTTTCACCGCGCTCTCAGGTCGGATGACGACCCGCTCGAAATCCACCCGGGTGACCGTCCCGAGCAGAACGCCGCGCTTCTTACCGAAACGGGCGTGGGCCAGTTCCTGATTCTGCACGCCGCGGAACCAGCCCGGATACAACCGCGACTGAAGGCCATTTCCAATTCGTAGCGATCCGAGGGGCGAACTTGCGCGGAGCCGGCGTTGATCGGCTGCCCGGATTCCCGGTGCACGCGGAGTTGATCCAGCGCCCGCCGGTAGACCCGCGTGATGCTCGCCACGTATTCGGGGCTCTTCAACCGTCCCTCGATCTTCAAGGATCGGACGCCCGAACGGACCAGATCCGGCAGGACTTCCAGGCCGGCCAGATCCTGCGGACTGAGCAGATAGCGCCGATCCCCGAGCGGGACAGTCTGGCCATCGGACACCAATTCGTACGGCATGCGGCAGGCCTGGGCGCATTCGCCGCGGTTCGCGCTGCGCCCGCCCAGCGATTCGCTGGTGAGACACTGACCGGAATACGCCACGCACAAGGCGCCATGGATGAACACTTCGAGGGGCAGGGGAGTCCGTTCGGGATGCGCCACCTGGGCGGCCTGTTGGGCGGATTGAATCGCGGTGATTTCGGGAATCGAATTCTCCCGGGCGAGCACGACCAGTTCGCACCCCAGCTCGCGCGCCAATTCGACGCCGGCCGGACTGGTGATGGTCATCTGGGTGGAGCCGTGGATGGGAAAATCCGGGGACAACTGGCGGATGAGCCGGCAGATGCCCACGTCCTGCACGATGGCGGCGTCGACTCCCGCGGCAATGAGACTCCGCAGGTACGCGCGGGCCGCGGGGAGTTCGTCGGTGAAGACCAGCGTGTTGAACGTGACGTAACCGCGCACGCCCCGGCGATGGAGAAACTCCATGAGACTGGGCAGATCCGCCTCGGTGAAGTTGTGGGCGCGCATCCGGGCATTGAACCGGTCCAGGCCGAAATAGATGGCATCGGCGCCATTCTCGACCGCGGCCCGGACGCAGTCCCAGTCGCCCGCCGGCGCGAGCAGCTCGGGCAGGCGACCGCCGCTCCAGTCCGCGGGCGCCGACGCCGGCGCCGAAGCGGGGGCGGGGGCGACGGAAGCTATCGGGACACTGGACGTTGAATTCGCAAGGGCAGCCACGCAGCTCACACAGTGACCACTCCGGGACCTTCAGGAAAGGGATAGGTTGTCCGTCGCCAGGGCCGATCCTGCCGGGCGCGGGGAGCTCCCTGGGTCAACGTTCTCCGGCCGGTGTGGCCCCACGTTCCGACCGGGCCACGGCGAGGGCGGCGACACCATTGCCAATGAGATTGGTGATGGAACGGGCTTCGGACATAAACCGATCCACGCCCAGCAGCAGGGCCAGGCCTTCGACCGGCACCACTTTCAAGGCCATCAAGGTGGAGGCCAGCGTGACAAAGCCGGCACCGGTGACCCCGGCTGATCCCTTGGACGTGACCGCCAGCACGCCGATCAAGCCCACGATCTGCCCCGGCGAAAGGGTCACGTGGTACACCTGGGTGAGAAACATTACGGCCATGGCCAGGTACACGGTGGTGCCGTCGAGGTTGAACGAATATCCGGCGGGCACGACGAGGCCGACGATCGGGCGCGGGCAGCCGAAGGATTCCAGTTTCACCATCAACTGCGGGAGCGCGGCCTCGCTGGAGGACGTGCCCAGCACGATCAGCAGTTCCTCCCGGATATGGCGCAGAAACCGGAACAGACTGTGCCCGCACCAGCGCATCACCAGGCCGAGCGCGCCGAAAATAAACAGGGCCATGGTCAGGTAAACGGCCGCCATGAGTTTGGCGAGCGGCACCAGACTGCCGAGACCGAACCGCCCCACGGTGTACGCCATTCCCCCCAAGGCCCCCAATGGCGCCAGCCACATCACCCAGCGCAGAATTCGGAAGACGTGGCGGGACGCCCATTCCAAACCCGCGATCACGGGCGCCCGGCCCGCCCAGCGCCCCAGCCAGGTGCCGAACAGCAGCGCGACCACCAGGACCTGCAGGGTCAGGTTTTGAAGAAAAAAGCCGAGCCACGAAAACTGCTCCGCGCGGGCCCGGTACTTGGCCACATCGGCGGCTGCGGTGGCAAACCGATCTGGATCCAGACCGGCCCCCGGTTGCAACCACGTGGCGACCGCGAGACCCAGCAGCAAGGCCAGCGTGGTCAGTACTTCAAAATAGATCAACGCCTTCAGACCCACCCGCCCCGTGGTCCGCAGGCTCGTCATTCCCGCCATGCCCAGCGTCACGGTCAGGAAGACCATCGGGGCGATGAAGCACTTGATGAGGCCGATGAAGCCGTCGCCCAAAGCCTGCAATTGGATGCCCCGGGCGGGGGCAAAATGGCCAATGGCAATGCCGAGCAAAACGGCCGCGAGGACCAGCAGGGTGAGGTTGGGTCGTTTCACCGCCGATCCCGTGGGGGAGTTTTTGGGGCAGGCGACGGATCCGCCTCAAACCAGCGTCTTCGCCAGCTTCAAGCAATTGCGGCCGCCCCGGTGTTCGTAGGCGGCCCGATCCATCATGCGCCGCACCAGGTGCACACCGAGACCGCCCACGTCGCGTTCGGCCAGGGGAACCGAAAGATCCGGACCGGGCTCTGCGAGGGGGTTGAAGGGGCGACCGTCATCGGCCAGTTCCATGCGCAATTCGCCGCCCTCCACGGTGAGCCACAGTTTCACCTCGTGGGCGCCGCTGTAGTCCACGACGTTCTGCAGCAATTCTTCCAGGGCCGTGTCGACCGCAAACATCACCTTGGCCGGCAGCGCCACGGAAAGCGCAAACGCCTCCAGACGGGCGTGCGCCACTTGGGGCAGCTCCGGGGTCACCGGCAGGATGATGTCCGCTGCGACGGCCATGGTCAGGTGGGTTCGACGATCAACTCCCGCATGCCGGTCAGGTCCAGGATCTGGTCCACTTCCGGCGAGGTCCGGGAAATCACAAACCGGCGGCCCTTCGCGTGCCACTGGCGGTGACTCTGGAGGATGACCCGCAACGCGGCGGAACAGAGGAAGTTCGCGTTCGCTAGGTTGAGGTAGACGCTTTGAATCGGAGTCTTGGCCAGGGCCAGAACTTCCACTTCCAACTCGTTGGCCGCTGCACCGTCGACGCGGCCAGTGACGAGGAGTTCGCACTCGTCACGAACAATCTGTTTCTGTAGGGGCATGTGTTTGATGCCCAAGTTGACGGGATTATTGGGCTTGTCACCCCCCAGAATGACCCGGGCTCAGGCCAAAGGGGCGGAAGGCCGGCGGGTGCTGCCGGCGAAGGTCAATCCGCCCAGCGTCAGCAACATTACCAGATTGCCCGCCTGCGAACCGCCGTGCCAGCGACCAAACTCCGCGGCGGCGGCGTCCCGGACCGCCGCACTCTGCCCCGCGTCATAGCGCGTCTGATGCAGCGCGCGGAGTTTCGGATGCAACCATCCGGCGGCCACGACCGAGCCGAGGCTGAGAATCACCCAGGCGAGACGCTCCCCCCGGCTCCAGGCGCCACCAGCGGCCCAGCGGGAGAAAAGTCCGACGCCGCACAGCCCGAGTTGGACCCAGAAAAAACGTCCCAGGATCGTCTGCGCCACCTGGCCGACCGCCTCCTTTGGCAGGATTGCCCGGACGGCCGGGCTGAATACGACCGGGATGGCCACAAACGAAACGGCCAGACCGGCGCCGAGCCACAGCGCCGGCAGGATCCGGCTCAACCGAAGGAAAAATGTCTTCATCATGAAACCCCACACCCACCGGGGGCGGGCGGCCGGATCAGAGGCGGGCCACCAGCAATTCCCGCTGGAAGATCATCTCCTTCGGCAGGTACTGATACAGCCGCATGAAGAGTTCGTCGTGCGAAAGAATGTCGCGCCGCCACTCGTCCGGGTTCATCGCTTGCAGGGCGTCGAAGCGGGCCCGATCAAAATCCACCAATCCTTCGGCATCGAAATCCTCCCAGCGCGGCACCCAGCCCAGCGGGGTTTCGTGCGCCCCGGCGCGGCCGTGGCAGCGATCCAGAATCCATCGCAGGACCCGCATGTTGTCGCCGAACCCCGGCCACAGGAACCGGCCGTCGGCGTCGCGTCGGAACCAGTTCACGTGAAAAATCCGCGGCGGGAACTGGATCTGTTTCCGCATGTCGAGCCAGTGGCGGAAGTACCGACCCATGTTGTAACCGCAGAAGGGCAGCATCGCCATCGGGTCACGCCGGACCTGGCCCACCGTTCCCGTCGCGGCCGCGGTGGTTTCGCTGCCCATGGTCGCGCCCAGGAAGACGCCGTGACTCCAGTTAAACGCTTCGAACACCAGCGGCACCGTGGTCGCACGTCGACCACCAAAAATGATGGCATCCACCGGGACGCCGCGGGGATCCAACACCTCCGGGGCGAGCATCGGATTGTTGCTCATGGGCGCGGTGAATCGGGAATTCGGATGCGCCGCCTTTTCCGTGGAGGCCGGGGTCCAGGGACGTCCCTGCCAGTCGAGACACTCCGCCGGCGCGGGTTCATCGTGGCCTTCCCACCAGACGGTGCCGTCGGGTTTCAAGGCCACGTTGGTGAAAATCGTGTCACGCTGGATCAGGCTGGTGGCATTGGGATTGGTCCGGCCGTTGGTGCCCGGGGCGACCCCGAAATAGCCGGCCTCCGGATTGATGGCCCACAGCCGGCCATCGGCGCCGGGCCGCATCCACGCGATGTCGTCGCCCACGGTCCAGATTTTCCAGCCCTTGAACCGCACGGGCGGCACCATCATCGCAAAATTCGTCTTGCCGCACTGGCTGGGAAACGCGGCGGCAATGAACGATTTCTGCCCGCTCGGCGCCTCCACCCCCAGCAGAAGCATGTGCTCCGCCATCCAGCCCTCGTCGCGGCCCAAGTACGAACCGAGGCGCAAGGCGAGGCACTTCTTGCCCAATAGCACGTTGCCGCCGTAGCCGGAGCCCACGGAAATCACGGTGTTGTCCTGGGGGAAATGGCAGATGTATCGCCGATCCGGATGCACATCGAGGAGGCAGTGCAGGCCGCGGCTGAAATCGTCGCTCTCGCCCAGGTGTTCCCAGGCGACTTCGCCCATGCGGGTCATGATGCGCATGTTCAGTACCACGTACAGCGAGTCGGTGAGTTCCACGCCGACCTTGGTCATGGGTGAACCCGCCGGGCCCATCAGATACGGCACGACATACAGGGTGCGGCCGCGCATGGCACCGTCCACCAGGCCGCGGAGTCGCGCGTACATCTCGCGGGGTGCGGACCAATTGTTGGTCGGACCGGCATCCTCGGCATGCGGGGTGCAGATGAAGGTGGACTGCTCCACCCGCGCGACGTCGTTGGGGTTGGAGCGATGATAGAAGCAACCTGGCAGCTTCTCCGGATTGAGCCGCAGCAGGATTCCCTGCTCCACGGCGGCGTCCTGCAGGGCGATCTTCTCGGCTTCGGAACCGGTGCACCAGACGACGCGGTCGGGTTGGCAGAGGCGGACCTGTTCTTCGACCCAGGCAATGACGTGCGAATTGCGGGGGGCTCCGGCGGGCGATGCGATGTTCATCACAGACGCATACTCGCCGTTGCGGATGCGGTCGTCAGAAAATAATTAATTAATGGAATCGAAGAGGCAAAATAGCGGTTTCCGCCATTGTGCCACGGAGCGCTTGGGGTCACGTTCATGTGAGCAAAGCATCCGTTGCCGGTTGGCCCGGTTTCCCAATGAAGCGGGGCAGTCGCGGCGGACCGGAATTCGGAGAAATTTTGTTATGGATCCCACCCCGCACCTGTTGTCGGAGCTGCCGTTCTTCCGGGATTTCAACCGGGAATCGCTGCGGTTGTTGAGTGCCTCCGCGATGCACGTCCGCCTGGAGCCGGGGGTTGAGATCTTCCGCGAAGGCGAGCCCGCCGATCGTTTTTACGTGCTGCGTTCCGGGCGCATCGCCATCGAGACCCGGGGGCCTGATGGCCAGCCCATGGTGGTGCAGGTGCTGGGGGCCGGTGAACTCGTGGGCTGGTCCTGGTTGTTGCCGCCGCATCGTTGGCAGTTCAGTGCGCGGACGCTGGAGCCGGTCGATGCCATCTGCTTCGCCGGCTCGCGTTTGCGGCAGGCGTGCGATGCCGAGCAGACGCTGGGTTATCAGATGGTGCGCGGCATGGCGGAATCGCTGGTGCAGCGTTTGGCCGCGGCGCGGACGAAATTGGCGGAACAGATCGCCACCGGAAAACCCCCGCCGGTGTCCTCCGCCCCGTGAGTACCGCAAAGAACGCCGCCGCCCCATTCGCCGCGTGTCGGGGCATAGTCTTCGACCTCGATGACACGCTTTACGATCGGCAGCCGGCTTTGTCCCGGCTCTTCGAGGCGTGGTGGGGGCCCTTGAGCGAACGCGATTGGAACTTGATCAAGCCGCAGGATGCCCGGGGACATTCCATCCGGGTGGAGTTCTTTTCCTTCCTGAAGGAGCGGTATCCGGTCCCGGACGCCTCCGGGGCCGAACTGTGGGAGCGGTATCAACGCGAGTTCCCGGCGCATATCCGGGTGGACGACACGCTTCCCGTGTTGCGCCGGCTGGCCCGGACGGACTTGGTGCAAAGCATCCTGACCAATGGCGGCTCGCAATTTCAGCGGGCCAAATACCACGCGGCCGGTCTGGCGGAATTCATCGGACCCGACCGGGTTTTCGTCTCGGGGGAAATCGGCCGGGACAAACCGGATCCGATCACGTTTCACCACGTGTGCGCCGCGCTGAAATTAGCGCCGCACGAGCTGTTGTTTGTCGGCGATCATCCGGAAAAGGACATCGCCGGCGCCCGGGCGGTGGGTTTTTCGACCTGCTGGTTTCAACGCGACGAGCGCGAACACGCGGACGCGGATGCTACCATCCGGTCGTTGTCGGAGCTGCTGCCACTGCTCGGGTTGGATTGAGGCCCGCCTTTTGCTCCTCGCGGTGGCTCAGGGCGCTGCCGGTGCCGGCTTGCTGTCGGCGGGTTCCACGGGCGCCGTGGGAGGGGTGGGCACGGCTGCAGGAGCCTTTGGCTTGGGCGTGCTGAGATCACTGATTTCTTCCGGGAGCACCACTACGGCGATCCGCCGATTGCGCGCCCGTCCTTCGGTCGTGGCATTGTCGGCCAGCGGTCGGAATTCCCCGCAGCCCACCGCGGCCAGCCGGTGCGGATCCACCCCGGCCCGGGTTTCCAGAAAGCGTACTGCCGCCAACGCCCGGCCTACCGACAACGACCAGTTGTCCGTGAATCCCCCCGCAGTGCGCAGACGGATGGGAACATTGTCGGTGTGGCCAATGATCTGCAGTTGTCGCTTGGGATACTGCGCCAGCAGTTGCGCCACCTTCGACAGCACCGTTTCGCCCTCCGGTTTCAATATCGCTTCGCCGGAATCAAACAGCACCCGATCGAGAATATCCACCGTCAGGCGCCCCTGCAGTTCCGAGATGGTGACGTCCTTGGAATCCAACGCGGCCCGGAATTCCGCTTCCATGGAGGATTTGCGTTGGGCGGCCTGTTCGACGGCCTGCTGCAATTCCGCGACCAGATCCCGCGCGGCCCCGAGTTGGGCCGACAACGTGGCGTTGGTGGCGGTGAGGGCGGCCGCGCTGGCCGTCTGCGCCGCCAGCTGGGCCTGCGACTCCGCGGCGACACGCTGGAACTCCCGGAGCTGAAAGACACCCAGGAAAAGCACCACCATACCGGTCAACCCCGCCGCAAAAATCCATGTCGCCTTCGGCATGCCGGGAGCAGAGCCGCCGCCGGGCCGTAAATCCACTGACAATATTCCCGACCGACACCCCACCACGGGACGGCGAAGGCCCCATAATTTCCCCGGTTCACGCCGTCTGTCCCGGTTCCGCTATTGTTCAAATGCCGGAACGTGCCTACCGTTTGCCCATGTCGAACGGGAAAACCCCCGCCAAGCCCCGCCGCGCCCTGCTGGTTGGAGTGGGACTGGATGGCGACGATGGCCACAAGCGGGTCACCACCGGCAAAAACTTTGCCCTGATCGGCGGGTCGCAGTCCACCCACGAGGAGATGACCGAGAAGGCCATCAAGGTGAACGAACAGTTGGCGCGTCGCGGCAAGGAAATGCACGAGGTCAGTCGCGAGGAGTTTGACGATATTGCCAGTGCCGTGGGTTTGCGCCGCAACACGCCCGAGCGGAATTAGTCCGTCAGGCCCCAGCCTCGGTGCCGCGGTGCAGATTACTGCGCAAGTTCCGCCAGCGCCTTTTCGCAATACCACCGGATGGCCCCCGATAGCGGCGGCTGCAATTCATCGAGCTGCAGCGCGGAAACCCACCGGATATCGTGGTGTTCGGCCACCGCCAGTTGGGGATCCAGCCTCCCGGCCGTCGCGAGCGGGCGCGCCCAGTAAATCATGCCGATGTGTTCGTGGGTCGGGTTGATTCGATGGATGTCGAGGAAACGCGGCGCAATGAGCGCTCGGGTGCCGGGCTCGGTGGTGGGGGGACGATCTCCCACCAGTTCGACTTCCAGACCACTTTCCTCCCGGGCCTCGCGCCGCGCCGCCTGTTCCGGATCTTCGTCCAACTCGATGTGCCCACCCAGCGGCAGCCATTTCCCCAGTTTTCGGTGCAGCACCAGCAGGACGCGCCCGGCGTGCACGACAAAGATGGCGACAGTGAAATCGATCTGCTCATGGAGGTGAGGCATGGGGGAGATTCCGTGGTCGGGCGCGCCGCCGGCAAATGCGTCTGGGGGACGCGCGCGATGGCGAAGAAGGAAATACCGAAATCTCTGCTTGCCAGGAGGGGGGGTGAACGCCATCTATCCGACCGCAGTTTGCGAGAGTAGCTCAGCCTGGTAGAGCGTCACCTTGCCAAGGTGAATGTCGAGGGTTCGAATCCCTTCTCTCGCTCCAATTTTTCAGCCCGGTTTCGACCGGGCTGTTTTTTTTGGTGTGCCCGGCCGGGCACACCGCCCCCTCCCGAGGGTCAAACCCCGCGCTGTTCCGCGGGCCAGACGAATTTGTGCATCTGTAGTTGGAATCGCACCGGCAGGTGGTCGTTGACGATGGCTTCGACCAATTCCACCCGCGACATCGGGCGGTGCCCGGCCGGGACGGGTTTGAGCGATTTGTCCTGTTGTTGCGGCGCCAGCGGGGCCACCCAGGAAAAGAGGATCGGACAGCGGGTGGCCAACGAATGTTCCGCCAGCATCTGCTTGGCCCACGAGTAATCCTCCCAGGAGCCGAGCACGAATTTCACCTCATCCGTGGGCTTCAGAAGGGGGATGTTCGCCCAGCGATTGCGCTCCACTTCGCCGCTCCCTGGCGCTTTGAGGTCCATGATGGCCCGCACCCGCGGATCTAGCACGCCGAGGTCGTGGGCGCCGTTGGTCTCGACGAGCACGGTGAAGCCCTCGTCGCAGAGCGCCTTCATGGCGGCGGCGGATTGTTTTTGGAGCAGGGGCTCGCCGCCGGTGAATTCGACGAGCGGCAGGCGAACGGCGCTGTCGCCCTGCCACCCGCGCCCGGAGTAGTCCGCCGCCAGCCGCCGAACCTCCGCCAGCACCTCTGCCACGGGCCGGCGCTGCCCCTGGGTGAAGGCGTACGCGGTATCGCAATAGGAGCACCGCAGACCGCAACCGGTGAGGCGGACAAAAATGCAGGGCAGCCCCGCCCAGGTGCTTTCGCCCTGCAGGCTCAGGTAAATTTCGTTCACCACCAAGGTCTCACTCATGCCGCAGCCTAGCCGGCAAATCCGCCGGCAAACAGGGCGGGCGTGGGGGAGCGATCCGAAGCGCTTCCGACACCGCTTCTTGACTATTTCCCTACCGGGCCGTCACCGGCTTGTAACGGAGCGTCATTTGCCGCACGTTGTTGGCATGGCTACCACCGATGCTGTCATG
Organism: Verrucomicrobiota bacterium; assembly: GCA_947471985.1. GTDB lineage: Bacteria > Verrucomicrobiota > Verrucomicrobiia > Limisphaerales > UBA9464 > CANIZL01. Next base: position 53,056 of record CANIZL010000005.1, on the reverse strand, counting down.
CCTAAGATTCTTGTGGTTGACGACGAGCCGGACGTTTTGGAACTGGTGGGCTTCAACTTGAAAGCTGCCGGATTCACCGTGCTCACAGCGGAAGACGGGGCGCAGGCCCTGAAACGCGCCCGTCAGGAACTGCCGGACCTGATCCTGCTGGACGTCATGTTGCCGGATGTGGACGGCTTGGAGGCTTGCCGCGTGCTGCGGCGCGAGGCCGCCACTTCCAATATTCCCATCATCATGCTCACGGCCCGCGCGGCCGAGGTGGATCGGGTGCTGGGACTGGAGCTCGGGGCGGATGATTACGTCACCAAGCCCTTCAGTCCACGCGAACTGGTGCTGCGCATTCGCAAGCTGCTGCAGCGTCGCGCCACCCCCGAGGCGCCGCTGGAGCACTTCAAATGCGGCGATCTCGGCATTGATGTTCCGCGCCATCAGGTGACCTGGCAGGGGCGGCCGTTGGAACTGACCGCCACGGAATTCAAGCTGCTATTGACGCTCGCCCAACGGCGCGGTCGGGTGCAAAGCCGTGAAGCGTTGCTGCGGGATGTCTGGGAATACGACAGTTTGATCGACACCCGGACGGTGGATACCCACATGCGCCGTCTGCGGGAAAAACTGGGCGACGCGGCCAAGCACCTTGAGACCATCCGGGGTGTGGGCTACCGGTTTGAAGAGGCGTAAGGGCGCTCCTGCCCCCGAAGGCCTGCAGCTTTTATGAATCCGACCCTCCTTGTCGAAGCGGTCGCCCTCGTGGCCCTTGGCCTCGCCTGTGCCTGGCTGTACCAGAGGTGTCAGCGCCTGCAGTCGCAGTTGCGCGAGCGCATGCTCAGTTTTGCCGAGCTTAAAACCGAGCGGCATCTCGCCCTGATCACCGAGCAATCGCGGCAGCAGGCCCTGCTCGACGCCATGGTGGAGGGAGTGCTGGTGCTGGACGAGAAGGGGACGGTCGAACACGCCAACCCCGCGGTGCAACGCCAGTTCACCCTGGGACAAAATTTCCTCGGCCGTCCCCTGTTGGAGGTCATCCGGGATCCTGCGCTGGGGCAGGCGTTGGAGCAGATCGACCGCAGCGGCCGCCTGGAGGAATTCGTACTCACCACCCCGGGCGAAAATCCCCGCACCTTCCAGGTCAATGCCGTTTCCCTCCGCGATGCCGATCGGCTTCGCACCGGTTCCCTGCTGGTGTTCCATGATCTGACCGACCGCCAGCGGCTCGAGGAGATGCGGCGCGATTTTGTCGCCAATGTCTCCCACGAACTCCGGACGCCGTTGTCCCTCATCAAAGGTTCCGCCGAAACCCTGCTGGCCGGGGCCAAGGATGATCCCGAGGCGACCACCCGTTTCCTCAACATCATCGACAAGCACGCCGATCGGCTGACCTTCCTGATTGAGGATTTGCTGACGGTTTCCAAGTTGGAATCCGGCCGCGCGATGCTGAACCCGCAGCCGACCGAATTGCGGCGCGTGGCCGAAGAGGCGCTGGAGGCGCTGCAACCCAAGGCGCGCGAACGGAACATCACCTTCGTCAATGAAATCCCGGTCGCCCTGCAAGTGCACGTCGACGGGGATCGTCTGCAGCAGGTCTATTCCAATCTCGCCGACAATGCGATCAAGTACGGCCGGATCGGGGGCAAGGTGGTGGTCGGGGCGCGCTCGTTGCACGAGGACATCGTCGAGGCCTGGGTGGCCGACGACGGACAGGGAATTCCACCGGAGGCGCGGGATCGCGTGTTCGAACGGTTTTTCCGGGCGGACAAGGCCCGTTCGCGTGACTTGGGCGGCACGGGCCTCGGCCTGAGCATCGTCAAACACCTGGTTCAGGCCCATGGGGGCGAAGTCCGGGTGGAGAGCGAACTTGGACGTGGCACCACGTTCTATTTCACCGTGCCGCGGGTGAACGAGGGAAACTAAACCCGGCGGGCGGCGCAAGGATTGACCGGTTTCCTTGTTTGGCGCCGCGACTACGGATAGCCTTCGGGTTCTGTGATCATCGCGCCTTCGCTGCTTGCTTGTGACTACGGCCGCTTCGCCCACGAAGCCGCCCGTGTGGATCGTTCCGGCGCAAAATGGCTCCACGTCGACATCATGGACGGCCATTTCGTGCCCAACATTTCCTTCGGCCCGGAAGTCGCCCGGATTGTCCGGCCGCATTTCAAGGGCCACATGGATGTCCATCTGATGTGCTCCAAGCCGGAGATCCTGCTCGAGCCCTTCATCAAGGCGGGCGCGGATTCCATCACGGTCCACGTCGAACTCGGGGCCGATACGGTAAATGCCCTGATCTGGAAGATCCGTTCGCTGGGCAAACAGGTGGGTCTCGCGGTCAATCCACCCACCAACATTTCCGAGGCCCGGCCCTACTTGAAGAAGATTGATCTCCTGCTCGTGATGACGGTCAATCCGGGCTTCGGTGGACAATCGTTTATTGAAGAATGTGTGCCCAAGATCCAGCAGGCTGACGTCTGGCGCCGGCAGTTGGGGTTGCCGTATCGACTGCAGGTGGATGGCGGGATCAATGAGCAGACGGGCGCGGAATGCGCCCGGGCGGGGGCGGACACGCTGGTGGCGGGCACCTTTTTGTTCAAACAAACGCAGCTTCGCCGGGCGGTAACCCGATTGCACGATCGCTGTCTCGCCGCGTCCACCTCGCGTTGAGCCGGCCCCCGGCCGCGGTGAACGCACGCGCCGTCGCAGGGAAATCGCACCCGGCTCCGCCCTTCCGTCATGCTTCCCGCCCTGCTGGCCACGGTGTTGTTTGCCGTCTCGACGATCTCGGGTCGTCGCAACGTGCGCTTGTTGGGCTCGGCAGCGGCGAATTTCTGGCGGCAGTTGTTCGCCGTGGTCGTGCTCGCCGCGTATGCGCACACGCTGGGACAGGGCTGGCGCGGGGCTTCCCTGCCGTGGTTTCTTCTCAGCGGGTTCATCGGTTTCGGCATCGGGGACGTGTCCATTTATCTGGCCTTGCCCCGGATCGGCGCCCGGTTGACGGCGCTGATAACGCAATGCCTGGCCGCGCCGTTTGGCGTGCTCATGGCGTGGGCCTGGCATGGCACCCGTCCGTCCATTGCCGAGGCGATCGCCGGTTGGCTGATCCTGGCGGGGGTGGCGTTGGCCCTGACACCCGGTCGGCAGGATCCCAGCAAGCCCCGGCCGGCCGCCCTCCAGTGGAGCGGCGTGGTGTGCGGGTTGCTGGCCGCCTTGGGACAGGCGGGGGGACAGGTGGTGGCCAAGCATGGTTTCCAACTCGCCCAGGCGGCCGACACGCCGGCGGATCCGCTCACCGTGACCTATCAGCGCATTTTGCCCGGCGTGACCGTCGCCCTGATCTGGTTCCTGTTGGATCACTTTGGCTGGCGAACCTCCGAGACGCCCCGGCCCGAGTATCGTCGGGCCTGGCCATGGGTCTTGTTGAACATGCTGGCCGGCCCGACGCTCGGCGTGGCGTGTTATCAATGGGCGACCAAGGTGGCGAACACCTCCCTGGTCCTGAGCGTCACCGCCATGACCCCGCTGTGTGTTATGGCCCTCGCCTATTTCCTCGAGGGCGAGCGTCCCTCGCGACGGGGTGTGATCGGCGGTTTCATTGCCGTCATCGGCGTCGTTACGCTCGCGCACGCGGCGTAGATCCTTTGCGGGTTCCACTTTTCCGGCCGTTCGTGGAGCGCGGAGCCGGCGGGCAGCGATATCAATGCAGCCACCACTGGGCCAGGAGCACGGACAGGGGCAGGGCCGGCAAATAATCGGCGAGGGGTACCTTGCGGATCTCCAGGATTACCAGGGAGATCGTCGTCACGATGAAGCCACCCGTGATGCTCAGGGTGTCCTTGAGATCGTGCGCGGCCAGCACCGGCTCCAATTGTCGGGCAGCCAACGTGATGCCGCCCTGGTAGAGCAAAACGGGCAGGGCCGCGGCCAGCGGTCCCCAGCCGAAGGCTGCGACAAATCCCATCGCGCCCAGGCCGTCGAGAAGACTTTTCACCGCCAGCACCTGCCAGCGGCCCTCCAGCCCGTCCTGGATGGGGCCGAGGATGGCCATCGGCCCGACGCAGAAAAGCAGGGAGCAGGTGATGAAACCCTCGATCGGATCCGGGCGGGACTGGGTGGGGGATTCCGCGGTGGCGGCGGTGAATCGTCGTTTCGCCCAACGTCCCAGCTGGTCGACGCTGCGTTGCAATCGACAGGTGTGTCCCAACCAGCTGCCCACGGACAGCGCCAGCAGGGCGATGCCCAGTTGTTTGGCGCCCGTCAGGAACCCGCCGCTCTGCAAACCCGTCCAGACCATGGACAGACCGGCATAGGTGGTCAGGGCGGCGAGACCGAGGCGCAGGCGCTGCTGAATTGCCGGGCTCAAATGGTGGCCAAACGCCAGGCCGATCAGGCCGCCGGCAAGGATGGCTCCAGTGTTGACGAGTGTGCCGATCACGGTCGCAGGTCGCGGGGCTTCAGGGCAGGGCAGCGGCGGACCGATGGGGGCCCGCCGGTCAATGCTTGGGCGGGGTGTCCCCGTTACGGCGGGGGTGAGAACCCGGGCGCCGGCCCAAGGTGAACTCGCTGACCCGCGCCGGGGGAACGTTCAGCCACACCACCTTGGACGACACTTCCTCGAGTCCGCGAAACGATTGCGAGCGGCGGAGCGAGTAGCTGAACTGGACGATGGTGGCGTCGGGGTGCATCCATTCGGCCAATTGCTCGAGCAATTGATCGCGCAGGGAGGCGGGAAAATTCAGCAGAGGGAGGCTGGAGATCACCGCGCCAAACTGGCCCCGCCACGCCGGGACCGCCTGTTGGAGCAAGCCGCCCACTTTGAAGGCATCGCCACCGATGAACTGCACACCCGGAAAGCGTCGACCCAGCTCGGGGAGCAGTTCCTCGGTCCGCTCGACGGCCACCAAACTCCGGGGGACGACCCCGGCCTTCAGGATCGCGGCGGTGACCGCGCCCGTGCCGGGACCCAGTTCCAGCACCGGCCGACCCTGCGCCCGAGTCGCCGCCTCCGCCATGGCGCGGCCCAGCGCCCGCGAGCTGGGCAGGACGGCGCCGATTTCCCGCGGCTTGCGCAACGCCAGACGCAGGAACTTCAAACTGTCACGCAACGGTGCGCTTCGACTCATGCTAGACGCCCCTTCAGACCGGCCCAGCGTCCGACGCTCACCCGGCTTTGAGGAACAGTTAAAAGCTAGGCGAGGCAATCCACCCCAAGCGAGGGGTTTTCCATGGGCGCAGCGCGCCGTTTCACGGGGGCTATTCCCCGCCGGTGTCGGCACGCAACCAAGGGGTCTCGCCGTAATACCAGCGGGAGGCCGCCAGGGATTCCACATGGGAATCGGCGAACACGATCTCGCTCTTCCCCGAATGCCGCAGGTGCGGGCCGCCCCAGTTCGGATCCCCCGTGGAGGGTGCCACCACGCATCCGTCACAGGGAGAACTCTTCACCGGATCATGCAGTACCCAGGCCCCCGCCTTCTCGGCCGAAGCCACCGTTACGCATTTCAACGGATCCTTGCTGGCCAGCGGCTGACTGGCGCCGTCTGTGATATGCACGGTCGCGGAGGGCTTGCGAATGGCGGAATCCTTGACCTGCGGGTAAAGCGAGGACGGCCAGGACTCCGGCCAGTCACAACCGCCCACCCCGAAATTCATCGCGTAGTTCGACACGGCCACGTCCTTCTTGTCGCTGGGGTACAGCGCCACCAGTTCCTTAAACTTCTTCGTTTTCGACGGGCAGAGGATGAGGTTGGTGGTCTGGGTAAAGGGTTGGAGGAAGTTGAACCAGGCCTTCCGTTCCACGTTGGAACCGCGTACGGCGAACGTGGGGGTGAAGCGCCCGCCGTAGTCCGCACCGTACACCTGCTGGGCGATGGCCATCTGGTGCAGGCTGTTCAGGCACGACGTGGCCTTGCCCTTTTCCTTCGCCCGACTGAGCGCGGGCAATAGCATCCCGGCGAGGATGGCGATGATCGCGATCACCACCAGCAGTTCAATCAAGGTGAAGCCGCGGCTTCGTGCGGTGAACCGGGGAGAGTGAGGGATGTCCATATGTGTGCGTATGCCGTTCGGCAAGACAATCGAAATTCGGGCGCTTTGACAACGCAAAAAGAAAGACAATTCCAACCACTGTCCGGTGGGTGGATCTGCCCCGCTGCGGCCGCTTGCCGATCAGCGCCTCCCTGCCAGTCTCCGGCGCCCCGGGCGAACCCGGGAATCGCCACTTGAACGCCGCCGCTTCTGCTCCACTCCCAACCCCCGCGCCGCTCTCGGCCGCGCGGGCGGTCGGCCGGATTTTGCGGTACCTCGGGCGGCGACCCGGCTGGGTCGCCCTGTGCGTCGGACTGCTGCTCACGCACATCTTCATCGAACTCACCCTGCCGCAGTTCCTGGGGCACGCGATCACGGCGCTGGGACCGCGGGGGGCGATCGCCACCGGCCAACTCGCCCTGCCTTCAACGGTCGCCTGGTTGGTGGGCCTGGTAACCCTCCGGACGGCCATTGGCCTCGTGCTCGGGCCGCTGCGCAATCGCACCGCCCTGGAAACGCTCGGGGATGTCCGGTGCGCGGTGTACGACGGCGTGCAGCGCCGCCCGTTTGCCTGGCACGACAATTCCCAGTTGGGGGAGTTGATCTCCCGGGCGGGCACCGACGTTTTCCGCCTGCAGGAACTGGTCTTCGTCTGCCTGCTGTTCGCCATCGACGTCCTCGCGGGTCTGGCGGGCACCCTGATGTTCATTTTTCTGATCAGCCCGCTGCTGGGCGGTCTTACGCTGGTGGCCATGGTTCCGACGGTGGGGGCGATGGCTTTTTTTGCCGCCCGGTTGCAACCCCGCTGGCGCAAGGTGCACGAGCGTCACAGTGCGATGAGTACGGTGTTGCAGGAGAACATTGCGGGAGTCCGGGTGGTGAAGGCCTTTGCCCGGGAGGCGGCGGAAATCCGTCGGTTCCGGGAGCGACGCGACGAATTTCTGCGCGAACTGCACTCGACCGTGAATTATTGGGCAGCCCGCGTGCCCCTGGCTCAGTTCCTCTTCGGCCTGGGTCTGCCTCTCGTGATGTGGGCTGGGGGCCGCGAAGTCATCGCCGGTCGTCTCGAACTCGGGCAGCTCGCGACCGTGGTGTTTTATCTCCTGGCCGTGGGCGGGCGCATCGGAGTCATCGGCCAAATCACCAGCATCCTGCAAAACGCCGGTTCCGCCGCCCAACGAGTCGCGGAATTGCTGCCCACCCCGGCGTCCGCGTCGTCGGTTTCCACGCCGTCCCTGTCCGTCGCCACCGCCCTGACCGGTCCGCTTTGTTTCGAGCACGTATCGTTGGTCTACGATCGCACGCCGTCGTTGCGGGTGGAGTCCGAGGCAAAGGATAAGCCCGTGGCGCCCACCGCGAGGCCGGCGGGATCCGGGCACCCGGCGTTGAGTGACGTTTCGTTCACGGTCGAACCGGGACAGACCGTGGGCATCGTCGGGCCCACCGGCGCGGGCAAGAGCAGTCTCCTGGCCCTGCTGCCGCGGTTCTATGAACCCACCACGGGACGCATCACTCTGGGGGGGCACGATCTGCGCACGCTCGATCGGGCGGAACTTCGCCGGGCTCTGGCGATCGTTTTTCAGGAGACCTTCCTCTTCAGTGCGAGTGTGGCCGACAACATTGCCTATGGCCGCCCCGACGCTCTCCGCGAAGAGATTATCCAGGCTGCGAAGGCCGCGTACGCCGATGGCTTCATCAGTGAACTGGCCCGTGGCTACGACACGGTCATTGGGGAACGCGGCGTTTCGCTGAGCGGTGGTCAGCGCCAACGGCTGGCGCTCGCCCGGGCGTTTTTGTGCCAGCCCCGCATTCTGCTGCTCGACGACGCCACCAGTGCGATCGATCCCGGGACGGAACGGGACATTCAGGCGGCGACGGCGGAACTCCGGCGCGGTCGCACCACCTTCATTGTTTCCCAACGCGCTGCCTCCGTGGCGCAGGCGGATCTGATTCTCGTGCTGGATCAGGGACGAATCGTCGAGCGCGGTCGCCCGGCGGAATTGCTCGCCCGAAAGGGATTGTATGCGGAGTTGTTCCAAGCCTCGTCCGCCAACGCAGCCCTGCCACCCGGATAAACCATGTCGGCCACGCACGATGACATCGCTCTCGATGAGGAGTTCGCGCAGGGCACCCTGCGCGGATCGCTCTTTCGCCGGCTCTTTGCGTTCACGCGGCCGTACCGGCGCATCTTCTGGCTGAATCTGGGGCTCACCCTGCTGGCGACCGCCTCGGCGTTGCTGGGGCCCCGGCTCATTCAGCACGGAATTGATCGTCACCTCACCCACTGGACGAATGCCGCCGATGCGCAGCGCGGCATCCTCATCGTGAGTGCGCTCTATCTCGGAAACTTGCTGGTCGGTTGGGGTCTGTCGGTGATCCAGGTGCGGGCTTCGATCCGCGTGGGACAGGGCGCCATGAACGATCTGCGGTTGGCGATCTTCGAACACATCCAGCAGCTCTCCCTGAACTACTTTGATCGGACGCACCAGGGTCGGATCATCGCCCGCGCCGATACCGACGTGGATTCGCTGGATCGCGTCCTGACCTGGGGCGCATCGCAATTGCTGTCCAGTGCGGTGACGCTCGTGGGCGTGATCGGGTTGATGCTGTGGTACGACTGGCGTCTGTGTCTGGCGGTGTGCGCCGTGCTGCCGTCGCTCGCGGTGTTGACGTGGTGGTTTCATCGGCGCGGTCGGGTGGCGTACCGCGCGCTCCGGGGCACGATGTCGCGCCTGGGGGCGGCGATGGCGGAGAACATTTCGGGTGTCCGCGTGGTGCAGGCGTTTGGGCGCGAGGCGGAGAACGCGCAGCGTTTCGCGGCCTTGCACGGGGATTTCACCCAGCGCTGGGTCAAATCCGCCCGGGTTTTCCACACCTACATGCCGCTGGTGAATCAGGTGTTCGGACTCACCACAGCCATCCTGCTGGGCTACGGCGGCTGGCGCGTGCAGCACGGGGAACTCACCGTCGGGGCGCTCGCGGCCTTCGTTTTGTACGTCGGCATGTTCTTCGGTCCCATCCAGACCATGGGCGATCTCTACAACGCCTTCCTCTCGGCCGCCGCCAGCGCCGAACGCATCTTCGCTCTGCTGGACACGGAACCCCAGGTGCGGGATCGGGCCGATGCCGCCGTCCTGCCGCGGGTCCGGGGCGACGTGTCTTTCGAGGGCGTTTCCTTTCGTTACGACACCACACCAGCGGATCAGTGGATTCTGCGGGACCTTTCCTTTTCCGTCCGCGCCGGGGAAACCATCGCGCTCGTGGGCCACACCGGCTCGGGCAAGACCACCATCATCAGCCTGCTGGCGCGCTTTTACGAACCGCAATCCGGGTGCGTGCGGGTGGACGGCTGCGATCTCCTCGCTCATACGTTGACCTCCTGGCACCAGCAATTGGGCATCGTCACCCAGGAGAATTTCCTCTTCAGCGGCACCGTGATGGAGAACTTGAAATTCGGCCGACCGGAAGCGACGGACGCGGAAGTTCACGCGGCCGCGCGCGAACTGGGCACGCACGAGATCATCGCCGCTTTGACCGACGGCTATGACACGAAGGTGGGGGACCGGGGCGGAACGCTTTCGGCGGGCGAACGACAATTGACCACGCTGACGCGGGCGCTCGTGGCGAACCCGGCTCTGTTGATCCTCGACGAAGCCACCAGTGCCGTGGATCCGCGGACGGAACGGATCATCCAGCACGCGCTGGAACGTTTGTTTGTTGGACGCACGTGTTTCGTGGTGGCGCACCGACTGAGCACCGTCCGCCGCGCGGACCGCATTCTGGTAATGGATCACGGACACTTGCTGGAAAGCGGCACCCACGAAGCGCTGCTCGCCGCCGGTGGCAAATACGCCAGCCTGCACGCCGCCTTCATGGGCACGTGAGCTCAACTCTCGGCACTGGACCGAGACTTCGATTAGATCGGGCCGACCGGAAATTCGATGTGGGTTTTTTGCTGGGGTATTCGCTCCCGCCGCCCGGGCGTAACTTTGAGCCTGGCACGCAATCCGGGGGTGGGCGCGCAGGGTAAATTATGAACCTGGCACGGAGTTCTAACCGCCCGATTAGGGAACCTGGTACCTCATCCAACCCTCATTCCCACAAGGCATAACTTTGAACTTGGCACGCAATCCGGGGTGGGCGCGAAGGGCAAACTTTGAGCCTGGTACGACGTTTTTTGCCGCCCGAATAGGGAGCCTGTCCCCCAATTTGGCCGCACCTCGCCAGCGTGGAGTGGTGGTGACCGATGAGGTCATCTCCCGGGCGCTGATGCCGGCGGAACGGGGACGGGGTATTCCAATTTGGACGGGGGACTGATTTCGCGTCGGGAGGATTCGTCCCTCAACGACTCTCCACGGCGAGGCGGACCGCCTCCAGGGCATCCACCTTCCCATAACCCCAGCGGGGATTCGGCACGGGTCCGGTAAACCCATCGGCCCGGGCGGATTGTTGCAGCAATCGTTTGATCGTGGGGGAGTCGAGTTGCGGATTGGCTTCGAGCATCAGGGCCACAATGCCGGTGATCTGCGGGTTGGCGGCACTGACTGCATTCGCCCGTCCATAAACTCCCGCCCGACTGGCCACCACGTTGTGCCGCGCCGTCGCCCAAAACGATTTGGGGTTATACGTCGTAAACACCGATTCACCCGGCGCCGAAACATCCACTCCCAGACGGCCGTCAAACGTGGGCCCCACGCCGCTGCCCAGCCACAGGTCCCCCAACGCGCCTTCGTTGGGAATCGACCGTGCCACGCCGTTGATGTCGGTGTAGTTGGTCCGCAACACGTAGGAATTGGGCACTATGGTGTACAGCGATGTCGCCCCATCCCAGATGCTGCCCGGGGCAACGTTGCTGGAGAAGTAATTGCCCCCACCCTGCGTCACACTGAAGCGCGAGGGGTTCATCGTGGCGTCAAAACGCCCGCCGTTCGCCACCGTGCCCATCAGTTCGATCCGGTAGTCGCCCGCGGCGCCGTCGATCCGCAGCCAAAGCTCCCGCTTGTTATTGACCGCTCCGTAGAAGGCGCGGGTCGGGGTCAGCTGATAATAGACGATTCCGCCGACCGTGCGGGTATCGAACCCTCCAGTGCCGGGCGCGGCAAAAGGGCCGAAGGATCCCTGTGGCGTGAACAGGCGCACCGCGTATTGATCGGCACCTGGATACCAGAGATCGACAAAGAGGGAACCCGTCGTGCCCTTGTGCAGGGTGAGCACATTGGTTTCACCAGTCCGAACAATGCCGCCGGCACGATTCGCACTGCCGCCGTCATCGCTCGTGCCGCAGACAAAGGCGAGACCGGGAATCCCGGGGCCAACGACCGAATCAATCTTCCGACAGAGTTCACTGGTGCCGTCGGTGGGGCCGTTGACGGAACCCAGATTCAACAGCATGACGCAGGGTTGACCCAGTCGGCGGGCTTGGTCCCGGACGTAATCGGGGCCCTTGAGATAGGCCGTCGCATCATTGAAGGCCGGCTCTGCGGCCTCGCCGTCGTGGGCAGGCGCACCGTCGGAAGTCACCTTGACCACCAGCAGATCCGCTTCGGGTGCCAGGCCGGCGAAACGGGAATCATTGCGGCCACCGCCAGCGGCGATCCCCGTGGTGCTGGTGCCGTGGCCCACGGCATCCCGATGCGCGAGGGCGGGTCCACCCGCCAGGGCGGCATTGATCTGCGCCTCCGTGTAGAGGGTCCCTTTGCCATAGGGATTACCCGCCGCTGCGGCCCCGGTGGGATCGGTCAGATCGAAGATGCCCCGGATGCGCGTGGTGCCGTCCGGTTTCCGGAAGTCCGCGTTCCGCCAGTCGATCCCGCGATCCAGGATGGCCACCAAAACCCCGCGACCCGTGGTGCCAAATCGCTCCCGGGCCGCCGTGGCGCCGGTTTCGAAAGTGGTGGCTTCCGCGGTGGCAATCTTTGGGTCGGGCTGCAATTCGGCGTCCGTGCGCCACCGGAAATACTGCTGCGGTTGAAGCATGGGCACGCGGGCCTGTCGGCGGGTGCCCTGCACCACGTCATCATAATAGGTCCGCCATTGCGGTGGATTCAGCGATTCGGTGATCTGCAGGCGCTGGGTGGGAGTGGCCGGCCAGGTCAGTTCCGCTTCGGCGTCGGCCAATGGTTGAAAGTCATAAAGCGGCAGCGGTGGCGGCACGCTGGTTTCGCCCCGTACGGTCACCTTTTGCGAAAGGCCGCGGAATTGCAGTGTCACCACCGCAGTCCCCGCGGCGCGGATTCGCCATTCCAACGGCGACGTCACATCCACCACGGCCGGGCGATCCGACTGGGCCGTGAGTTCACCGGGGCCGGGGAAAACCAGCGAACGGGAGCCGTCAGAAAACTCGATGCCGAGGCGGACCGGAATTCGCGCATCGACTGGCAGCGTGATCTCGCTGAACTCGGTCAGCAATTGGCGCGGCTGGGTTCCCGGTGGATCCCGGTGGGCCACCAGAATGGGCCGGCCCATATAGAGCTTCCCATTCAATTCCCGCAAGGTGGCCCGGACGACGACATCGCCCACCACGGTGTCGGCGATCCGGACGTCTGCGGAATTCAAGACTCCGGGCACGGGTTCGATGGACACCCCATCCTCCGTGATCCCGTCGGGACCATAAACCGAAATGCTCCATCCGGGGGCGGTGGTGAGCGTGGTCCCGGCCGGGGTTTGCCAGCGAACCGTCAGGTGGGCATCCGCCGCGGGCCGGGCACCGCCATTGGCGCGGAAGGGAAGGATGCTCAGACCGGCGATCTGAATGGGACGGGCCCAGGAATCGATCTCCTCCATTTCCACCGGCCCAAGGAGCGGGGGCAGCGGGAAGGATCCAAAGCGATCCGCCGCACCGGCGCCGCCGTCCACGAGCAGGCGATGCACCAGTTTGCCGACCGCGCTGGAATCCGTCTGGCCGGAGATGGAGGCGAAGGCGGTCGTGGGGCCGGCGTGGGAGACGTCCTGCAGAGGCTCCAGAGTGGTCACATTGTAGCCCGCCGACGCGCCCGGGCCGTGGGCCGCCATGCTGTCCCAATCCACCACGCCGTCCGATCCGCGGGGCACCACCTTCTGGAATTCACTATTCAAACCCAGAGCAATGTCAGCCGGCGTGGCGTGCAGCAGTCCCGGCGGACGTCCGCCATTGATGGTGGTGCGGATCAGGTGAAATTTCGCCCCGGAATCCGGCTGCCAGGGCGCATCCGGGCTCGGGTCGTTCAGCGCCTGGATCTGCGGACCGAACGGATCGAATTTCTTTTGCGCGAGGCCCCCGAACACGGCGACCCGGGCGATCGTTGCGGGCAGCAGACGGGAAAGTCCCTCTTCCCCGGGCAGTAGATTGTCCAGCGCCACCAGGTACCGCAGGATGCGGGTGCCGTTGTGCGGGGAGCCAACGGTGATTCACCCGGTGGAAGCGTCCGCGGAAACTGTTCTTCCAATTGCGGAAAGGCTCGGGCACCCACGGATTGGGATTGCGGGAGCAGAGCATCCGGGTAAGCAGACCGCCTTGACTGTGGCAGACCATGTCGTGCCGCGTCATCGCCCAGTTTTCCTTCACCCGGTTGCGCGCGGCGTCGACTTCCGCCAGGGCGATCGGTGCAAGGTCCGCCAACGTATAATAAGCGTTCACCAAGTCCGTGCCCGCCTTCTTGCTGACGTAGGCCTGCCCGGGTGCCGTTTGCTGTCCAAAACTTTGCTGTCCGTAGCGGAGGATCTGCAGAAACAGATCACTGTCCGCGATATTCACCCGGCTCACTTCGTTGAGAAAGCCCGTCCCCCAATCGCCCGGCGTGTTGTAGCCGTGAATGAAAAAGATCGGCGGTTTCCGTACCCCAAACTTGGTCCACTCGGACTCGTCTCCTGTGGCCGGCTCGGTCACGGACAGATGACACCGCAGCTCGCCGGCGGTGAGGGTGAGTAATACGTCATCGGCACGCAGTGGACGTATTTGGGCGAAAACCGTCGGATTTTCGGCCGTGAAGAGCAATTCATCCGTGGCAACCCAGCGGCCTCCTTTGAGGACGAAAAACTCCGCCGCCAGGCTCGTGCCCCGCAAGGTGCCGCCGCGTTCCAGCACGACGTTGGCCTGCAGTCGGCGGCCGTCGGGGTAGGCCCGCAGAAGTTCCGGTTCTATTGCGTAGGACACCAGCAGCGGCGTCACGCCGTCGGCCACCAGGCCCCCGTGAATGACGGGTTGGACGTCGAGAATTTGCGGATCGGTGACCAGCTGCAGGGGCAAATCCGGGTCACGCTGGCCGGCCAGAATGGAGTTCTGGGTGTAGGCGTTGGAGACGGTGCGGTGCAGCGCGACTTTCACCGGTGTCTCCCGCAAGGTCGCTCCGACCAGCACGGCATCGAAGGTCTCGTCGGGATGATCGGGATCATCCGCCCGCAGGAGCAGCGTCTTGCGTTCGCGAAAGCTGGCTCCCGCTCGCGGCCGAAATTCCACCTCCAGATCCACAAAACCCGCGGCCGGCAGGACCGGTGAAGACCAGCCGGCCGGACTGAGCAAAGCGGTGGTGATCGCGCCGCCGCCGGCGGGTCGCACCACGGTCTGCCAGTTGGGGAAACTGTTGGTGACGCCCAGAAGATGAAATTTTGCGGGCGCTTTGCCCCGATTGTGCAACCGCACCACAAAACGGGCGTTGCCCCCGGGGCCCACATCGACCCGGATATTCTGATCATCAAACGGCGTTTCCTGATACTCGTTTTCACCGCGGAGGCTGCCGATCGATTCCTCGGCTTCCCGGACCGACAAGTCGGCGGGCAAGACCACTCGCACGGTTTCGCTCCAGCTGATCCCGGTGGTGAGGAGGCGTCCCGCCTGCTGTCCGGCGGCGCCCGCGGAGAATTGAATCCGGCCCACTTCCATCGGCCGGGTGTGCCACACAAACGGAGTCGAGGCCCCGCTCGCCAGATCGGCGCGGGCAGGTGTCGGTCCGTCGATGGGTTCCGTAATCAGACGGCCGTCGTCGCTGAGCACCGGGTCCGGGTGAACGTTGGTGAGTGATTGCGAACCCGGATTGTGCGCGTTCAGGCGGAGTTCCAGGGGTTCACCCACGAACACCCGGTTGGTGCTCGCCGTCAGTTCGCCGCGAAACGCGGGGACGACATAGCCAAAGCCGCGAATAACATTGGTCGGCACACCCGCGGTGACGTTGGTCACCGAGTAGGCGGCGAACAGGAGTCCGCGATCGTTGAGTTGATAGGCGACCGCGAGGGCCGCGGGCAGCCCTTGAAATTGCGCCGCCATCGTTTCCGTGACCCCCGACCGCCAGATATTCTGGGAAACCACGCTGCCGTTGCGGCGCAATTCGTAATGGATCTCCCCCGCGTTGTTGAGCTGGACCCCCGTAAAAATTGCCGAATCGTTCGCCGGCACCACCGCGACGGAGTGCAGCCCGGCGGCCAAACCAAAAGGCCGGTGAGGGAAAGAAGACGTCAATCCGGCGATTGCGCGAGAACGGACTGAAAACCAGAACCTGACCCAGATCGTTTTCGGGGAGGGTGTAGCGCAAACCCTCTTCGTTCGGCACCAAACCGAGCGCCTGCCGGTCCGGCCGTATCCAATTTCCCGAACGAACCCCCTCGTTGAACCGATAGTAATCGGCCGATCGCCCGTCACTGAGCAGGATGATCGGTTCGCCCGTACCCAAAGCCAGCCCTACCCCACCGCCTTGCGGCCAGCCCACCTCATCAGAGTTCGACAAGGAGAAGAACGATCCCGGTCCCGGAGCATAGAAGACGTCATTGATGTTTTTGACGCAGGAGAAGATGGGTTTCCAGGATGGGTCCGGCGCACAGTTGCCCGTGCGCTCCGCCAAGGGCACGCCCTCGCAGCCCAACATCGCAATCCGGACGCCAGCGGGGGTGACGAAAAACAGCGTGTCGTTGGTCAGGTAACACGTGCTCGCGGAAAAGTAGAGCCCCCCGGCCGGGGCCAATCGCGCCCGGCCGCCCAAGGCCGTGAAACCCAGGGAGACCACCGTGTTACTCAGACTCCCATCCCACCCATCGCCCACCAATTTGCCGGGACGCACCGGGTCGAGGGACATGACTTCCCGCTGGTTTAACCAGGGAGTCAGAATGCCGCCTCGCCAAACCAGCAACTCCGACACGGGTTGGGTTCCGCCAGTGCGGTCGGTGACCCCCATCGCCCACACCAGGACGTCCCCGCGCTCATTGACGTCGATGCAATCATAACTGGCGACACCCCCGCCCGGGCCGGGGGGCGGTACCAAACGATGAACCCGATTCGTTCCCGCGATCGTTCGCTCAATGATAAATCCCGGTCCGGGATCAGAGGTCTTTCCGGTCGCACTGGGGGCGTAGCCCACCACCGTGCCGGCGGCATTCATGTCCCGTGGAACAAAGGTGGACGGGACATCCACCGCTTCGATTTCGTAGGGAACGCTTCGCGGCGTCTGCGCTCGTAATGCCAAGCCCGCACACAGCGCCGCCAGCCCCAGCCAGAACAAGACGCGACCCATGCCGCCACCGGCCCGTAGCAAAGTCCTCCCTCGAAACAGAACTACGCCTGTCGGTCCAAGTGCCCCGACAGACACTTGTTCCGTCGCTGTTGAATTGAAAAGCCTCCACATAAAAACACGATTGCCTGCGTAACGTCGCACAGTGGCCGCAACTCTGTGCGATTGGACCCCATTTCGCCAAGCGCAGATTGCAACCAGAGCCAGCAACGACAGTCTCGCGAGGCGACGCGCCCGCTGCCGTCGGTGCTCGAATGACCACGCCACCGACGTCCACGCTCCCAACCACTCACCGCAATGCGTGATACCGCATCAGACTGAGCGTGTGCGATCTCGAAGGCACTGTTTCTTTTTGCCCAACCTGACCAGTCGCAAGCATTTGCGATAGAACCCCACGTCGTCCCGCCAGGCTGAAAATCGACCGTGCCAAAAATTCGAAACCTTTAGCGCCGCAAAAAAACACCAGTTTCACAACGCTGCAGCGTCACGTGGATGCGCCGTCATCAACGCAATTCGCCACGAATGAATTTGAATGATCGCGCCCATGGAATCTTTGTGCAGGCACGAGCCTCACAACGGCATGGGGTAAGCTTCAACGGACATCGCTGGCTGATTTGAACAGTCGTAGCTCCGATACACAACGTTCCACAGCAAACGGCACACTCATTATATATGAACAATATTCCGGCACCGAAACGCCCACCGAACCTCGAGTGGTCCAGCATCCCCTTTTCCGCCTGATCCAAAAACCTGAACCTGAAAATTGAACTGAAAACTGCAAAAAGTCCTATGAAAAGCTCCCGACAGAAGTTTCGACTGCTGGCCACGCTGGCCTGCATGGTCTTCGCCTGCGGTCCTTTGGCCGTTCAAGCCGCGGAATTCCCGACGGCCCAGGTCAACACCACCGGGCTGGCCGTGACCGATGATACGGTGACTGTGGGCCAGTTGCACTCCGCCACTGGCACCATGGCCATCAGCGAAACCGGCTCCATCCAGGCCGAGCAGCTGGCCATCGAGCAGATCAATGCCATGGGCGGCGTCCTGGGCCGCAAGATAAAAATCATCGTGGAGGATGGCGCCAGCGATTGGCCCACCTTCGCCGAAAAGGCCAAGAAATTGCTGGTCAACGACAAGGTTGCGGCCGTGATGGGTTGCTGGACCTCCGCCTCCCGCAAAGCCGTGCTGCCGGTGTTCGAGAAGGAAAATGGGATGCTCTATTATCCTACGTTCTATGAAGGCCTCGAACAGTCCAAAAACGTGATCTATACCGGCCAGGAAGCCACGCAGCAGATCATTGCCGGCCTCGACTGGATCGCCAAGGAGAAGAAGGCCAAGACCTTTTATCTGATCGGCTCGGACTACATCTGGCCGCGCACCTCCAGCAAAATTGCCCGAAAGCACATCGAGAATGTGCTCAAGGGCACGGTGGTCGGTGAGGAGTTCTACGCCCTGGGCAGCACCAGCTTTGGCTCGCTGATCAACAAGATCAAACTCAAGAAGCCCGACGTCATCTATGCAATCATCGTGGGTGGCAGTAACGTGGCCTTCTATAAGCAGCTCAAGGCCGCCGGCATCACCTCGGACAAGCAGACGCTGCTGACCATCTCCACCACCGAGGATGAAGTCCTCGGCATTGGCGGCGAAAACCTCGTGGGCTTCTACTCGGCCATGAAGTACTTCCAGAGCCTCGAAAACGACAACAACAAGAAGTTTGTCGAGGCTTTCAAAGCGAAATATGGCGCCAAGAGCGTGATCGGTGACGTCACCCAAGCGGCTTACCTGGGGCCCTGGTTGTGGAAGGCTGCAGTGGAGAAGGCGGGTAGCTTTGACATCGACAAGGTGGCCGCCGCCTCGCCTGGAATCGAAATGACCACCGCGCCGGAAGGCTACGTAAAACTCCATCCGAATCACCACTTGTGGAGCAAGCTCCGCATCGGCCAGTGGCAATTGGATGGCCAGGCGAAAGTCTTGTATGAGTCCGGCCTGATCGAACCCGATCCGTTCCCCAAGGGTTACCAATAAGTCACGGTTCCGTTCCTCTGTGAAGGGTCTGCGGCGAAATGCCGCAGACCCACCCAACCTGCGGCTGCCATCCGCGGGAGCGCCCGATCCATGTTCATCAATGCCGCCTAGATATATTTTCCTATGCTAGCCTATACCAGCCAGGAATTGGTTTCGATCTTCACCATGCAGAGTTTCGCGGGCCTGAGCCTGTTCAGTGTCCTGCTTCTGATGGCCCTGGGTCTCGCGATCATCTTTGGACAGATGGGCGTGATCAACATGGCGCATGGCGAGTTCATGGCGCTGGGTGCCTATACGGTTTATCTGTGCTCCACCATTGTTCACAGCCACTTTCCGGCCCTCGTCCCCTACTATTTCATCATCGCCATCGCCGTGGCCTTTCTCGCGGCGTCCTTGATGGGATTGCTGGTCGAGTGGGCCCTGATTCGCTTTCTCTATCGTCGCCCGCTGGACACCTTGCTCGCCACCTGGGGATTGAGCCTGATTATGCAACAGGCCTTCCGCTCCATCTTTGGCGCCCGCGAAGTGACCCCGACGTTGCCGGATTGGTTGATGGGTTCGTTCAAACCCACCAGTTCGATTGATATCCCGATCAATGGTGTGTTTGTCATGGGCTTGACCCTGTTTCTGACCTTCGGCGTCTGGATCTTCATGTATCGATCCAAGATGGGACTGCAAATGCGCGCCACGGTTCAGAACCGGGTGATGAGCGGAGCGGCCGGAATCAATACGCGCCTGGTGGATCGCTTCACGTTCTGCCTGGGCTGCGGGATCGCCGGTATTGCCGGAGCAGCCTTCACCACCATCGGCTCCACCGGGCCGGACAGCGGCTCCCGCTATATTGTTGATACCTTCCTCGTCGTGGTCTTTGGCGGCACGGCGAGCCTTCTGGGTACTATCGCCTCGGCCTTTGGCATCGCGCAGGGGCAGTCGATCTGTGAGTTCTTTCTGCAGGGCACGATGGGTAAGGTGGCCATTCTGCTCGCCATCGTCGTGGTGCTGATGATCCGTCCGCAGGGGCTCTTCGCCAGCAAGATCCGGTCTTGATTCTTGGAAACCTATCTACTGTGAAAAACGTCTACAATCGCCTGTTTTCCGGCAGTTCGGGAATGCGAAACCTCGGGGTGATGGCGCTCCTCTTGTTCGTCATTCTGCCGCTGAGCCTCGACATCTTCCGACTTAACCTGGTGGGTAAATACCTCACTTACGCCTTTGTCGCCCTGGGGTTGGTCCTCCTGTGGGGCAAGGCCGGCGTGCTAAGTCTCGGGCAGGGCGTATTCTTCGGCCTAGGGGGATACTGCATGGCCATGTTTCTCAAATTGGAATCCTCCGATCCCGTCAGCACCAAAATTCAATCCACGCCAGGCATTCCGGACTTCATGGATTGGAATCAGATCACTCATCTGCCGGCCTTCTGGGTTTCCTTCAAGAGCCTGCCTTTCAGTCTCGCGGCGGTGGTGGTGGTGCCGGTCTTGCTCGCCTTCATTATCAGCTTGGCGATGTTTAAACGCCGGGTGGGGGGTGTCTACTTCGCCGTCATCACCCAGGCGATGGCGCTCATTGTTTCGTTGGGAATCGATGGCAATCAGGGTGTCACCGGTGGCCGCAATGGCATCACGGACTTGCGCACGTTGCTGGGCTGGGACATTCGCAGCAAACCTGCCCAATATGTCTTGTATTTCGTCACGTGCGCCCTGTTGGTGCTGTTGATTCTGATCTCGCAATGGCTGCTTTCCGGCAAGATGGGGAAGATGCTGCTGGCCATGAAGGATAAGGAGGATCGGGTTCGGTTCTCCGGCTACGACGTCTCCGCATTCAAGATCTTCGCGTTTTGCCTCGCGGCCGCCTTCAGTGGCATAGGCGGTGCCCTGTTTGTTCTGCAGGTGGGTTTCATATCGCCCTCTCTGGTGGGCATCGTGCCCTCCATCGAAATGGTGATTTTTGCCGCCGTCGGCGGAAAGGCCTCCCTCTACGGAGCCGTCTACGGAACCCTCGTGGTGAATACCGGCAAGAGTCTGTTCTCAGAGACTTTTCCGCAGTTATGGCTCTTCCTGATGGGTGGCTTGTTTATCGCTGTAGTCGTGCTGTTTCCAAACGGATTGGCGGGTGTTTGGACGACACTGCAAAAGAAATCCGGGCCACTCCTAAAGAAGTTGAAGGCCAAAGCCAATGAGACTTCCACGGTTTTGCCTGAGGTAATCACGAAAGGAGAAAAATCATGAGCAGCAATACCGAATTCCTGCTGGGCGTTGAGGACCTGACGGTTTCCTTCGACGGCTTCAAAGCGGTTGATGGGTTGAATCTCTACCTCGAAAAGGACGAGCTGCGGGTCATTATCGGTCCCAACGGGGCGGGCAAGACCACGGTTCTCGACATGATCTGTGGCAAGACGCGGCCAACCGGTGGCAGCATCAAGTTCCGCAACCGGGAACTCGTGGGTATGGCGGAACACACCATCGTTCGCGCGGGTGTGGGCCGGAAGTTTCAGACGCCCTCCATCTACGAGAATCTCACGGTCTTCGAGAACTTGGAGGTATCCTTTCCGAAAGGGCGAAGTGTGCTGGGTTGTCTGGCCTTCAAGGCGACGCCCGATGTCGTGGATCGAATCCACAAGGTGGCGGAGGAGATTTTCCTCAAGGAGTTCCTGGATGTCGAAGGGGCGCTGCTCAGTCACGGGCAGAAACAGTGGTTGGAGATCGGCATGTTGCTGATGCAGGAACCGGAACTGCTCATGCTCGACGAGCCGGTTGCCGGCATGAGTCCGGTGGAACGGGAACAGACCGCCGACCTGTTGAAGCGGATCTGCAAGGGCCGTTCCATCATCATCATTGAGCACGACATGGAGTTTGTTTCCCGAATCGCCCACAAGGTTACCGTGCTGCATCTCGGCAAGATTCTCGCGGAGGGCACCATGCTGGAGGTGCAAAACAATCCCAAGGTTATCGAAGTCTATCTCGGTCATTAAACCCAAGTCTTATCATGCTTGAAGTTTCCCAACTCAATGTCGGCTACGGTCAAAGCCGGGTCATCCAGGATCTCAGTTTCAAGGTGGAAGCGGAGGAAATTCTGGTCATCATGGGCCGGAATGGCATGGGCAAGACCACGCTATTGAAGTCCCTGCTGGGTATCCTCCCCTCCAAGTCGGGATCCATCAAATTAGGCGATCAGGAGATTTCCCGGTTGGAATCGTTTGAGCGCGTGCGCCGCGGAATCGCTTTCGTGCCGCAGGGGCGGATGATCTTTCCGGCGTTGACGGTGACCGAGAACATATTGACAGGTGCCCGCAGTACTTTGGAGAAGAGCGTGTGGGATGAGATCTACGCGCTCTTCCCGATCCTCTACGACATGCGGGCCCGCAAAGGCGGGAATCTTTCCGGTGGGCAGCAGCAGCAGCTGGCCATCGCGCGTGCCCTCGTCACCAATCCCAAGGTGCTGGTGCTGGATGAGCCGACGGAGGGCATTCAGCCGTCGATTATCAAGGATATCGCCCGGGCCCTGAAGGAGATCCGCAACATGCGGAAGATCGCCATCGTGGTGTCCGAACAGGTGGTGAGTTTCATGATGGAGGTCTGCGATCGCGCCCTCGTCATCGAACGCGGCCGCTTTGTGCATGAAGCGTCCCGCGTGGGCTTGGATGCCGGTCGCATCAAGGCCCTGCTGTCCGTTTGAGTTTACTTTCAATCGTGTAGTCGTCCCTCAATCCCAAAACATAGAACAATAGAAGAGTGCTTATGGCTAAACCACTGATCAAAGTTGACCTGTCCAAACCCGCCAACGAGCAGGAAATGATCCATAATCGATGGCACCCTGACATCCCGATGGTCGCCACGGTCAAGCCGGGCGATGAATTCCGGGTCGAGTGCGTCGATTGGACCGGGGGTCAGATCAAGTACAACAACAATGCCTCGGACGTGCGGGACGTGGATCTGACCAAGGTTCACTATCTCAGCGGGCCGATTGCGGTGAAGGGGGCCGAGCCCGGCGATTTGCTGGTGGTCGACATCCTCGACATCGGTTCGCTGCCGAGTTCCGAGTGGGGCTTTACGGGCATCTTTGCCAAGGAGAACGGCGGCGGGTTTCTTACCGAGCATTTTCCCAAGGCCCGCAAGGCGGTCTGGGATTTTCACGGTGTCTACACGTCTTCGCCGCAGATTCCGGAAGTGGAGTTCGCGGGTATCATGCATCCCGGTCTGATCGGCTGCCTGCCTTCCCGCAAACTCCTCGACACGTGGAACCAGCGCGAGGCAGCCCTCGTGGCGACCGATCCCCAGCGGGTCCCCCCGCTGGCGGCCCTGCCGCACGCGGAGACGGCTCACCTCGGACGGATGTCCAAGGCCAAGGCCGCGATTGCGGCGAAGGAGGCGGCCCGGACTGTCCCGCCCCGCGAACACGGCGGCAATTGTGACATCAAAAACCTAAGCCGCGGATCGAAGGTGTACTTCCCGGTCTACATAAAGGATGCCGGGCTCTCGATGGGGGACATTCACTTCTCCCAGGGCGATGGCGAGATCACGTTCTGTGGTGCGATTGAAATGGCCGGCTGGATCGACCTGCGCGTGAATCTCATCAAGGGAGGCATGGCGAAGTACGGCATCGTTAATCCGATCTTCCAGCCCAGCCCGGTGGAGCCCCGGTATTTGCGACACCTTATTTTTGAGGGCATTTCCGTCGATGAGGATGGCAAGCAATACTACCTCGATGCCCACATCGCGTACCGACGCGCGTGTCTGAATGCGATCGAGTACATGAAGAAGTTTGGCTACACGGGTGAGCAGGCGTACGCCATTCTCGGCACGGCACCCGTGGAAGGGCACATCAGCGGCATCGTCGATATCCCGAACGCTTGCGCAACGCTCTTCCTGCCCACGGAAATCTTCAAGTTCGATATCAATCCCTGTGCCGCGGGACCCAAGAAGATGATCAAGGGACCGATCGATCTATCTGTTTGCCGCTAGAAAGGAGACAACCATGCCCTTGTACGAATATAGCTGCCGGGATTGCGGGCCGTTTGGGCTGATCCGGAAGGTGAGTGAATCCGGGGAACCAGCCGGTTGTCCGCAGTGCGGTGAGGTGGCCCTGAAAGTGTTTCCGCTGATCAATCTCCGAACGATGCGCCCGGGCAACCGCCAGGCGTGGGAACGGAATGAGCGGAGCCAGCATGCCCCGCATGTCTGTGGAAGCGGCTGTTCCCATACGAAACCCCGGGCCAAGAAAGCCACGCAAAAGGGGGATCGACCGGCCCTGCAGATGTCGACGAAACAGAATCGTCGGCCCTGGATGCTTGGGCACTGAAGCGGAGTGGCTCCCTCACCGGTGATGGCCTGGGGGGGGAGCCTGGCTCGTTGGTCGGCGCCCGGCGGTGCTTCGGACGAAGGGCATCGATTCGGTGCGATACGCCACCAGTGCTTCGCGGAGTCCTTTATCTAACGGTAGGCCGAGATGCGGATCCAGCCCATGCCGACGGATGTTGAGATCGGCAGTGTTTTGACCGTGCCGTCTCCGTTAATTGGGGGAATCAGTTGCGCAAAACTGCCGGGGGCCAAGTCGGATGCGCGCTCGTAGGAGTAGGAGACTCCCGGAACTGACAACCATTGAATGAACGCTTCTTGTCCGGTTCCTCGGGAGATGGCAACACGGAAGACCGACGAGCTTCGGGTGGGATCCGTGCCCGCGAGATACTCTTCCGCGTTGGTTTGCCCATCTTGATCCAAGTCACCACTGCCGTTCTGGTTGAGATTCCCGAAATAGTGGCTCTCCCATTCGTCCGGGAGGCCATCGTGATCGGAATCGGTCAGGCTGATCTCGGGGATCGTGAAGGTGAAGACATCGGGCAGCGCGTTGCCGTCGCCGGCTGCGAGGTCGCTGGCAGCGGAGGCAAAGGCAATCACGCGGCCATCCGCGCTGCGGGTTGCCCCCGTGGTGGCGGCATTTCCGGCGCTCACCAGCGCGGTTTTTCCCGTGTGCGTGTCATGGGTCCGAATCTGGGCGAAACTCGGCAGCTCGGAATCGGAGGTGATAATTGGCAGACTGCGAAAAGTGATCAGCCGACCGTCGACGCTGACGCTGGGATCCGAAGCTTCCTGCCGGGAAAGCGAGCCGTCGGGCGAAACACTGGCAAGGCGGGTTATCCCCGTGCTGACGTCATGATAAAAGACGTCGCTGACGTTGTTGTCGTCGATCACCCCGGTGAGGGTGGAGGGCAGCGCGGATGCCGTCACAAAAATCACGACCCGACCCTCTCCTGCAATCTGCAAGGAGCGGATGGAGCCAGCCGTCGGCAGGCGAAGTAGTTCGCGGGTCGTCGAGGTGGACAGGTCGACAAAATAGAGACTCGTGGAGGAACTGTCGGGTGAGCGACCGACAAAGGCCAGTGACGGCCCGGCATCGAAGATCGCTAAAGATTGCACCGTCAGATTGGTGCTGGCGCGATACGTGGAATTGAGCGAACGACGATAGACATAGGCATCTCCCAGTCCGACGGGTGAGGCGGTGAAGGCCACCGCTTCGCCGCTCTCGCTCAGAGCAAACCGTTGGGGGCTTCCGAGTGTGCCCGCCGCGGAAGCCACCAAGGCGCCATTGTTTACCCACCGGGTTCGTTTTTGGGCCACGTCCCGCAGATAGAGATTATTGCCGAACTGGACGGGTGTTGGGATGAGATCGCGGGCGGTGCTGATAAACGCCACCCATTGACCGTCCAGAGACATCGCGGGTGTTCCGATCAGGCTCCCCGTACTGACGGCATCGGAGGCGTCGCGGGCATTGATCAGTTGAATCGTGCCGGACGGGCGATCCGCGAGGAAGATGTCCTCGCTTTGATTGGTGTCGCCCGTGATCAGATTGGTGGCCAGGCTGGTAAAGAGAATCCGTTGTCCGTCGGCGGAAAGGGCCAGCGGTGTGGAACCACCGTTGGCCTCCGCACCGGCAAGACCATGAGATATTAGAGAATTTGTCCCGGCGATCCGATCCGCCAGATACACGTCACGCCAGAGCGATTGCTTTCCGGGTACCAGATTGGTCGCGGTGCTGGCGAGCAGAACGCGGCTGCCATCGGCTGAAACACCTCTTGAGGAGAGCATGACCGAGGCGCTGGCGGCGATGGACGCAGAGTTGGTGTCTGCCACCGACACGGGCAGGACGGTATCGCTGGCGAGCTGCCAGGCGAAGACATCCGATGCGCGGTTGGTATCCGGGGTATCCGTGAGCAGTTCCTCCTCCGTTTGGAACAGAACCAGGGATTCGTCGGCACTGAGTTCGGCATACGGCAACTCCCCGGCGCCGGCGTGAGTGGCGGTCGGCAGGGCCCGGGTTTCGCCGCTCTTAAGATCCCGAAGATGGAGGCTGTACGGACTGCTGTTGGAAATCACAGTTCCGGACAAGGCGCCCTGAGAAACAAACAGCAGTTTGGATCCGTCCGCATTCAACACCGGGGCTCGTGAATTGGTGGGTTCGGCGAGGGCATTGAAGGCGCCCATCGGCAGTTCCCCCAGCGAACGGAGTCCGGTCGCCTCGCTCCAAAGGCGGGTCCGCAGGGTGAGTGTGGCGGCGCTCCCTGCTGATTGTTCAAAAGCCAGGGTCCGTCCGTCGCCGGACATGACCGGCCCGCTCGTGTCGTCACTGCCGGTACTGGCCAAAGAGGCGGCCTCGTCGGTCACTTTGATTTGATGGCCCGTTACCAAATCGAAGTACCAAACGCCGTCGTAATGCGGATCCACCGGCAGGCGGGAGCCCACGCGGAAGGCGAGATAACGGCCGTCGTCGCTGAGAACCGGATTGACGCCGCGCACGGGCAGACGGGCGGCCGGGAGGGGTTCGCCGGGCAGAACGATCCGTTGGAGTGTGTCATTGGTCCGGTTCCACACGTGCAGGTCCGTCAGATTGCCCGCGGTCGACGTCAGATTCGAAGCCTGACTGCGAAAGAGAAGTGTCTGGCCGTCGCGACTCCATTGGGGATCCCACGAGGGACCGTCGCCAGAATTCGCGGTGCCGGCCGCATGACTCAACAGGCGGGTGGTGCCGGTGGCCAGATCCCGCAAAAAGAGGTCCACCACTCCGTTGGTATCGGCACCGGCCACGAGGTTGCTGGCCAGACTCTCAAAGGCCACGAACCGCCCATCGCTGGAGATCGCGGCGGGCCCGGAAGCTCCATTGCCGGTGGCGGTGTTATCCGGTCGGAGGGAAATGACTTCGGCAGTGGGGTGGTCCATTCGTCGGACGAAGACGTCACTGACGCCGTTGCCGTCCGACACGTTGGGGGCGGGTGTGCTACTTTGGAACGAAACGAGGGCGCCGTCGCGGGACACGGAGGGAGCGAAGGAGTCCAGGGGACTCAGGGCGCCCCCGGTTCCAAAATCACTGACCCATTGGATGGCGGCATTGGTCACGGCGCGCCGAAAGGTATCCAGATGGGTCCCGTTGGAGTCGTTCTTCACCAAATCGGAGGCGCCGCTGACGAAGACGACGTACCTGCCGTTCCCACTCAGGGTGGCATCGGTGCTGGCTCCGTTGCCGGTGCGGCGGGCGGGAGTGGGCAATACGCTGCGGGATATAAGTTGCGGGGCTTGTGCCCACGCCGCACCGGACAGGAGGCTGAGCGCCAGAGTCGATAAAATCGGGGGATTCATACCAGAGATAAGGATTGGTTGAACAGGGTTGGGGGATTACGGCAGGGCCTTCCAACCGGGGTACTGATAGCGATCCCAGACCCAGCGAAAGTCCGGGTTCTGGGCTCCGCCACCGGACCAGAAAAAACTGAAGAGCCCCTGGGTTGAATTGACCGCCGCTTGAAGGGTCTGGGGATCCCGCCAGCGATGGAGTTCGGTATGACCATCCAGGAGGGCAAACATGGACCCGCCTTCGTGAAAGGGGCCGAAACCATCCACCCAGCCGGGTGGTGTGGTTTGCAGCACCCAGGCCCCCAGATTGTAGTTGCGCGGATCGGCCTCTTCGCAGAAGACGAAGCTCATCTTCGGATCGGTGACTTGCGCCAGACGTTTGTACAAAGGTCCGGGATTGAAGCCTGAGCCCGCCATGGCTTCGGATTTGGAATAGCTATCAAAGGCCCAACCGCTGCCGGGCTTGCGTAGGGACACCCGTTCGTCCCCCGGGCAATGAAAGACTTCGGTGGCCTGAATGTAGGACCAGAGCGGTCCCTGCCGCAGTCCGTCCTGAACGCGCTGGAGCGCCTGCTCCCGGGAAATTCCGGCACTGATATCGCCCGTCGGCCCGGCCCAGTAGCCTCCGCCGTTCAAAGTAACGCGTGCGCCGTCGGGCTTGGTATAATCGGAGGGTACAATCGCATCCTGATTGTCCTGGGCGAAATTGTGGACACTCTGGATCAACTGTCTCTGGTTGCCGAGACAGACGGCGTAGGCGGATTTCAAGTGGGCATTGGCCAGCGAAGGCAAGGCGACGGCCGCGAGCAGGCCGATGGCGCCGACGGCCGCCATCAATTCGACTCGGGTAAAACCCTGATGAGAAGATCGGTCGTTCCGATCGGTACCGGCGGCCAGTAGCCGCGTGGGAATGGAGTTCTGTTGCATAAACTATCGCCCCCTCAAACGGTGCCGCCATCAGCAGTCTTTAGAGGCACTTTATGTTGAATTTCAACCGCCCACGAATCCCCTGCGGGAACCA
Source organism: Verrucomicrobiota bacterium (assembly GCA_947471985.1). Taxonomy (GTDB): domain Bacteria; phylum Verrucomicrobiota; class Verrucomicrobiia; order Limisphaerales; family UBA9464; genus CANIZL01. Next base: position 24,917 of record CANIZL010000005.1, on the reverse strand, counting down.
ACGGGAGGAACGGAAGTTTGACCGGACCGGGACGAATCGTCACGTGGGATTCACTTTCGGAATTCCATTGCGGCCTTTTCCCCGGGCCTTCCAACCCGGATTGCCGCTAGCGGCGGCGGGACGTTCCAAGAGGTGCCGGGTTCGACGTTCCAAAGCAATTGCTGGCTGGTCGCTCCCGCGAAATCCCGGGGCGATTTTTGCCTTGGGCGGAATCCGTTGCTTCTTGGGGCGATGCGTTTTTGGTCTCGTTTTCGGAGTTTCGCGGCGGTGCTGGCGTGGCCGGTGCTGTGCTGGGTGGCGGCAGCTGTCGCGCCGAAGTTGTTGCCACCTTCGGTGACTCCGGATCGGGTCACCTTGCAGCTTCAGGGCGAAGCGGGACAATCGTATCGACTCGAGGCTTCCACCAACCTGATCAGTTGGTTTCCCGTGGGCTCCGGCATCGCCCAGGCCGGCGGGCTGACCCTGCAGCATGTGCGCCCGACGGGTCAGGGTGCCATCTATTACCGGGCGCTGCTGTCGGGGGCCGTCGCTTCGTTTCCGACCGTCGTGCCCGTGCCGGACGCCCTTCGCGTGGTCAGCAGCGTCGTCACGCCGGAGCAGGAGGTCGTCCTGCGCCTCGAGACCGCGGAACGGGTGGTTTATCGCCTGCGGATGCCGACGAATTCCGTCTTGGAACCGACTCTGGTGACGCTCACCGCCTTGAAGGGTGCCACTGGGATTCCAACGCAGGCGGGGTTGCTCGCCGGAGTGCGGATCGAGCCCGCCGGACTGGTCCCGCTTTCGCCGTTGTTTCTGGAGATCGATTTTCCCACCAATCTGCCGGCGCGACAGATCTCGTCGTTCGCCTGCGAAAACTCGGGCGCCAATCTGCACCTCGTCCCGGATGTGGTCGTGGCCAATGGGGCGACGAACCGGGTCCGCATCTTCGCCACCCAGTTCGGTACTTACGGTTGCTCGGTGTTTACCCTGGCGGAACTGCAGGCCCTGGCGTCGACCGTTCCGCCCGTGCGGGTGACGGCGGCGCGGATGGGGCAGCGGGCGCTGTTGGAGGAATGCTATCCCAACGATGAGCGGGACGCGCAGAATTTGGAGAAGAAGCTGGAGGACTTGATCCGTCCCCGGCAGCAGGAAGCTGCCGCCATTCTCGGAACCGAACGGCAGTCGCAATTGCTGGGTACCACCAGTGAAGACGAGGGGCAGTCGGCATTGTTCCAGCTCCTGGCCTCCGACGATTCCTTCTTCCGGCAGGAAATTGAAAGCCATTTGCCGGAGGCGCTCCAAAAATGCGCGGTGGCCCAGACTCTCGTCCCGTGGGCCCTCTCCCACGACCGGCAGCGCCAATTGTTGGGCGACGTTTCTGAAGGCGCCAGCTCGACGTCGGTGACGCTGATGTGTCAGGGCGCCAAGCGCTGCCGCGAGCAGGCGCTGGAGTGCTGCCGGACTCATGGCGGGGACACCCGGCTCATCCAGCAACTGCTGGGTCTCGAACGCCAGCGGCAATTGAGCGGCTTTGGCGAAGATCCCCGCTGTGGGGCGGAACTGACCGTCGATCAAATCGAAAAGGAATGCGCGCCCGAATGGTACGGCACCCTCAACCTCCGCATCCGGGGCGATTATAAGAATGTCTCCACCAACGGGGATTGGCGGACCCAACGAACCATGACGAGTGATTTGGTCGTCACCGCGACGGTGCTTTCGGCCAAGGTCGAGCGAAACGCCGCCAATATATTTTTCCCCGCTTATACCAATATTGTTTGTGTCCTCGGCGGTCGCTTCGTGGCCTCGGATAACGTGGAGACCCTCGAAGAATATTGGTTCGATCCGTGCAATGGCCTGCCGTCGGAGCGGCATCGGAATGTCTTTACCTCGAGCCTCTCCACGAATTTCAACAACATCTCCTTGGAAGCGGTGATTCTCGCCCCCGGCACGGGTAATCTCTTCATTTCCCCCAGCCTCACCATTTCCGGTGAAGCCGGCAATCGTGGGATTCGGTCGCTCCGCGAGGACCAGCAGACGCGGCCGTCGTCGATCGAGGAGCACACCTGTGTCACCACGACAACCACCAGTGATTCCTTTGAGCCGGACGGCGGGCTCTATGGCTTCTTGATCCAGGCCAAGGAACACGAGTTCACGGCCACTCCGGATTTGATTCGCTACACCTTTCATGGCCCGGAACCCATGCAGTTTGATTTCGAGCATGAGTTTGACGGCGTCCGCGACGCGACGCTGGAACTGCACCGGGTGCGCTGACGCTGTCCGGTCGGTCGGGTTAGACCCCAGCGAATTGGGGCGGCGGGGCGGGTAGTTTGTGTTTCTAATGAAAACACTCTTCACCGCCGAGGCGGTTTCCCACGGCGGACGTTCCGGCTCGATCACCAGCGTCGGTGGGCTGTTGAATCTCACCTTGGGAAATCCCCTGGAGCCGGCGCTGGCGACGCGGGGCCCGAATCCCGAGCTGCTCTTCGCGGCCGCGTATTCGGCTTGTTACAACGGTGCCTTGATGAACGCGGCCAAGACCCTGGGCACACCGGTCAAGGATCCCCAGGTTCGAGCTCTGGTGAGTTTGGTGGAGGATGCCGAAGGTCGATATGGACTGGCCGTCGAACTGCATGGCCGATTGCCCGGCGTGGATCCGGTTCAAGCCCGAGAGATCATGGAGGAGGCGCACCGCACGTGTCCGTACTCGCGGGCCCTGCGGGGCGAGGCCACGGTCGCGCTGGTGGTAGATTGAGCGCGGGCGGGTGGGTGAGATCGCAGGCTGCGTCCTGGGTGGTGCTGTAACCGATGCAGGCTGCTGCTCCCTGTCGTTGTACCCCGTTGCGTGGTAAGAACGGGGGCGCGGCACATCCTGGCGGTGCCTCGACGAAGCAACTTTCGATGCGCTTTGCTGTTGGACCTCTTTGTGAGTCTGGTTGGAACGGGAAAGCAACTACCGACGACGGGTCCGGATCCCGGGCGTTCCAGCCGCATCGCGGCTGTTGGAGTCGGTCTGGCCGCAATACTACTTGGCGGATTGGTATTGGGAACGCTCCATCAATTTGCGAAGACCCACGCACAGTTGGACGGCGACGACGGATACGCGCTGGCGCGGATACGTGCGAATTTGCGTGCGATCGACAATGTCAAAACCATGTGGGCAGCGGAGCATCGGGCCGACAGCAATGCGATCCCGTCGCCCGTCGAATTGGCTTCCTACTTCAATATGAAGTTATTTCCGCAGTCGGTGCGCGACGAGCGCTATCGGGTGGGTCGGATCGATGAACAACCGACGGCGGTACTGACGGTGAAGATTCTCCAGTATCGTGCCGGGACGACGGTTACCATCGACGATCCTTAAAAATGGATTTGGCCGATTTTCTCGGAGCTGGTTCCCCGTAGTCCCCCCCCGCGCCGTGGGGACATGGAATCGGCCGGCGGCTCGCGCTGGCTTCAGGAGATCCGGCTCCAGCACCATAGAATTCCCGAGCCAGCACCCAGACACGCGGCTGTGTCGGCGTAGAAGGGGAAGGGAGGAAGTCCCAAGCGAACACCGTGGACCAGGAGGACCAAGCCCTCGGCGAACATCAGCAGTCCAAACCAGGGAAGCATGCTACGGTGCTTCAGCGGCTGAAGGGCCAGCACGAGGTAGAGCACGCCGACGAGGCTGAAGGCTCCGGCGGCCATCCGGAGCCAGTAATCCAGCATTCGATCGTAGGGAATGGGTCCTGCTCCCAGTCCCTGCAGCGCCTCAACGGCCTCCGACCAACGCAGAAGCACGCCGAACACGGACACGCCCCAAGCGACGGCAGAGAAGCCCAAAAAAAGTCGCAGTAGTTTTAGGTGCATGGGGTGGTGGTTTGAGGGCGCGTTTGGTTGGGAGGAATAAGCGTGTGGGACGAGTCATGGCCGCAGCGTCATGCAGCGATAGACCCTGCCAGCGACCGCAAGTTTCGCCCTTTGTGGCGGGGCGGGTTGCGGTGCATGAGCGATTCGCCGCGCCGCGATCCGGGCGTTGGGTGCGGCAGCCGCACGGTGAATTCGCCGGTTCGCCGGACCGATTCGGGGGCCGTAGCCTGATTTGGCATCGGGGGGTGCCCGGCTATCGTGCGGCATGCCTCACCTTTTCGTGCGCCGCTTACGGCACGGTTTGTGCGCTGCTTTTTGGGCGTGCGTACTGACTTTGCCCGCGCTGGCACTGGATCTCACCCACGCCGTGATCGTGCATCCGGCCACGCTGTCCGTGCCGGAACGGAACGCGGTGGCGATGCTGACCGACGAAGTCGAAAAGCGGGCGCATGTGCGCTGGACGTCGTCGACCACCTGGCCCACGAACGGGAGTCCGGTGATCGTCCTCGGCCAGGTCTCCGCCTGGGCCGCCTTTTCCGGGCCGTGGAGCGCTGCGTTGCCGGCCGGGGTGGAAGGGCTATCCAACGAGGGTTATCACGTGGCCGCCGCTGCACAGGGGGATTCGCGGGCGGTTTTGCTAACGGGAAAATCACCGCGGGCCCTGCTCTTTGCCGTGGGCCAGTTGCTGCGGCAACTGCGCCTCGAGCCCGGCCGGGCCACTTTGCCCGACGGTTATAACATCACCACCTCCCCTAAATCCCCGCTGCGCGGCCATCAGCTGGGGTATCGGCCGAAGACGCATTCCTACGACGCCTGGGATCGTCGTATTTGGGAGCAATATTACCGGGATCTGATTGTCTTTGGCATCAATGCGGTGGAGCTCATCCCGCCGCGTTCGGATGACGCCGCTGACAGTCCGCATTTTCCGCTGCCGCCGTTGGAGATGATGATCGCCATGTCGCAGCTCGCGGACGACTACGCCCTCGACGTCTGGATCTGGTATCCCGCGTTGGATCCGGATTATTCCAAGCCGGAACAAATCGAAGCCGCGTTGCGGGAATGGCGGGCGGTGTTTGAAAAGTTGCCGCGGATCGATGCGGTGCTGGTGCCGGGCGGCGATCCGGGACATACACCGCCGCGACCGCTGATGGCGTTGCTGGAGCGGCAGACGAAGTCCCTGCGATTGCTGCATCCGAAGGCGCAGATGTGGATCTCGCCGCAGGGTTTCAGCACCGAGTGGTTGGGCGAATTCCTGGGGATCCTGAAAAACACGCCCCCGGAATGGCTGACGGGACTGGTGTTTGCGCCGCAGGTCCGCATGCCGCTCCCGGAATTGCGGGCCGCGGTTCCGGCGCGATATCCGATCCGTCATTATCCCGACATCACCCACACGCGGCAGTGTCAGTATCCGGTGCCGGATTGGGACGGGGCGTTCGCCATCACGGAAGGCCGGGAATGCATCAATCCGCGGCCCGTGGATGAAGCCGCCATCTTCCGGCTGCTCCAACCGCATACCATCGGATTCATCACCTATTCCGAGGGTTGCAATGATGACGTCAACAAGGCGGTTTGGAGCGGCTTGGGTTGGGATCCGGAGCGTCCGGTGGTGGATATCCTCCGGGAGTACAGTCGTTATTATATCGGTGAGGCTTATACGGAGGGATTTGCCCAGGGATTATTGGCGTTGGAGCGAAATTGGCGCGGACCGATTGCCGCCAACGCGGGTATTGAAACGACGCTGGAGCAATTTCAAACCATGGAACGAAAGGCCACGCCGGCGCAGTTGCAGAATTGGCGGTTTCAACAGGCGTTGTTTCGCGCGTATTACGACGCCTATACCCGCAGCCGATACCTTTATGAAACCACCTTGGAAACCCAGGCCCTGGAACAATTGCGAACCGCGGAGCACGCGGGGACGACCCTCGCGTTGAAGGCGGCCGCGGCGATTCTGGATCGGGCGCAGTCCGAGCGCGTGACACCCGACCGGCGCGCCCGGATTTTCGAACTTGCGGAAGCGCTGTTTCAATCCATTCGGATGCAACTCAGTGTGCCGCGGTACCAAGCCATCGGGGTGGATCGCGGAGCGAGTCTTGACACGGTGGATTATCCGTTGAACAACCGGCGTTGGTTGCACGAGCAGTTTGATCGGATTGCGACTCTGCGCGAGGAGACGAATCGATTGGCGGCGATCTCCGGCGTGTTGAATTGGACCAATCCGGGGCCCGGCGGTTTTTATGATGATCTGGGCAACATGGCCCGGCAGCCGCATCTGGTGCGCGGACTGCCGTTTGCCGCGGATCCGGCGAGTTTGTTTTCGTCGAAAACCGGCTTTGAAGAGGGTGATGTGGTGGACGAAGGGGATCCGGCGCCGGAGGGGGCGCTGCGCCTTTCCTGGATCGATCACGCGGAATCTTTGTACGACCAACCGCTGAAATTGATGTATCGCGACCTCGATCCGACCGCCCGGTATCGGGTGCGGCTGGTTTACGGCGGCGACAATCCGCAGCGACGGATCCGGTTTGTGGCGGGCGACAACGTGGAGATTCATCCGTACCAATTGACGGAGCATCCGTATCGGCCGCAGGAGTTTGACGTTCCGCGCTCCACGTACGCGCACGGGGAATTGACGCTGACCTGGACCCGTGAGCCGGGCAAAGGGGGCAATGGGCGCGGGTGCCAGGTGGCGGAGATCTGGTTGATTCGCCAGCCCTGAGCCGTCGGCCCGCCGGCCCCGGGTCGCCCCGGCGTCCCTTGCCACGGAGGTGGTATGGGTGTAGCGGTGTACTCATGAAACAACCGGCGGGCCGAGGATTGCTTTGGGTGGGAGCCTTGTGCGGCGTTTTGCTTCTGCGCGGATTGGCGGCGGATTCCACCGCGGAGCGTCCCACTGTCCAACTCTCGTGGCTGGCCTCCGAGGTGGTGAAGCTGAAGCGGGCCGGGGTGTCGACGGAGATCCAAAAAGCCTTCGTGGAGAATTCACCGCACAGCACGGCGCCGACCAGTGAGGAGCTCTTGGAGCTGAACCGGCTCAAGATCGATGACAGCGTCCTCCTCAGCCTCCTCGCGACCACGGCGAAGCCGGCTCCCGCCCCCGCTTTGGCTGCACCCGGTACGCCGGTCGATCTGAGCTCGGCGGTGACCAGTGTAGCTGCTCCCGCGGCGGCACCTGCAGCGGCGCCCGTGACCATCGTCAGTCAGCCTGCCCCGCAGGTGGTCTATAGTCCGGCGCCGGTGTACTACGCCCCTTCGGTCTATTCGTACTCCTACTACGATACTTATCCCTACTGGGGTTATTCGTCGTATTGGCCCACTTACGGGTATTATCGCTACCCCCTCTTCCGCGCTTCGATCGGCTGGCACGGCGGCGGTGGATATCATGGCGGTGGGGGTGGGCATTTCGGCGGACATGTGGGCGGGGGCGGTGGAGGTGGAGGGCGTCCGCCGGTCGGGCATCCGGGCGGCGGTGCGGGCGGTGGTGGTTCCGGCGGCGGGCATGGCGGGCATCGGGGGCGTTGAGCCTCTGGTTTTTCCGCGGCTGCTGGATTTGCGCCCGACACGGAGCTGAGCGGGATTCGTCCGGGCGGGGTGCGCACGCGCTGCTGGCGTTGCCCACGGAAGTTCCGTAGGTTTGGGAATGTCGTTCCACCGCCGCTTCCTGAAGGGCCTGTTGATCTCCTCACTGTTCATTGTGGGCGCGTTGGTGATTGGGGTTCTGGGCTACCACTATGTGGCGGGATTGGAGTGGATTGATGCCCTGCTCAATGCCGCGATGATTCTCACCGGGATGGGCCCCGTGAACCCACTGACGTCCGTCGCTGCGAAGCTTTTTGCCACCGGGTACGCGTTGTTTTCCGGACTGGTGTTCGTGGTGGCCAGCGGCGTCCTGGTCTCGCCGATCGTTCACCGACTCCTGCACAAGTTTCATGTCGACGATGCGGACATGAACTGAGGCGGCGCCCGCGCGGCATTTTCCGGCCGTATGGTGGGCCGAGGTTGACTGAAGTCGGACGAAACGCCACACGTCAGGCTTTCCGTCACCGATTCCGCTACTCACATGTTCAAGTTTCAGAATTCCTTTCGCCGGGGCTTTGGCATCATTGCCGCCTTGGCGCTGATGTCGGCCGCCGAGGCCGCGAACAAGATCGTCTTCCTGGCCGGGGGCCGCAGTCACGGTCCCGGGGAGCACGAATTCAATGCCGGCTGTCAATTGCTCGCCCGGGCGCTCAACGAGCAGAGCGGATTGGATGTGCAGGCCACCGTGGTTCAGGGCTGGCCCAAGGACGAGTCGGTGCTCGATGGTATCCAGGAATTGGTGATCTACGCGGATGGCACCAGCGTGGTGGGGCATGGTTGGGCCAAGGTCGATGCGCTGGCGAAGAAGGGCGTGGGCATCCTGTTCCTGCACTACGCCGTGCATCCGTCGCCCGAGGAGGGTGAGAAGTATTATCGCCCGTGGATTGGCGGGGCCTTTGAAGAGGGTTGGTCGGTGAATCCCCATTGGGTGGCCGATCTGCACGCGCTGCCCAACCATCCGGTATCCCGCGGTGTGGCGTCGATGGTGCAGGCGTATGATGAATTTTACTACCACATGCGGTTTCCGAAGGATCCGTCGCAGGTGTTGGATTTGGTGACGGCGACGCCCACGCGGGAGCGGATCAAGCAATACATCAATCTCTGGAACGAACATGGCGTCGCGGGCCTGGATAAGACGCAGACGCTGATGTGGGGCATCCAACGTCCCGATGGCGGTCGTGGGGTGGGCTTCACCGGCGGGCATTATCATCGCAATTGGGCGGTGGATGGTTTCCGCACGCTGGTGCTGAATGCGATCGTCTGGACGGCCGGGATGGAAGTGCCGGCGAACGGGGTGAAATCGCGGGCGGTGACGGAGGATGAATTGAACGCCAATCTGGACCCCAAGGGTGGGACGCCGAAGCGTTTGAAAGTGCCCGTGTCCGGTGAATTTGCCGCGATCCCCACGGCCGCGGTGCAGACGGAACGGGAGAAGGGCTTCGGCCAACCCGCCGCGAAACCGGCGACTCCGCCCGCCGCCGCGGGCAAGGCCCCCAAGCCGATCTTTGAATCCCCGGTGCTGACCGCCCAATCCAAATCCCGTTGGGTGGACGTCGATGTCTCGGTGAAGGGCGCGCGGGAATTGTACCTCGTGGTGGCGGAACTGGATTCCATCAGCTGCGACTGGGCGGATTGGATTGAACCGAAGCTGGTTTTCGCGGACGGCACCACCCGGGACGTGACCACCTTGTCATGGAAGTCCGCCTTTGCCGGATATGCCGAGGTGCGCCGCGGCAAGGCGAGTGGCGGGGGACCGCTCCAAGTGGACGGCAAGACGTACACCCAGGGTTTGGGCACTCACGCCACCTCGGTGATTGCTTACGAACTGCCCGCTGGCGCGGAGCGATTCCAGGCCCGGGTGGCGATTGATGACGGGGGCATGGTCCGGGGCGGTGCTCCGAGCGATGCCGCATTGAAGTTCCAGGTTTACACGGAGCGGCCCGCCGGTCTGGTGCGGCCGGCGGCCGGTCGGGCCGAGACTCTGGTGGAAGGACCGCCGTTCGTGCCGCCGGACATGTTCGCCGCGCCGGAGGATTTGGAGGTCACGCTTTGGGCCACGTCGCCGCTGCTGTTCAATCCGACCAACATGGACTTCGACGACCAGGGGCGGCTCTACGTCGCCGAGGGCGTCAATTACCGCGGCAAAGCGGGGCGGCGTCCCGAGGGCGATCGGATTGTGGTCCTGGAAGACACCACGGGCGCGGGCAAGGCGGACAAGAGCACGGTGTTCGTTCAGGAGCCGGCTCTGGCGTCGCCGCTGGGTGTGGCGGTGTTCGACAATCGCATCGTCGTGTCGCAACCGCCGGACATGATTGTTTACACCGATGTGAACCGGGACGGGAAATTCGATGGTGCGGTGGATAAGCGTGAGGTGTTGCTGACGGGTTTCGGCGGTCGGCAGCATGATCACAGCCTGCACAGCGTTACCGCGGGACCCGATGGCCAGTGGTACTGGAATCAGGGCAACACCGGGGCGAAATTCACCGACAAATCCGGGAAGACCTTCCGCATGGGCAGTCCGTATATGATGTCGGAGATTGCCGGACAGAAGAGCGATGACGGGAAGGTGTGGATTGGTGGTTTCAGCGCCCGGATGAATCCGGATGGTTCGCAAGTTCGCATCCTCGGACATAATTATCGCAACAGCTACGAGCAGACGATCACCTCGTTGGGCGACATTTTCCAAAGCGACAACGATGATCCGCCGGCGTGCCGCGTGACCCCGGTCCTCGAAGGGGGCAACGCGGGCTTTGCCTCGGCGGACGGCAAGCGCGCTTGGGAGGCGGATCGGCGTCCGGGTCAGAGCACGCCCATCGCCGAGTGGCGGCAGGAGGATCCGGGCACGATGCCGGCGGGTGATGTTTATGGTGGCGGTTCGCCCACGGGCGTGGCGTTTTATGAAAATGGCGCCCTCGGCGACAAGTGGCGCGGCCTGCTGCTGGCGTGTGAGGCGGGCAAGAATGTGGTCTTTGGCTACCTGCCCAAGCCGGACGGTGCCGGGTTCAAGTTGGAGCGGATCGACTTCCTGACGTCCAACCGCGAACGGCAATGGGCGGGTTCCGACTTCCTGGGTGGCCGGGCGACCGGTGAACTCAAGACGATGTTCCGTCCCAGCGATGTCTGTGTCGGGCCGGACGGGGCGATTTATGTCGCGGACTGGTTTGATGCCGGGGTTGGCGGACACGCGACGCGGGACAATGGATACAACGGATCGATCTACCGGATTGCTCCGAAGGGCTTCAAGTCCCGCGTTCCGAAGTTGAATCTGCAGACGCTGGAAGGTCAGATCGCCGCGCTCAAGAGTCCGGCGGCGAACCTCCGGTCCACGGGCTTTGAGCGGCTGCGTCAAAAAGGTGCGGCGGCGGTGCCCGCCGTGGCGGCCCTGCTCAAGGACGAGAATCCCTACATTGCGGCTCGGGCCGTGTGGCTCCTGGCGCAAATGGGTGAGGCCGGCCGGGCGAAGGTGACTCCGCTGCTGCGGTCGGCCGATGCCACCCAGCGACTGGTCGCCTACCGGGCGCTGCGTCGCGCCGAATTCAACGTGCTCGCGATGGCTCAGCGGATGGCGGACGACTCGTCGCCGGCGATCCGTCGGGAAGTAGCGGTGACCCTGCGCGATGTTCCCGCGGCCAAGAGTGTTCCCACGCTCGTGAAGCTCGCGCGGCAATTCGACGGCAAGGATCGCACCTATCTCGAGGCCTTCGGGCTCGGCTGTCAGGGCAAGGAACGCGAAGTTTATGCCGCTCTGGCAAAATCCCTGGGCGGCAAGGCGGAGGGTTGGACCGATGCCTTTGCCTGGCTGGCTTGGCGGTTGCATCCGGAGGAGGCGGTGGCTGATTTCAAGACCCGCGTTCTTTCCACCAAACTGTCCACCGATCAACGCAAGCTCATGCTGACGGCGCTGGCGTTTGTGCCGACGCGGTACGCGGCTGGCGCGATGATTGAAATCGCCCATTCCAAGGACACGCCGTTTCAGGACCTGGCGAAGTGGTGGTTGTTGAACCGCAAAGGCAACGACTGGCAACAGTTCGATGTCGACGCCGGCATGAAGGCGCTGGGGATCTATGACCCGGAGAAGGTGGAACTGGTCGGCGTGGAGATGCCGGCCGAACGGACGGACGCGCCCAAGCTTCCGTCGGTGGCCGAGATCCTAAAGTTGACCGGCAACGTGGCGCGCGGCCAGCAACTGGCGACGTCGTCGTGCACGGTCTGTCACCGCCTCGGCAACGTCGGCGTGGAGTTTGGACCGGCGCTCACCACCTTTGGCAAACAGCAGACCCGGGAGGTCCTCGTGCAGGCCATCGCGCAACCGTCCGCCACCATTTCCCACGGCTTCGAGGGCAGTGAAGTGAAGACGAAGGATGGTCTAACCATCACGGGCATGGTGCTGTCGACCGGTGATCCGCTCATCATCAAGTGCATGGGCGGCCTGGTGCAGACCGTGCCGCAGGCGCGGATTGTCTCGGTGAAGAAGATGACCCGGTCGCTCATGTATCCGCCGGAGACCATTGGCGTGGATGCGCGGGGGATTGCCGATATCGTGGCGTATCTTCAGAGCTTGTAGTTCCGAAACGGGGGATGCGTTGGCCGGTGCTGCCGGCGCATTCCCGGTTCGACGTCGGTCGGCCCGAGTGAGCGGCTTGCGGACCGGTGCTGGGATATCTCCGCGGAGAGCTTGGCGTGCAGGCGGTTCCGTGTTATTCCGGCCAGGCTCGCCGCCGCAGGGATGGGTGGGGTAATCCCGCGTTACGATCGGGCCCCAGGGTACAAAGGCTTTGACGCGGTCTGTCGCGATATGCCATATCCTTTGAGCCCTCTTCATGAACCCCGTGATGCATTCGACCGCCGATCTAAAACGATGCACATCGGTTTAGGAGCTGGGACTTTTGTGCTGAAGCAGTACCTCAAAAGCAGACAATCCTGAGACGAACGAATATGAACACTCCGACCTCATCCTCTACCGGTCTCCGGCCCAGTGCCCGGGGGCAGTGGGCCCGCCTGATTCCCAGTATCCCCGTTTGTACGGCGCTGCTGGCCTTGGCCGGTACCGCATCGATCGCCCGGGCTCAGTCCGATAATTTCGATGCAGGCACCCTGAACAGCCAGTGGTCGACGCACCAGTTCTTCCCGCAGAGCTACAATTTGGTCGACTCGGGCAGCGGCAAAGCGCTGCGAATTCAGGCTCGGCCGGTCCCCGGAGCGGCTCCGGCGGCGGCGGCGATTTCGCGGCCGGATGTCTATTCCGACTTCTATGTGGCCTTGGATTTGGTGAACTGGGCCGTGCTGGATCAGGCTGCGGTGGTGCTCGGGCACTGGACGCTCGGTGGCAGTGATGGATTGTCCGAGGGCACCGGTATGATCCTGAACTATGACGTCGCCCAGGACGGCGAGAATGCAGGAGACCGCAACGGGGGCCAATTGCAGATCAACACGATTGCCCCCGGCTTCAATGCCGGAACTCTGGCGGCCGCGGAGATCACCCTTCAGCCCGGTCGTTCGTATCGCTTGGTATTCCAAGCTGTGGGAACTTTGTATACGGGCAAGGTCTATGACATGAATGACCTGACGACTCCCTTGGCGACGGTTCACGCCGATGATTCGACGTATCCGAGCGGCAAGAACGGCTTTCTTTCCTTCAGCCGCAACGGCACCTCCGGGGTGACGGACGTGACGATCGATAACTTTTTTGCCGCCGCCAAGGATCCCAATCCGGCGTCGGCACCCGCGCTGGCGTCCCCGATTGCCGGGACTCCCACGGTCGTGACGCGTGTTCCCGCCAAGCGCTTTGCCAATCTCCACCCGGCCGCCAACGGCATCAGCTTCACCGCGAAGACCTTCACGGCGGGTCTCATCAATGCCGGAGCGACCAAGTTGTTTCTCAACAATACCGACGTTTCGTCGTCTCTGGCGCCGCTGCCGGCCAATGGTTCCTCGGTGAACTTCAGCACGGCGGTGGGTACTCTGGCGGCCAATACCATTTATGCCGGCCGGATCGAACTGCAGGACACCACCGGCACGCTCAAGTCGACCAACACCTTTTGGTTCGACACGTTCTCGAACACCTATCTCGCCGCGGCGCCGGTGAAGACGGTGGAAGCGGAGGATTACAATTACGGCGGCGGACTTGCCCAGCCGGAACCGATCAAAGTTTCCGGTTTGGATGCGAATGGCAGCCAGGTCAATGGCGGGGGCGTCGGATACTTTGACCTCGAAGGCACCCCGGAAGTGGATTATTTCAAGCCCGGCGGCAGTTACCACTCGATTTTCTCGGAATACCGCACGGCGGACCGGGTGCAGATCACCCAGGGATCCACGATCGTCGGTGGCCGGGATGAAGCCGGTGACCTGGTCGAGATCATGGCGCTTTCGCCTGACCCCATCCGGGTCCACGACACCCAGCGGGCTCAGTATGTGGCGGCCAACGTTCCGGAATACCAGGTGCGTCTGACCTCGCCGGGCGATTGGTTCAACTACACCCGTGGCTTCGCGCCCTCGAACTACAACGTCTATCTGCGCTGCGCCAGCTACGGTGCGACGACCTTGTACCTGGACCAGATGGGTGGGGACATCGCGACAACCAATCAAACCGCCACGCGATTGGGCGCGTTCAACGTGGAGAATCACATCACGCGCCTCAACTACCGGTATGTCCCGTTGATGTCGGGCAGCGATCTGGCGAAGTTGAGCCTGTCCGGTACCAACACCCTGCGTCTGACCCAGGGCGGTACCGTTTCCAAGGAGGAGCGGCAGGTCTCGTTGGACTACCTCCTTTTCGTTCCGGCGGCGACGGTGGCTGCGATCACCCTGGAAACCGCGGCCACGGTCTCCGGTCCCTACGCTGCTGCCGCGGGTGCCACGGTGAATGCGGCGGCCAAGACCATCACGGTACCGGTCGGTGGGGCGGCGAGCTTCTACCGTCTCCGGTCGAGTGGCGCGTCCTCGATCAAAGGCATTGCCATCGTGGGTGGCAATGTGGTGATCTCCTACAACTGACGCCCTCCCCGCAGGGAGTTCGGCGGGTCTTCCACGCTGGGAATGCCTGAAGACCAAGTCCGGTGGCCGCGAGGCCACCGGACTTTTCGCGCCGACCGGGGGAGCGTTGGGCTTGGCCTGACTAGGTACCCTTAATTGAATTTTCCGGTGGGCCGCTTCCCAGGTCACCGAATTGTGAGCTTGGCCCCCCCAAGCACCGGATGCTCCGGCTGACTTTGAGCCTGGCACGCAATCCACGCCAGCCCGATATAGCGAACCTGGCACCACTTAAACCGTTGGGGTGCAGATATAAAAATGGTACCGCCTCCTCCCCTCGGTTCAAAAACTTTGGGGCGAGCAAAGCGAAGCTGGTCCCGCGAATTAGGCGGGAGTGGAGCCGGCTGGGGGAGGTGGGCCACCCAATAGGAAGCCTCGCACGCTATCGGCGCTTAACAGTGAGCCTGGCACCGTATCTCCGGGCGCGGGGAATTGTGAACCTGGTACCGCTGGGGCCGGGAGACGGGGGCCTCGAACGGCGGTCGGCGGTTGGGTCAGCCGAGTTGGTCGGCGAGTTCGCAGATCTCGTGGTAGTACTCGTCCGGGGAGAGGCCCAAGGCCGCGGCACCGAAGGCTTCGGCATCCTCCGGAGTGGCGAAATCCCCGTAGTTCACGATCACCAGTTGGTAGAGCACCAGATAGGGCACCCGTTCCAATTGGGTCATAAAGAACGGGTGGATGTGCAAATTGAAACCCTCTTCCGGACGCTCTCCTTTGGGTTCGGGGTGGGCGAACTCACCCGGCTCCAAGGGCCCGGCGTCAAAGACGATGTCGCAGGGATAACGGACGTAATTCCGATCCGTGAGCAGTTCCTGGAGTTTGTTCCAACCCAGATGCGGGCCGAATCGAGTGTGAATCTCCTGGCCCTTGGTTTCGAGGTGTCCCGCCAGGGATTGGCGGGCGTCTTCAACGGTGAGTTGTTGGCAAGCCATGTGAGTCAGGCGTTTTTGGTGAACCGACCTTGCAGGATGGGCACCGCCACCCGCAGCATCACGGTGTAGCAGAGCAATCCGAAGGCCCAGATGCCGAAGCAGATCAGGGTTTCGTTAAGACTGGGCGAGTATTCCACGATCTCCCCCAGCGGGCTGGGGATGAAGCCTGGAACCACCAGTCCCATCCCCTTCTCAATCCAGATACCCACGATGGCGAGCACGCACGCGATATCCAGCCAGAAGAGACTGCGGCTGATGGGCAAAAGCAACAGCACGAGGGCGACAAGGTTGCAGCCGATCGCTGACCAAATCCAAGGAACCAAGGCGTAGTGGCCATGCAATCCGAAGTAGAGGTAACGGGAGGCCGCGACGTGCAGGTTGTCGGTATAGAACTCCTTGAAAACCTCGTTCAAGAGCAGGAAGACATTAATCAACATCGAGACCTGCACGATGTTCCGCAGGGTCAGAAGTCCCTGGTCGGCGATCATCAGCCGTTCGGTCATCCGTTCGCGAATAGCGTGATTCATTGCGGGAATCCTCATCAGCTTGCGCAGGGATTCCGCCGGCAATTGCAAGACCCGGGTCGTGGTCTCGGCCATCGCCGACGCGGTCCGGGGCGTGCCGTTCAGCGCGGAAACCTCGCCGAACTGTTCGCCTGGACCCACCGTTCGAATGGTCCGGAAACGGCCGCCCTCCTCCCGTTTCACCACCACCCGGCCTTCGAGGATCAAATACGCATCATCATCCTTGGCGCCTTGCCGCAGCAGCATGGCACCCGCACCCACTTCGATAACCTTGGAGCCGACCAGACAGGCTCGCCGCACTTCCACGGGAACCGCATCGAGCTCCGGCAAGTGATGGGCCAACAGATCGAGGTCGCCCAGAGTCCCTTCGCGGCTCGGGGCGTGGCCGAGATCACTGGCCACATCGACTCCGGTATGGGGCGCCGAGGCGGTGAAGCGGCGGACGACTTGCAGCGCCAGAATGATCAAGGCGGGACCGGCGGTGAAAGCGGAGGCGATAAAGCGAGGTCCGACGATCGACGAGTTCCAGAACGGGCGCCCGCCCAGACCAACATAAAGAAACGCGGTCACGGTATGGATGGAAACAGCCCAGAAGATGCCCAGAAAAACCACGGGCAGATACAACCACTTCAGTGGTGCCTGCCGGCGATAGCGGCAGTAGAGGAGATAGGCGCAGATGTAGACATTCAGCACCAGATAACCGTTGAGCACGATGACGTCCCAGCTCAGCAGCGAGCGGGGGAAATTCAGTTTGCCGATGCCAGGAATCATGTGCCAGAAGCGGTCGGGCCGCCCCAGATCCACGGTGACAAACGCCAGGCACATGAGAATCGCACATACGGCCAGCAGCTCCCCGAAAATGACCAGATCGTGGAGTTCCTCGCTCTTATAGATATAAACGGGAATCACCAGCATCACCGCCGCCGCGGCGACACCTACCAGGAAGGTGAAGTTCGCGATATAGACGCCCCAGGAAACCTGGTCAGTCATCCCCGTGGTGAAGAGCCCGTGGACAAACTGCTTGGCATAGGCGTTGACCCCCAGTAGGCAGACGGCGAAGAGCGTGCCGACCCAGAGGAAGTAGCGCCAGTCGCCCACGCAGGCCAGGCGCACGCAACGCAACAGGAAGGTGAAGTAGTCTTTAATTGCGCGGCTCATACGTCAAAGTAGTAAAAGAAGCGGGGCAAGGTTCCGACCTCCTCTTTGAGCACAAAAACGCGCTTGTTTTTGAGGATGTAGGAGACCTCGCTGTTGGGATCGAGGATGTTGCCGAATTTACGGGAACCGGTCGGACAGACTTCCAGGCACGCGGGATATTTGCCCTCCCGGGTCCGTTGAATGCAGAAGTGGCATTTCTCCATCACCCCTTTTTGCCGCGGGCGATTGCCGAGATAGGACATATTCGCATTGATCTGGTCCTTGGGGATGGACGGTGTTGCAAAATTGAAGCGCCGGGCGAAATAGGGACAGGCGGCCTCGCAATAGCGGCAACCAATGCACCAGTTGTAGTCGATGACGGTGATGCCGTCCTTTTCCTGCCAGGTGGCGTCCACCGGACACACCTTGACGCAGGGCGGGTTTTTGCATTGGTGGCATTGCACCGGCATGTAGAAGAATCCCTTCTCCGGCACGGTTTCGGGTGCGTAGGTATGATCACCCCGCTCCATATCGAAAGTGCCGTTGGGCATTTTGACGACGCGGATGTATTGGATTTCCGGACTGCGGGATTGGTTGTTCTCCGCCACGCAGGCGTGGACGCATTTCCGGCAGCCGACGCAACGGGTGAGGTTGAGGCAGTAGACGAACTCCACGCCATCCATCGGCTTGAGATCGCGCAGGTGCGGGCGCAGACCGTATTGGCGGGATACCTCCCCGCGAATCCGTTCCAGCGCCTTTTCCATCTCGGCCGGCGTGAGTTCCTTGTAATGCTTTTGCAGGAACTGATCGACCGATCCCAGATCGGTGAGGTCACGAAGGGGGGCCAGACTTGCCGCGACCGCCGCCAGGCCGGCGGTCATCACCACCGACTTTCGGAGAAAGCTGCGCCGATCCACCTTGCCACTCTCGGGGGTGCTGGGTTTTCCGGAGGCGCACGAATTGGCGCCATTTCCGCCACAATTACAGGTGTGATCAGCCATGTCAGGGAGTGTGTTTGGGAGTTTCGCCGGCGGCGGGTTCGGGATGGAGTGCGTGAGGCCGCGGACCGGGTTTGATGGGGGGAAAAGAAGGGGCGTGCGGATCGTGACAGGACGTACAGTCGGATTTCGCGCTCGCACCGCGGCTGAGATCCCAGAAGCCCTGCATCCGCCCATGGACGCCCCGTTCCCAATCCCGATAGGTTGGGCCGTGGCAGCTTCCACACAGCCGATTTCCTTCGGTGAGCTTGAACGTTTGTCCCTCGTTCACCCGAAGTTGTTCGAGGTTTTTGGCGTCGTGGCAGTTGAAGCAGTAATCGTTGCGATTCTTCCGCCCGTGCCGCATGACGAGATCCTTGTGCGGTTCGGCTAGAATCGCCTCGCCGTTGGTGTCCAGGTGGATCTCCAGTTTTTTCTTCGCGTCGTGACACGAGTAACAGGAGAACCCCGACGTATCGCCCTCAGTGCGATAGATTTCTGCGGGGGATTGGCGGACCGTGGCGGTGTTGGTGAAGTCCGGTGGGGTGGGGGGATTCACGACCGGTTCGAGGGGCTTGGCCCACAACGTGAGGGCGAACGCACCCGCCAACCCGAAGAACCCAACAGCCAAGCCCGTCATGACGAGGGATTCTTTAGCGTTCGTGTTCATATTCAACTTCCCTATATCTGTCGTTGCTGCATCTGGGTCTGGCTCACCGCACCTTGCATAAAGGTCACCTTTTTCTGCTCTGCTCTGCGCAAGATGTGTGATTTTTTAAAATCCGGGTAGCCGCCAGCCGGAGCAGGGGCTTGGGGGGAGGACGTATGGATCGCCCGATCTGATCCCGGGCGGAATGCCCTGATTGGGCACTCCGTCCGGGGGACCGATCCTCGAGGAACTGTGAGTGATGCGGCCCGACAGTACCGACTACCGAAAACTACTTCTTGAAGGAACGGATCTGGGCGATCAGTGCCTTGATCTCATCGTCGGACAGCTTGTCCTTGAAGGGTTTCATCTTCTCTTTGCCACCTTCCTTCACACCTTCCTTCACACCTTCCTTGATGGAGGTTAGCATCTTTTCGTCAGTCAGGCTGGCCTGATAAGCAGCATCGGACTGATCCTTCACACCGGCCATCCGGCCCGCCTTGGTCTGGCCTTTGCCATCCTTGCCGTGGCAGGCCATGCAGTGGGTGTTCCAGTTCTCCTTCGCATCCGCGGCGAGGGCGGCGGGCGCCAGGGCGGCCGCGAGGAGCAGGGGTTTCACCAGAGGGTTTGAGAATAACAGGAATTTCATAGGATTGAACGGGTGCTGTGGAAAAGCCTTCGCTTTTAGAAGCGGTATTGCAGGGAGGAGAGAATTCCGTGGGCCTCGTAGTTCAGGGCGCCGCCGGAGGTTTCATCGTGATAGCTGGAGAACGCATATTGGAGATTCCAGCGCATGCTGCGGGAGATCCGACGGGTCAGGGTCACGCCCACCTCGTGTTGCCGGGCGCCGGCGCCGTAGGGCAGGCCCACCAGCGAGTTGTCCACGTAGTTGTTGGCGCGATAGTAGGAATAGCTGGTTTGCAGGTCCGTCTTGTCGTCGAGCACAAAGCCGAGGGTGAGCCCGGCGGTCCAGTAGTTGTTGGGCGCGGAGAGGACGACGCCCGTCATGGCTCCGGTCAGATCCTCCACCGGACTGTGAGTGGTGGACCGGACGTAGTTGCCGTTGGCTTGCACGGCGAGCCAGTTCAGCGGCGTCCAGGAGATGGTTTGGCCGATGAGGTGGCGTTGGTTCCGGGCGCTTTCGATGCCGGCCAGGAGATCCGGTTGCGTATACGCCGTGCTGAGTTGGTAGTCATAGCGGGTGACCAATGTCAGCAAGGGCAGCGGGCGCAGCGTCATCCGGAAATTGACGTCATCCACATCAAAGTTTTGCGCTCCGAGATAGCCCGGGAAGCGATCCCCACTGGTGCCGAGATTCGACGTGGAATCCAAGGTGTTGTGGTAGTCGTTGTCCGAGATCCGGTGGTAGTATTGGGCGCCAAAGTTGGCTTTGCGGATCGGATACCAATTCGCGCCGATGGTGTACTTTTGGAGCAAGCGGTTCCATTCCGTGTCGCGGAAGATGGTGGCCGCCTTGGTGATGTTGGTGCCGAATTGTTCGCTGAGGTCCGAGCGATCTTCCGAGAATTCCACCCGGGTATAAAAGGCCCAGTTGGTGATGCCCACGTAGCGGAGATCGAGGGCCTCCGTGACGTAAAGGGATCCCTTGTCATTGTTGGCAAACTGGGTGGCGGGCGAAACCACGGGCGTCGCCGTCCCGGTCACCACATTGTCGGTGGCGCTGCCGGTCAAATCCTCCTTTTCCACACGCACGGACGGGATGATGAACCAGTTCGTGCTCGGACTGTACATGAGGTTCAGATTCATCACGTATTGGTTGAGGTCCGAGCCGCCGGCGAGATTGGCGAAACGGGTATCCGTGGCGGACAGCGGCGTGACGATCGCCTTATTGTAACGGCTGCCGGACAGCACGGAATGCAGGGTGCTGAAGGAATACCCGGTGGTGAACTCCCACTTGTCGTTCAGCTTGGTATCCGTGTACGCGTGGGCATTGGCGATGTCCGCGTGCACACCCTCCGCCTGGTTCAGGGTGCGGGCAGTTGTCCCCTGCGTGGGTTGTTGGTAGATGGTTTTTAGATCATCATTGGCCTGGATTTCGTAGCGCCCGCCCAAACCGAACTCGGTGTTACCGATGGCGTGCTTGACGTCGAGCGAGAAGGTATGGCGGGTTTCGTCCAGGTCACGGAAGCCGGGGACGATCTTCTTTTGGACGCTCTTGGGCGTCAAGGTGGATTGGCCCCAGCTGGTCGTGTCCTTCAGTCCGTCGCGGGTATCCAGATCATACCGGAAGGTGATGACCGGTTTATCGGGCAACGTGAGTCCGGCTTCGAAGAAGGTGTGGGCGCGGTCGACGGCCAAGCGGTTGTCGAAGAGGCCCGGGAAAATCAGGCCATTGGAGGGGAGATAACCGCCAATTCCATCATAGTAGACCCGGTATTGGCTGTAGCCCGCGCGGATGAAGCCTTTGTCGGGGTGGGACAATTCGAGTTTGATCGAATAGTCATGGTTGTCGAACATGCCGCGGCCGTCCGCGGTGAAGAGGCCTTTCTTGTCGACGGGCGACTCGAAGTGGAAGCCCTCGAGGCCCCCGAAGGCGCCGGAGGGCAGGCCTTTTTGGGTTTGGAACTGGGCCTTGTCGCCCGAGATGAAGTTTCCGCCCACACCGAACTGCACCCAATTGAGCAATTCCGCGTCGTCGGCGTCGCTGGCGGCGTCACCGGGGGCGGATGGTTTGGGGGCATCGGCTGCTCTTGCGGAGAGGGCTCCGGCCAGACAGGCCCCCAGCAGCAGTGCACTCGTGCCGGCCAATAGGCGGCCCGGAGTTCCTACGACGTGATTAGTTTTCACGGCTTTCAAGGGTTAAGGGTTAGAAACGAAGTGAGCGATTGATCTGGGACCCGTGCACGGCTTCATGGCAGCCGGCACTCCAACAGGTGCCGCGCGGCAGGTCGTCCGTGTGTTCGTGACCGCCGATGATGATCTTTCCGGGTGCCACCTGGGTTTGCATATGGCACTTGAGGCAAAGGATTTGGTTCCGCTCGGTGAGCATCCGTTGATTGACGGAGCCGTGGGGCGAGTGGCAGCTGGTGCAGCCTTCGCGGAGGGCTTCGTGCTCGAAGACGAACGGACCGCGTTGGGCCGTATGGCATTTGAAGCAGGTTTCGTTCGCGGCCGCCATGGAAGTCCCGCCGCCCTTCACTGCCCGTCCTTCGTGGGGGTTATGGCAGTCGCCGCAGCTGACCTTGCCCTCTTGCAGGGGATGATGATGGGCCGTGTTGAAGGAGCCGCGCTTGTCGAGATGGCATTGGTAGCAGGTCTCGGGGGATTGGCGCGGATTGATGATGGTGCGGGCCGCGCCGCCGGACTTGATATGGACGCTGGCCGGGCCGTGGCATGATTCGCATCCGACGTTCTCGGCGTTCGCGCCCTGAGCCTTCAGACGGGCATGATCCGAACCGGCAAAGTGCTTGTTCTTTTCGGCGTGACATTCGGCACAGCTCTGGGATCCCATGAAGGTCGCGCCGGGGATTTCCGGCGGAAGGTTCACGGTTCGGGTCACGGTACTGCACGAAACCACGTTGATGACCAGAAGGATCGCGCCAAGGGCACCGAGTATTGTGAGAGGTTTTGTTTTCATGATTCAACAAGAGGGCCGTTCCTCGGTTCTAAGCATGGCTGATTTTGCATGCGTACCGACCGTACACGGCGGGGTTGCGCCGACGGCTGACATTATTTGGCAACCGATAACCCTTTTTTGGCTTGGGGAGGTTCCCCAGGCGGATGGCGAGGGCGGTACAGTTTCCTGGCTGGTCGGGTAACTGTTTGGGGATTAGTTGGTAACCACTTTCGCGACGAAAAGCCGTTGCGGTGACGCAAGAATTGTCCGCTCGCGGATTGCGGTGCGAGGGGTGGGGAGCGGTTGACGCAATCCCGAAACCGTGCGGTGGGGCAGGGCCAATGGGCCGGGAGCGGGAGTCCGCAGGGGAGCGGATTCCCAAGGGAGTTGTGCCCAACCTTAAGGCTGACCGCTCGGAAGTCGTTTGGCGGTGCGTGCCGACGGAATTCCTGACCGGATCAGGAAGTTGCCGGGCTGGGTTGCTTCCGACCCGCGGCTGAGGCGGGCGGGACGGATCCGTCAGGGCGTCCCCGCCAGCTGCGCCAGTAAGTTTGCGGAATCAATCCCAAGGCGATCAGGGCCAGCTGACTGGCGACAAAGGCGAGCAACCAGAAGTAGGCGGAATCCATGAAACCGTACGAATGCAGGCCGATTCCCAGCATATTGGTACCGAACCACGACCAACTCGTGACGATGTTGCCCACCAAGGCCAGCAGCATGACCCCGCGATCACGGACCATTCCGCCCCAGCGGGCGTGGAGAATCAGCGCGTTCCAGAGAACGATGATCAGGGCCCCGTTTTCCTTGGGATCCCAGCCCCAGAACCGCCCCCAGCTCTGATCCGCCCAAATTCCGCCCAATACCGTCCCGACGAAACTGAACAGAGTGGCAAAGCAAAGAATGCCATAAACGGCGCGGCTCAGGGATTTCGCCATGTCCGCCGTCACCACACGGGTGGTGCAACCCAGGGCGACATACAGAATGGCGAGGAAGCCGGCCACATAAGTGGAGGCATAGCCCAGCGTCACAATGACCACGTGGGTGGCCAGCCAGAAGTTGGTGTCCAACACGGCCCGCATCATCTGCATCGTATCTCCGTCCTTGGATAGTCCGTGCGCGATGATCAACGTGGCGAAGCCCAGCACCGAACCCACGGCGAGCCCGATGGCGTTGCGCCAGAATCGTTCCAATACCAAACCCAGGCCGACCGCGCCCCAGCCGATGAAGACCGCGGAACTGTAAAGGTTGGTCACGGGAGGCCGGCCCTCAATGACCATGCGGGTGATCAGTCCGGAGGAGTGAATGAGATAACCCACGAGGATGAGCCACCAGCCGATTTTGCGGGCGGTTTCCGACAGGGTCAGCCAGAAGGCGCCGATCACCAGGAAGGCCAGGACATAGATGACCATGGCCTGATAGAAGGGCGCCCATTGATTGAAGGCCTGTTCGCGTTGGACTTTTCGGAGCGTCACGGACAGGTGGGGTGCGAGGAAGTCGCGGTAGTCGGCGATCTGGCGTCGGAAATCGGCGAAGCGGGATTCCCGGTAGGCGAGCGTCATGGCCACCAGGCGCGGAACGGCCGGATTGAGCGGGCGCTGACCAACGGCGGCCAGGCGTGTCCGGGCCTCCTCCGGATTGAGCGGGCTATTCCCAGTGAAATGCGCCAGCAAATCCACCGGCAGGGAAATCTCCAGCGTGGCTGCGGCCAGGCGTTGCCAGGCGCCGCCTTCGGTGACGGGAGGGATCACCAGCGGGGCATCGGCGCCTTCCATGGTCATATACCGTTGGGCCGGTTCCAGAATTCGGGCGAACGCATTGGTATCGAAGGCCCGCCCGGAATAGCGGGCCTGGAAAGCAGCGGCTCCGGCCGGCGCGACGGCCTGATAGGCGGCGAGTTCGGCGACGGCGTTGGTGGCGTCCATCGGCTGCAGCGTGTTCAGCAATCGCTGGTAGAGCGTCAGTGCGTTGTGCAGACGGAGGGCGGCCTTTTGGAAGGCGGTCTGGCTGGCGGACTCCTTCGGCACGTTCTCCACCACGTTTTGAAATTCAGCCAGGCCGACGCGCAGTTGGCTCAGGGAATAATGCTTGCCGTCGTCCGCCCGCGCCGGATCGGCATCGGCCGGCAGGCGGAACAGGCCCTTCAGCTCCGGGTGGTCGAGGCGGAAGATCTTCCGGGTATTGGCGAGTTCGGGCATGGACATCGCTTCCAGAAGCCAATCTGTGCCGGTGGCCAATTGGGGCTTCTCGAAGGTTCCCTTCCACGGTTCGTAGTTCGCCGATTGCTTGCCGCGGATCTGGGTGAGGGAATTGCGGGCGAGGGAATCGAAGGGTTGGATCCGCCCGTTGAACACCACGGGCAGGCGGCCGAACTCGGAAATCGCCCGATCGCGGTCGGAGGAGCCGCCCGGAACCCGCCATTGCGAAAAGGCCCACGCGGCGGTGATCAGGGCCAGAGCGAGGGGAAGCCAGCGTTTCATGTCAGCGTCGTCGGGGGTTCTGGTTGGCGGTTGCGGGCCGGGTCGGGCCGGCCCTCCGGTGCCGGCACCGTCGCGGCTACCAATGAACTGAACCAAATTCGCGCCACTTGGGCGTCTTTGATTCAGGTTGCCGGGATTGGGTCGGATTCCTTCACGAGGCGGTAGCCGAATTTTCGACTAAGGGCCTCAAGCTTCTTGGTCGCCTGCTCTCGGTATCGCT